>CAZQIY010000021.1:66991-71172 GCA_964593565.1 uncultured Anaerolineaceae bacterium
ACCGAAGAACCTACCGCCGGGGCCGCGCCATCACCTGAACAGACCGAAGAACCCTCCCCGACAGCGACCCCCGGGCCAGAATCCACAGAAGAACCGGCTTTTGAAACCACGCCGGAACTGACCGACCCGGAAACCACCCCGGAACTGGAAGTCACGGAAGAACTGGAACTGACGGCGGAAGTAACGCCTGAACTCACGCCGGAAGTGACCGCCGAAGCCGCGCCCCTGCTGCTCGATATCACCGCAGTCTGCACGGCCAGCGGCGTGGAATTCAGCATCACCAACGCTGGCGACGACATGCTGGAACCGGAGCCATTGCTTCTGGATGACGCCCCGGCAGGCGAGTTATTGCTGGCCAGCGGCGAAACCGAAAGTATCCTGGCCGATTATGGCGCGCCGGTGCTGGCGGTGGCCGGCATGGCCATCCAGCCAGAGGAGCCGTGCCTCGAACCACCGGTGCTGGAAATCAGCAGCGCGGTGTGTGTGCCGGAAAGCGGCGTGATTTTCACCCTGCTCAACAGCGGCGGCGACATGCCGGAAGCACAGCCCTACACCCTGGACGATGAACCAGCGGGCGAGTTCCAGCTGGAAGCAGACGCCACTCTCGACATTGAAGCCGGTTATGGCAGCCCGGCCTTTGCCAGCGGCGACCTGACCGCCATTTATGAGGAAAGCTGCCTGCCGCCGGGCGTCGTTCGCGGCACAGTATGGCTGGATACAAACGGCGATTCCGCCCTCAACGACGGCGAAACCGGCCTGCCCGGCCTGGCAGTACAGTTAACAGCGGCCGATGGCAGCACACAGCACACCACCACTGCCGAAGATGGCCGCTACAGCTTTGAACAGCTTCTCATTGGCGATTACACCGTGCAGGTGACAGACCCGCCTGCCGATGTGCTGCCGGGCTTTGATGCCGATGGCGGCGCAGATTCCAGCGCAGTCGTCACCACCGGCCTTGACCCCGTCATCGCAGATTTTGGTTATCAGCCTCTGGGGTCCGTAAGCGGCGTGGTCTGGCATGACCTGAACGGCGACGGCGCACGGACCGAGGACGAAGCAGGCCTGCCGGATGTCACCGTCACGCTGCACGATGCCAGCGGCGAGGTCATCCACACGGCCACCACCAGCGAGACCGGCACCTATGGGTTTGCAGAACTGCCTGCGGCGGATTATATCGTCAGCATCGACCCCGCCAGCCTGCCGGAAGCGGTGCTGCTCAGCTTTGATCCTGAAGGCGAGGCAGATCATCGTGCGGCTGTCAGCCTGGCCGCCGGGCAGGACGCCGATGCCGTCAGCTTTGGTTACCAGCCCGCAGCGCCGGGCGCCATCAGCGGCCTGATCTGGCTGGAAACCGGTGATTTCGGCGTGCGCAACAGCAATGAAAGCGGCATCGCCGGCCTGACAGTGCATCTGGTCGATGCAAAGGGCGACATCGTGCAAAGCGCGACGCTCGAAGCGGATGGCGACTATCAGTTTGTCGATGTGCTGCCCGGCACCTACACGGTGCAGATCGACACCGCGACACTGCCGGACCGCATGTTTGTCACCTTTAACCCGGATGGCAGCGGCGAATTCCAGACTGCTGTCGCGGTGCAGCCCGGCACAGAAACAACGGATATCCTGTTTGGACTGGTTGGAACCTTCTAAATGACCGGCTGGAAGTCCACGTTGTACGCAGGCGGCGATGGCAGCATCGCCGCCGGGCGAGTTTGCGCTCGCCTTTCACCGTTTCCCCGGCACCAGCCCAGCGGCTGGGGGGCATGTCCAGAGTCTAAAAACGCAGAAAGCCCGAGAAACTTATGATGAACTCCAGAAACTTCAGCAAGCTCATTCTGCCGATGTTGTTCCTGTTTTTGATTGTTGGTGTTGTCAGCGCCCTGTCGCTGAACAGTGTTGCGCCGGGCTGGTCAGCCATTACCGGCAGCGCAGGCGACCCTACCTGCCTGACCACCCAGACGGTGGGCGGCCAGCAGCAGGTGCGCTTTGGCGATGATGATATCAACCCGGACTGCCCGGATGACAGCAGCATCCAGAGCGGCTTTGGCTTTGAAGGCAGCAGCACCGTCACCTTCGACTCTGGCGTGCCGTTTCTGCTGGGGGAACTGACCCACTATAACAACCCGGTCTTTGCCTCCAGCCTGCTGCAGACTGCAAACCTGGACCTGACGATTGACTTTGCAGACCCGGCCTATAACAGCACCTTCAGCACCACCGTCACGCTCGACGAAACCGCCAACAACCTGAACAACTGCCCCTATGGCGACAGCCAGCCCTGCGCGGATCGTATCAGCATCGAGCGCCAGAACTTCCTGTTTAATCAGGAGGGTACGGATTATCAGTTCGAGATTGTGGGCTTAATACCCGGCACGATGGCAGGCTGTGTCTATGACGAGGCCGCCATCAGCACCCATTTTATCAGTGACGAAAACGCCGCCAACAGCGCCTGTCTGTTCGGCAGCCTGACGGCGCTGGGCGACGTGGAACTGGTCATTTCCAAGGAAGCCGACCTGACCGAAGCCCAGGCAGGCGATACCATTGAATATCGCATCGACTACAACTGCTTCAGCACCACCGAAGACTGCACCGGCGCGGTGATTACGGACTTCCTGCCGGATGAGGTGGTGTATGTCGGCTCGACAGGCTCCACGCACACCCAGCAGCCCACCGGCATCTATTCCGAAAGTAATCATTCGGTGCGCTTTGAATTCGAAGACCCGCTGGATGCCGGTTCGACAGGCTTTGTGCGCGTGCGGGTGCGCGTGCGCGACGATGGCACGGTGGCCGACGGCCAGCTCATCGAAAACAATGCCGTCAGCACCCTGACCAACGGCAGCACCAACACTGCCCTGCACACGCTGCCCGCCGTGGCCTTTTCCAACTGGGAAGTGGTCAAGACCGCGCCGCAGCACATTTATCTGGATACGGATGCCCCGGTGACGGATACCACCTACACTGTCGGCATTTGCAGCGCGGGCAGCACCGTAGACCTGCTCAACGCGCAGATGGTGGATACACTGCCAGTAGATGCCGTCTTTGTCAGCGCCAGCGGCACTTATGTCCATGATGACCAGAGCACGCCGCAGACCATCACCTGGACTCTGGGCGACCTGGATGCTTCCAGCGGCTGTACCAATCGCACCGTTACGCTCAGATTCCCGGAACCCACCTTTACCGAAACCCAGCAGGTGACCAACACCGTTGAGGCTTCTGGCGACCCGGTGGGCGAACCTGCCTGGACCGACAGCGACAGCGTGACTCTGCCGCTGGAACGACTGACCCCGGACCCGCGCGCCACACTGAACAAAGTGTCTGATCGCAGCGGGTATGTGATCGGCGCGGTGGCGCTGTTCCGCCTGTCCCCGGCCAACACCGGCAACGTTCCGCTGCACAACTTCACCGTGACCGACATCCTGCCGCCCCAGCTTGATCTGACTCGCGTCAGCGTAGGTCAGTACAGTAACTTTGGCGGCGGTCAGGTGACCGTGCGCTACCAGACCAGCGATAACCCCGGTACGTGGCTGGACTGGCCGGGCAGCCCCTTCAGCGCGAATCAGACGCTGGATGTCAGCAGCCTGGGTCTGGCCGATGGCGTTTATGTGGCCGGCGTGCAGTGGGATTATGGGCTGGTGCAGCCGGGCTTCCAGGCCAGCAGCCCGATCCTTGTCTATGCCCGCATTCTCAGCCCGGACCGCCTGGGCCAGGAAGTCACGGAAGGCATGGAAATCACCAACGAGGCCGAACTTTACTGGGATTACCCGGCGGGTAACGACGGTGAAGGCATCAGCGGCACGGAATATGGGTCTGCCACGCTGACGGTGGAAGTCATGCCCACGCCGCAGTTCAACAAGGCCAGCGCGGGCGGTGTCAGCAGCGCATGGCGCTTCCTGATTGGGCAGCAGGTGGGCTACTACACCCTCAACATCAATAACAATTCTGGCATCGCGCTGGATAATTTTGTCGTCACTGATGCCATCCCGCCGCAGTTCGAGGTGACCTCCATCACCACCGGGCAGTACAGCAGTTTCGGCAGCGGCCAGGTCGCCATTCGCTACCAGACTAACAGCAGCGGCACCTGGGTAGACTGGCCGGGCAGCCCCTTCAGCAACAGCAGCCAGACCCTCAACGTCAGCAGCCTGGGCCTGCCCAGCGGTGTCTACATCACCGATATCATGTGGGATTAC
>CAZQIY010000021.1:71272-72603 GCA_964593565.1 uncultured Anaerolineaceae bacterium
GATTTTGCCCGGGGACAGGCGGCCTACATCACCTTTAACGCGGCCATCGGCCCCGGCGCCACCATTGGCACCCTGACCAACGAATACTACCTGATGACCAACGACCTGCCGATTTCCCCGACCACCGGCGATATCCATGACCTGGACGGCGACGGCGACACCAGCGACGGCGTGACCGGCGCCAGCGTGGGCGTGACAGTCGATGAACTGGTGGGCCTGGATTCGGTGAAGGGCGTGCGCGGCGAACTGGATGCCGGATTCTCGGTCTATCCGGATACCGGCCGCACCATCCCCAATGGCGATGTCGTCTACCGCCTCAGCATCATCAACGAGGGCAACATCCCCATTCAGGATGTGCGCGTGATTGATATTCTGCCGTTTGTGGGCGATACCGGCGTACAGGACCTGCGCCCGCGCGGTTCAGAATGGGGGCCGCTGCTGACCGGGCTGGTTTCTGCCCCGGCCAACGTGACGGTGTATTACAGCACCAGCGGCAACCCGTGCCGTCCGGAGGTGGTTTCCTCTGGCCCGGCGGGCTGTACCGCCCCCAACTGGTCCACCCTGCCCCCGGCAGATATCACCAGCGTGCGCTCGCTGCGCTTCGATTTTGCTGGCATCCTCGAACCGAGCGAAACCTTCAACTTCACCTGGACCATGCAGGCCCCGGCGACTGCCGTGCAGGATACCATCGCCTGGAACTCGTTTGCGTTCACCTCCACCAATGCCCAGACCGGCTACCCGCTGCGTCCTTCAGAGCCGAACAAGGTCGGCATCGCGATTGATATTCCTCACTACGCGCCGCTGATCCAGCTTGAGAAAAGCACCAACGGCCAGGATGCGGATTTCCCCACCGGCCCGCTGGTGCCCATCAACGATCCGGTCACCTGGGTCTATACCATCACCAACACGGGCAACACCCGTCTGGCCAGCATCACCCTGACCGACGACCAGCTTGGCCCCATCACCTGTGATGAAGGGGCGATCCCGGACCTGGAAGCAGGCGCTTCGTTCGTCTGCACCGTCAGCGGCGGCATCGCTGTCGCCGGGCAGTACACCAACCTCGGCACCGTCACCGGCACGCCGGTAGACGACCAGGGCGACCCGCTGATCGACCCCGACACGGGCGAGATACTGCCGGACGTCGATGATACCGACCCCAGCCATTACTATGGCTACGACCCGAACCTGGCCCTGCTGGGCGATACGGTCTGGATTGATGAAAACGGCGACGGCGTGCAGAATGCGGGCGAACCCGGCCTGCCGGGCATCACCGTCCGCCTGCTGGATATGGATAACGGCGGCAGTCTGTACGCGACCACCACCACCGATGG
>CAZQIY010000022.1:0-53162 GCA_964593565.1 uncultured Anaerolineaceae bacterium
ACTTGTTTCTCACCTGCTTTACAGAGGGTTCATCATGCCGATTCCTCCACAAAATGATTTTTTACGCCCCTTCCTCACCCTCCTCAGCGACGGGGGGACGTACACCCGCTCGCAACTGCTGTTCCGTCTGGTCCGGCACTTCGACATCAGCGAAGCAGAAGCGCAGCACATGTCCGGCCCCCAGTTCACGCTGGTCAACCGCGTGGCGTGGTGCGACGTGCATTTCTGCAAGGCCGGTTTTGTGGAAAAGCGCCCCTACCCCGGCGATTCGATGAAGGATGAATTTCGCATCACCCCGCTGGGCATCCGCGAACTCCACCGCAATGCCAACAAGCTGACCGTGGGCTATCTGCGCGGGTTTTACATGGGCAATGTGCATCGCGGCGCGGGCAGCGACGATACCACCAGCGACGCCGAACTGCGGCTGTATGAAGCGTTCGAGAAGCTGCCGGATTCGTTCACCGTGCTGCATTCGGTCAAGTGGTTTGCGCGCACGCTGGGCACGGTGGGCGAGATCGACTTTCTCATCGCGCATCCGCGTTACGGCGTGCTGGTGCTGGAAGTCAAAGGCGGCGATATTCGCATCGCAAACGGGCGCTGGTACAGCGGCAGGCAAAAAATCCAGGACCCATGCAAACAAGCGGAGCGCAATCGCCGGGCGCTGGGGGAATGGCTGGCGCATGATCCACGCACACAGGGGATTCCTATCGCGCTGTTTCCGGCAGTCGCCGTGCCGGATGCGCAGGTAGAAGGGCATATCCGCCCGGACTGCCCGCAAGACATCTTCATCGACATGACTCATCTGCACGACCTGGAAAACCGCCTGCTGGAAATCTTCCGCTACTGGCAGGATCGCGCCGATGCCCGTAATGCCCGCATGGACGGCCAGCGCGCGGTGGATGCGCTGGTCAGCCTGCTGGTGCCCACGCGCCGGCTGCAGCCGCGCATCGTGGAGATGTTCGCGCAGGAAAATCGCAAAATCGAGGAACTGACGCGCCAGCAGTTCAAAATCATCAACATCCTGCGCTATCAGAAACGCGCGGCCATCGTGGGTGGGGCGGGCACGGGCAAAACGCTGATGGCGATGGAAAAGGCGGCACAGCTTGCAGAAAGCGGCCTGCGGGTGCTGATCGTGTGCTACAACGCCAACCTGGCAAGCTGGATCGGGGGGCGGCTCCAGCATCCACAGATTGACGTGTTCACCTTTCACAAGCTGGTGGGGCATATGGTGAACCGGGCGCGTATCTCCATGCCGCGCACCCGCACCTGGGATGAATTTGATGCCATCGCGCCGGATGCTCTGGTCGATGCCGCCAATATCCTGCACGCGCCGGATGCCGACCCCAAGCTGCTGTATGATGCCATCATCGTCGACGAGGGGCAGGACTTCAAGGATACGTGGTGGATCGGCCTGCTGGATACGCTCAAGGACCCGGAAAACGGCGTGTTTTACGTGTTCTTCGACGATAACCAGCGCATCTTCACCCAGATCAGCCAGATTCCGATGGATGGCGCGCCGCTGTATCTGGACGAAAATCTGCGCAATACGCAGCACATCCACGAACGTCTGAAACCCTACTCTCTCGACCCGGACATGCAGTGCATCGGCCCGGAAGGGCGCCCGGTGGAGATCATCGCCGCGCCGGATAAGTCGTCCGAACGTCGTGAGCTTCAGCGCGTGCTGCACCGGCTGGTCAACGAAGAAGGCATCCCGCCAGAAGACATCATCATCCTTACCCCGGCCAGTGACCGGCGCAGCCAGTGGCAGAACGACGACCAGCTTGGCAACTTCATCCTGACCCGGAACCTGAACACGGAAATGCCAATGGCGGCGCGCATCTGCACAATCCACAGCTTCAAAGGGCTGGAAAGCCCCGTGGTGATCCTGACCGAACTGCACGCGCTGCGTAAGGAAATCGCCAGAGAACTGATGTATGTGGGCCTGTCCCGCGCCCGGCATCATGCCATCGTGATCGGTGATCTGCCCTCCCTGGCCCAATAGAGATGTTGCCCGGCACCGGGCAACATAGAGTCCGGTGCGTGGTCTATCCATATTGTATAGACCACAGCGAACGCACGTTGAGTGCGTTCGGTCGGCGTGAAATACCGCGCCGCTCCGCCTATAATATTTGCCGGGTTGGCACAGCTAGTGCCAACGATGATGTTGGTATCGGTTTCCAGTTTCTACTGAATTTCAAAAAATTCACACCTCTATCCAAAATGATGTTCGACCTTTCGAATCATGGTTGAGGCAGTTGAGACACCTGAGATTGCGTAAGCCATCAAAGATTGTCGGTTTATGTATTCCATGCTAGAATACCACTATTCTATGATGGAATACAGATATGGCAACCCTTACCCCAGATGAGACCATTCTTGGTTTGCTGGCTGCGCAGGCGCGACATGGTTACCAACTGCTGGACTTCTTCCAGGATACGCACCAGTTGGGTCGTGTGTGGAAACTCAGCACCAGCCAGGTCTACAATGTACTCAAACGCCTGGAACGCGAAGCGCTGGTCATCGGTTGCGAGGTCGCTACAGAGAGCGGCCCGCCGCGCGTGGAATATACCCTCAGCAAAACAGGTCAACTACGCTTAAAAAACTGGCTCTATGAGCCTGAACCTTCCCCGAGCATTCGGCGGGTGCGGGTGGAATTCCTCAGCCGTTTGTTCATCGCTCGTGAGTTGAATCTCTCGATTATCGAAATTGTACGCAATCAGCGCGAAGCCTGCCTACGCGAGCGCGAGCGCCTGGAGATCGAACGTAACCAGGCACAACCGGGTATGGATGTGCTGGCAATTGAGTTCGTGATAGAGCAATTGGACGCGGTACTGCGCTGGATTGCACGCTGCGAGATGACACCCAAATAATCTGTATACCCACTGAAAGGGCAATAACTATGCAAAAAATCTGGTTACTCATTGTCATGATTCTGTTAGTGTTTGGGTCTTCAGTTCAGGCACAGCAACAGGAAACACTGATTGTTTTTGCAGCAGCATCGTTAACGGATGCTTTTGAAGAGGTTGGAAGGGCATTCGAGGCAGAAAACGGTGCTGTGCGTGTCATCTTTAACTTTGCGGGTTCATCAACACTTGCGGCACAATTGGCTGAAGGTGCGCCTGCCGATGTTTTTGCCAGCGCCAATAATACCCAGATGAATGCGGCGCGTGAGGCTGGGCGAATCGGCAGTGCACCGCGTACATTTGTCAAGAATCGCCTTGTGCTGGTTGTGCCAGATGACAACCCCGCAAACATCACAACCCTTCGGGATTTAGCCAATCCTGGTGTGTTGTTTGTTGTTGCTGCGCCAAACGTGCCTGTTCGTGAATACACCGATACGATGCTCAATCGCCTGGCTAACGACCCTGCTTTCGGTGAAGACTACCGCACGGCTGTTGTTAGTAACATCGTCTCGGAGGAAGATAATGTGCGCCAGGTTGCCGCGAAAGTTGCGCTCGGCGAGGCAGATGCTGGTGTGGTCTATTTCTCCAATGTGACCCCGGATATTTTCGACGAGGTAACGATTATTCCCATCCCGGATTACCTCAATACCATTGCCACCTATCCAATTGCCATCACGGATGACACCGCCAACCTGGAACTGGCACAGGCTTTTGTGGATTTTGTGCTATCAGATACCGGACAGGATATTCTCACGAATTGGAATTTTATCTCCGCCCGCATTCCCGAAGTACCCTATTTTGTCACATTACCTGATGGTAACAGCGCAGTCACCGTCGATGGGCAGGTTTTAAACCCGCTCGCTCTAACGGTTGAGAGCTTGCAAAGCGACTTCAGCGCACAGACCATAGATGTCACTTACCTGAGCGGGCAGGAAACGGTAACCACTTCGTTTACTGGTGTACCGCTCTGGCAGATCATCAACGCCGCACAACCCAACTTTGATGCCGATGTCCGAAATGACCGTTTAAGTACCTTCATCGTTATTACGGGTAGCGATGGTTATCAGGCGGTTATTAGTTGGGGAGAGATTGACCCGGAATTTGCCGGACAGATGATTCTCATTGCCTATGAGCAGGAAGGATCACTTATCACGGACACTCAGGGACCAATCCGGTTGGTCGTGTCATCCGATGTTCGTGGCGGGCGTTATGTCAGTGGCGTTGTCAATATGAGCCTGCGGGATGCGCCGCGCGTCGGGCAATAAATTCGATTTAATTTATCCGATATCACCATTAAGCCACACCAGATCACCGGGTTTCTGGTGTGGTATTTATGTTGGGAGAAATATGTTCACATCGAAGCGAAACAAACCACTCATGACTTCTGGTGGCGTTGCAGTCAGTCTGTTAGCTATCGTTGCTGTTGTATTTCTCACACTCCCCATTGTAGCGCTGGTCATTCGCAGCCTTGAAAGCCGTGCATGGGAGGGGATGCCAGGTTCCGCCGTACCGGATGCCATCTGGTTGAGTTTTGTCACCACCATATTTACCATCCTCGCCACGATCATCTTTGGCACCCCATTGGCGTATGTGCTGGCGCGTCGTACCTTTCCGCTCAAGCGGTTAGTCAATGTGCTGGTAGAGCTACCCATCGTACTACCACCCGCTGTTGCTGGACTGGCACTGCTGATTACCTTTGGCAGACGCGGCTTAGTCGGCCCAATACTGCTTGATTTTGGTATCTCACTACCCTTCACTATTTACGCAGTTGTGATGGCGCAGACGTTTGTCGCCGCGCCGTTTTTTATCCGCACGGCTCAGGTAGGGTTTCAGGGCGTATCCCGCGAGGTAGAAGAAGCCGCACAGGTGGATGGCGCGGGCGGGTGGTGCTTGTTCTGGTATGTGACTTTACCCCTTTCCGGGCGCGTATTGGCGGCGGGATTAATCCTGTGCTGGGCGCGGGCGTTAGGCGAGTTCGGCGCAACTATCCTGTTCGCGGGCAGTCTACAGGGCCGAACCCAGACCATGCCTCTGCTCATCTATAATGTGATCGAGCACAACATCAACGCTGCTATCTGGACAGGTCTGATTCTGATTGCGCTAGCGCTGATGGCTTTATTACTTTCACAATGGCTGATACGCAATCCGTATGAAAAAAACGCAGCACTTAACACCATTTAATAAATTTTCACGGAATCTTTACGGCTTAATCACCAGAAACGCACTGGCGTTGTCGTTGAGCCGTGCCAGGATACTTTGCACAAGCTTACCGTTGTTTTCGGTGGCGATGGCGACCAGTTCACAGGATGTAATTTTCAGTGTCTGAACCACTATATCTTCGAGCAATCCCTCTGCCACTTTTATTCGCCCACGCAGGTTCATACTGGCGAGCATTTGCCCATATTTCACCATCTGTGCGGGATGTTCTGGCAGAATCAAGCGAGCGATATCGCTCATCAGCGGGTTGCCTTGCCTGGCTGTGATCGAGTGAGCCGCTGCCAGCAGCATGATCTGTGCGTCATAGTATTTGGCAAGTGGAATTACCCAATCCAGCGCACGCTGATCAGGGGTATGTCCACGCAACGCATGGAGGATCGTTTGAGGTAGCGTAAATGATCCTCGCAATAACAGCAGTGAGGTGGAGATGCCTGAAATCAGTGCCTGGCAGATTTCTAAGTCGGTTGCCACACACACCGCCAGCATCGGACGCGCTGCGTTAACCTGTGTGATAAAATCTGCGAGCGCATCCTGACTAATTGATGGGGGTTCCTCCAATGACAACGCCGCCGTCAGTGATTGCATATAGGTCGCTAAAGCAGTTTCGGCATCAGGATTTGTCGTCCATCCCATCACCCCGGACTGGCGGGTTTCGCTTTCATCTGTCCAGATTGTGTCCAGGACACGGCGGATGTCATCGGCATGACTGCGAACAGGAGTAACCGACGTACCCAATGCGGTCTGAATAACTTCAACTACCCGGCGATTTTCAGGATAGACCATCGCCAGTGTGATGTTGTCTTCATCCTGCGCGATAGGCAGTGCCAGATGATAGTAAGCCAACCGGCGCGGTAGTCGCCGCGCCAGTTCCGGGTCAATGCTGACTTGAGACAGCGATAACAGGGGATACACGCAAACTCACTTTAACCTACTGGCAGCAGATGATAATCACGCACACCTGCCCACACTTCCGCACCCAGATGCAGTCCTAATTCATATGTGCGATTGAGGTTCATCAAGACCTGTAATTCTGTGCCTTGTTCTAAACGGATGACCACTTTTTCCATCGGTCCGGCAAATGCCATTGAGATCACTGTACCACGTCCCAGCAAATGGCCGCGTTGTTCTTCACGCTTGCGCGTCAGAAAGACGGACTCTGGTCGTGTCATCACATCCACCGCCTGACCGGAAAAATGCTCCATCCCGTTCAGAATCGGCAGTTGTACATCCTCAATATGCAAGGACGCGCCGTTGCATGTGCCGCGCAGCAGGTTGACATTACCGAGGAAGGTCGCGGTGAAACGGTGGGTCGGTTTGCGGTAAAGCTGATCGGGTGTGCCAACTTCCAGTAGATGCCCACCGTCAATCACCCCGATGCGATCTGCCAGCTCAAAGGCTTCATCCTGATCATGCGTCACAAGAATCGCTGTCACGTTCAACCGCTTCTGGATGGCACGTAAATTCTGGCGAAGCTGCCCACGAATTTTGACATCCAATGCGCCAAAAGGTTCATCCAATAACAGTACATCCGGGTTTTGTGCCAGCGCCCGTGCCACTGCCACACGCTGCTGCTGCCCGCCAGAAAGTTGGGATGGCAGCCGATCCCCCAGATCAGACAGTTCGATTAGTTCCAGCAGCTCACGCACTCGCGCCTCACGTTGCAGACGTGGTACACGTTCAATCTCCAGTCCGAAGGCGATATTTTGCGCGACAGTCATGTGCTGGAACAGTGAATAGTTCTGGAACACGAACCCTGTGCGGCGTTTTTGCGGCGGCAGCGAGGTGACATCACGCCCATTCAGATAAATTGTACCGTTATCCTGCGGGGTCAATCCGGCGATGAGCCGCAGCAGAGTGCTTTTGCCACTCCCGCTGGGTCCAAGCAAAACGAACAGCTCCCCTTGCGGAATTTCCAGCGAAAAATCATGGAGTACCGCTTCAGCGCCATAATGTTTGGCGATATTTTTCAATGCAATTGACATGTCAATGTCCTTTCCTGTGGCTGGGACGCAACCAATTCATGATCACCAGAATCGAAACGGCGATTAATCCAAGCAGCACCGCCATACTGTATGCGCCGATGGGGTTGCGGTCGTGCATGGAACGAAATACGTAGATGGTTGCCGTTTCAGTTACACCCTGCACACCGCCGCCGATCACGGCAATCGCGCCGAACTCGCCCAGCGCTCGCGCTAAAGTCAGCACCACGCCATAAGTCAGCGCATGGCGAATCGCGGGAAAAATGATGCGGCGAAAGGTCATCCAGGGTGTTGCGCCGAGTGTATAGGCGGCTTCTTCCTGCTCTTTGGTCAGCGCCGCCAGTGTCGGCTGTACCTCGCGGATGACAAACGGGAGTGACACAAACACCGTAACCAGCAGCATACCTTCCACTGAGAAGGCAAGCTGGATTGGGAAATCCTTCAGCCAACCCAGCCGACCAAATAATACGATCATTACATAGCCGACGATAACCGGTGAGACCACAAACGGCAGATCAACCAGCGCGTTGAAGAAACGTTTGCCGGGAAATTCATGCCGCACCAGCACCCAGGCGGAGATCAGCCCCAAAATGGCGTTGATGAGGGCGGCACTGATTGCCAGTGTAGCCGTCAACCGCAACGCGGACAGCGCGTCAGGTGTCGTGAGGGCATTCAATACCGGTTCAATACCATCCCTGAATGCACCACTCAAAAGCGCCATGATGGGCGCAAGCAGCAGTGCCGCCGCATACAGCAGCACCACGCCCACCAGCAGCCCACCAGCCCATGAATTGATACTACGTTCGCGCATGTTGCCACCTCCAGCGGTAAAGGAAGTCTACGCCAAGCGTTGTCGCCAGCGCAATCGCCAGCATTACCAGTGAAACAGCACTTGCCGCCCCCATATTCCCGCCTTCCACCTGTCCAAAGATATACACCGCGCCAGTCTGCGAACGCATCGGCACATTGCCCGCAACGATCACAATTGAGCCAAATTCACCCAATGCCCGCGCAAAGCTCAACATGCCACCAGTAATCATAGCGGGCAGCAACGCGGGTAAAATGATTCGGCGAAAGGTTGTCCACTGTGATGCGCCAAGCGTGTGCGCCGCTTCCTGCTGATTGATGTCCAATTGTGTCAATACTGGCTGAACGGCGCGGATCACGAATGGATAACCCAGAAACAAAAGCGCCAGCACAATCCCCGGCGGCGCAAACACTACGCGCACGCCCAACTCACGCTCGAAGAAGCCGCCGACGGCAGTCTGCGGGCCATACAGCAGCACCAGCATTACACCTGTCACCAGCGTCGGGATAGCAAAGGGCAGATCAATCAGCGAATCCAGCAGGCGTTTACCAGGGAAGCGGTATTGCAGCAGGACATAGGCCGTGAGCGTACCCATCAGCGTATTGATAATTGCCATCACACCTGCCGTCCACACACTGAGCCAGACCGCACTGATCGCCGCCGGACGGGTGACACTCGTCCAGAAAATATCCAGTCCGTTCCGCAGACCTTCAACCCCAATCACGAATACAGGTACTACGATGAGTACCGACAGATAAATCACCGCTGACGCACGTAGTCCCCAACTCGAAAGTCGGGGACTCCATGTATTCACCAACGGCGACTGTTTTTCCAAAGGTACAGCCGCCTGTGCCATCGTTACTGTCCTTTCACTTCTGCGATCATCCGGGTGTAGATACCGTCATCGCTGAAGAAGGTCGGCACGACCTCCGGCCAACCGCCGAAGAAGTCGATCACCCACAGGTCTTCCACAGCCGGGAAACGTTCCTCATCCAGTTCAGTAAGGGGTTCAATGGTCAGGATGTCCTCGCCATCCTCACCTTCGATCAGGATGCGCTGATGCGGTGGACGGAAACCATTTTCAGTGAAGATCGCCTGTGCTTCGGGTGTTGCGACAAAGGCGACAAACGCATTGGCCGCCTCAAGCGCCCCGTGACTTTCCGCATACACATCTACGACTGCAATCGGGTTTTCGATCAGGATGGTCGAGCGTGGATAGACGATTTCGTAATCGGTTGCACCTGCCAGCACCCCGGCGTAATACTCGTTTTCATAGGTAATTGCCACATCGCCGATCCCGCGTTCAAACGTGAGGAAGCTCTCGCGCCCATCGACATCCAGTACACTGACATTGGTGTAGACATCCGTGAGGAACTGTAACGCGCCTTCTTCACCCGCTTCGTACCCCTCAACAAAGCCGCGATATGCCGCGCCGTAAACTGCCATCGCGTTCCACTGTGCGCCGCCGCTGGTGGATGGATCAGGTGTAATGACCTCAATTCCTTCACGCGCCAGGTCTGCCCAATCGGTAATGTTTTCAGGGTTGCCCGCACGCACGACCAGCACTGCCAATGAAGTTGAAGCCATGCCATTAGAGGGGTTATCCTGCCAATCAGTGGTAATCAGCCCGGCGGTAGCGATGCGAGTGACATGATCTTCCAGCGATAATGCCACGATGTCCGCCTCAAAACCGCCAATCACAGCCCGCGATTGTGCGCCAGATGCGAGGTAGGATTCTTCAAAGATCACGGTTTGCCCGGTTTCTTCCAGCCAGTAGTCCTGAAACAAGGGGATGATCTCGCCATAGGCTTCACGCGGGACAGCGAATGCCGCTAGCGTGAGGGTAACGGTATCATCCTGGGCGCGGGTCACGCCAAAGGTCAGCAGAACAATCAAAAACACAAGCAGTTTACGCATAAGGTTGTCCACTCCTGTAATGGATGCTTCTTCAATCTGACCAGAAGCATAGTGGACGGTGGTGATATGGGGTGGTACAGAGTGGTCACAAAATGGTTACAATTTCAGGTGCGCTGCATGAGCGCGTAACCGATCCCCGGAATAGCTTCAATAAATGCGGTACTGCCTTCGTTTTCCAGCTTACGGCGCAGGCGATAGACTAACTGCTTGAGCATGGCTTTATCGCCGCCGCTTGGGCCCCATACACGATCGATCAGGGTGTTGGTGGGGAGAACCTGTTCGCTGTTCAGCACTAAAGTCTCCATCAACTTAAATTCAAGCTGAGTCAGTTGAACAGGCTCGTGATCGACCTGAGATAAGGTATGGCGTTCTGGGTTGAGGGTCAATCCAGAAAAAGTCAGTTGGCGCGGCAGGGTATCGCGTCCGGTACGGCGTAACACGGCTTGCGCCCGTGCCACCAATTGTGCCGGACTGAAGGGCTTGGTGATGTAATCATCTGCACCTAATCCCAGTCCTTTGACCACATCCTCATCACCGTCGCGCACGGTGAGCATAATAATGGGCGTATCCGACACGGCACGAATCTCGCGGCAGACGGTCAAACCATCCTTGCGGGGCAGTTCCAGATCAAGCACGATGATTGATGGAGTATCCGCATGAAATCGTTCGATAGCCGTGATGCCATCATGAGCCAGCAATACCTCAAATCCAGCGCGGCGCAGCGTGAACGAGATCACATCCGCCAGCACCAGATCATCATCAACAACCAGAACTTTCATGGAGTCACAACCTCCCTGATCGGCAGGGTAAACCAGAAAACCGAGCCACCATCCGCCCTTGAATCGACCCCAACCTGTCCATCGTGTGCTTCAATAATTGCTTTTACCACCGCCAGTCCCAGACCGCTGCTGTACTCTGACGAGGTTTCGTTGCCCAAACGCACAAACTGTCGAAAGACGCTTTCCCGCTGTTCTGGTGGGATACCCTGCCCGCGGTCTGCCACTGCGAGATACAACACATCCTCACGGGCTTCGATCAGCAGGTCAATTGGGCTGTACATGGGACTGTATTTACTGGCGTTGGACAGTAAATTGACCAATACCTGCGCCAGTCGGGTTGTATCGGCATTCAGCAGCGGCAGGGTCAACGGCTGATCCAGCGTCAAGGTCTGGTGACGGCGGTTGAGGAATGGCTGTACCATCCGCAGCGCATCACTTAGAACCTGATTGATCTGTACAGATTGGCGGCGCAGTGAAAAATGACTCGCCTCGATCTTGCTACTCTCCAACAGATTATCAATCAGGTTTTGCAGGCTGGAAATACTCAGATACAGGGAATTGAGCAGTTCATCCAACTCGGCGGCAGAAAGATGTCGGACATTTTCTAGCAGCAGCTCAATTGAGACTTTCATCCCGGCTAGCGGTGTGCGGAACTCGTGCGAGACATGCGCCAGAAAGTAGGCTTGCAAACTGCGCCGTTGGGTTTCTTCAGTGATGTCGTGCAGCACAATCGTTGTTTGCCCGGCTTCTGATTGGCGGGCGCGGGTGATAGCAATGGTGATCGGTTCTCCTTGTGCTGTCTTAAGCGCAACGCTGCGCCGCCCACCCACAGGTGGGACAAAATCCGCAAATAACTCACCTTCTAGCAGTTGAAGTACGGTATTGATATTCTGTCCAACAGCCTGTTCCGGGGTTATGTGTGTGATCCTTGCCGCGCCTTCGCTGAAAAAGACAATACGCTCATCAACATCAAAGGTGATGATGCCTTCAATCACGGACTGAATTAACGCATCTGACCACGCTTTTGCTTCAGAGAGTTCCTTGAGGGTGCGCTGTAATCGGCTTCGTGTCTGCTCCAGTACTTCAGCCAGGCTGTGGATTTCTGAAGTCTTAGCCGGGTTGACAATGGGCGTCGAGAGATTCCCCTTGCCCATTTCACGCGCCGCTGCCGTCAGCTTCCAGAGTGGACGAATACGACTTCGCACATACAAACCGCCACCCAGCGATGCCAGAAGCGCCACCGTCAGCGTCGAAATAATCAGCAGACCGACGATCTCCCCCTCTGCTGCCAGCAGACCCGTCACCGGCAGCATGACTATCGCCGTTGCAGAAGAATCGCCAATTACCGGTTTCAGCTCAAGCGTATCGCTGTAATAAGTGACGCCGTCGGGCGCGGTGTGTAACCGGCTGATTGACACCGCCATCGGGTGAAACTCATAGCGAAAGCCAGTTTGCATCAGCAATCTTTCGGCAAAATCCGAATCCAGTAAAATCCCACCAGTCACAAAGCCGGCATCAGCTACAGACGCTGTGAAGGAGAGTGCAATGCCCTCATCGTTGCGCTCCGCACCCGCCAGCCAGTTTCCAGCATGATCAGTGACATAAAGCTGATCCAGAGACGTGTTATTGCGAAATACTTCCAGATACGATTGCAGTTCACTCATTGCCTGTTCGCGTAACAGACGTTCCAGCGTTGGACGCTCTGCTGCCAGCGCGATGATATTCTCTACCTGGCTCTGTTCAAATTCCAGAATGGTCTGACTGTGGTGCAGGGCTTCTTGCAGACGTTGATCCATTTGTGCGGTTAGTTCAGCGCGGATGATGGCATACGCAGGCACAATTGCGGTTACAGCCGCAATTGTGATGAATACAACAAGGATAAGGGTCATTTGTTTGGTGAGGTTCATGTTTCTACTGACTATTGGCTCATCCGACAAGAATTTTATTAGCACATCAGAATTTGCTATCCAGTTTATATCCGATTGGAGTAAAACTGGAGAAGTGGGGAACCGTTTCCTCTCTCACACACCGCCGCCGCAGCGATTGTACAGCGTGGTCTACCCCCAGCCAAACACCGGCGGCGGTACGCCAGCACTACCTGCCGAACCATCGCCTCTCGCCTTGTTGAGGTGATGCAACCCAGCGCATCTGATTTTGCTTAATGGTATGAGTGTCTGTAAAATCAAGTGCGATCCAATCATCTGAGGTGGCAGGCTCAGGGTTGATTGACATTTCCTCTTTCGCTCCTAAAGTCTGCAACGGATGTATCGTCACTCAATTGTAATGCGATGGATCAGATTTGTAGCGCATCACAAATCTAAGGGGAAACTCGAAAAGCTGTCAGAGGTTTAGAATTTATTCAGATACCCTTTCCGATATTTCCAGGAGGTGCTTTAGTGAAGGTAAAACAGCTGATGTCTGCGCCGGTAATCACCGTCAATACGGATACACCTTTAAAAGAAATCATTCAACTTTTAAGCACTCATGACATCAGTGGTGTGCCCGTTGTCGATGCTGATAGCAAAGTGATCGGCATGATTAGCTGGCGCGAACTCTTTCCCAGGATAAAAACAATCACACGACCTGAGATTCGTGTTCCGGTGTTGTTTAGAGAAATCGTTGACCTCAAATATACGCTGGACAGCTACAAAGAGTCCGTCCATCTCACTGCAAAAGATATTATGTCACCTGCCCCCATTGTCGTGGATGTCGATGATCTTATTGGGGAAGTTGTCTGGACGCTGGTTCTGGATAATCTGTATATGGTTCCCGTACTCGAAGGCGATACGTTAGTCGGTATCCTCACAAGGCGTGATTTCATCCGATTCTTAGCGCAGGAACTATAAGTCGATGCTTATAGTCGTTTTTTTCTACGCCTCTTCACCTGATGGACGAACGACGAAATTACGGCAGCTCCCATGGAAGCACATCCTATCCATTGTTGCATTACTCAGATGTGTTTTTGTGCCATTGGTAATATTTATCGCGAAAAACGTGCCGCCAGCTCTGCCCGGTTCACCCTCGTAATAAAGGATATGCTGGCTGTCGTTTGCCCAGCCAATGAGACTGTCACGTCCTTCGCCGGTAACGATGCGCATATCCGTACCATCTGCGTTGATAATATATACAGCACTGCCACCGGGCACATCAACCTCAGAACCAACAGCTTGAACCACACTAATGGCGATAGAGTGACCGTCTGGCGACCACAGATGTAGAAACCACTCGTAACCGGATAATTCCACAAAGCGATTGATCGTCAGATCATCCAGGCTCACGCTGTAAAGGCCAGAAACATTCTCATAACTGGATGCGAAAAGCACCCTGTTGGAAACAGGTGATAATGCAGGACGATAGGAATTTGGTGGTGCGCTGGTAAGCTGCTGAAGGTTATCTCCATCCAGGTCGATGCTGAAAAGCTCGCCACCTGACTCAAAAATCAATCCCGAACTATCCGGCAGCCAGCTCACGGAACAAGTCCCGCAGTCTGATGGAATCTGCCAGCCTTCCCCGGTTTCGACATCCACAATGAAGATCATGCCGAGCGTGGTGGCAGCAATGTAACGACCATTGGGTGACCAGGTAAGCGTTGCCTCCGGCGAGAAGGTAAGTTCGCTCAACTGGTGGGTTTCACCTGATTCAAGGGTCATGATATGGAGCCGTGATTCACCCAAGTTACGACGTGACTCACCGGAGAGAAAGGCGATCTGTGTGCCATCCGGTGACCACGCGGGAATCATTTCATATGTATCGCTGCTGGTGATGCTGACCGGATCACCGGAAAAATCGGTGACGTAAATATCCCCGCCGTACTCGAAAGCCACAGTAATTTCGATTTGTAAATCATCTGCCCGGATCGACGCGGCCATCGCCAACATCGAAACAACAAAAAACAAAACTCCTGGCATCATCATTCCTTAAATCCTCTGCCGATACCTTTATTATACGCTGTTGTATTGTCCGGCTTCTGGACGATCAGGCGACGATTCATGTTCCTCTCCTCGCACTACCGCCGACGCGGCGAGTGTGCTGCGCGGGCTTCCTCCCAGCCAAACACCGGCGGCGGTACGCCAGCAACAGCTTATGTTCGACGAGGATATCGCAATATCCATCAGGATTTTAGCTGGCCATAACGGTTGTTGTAGACTTTACCTTGCCTGGGGTGAGTAAACTTTAATGCGGACCAGGTTTCATCGATGCTGATACATTTGCTTTCAACAAGCCCATGGTTGTAGCCGAGGTTGATGACGATTGGCAGGCTCAGGTCCGTGTTCAGTTTTCCGCGCTTAGGCCACGAAACCCAGAGCATCCCCCTGGGTTTGAGATGGGCTTTAAGCGTGGGGAAAGTATCGTTGAAGGCCTCCTGAGTTTTGACAAAGAGATGCAGGTAATCAAAGTCGCCAGCCAGTTCTGCTGCCAGCTCCAGAGGCGGTAGATCAATGGCGTCGACTGCTTCTGCTGGTGCATTCGCGAAATATGCCCGTACCCCTTCTTTAACGCCCAGCTTTTTTGCTATGACTCCTGCCATTTTAATCCTCTTTCCTGTTACCAGATCGATGCTGTGACGCGAGATGTATCTCCATTCTACACCTGTCAAGTGACGTCGCTGGCACTTTTGATTCTGCGCTCACACCGTGCCGCCAGAATCGCAGCGGACAGTCCTGCCGGATGCGGTAAAAGCAGCGGTTGGCTGAGCAATGGGCTTTATGTGGCCAACGATGCGGTCAACGGCGCAACCGGATACGCACCGCTCTCGAACAGGGCATAATCCTCTACCGGCACAGAGAAGACATGGTCGCCTGTGTGGGTATCAACAAAGTGAATGTGCTCAAATTCATAATTACGATCCGTCGAGTTAGCCTGCTCGCTGGTGCCGGTTGGATAGGCAAACCATTTCCCATCAGGCGACAGAGAACCCGAAGTGGCAAAACTGCTGTGGTGATCTGAAAAGGCGATCACATAAGTCGTGGAGACCGCGCTGCGGATGGCGCGGATGCCCTCGTGATCGGATAGAAAGAGAATTCCGGTGATGTCGATCTCAGCCAGCGGAACGGGTTGTGAGGATGCATCCAGACAATGCTTAAGAACGGATTGATCCTGCTGGGCAAGCACCCCGGCAACATGGGTTGAGAGCAGAATCATCGCGCTGAGTAACTGCCAGAAACGCATGAGTGAGAACCTTTATCTCGAAAACATTTGTTTAAATAATATTATTTAATATCGGTGCGCGCCATTCCGGGTCAGTCAACCATCGTCGGGTCATAATCCAGGGACAGCTTGTGTTTTATGAGGGCTTTTCCCTGTCCGACATTTGAAAGCCCGC
The DNA here is from genome assembly GCA_964593565.1 of uncultured Anaerolineaceae bacterium. GTDB lineage: Bacteria > Chloroflexota > Anaerolineae > Aggregatilineales > Phototrophicaceae. The sequence continues at coordinate 15,927 of CAZQIY010000022.1, forward strand.
AACTTAACCCTAAGCCGCAAATGGATCAATTATGGTGACACCAATGTGCCTGAACGCATCCATCTGCATGAGCGCGGAGGGGGTTTCATTCAGCGAAATAGTGCGCGTAATGAGCTGCTGTGGCTGCAGTACACCAGAAGCGATCATCTGCATCATGGCCGGGTAATCATGTGCCTGCATGCCATGACTCCCATAGATTTCCAGTTCATGGGCGATGACCTGACCCATGGGAATGGGTGGGTCACGGTGTTCACCCGCCATCAACCCAATCTGGACATGTTTGCCACGCTTGCGCAAACCCGCAATTGAATTGTAACAGGTCTCACGGCTGCCCAGAGCATCTAACGAGACATGCGCCCCACCTGAAGTCGTCTCGCGAATCACTTCAATGATGTGATCTGAACTCTGCGCATTGAGGGTTACGTCTGCTCCAACCTCACTGGCTTTTGCCAGCGCAGCATCGTTAATATCAATCGCGATGACCTGTGCGCCGATGGCTTTTGCAATCATTACGGCTGCCAACCCAACACCGCCACAACCATGCACGGCAACCCACTGCCCGCCCTTCACCTGCCCCTGACGCACAACCCCTCGAAATGAAGTAGCGAAGCGACAGCCAAGGCTGGCAGCCGTTGCAAGGGACATTGATTCCGGGACCGCGACAAGATTCGTATCTGCAAAAGACAGGGCCACGTATTCCGCAAACGATCCCCAATGGGTAAAGCCGGGCTGTGTCTGATTATCACATACCTGCTGATTGCCTGCTGCGCACTGCGGGCAATAGCCGCAGGCACAGACAAACGGCGTTGTAACACGATCCCCGATTTTCCAGCGCGTAACCGCCTTGCCAGCAGCCACAATCGTCCCTGCAAGTTCATGGCCGGGCACATGCGGTAAGGTAATATCAGGATCATGCCCCATCCACCCATGCCAGTCACTGCGACACAAACCCGTCGCTTCTACCCGAAGGACAACCCCATGCGCTTCTGGCACAGGATCATCCAGGGTCTGAACGGTCACGCTTTGCTGAAATTCTTCAAAATAGACTGCTCGCATGTCTGCTGCTCTTTTGACAACGCCTAAATCATGACCAAGGATGACACTTTCTCGGAATCGAAACCGGTTTGATCAATTCTACCCGAACCTGCCCGAAATCAAAGAAAGACAACCGGGCGGTTGCTTTGGTGGCCTCGACCTTTTTCATCAATGCCTGTCGCTGCCGCTATCCGTTCTCCTCGTTTGTGCTCCCTGCAAATCAGGGATGATAGCCAAAGGGGTTGCCCTCATCAGGAATGTTCTGGTGAGCCAGGTCGCTGATGGCCGTCAGCTCATCCAGCACCGCTGCAGGAATCTCTCCCTGAAGGGCCGCGATATTATTCTGCACCTGCTGCGGATTCTTGGCGCTGACCAGCACCGCCGTCACGCCTTCGCGGCTGAGCAGCCAGCGCAGCGCCAGATGCACCAGCGAGCGCCGGGCGCGTGTCGCCACCTGCTTTAAGTCCTCCGTCGCAGCATAAACCTGCGGCCAGACATCTTCGCGAAACAGCGTGATCCTCCAGCGCTGATCGTCCGGCACAAAATCCAGCAGGCGGTTATACTTCCCGGCCAGGATACCATGCGCCAGCGCACTGTAGACGACCACCGCGATGTTGTTTTCGATGCAGTAAGGGATAATGTCTGCTTCATCGAAGCGCCACAGCAGGTTATAGCCCAACTGGTGCGCGTCGATAGTCCCGACCTCAGCGATCTGTGCCATCTGGTCGACGGAGAAGTTGCTGACGCCAATCGCCCTGATCCTGCCCTGAGCGCGGGCGGTCTCCAGCGCCTCCATCCAGGGGCGCAGGTCCTTGCCCGTGCGCGGCCAGTGGATGTAGTAGAGATCGATCACATCGGTCTGCAGGCGCTCCCGACTGGCGTCAATGGCGCGGGACATATCCTCGGCGCTGATGTCATCCGCAGAGTACTTGGAGGCCAGGAAAATCTGTTCGCGGCGGCCCGATTCTGCAGCCATGAAACGGCCAATCAGGCGTTCGGAATAGCCGCCACCATAACCGGAGCCGGTGTCGAAGTGGGTGATCCCCTGTTCCAGCGCTTCTGCCATCGCCACCAGAATATCGGCCTCACCTTCGCGGCTGCTGTGATCCAGGCCGTAGAACGAGCCGCCCATGCCCAGGGGGCAGTGCCATTTCTCACTGCGCCCGATCTTCACCGGGGCGAACTCAGAAAATTGTTTCGAGGACATGACTAGCCTTTGAATGCGCCCGCTGTCTGGCCGCGCACAAACTGGCGCTGCAGCAGCAGGAAAACCGTCAGAATGCAGACAATCGCCAGCAGCAAACCGGCGCTGAGTCCAGTGTAATCAATCGAATAACGACCGGCAACCATGTAAAGCGTGGGCTGGATTGTCCTGAAGCCGCCCCTTTGACAATCTGCTGCATGTGTACAACAGTATTTGGCATACAATGAATCAGAACATCGCAGCGAAATTCAAACACCGTTGGATCGTCTGAAAGGGGACAGAAGATGAGCCTGGAGCAGTTTTTCGCAGCATACGAGGACAGAGTGAATCGGGCTTTAAGCGATCCCCCAGCAGTGGATATTGACGGTACAGTGAGCGCGTATACCGAATGTTTTATCGAAGCGCATCCCGGCGGCACCATTTGCTTCCAGAACGATGAGGCATTCCGGGCTGCTGTGCCCCAATTGTTTGAATCTCAGAGGAAGCTGGGGGCAAAGTCGATGAAAATCGCCCACCTGACCCTCACGCCCCTCGATGACTATCACACAATGGCAAAAGTAAGCTGGGAAGCCGCGTATCTCAAACAGGATGGCAGCACCGTCACAGCCGCTTTCGATGAAATCTACTTTGTACAGACACTCAACCAAACGTCGAAGGTTTTTGCCTATATCTCTGGCGATCAGGAGAAGCTGCTGCAGGAAATTGGGGTCGGGTAATCCACGCTGCCAGAAAGCTCAGTTTGAAAACCCTCGCCTGGATGCCATAAACTGCTTTTGACGATCTGCCGCACCCCGCTGTCCGCATCCAGTGCGCCGCCGCGTCTTATCGGGGGCAGGATGTACACTCGCCAGCGCCGCAAATCTGACGCACAATAGAATCAGGCTGCCCACAGAACAAAGGTCATTTGCACAGATGGCACTGCAAACCTATACCCCGCCCCCACCGCTGGCCGATTACGTGCAGATGCTGTGGGCCTGGGACAACTATACACCGCCGCACCCACGAGAGCGCATTCTGCCCGCCGGGATGATGGAAATCACCCTTAATCTGTCTGACGTACCCTTTCAGATTGATGATGGACAGAAGCACACCCTAAAAGGCCCGATGGCCGCAGGGGCGCGTTCCACGTCGTTCATTGTCGATACCTCACAGCCAATGTCGCTGTTGTCGGTGTGGTTCAAACCGGGCGGAGCGCTGCCGTTCTTTGGGGTGCCGGGCGATGAACTGCATAATCATCATGTGCCGCTGGAAACCCTGTGGGGGTGGCAAGCCCGTGATTTATACGATCAACTGCGAGAAGCCCGGACGACACCGGCGCGTTTTCGTATCCTGGAGCAGGCGCTGCTCAGGCGTCTGTGTCAGGCAAACGTGAGACATCGCGCGGTTCATTATGCGCTGGATATCCTGCGGACAGCGCCACACAACACCAGCATCAACAAAATTGTGGATACAATCGCGCTCAGTTCGACACGGTTTATTCATGTATTTCGTGAGGATGTGGGCATGACGCCCAAGCAGTTCTGCCGGGTGCAGCGTTTCCAGCAGGCTTTGCGGTTGATCGCCAACCGTGAGGCTGAACGCTGGGTGGATGTGGCGCTCATCTGCGGCTACTACGATCAGGCCCATTTCATCAATGACTTTCGCCGCTTCGCCGGAATCACCCCCTCAGCCTACCTGCCCCAGAGCCGCGAACACAACTCCAATCTTCCTGTTTACGATACAGGTTAGATTTTTTCCAATACAGGCAGCATGGCTCTGTCTAGAATGATGACATACAGCGAATCAGAAAGGCAGACAGCCATGCAAACGACAACTCGCAAACTGGTCTACTATGTTGCCATGACGGTTGATCATTACATTGCGCACGAGGATGAGACGATTGACGGCTTCGCCACAGAGGGGCATCACATCGGCGATTACCTGAACAGCCTGCGCGATTATGACACGGTGCTCATGGGCCGCCGGACCTATGAATGGGGCTATCAGTTTGGTGTGCAGCCCGGCCAGCCCGTGCCGACCTATGGCCACATGATGCAATATGTGTTTTCAGGCTCGATGCCCGATTATCAGCATGAGCAAATGCAGGTTATCCGCGATGATCCATCAGAATTTGTGCGACAGCTTAAAGCCAGCGAAGGCGGGGCGATTTACCTGTGTGGCGGCGGCCAACTGGCGGGCCAGTTACTTGATGAAGGTCTGGTTGATGAGCTGATTCTGAAGGTAAACCCGGTGATCTTCGGGCAGGGGATTCCAGTCTTTGGTGATCTTAAGCGCACGATGTCGTTATGTCTGCTGGACACCAAAATCTATAACAACGGCGTGATCTTCCTGCGCTATGCGGTTGCACCACAGCAGTAGGGCCATCGTCAGCCGATTGCCTGCTGTGGCGAATACCCCGGCGACAGAACAGAGTCCAACTCAGGCCAATACGGCCTCAACCGAAAGCGGCGTGATGAGCGCCGCTTTTTGCATCCGCACGCAAACCACAGGCGGCCCTGGCTGCATCGGAGAAACGTATGGCATCCGTATAACAGGCATCAGCAAATCAATAGGAACTGATAATGTCTTTCGATGATACTGTAAGATAACTGCGGCGAACACAGCAGGGATGCACGTTCCACTACGCTACTGGAGAAGCACCATGCGACGGATAGTCCTGATCTCATGCTTTATCGTCCTGCTGATGCTGGCTGTCCCTGGGCTGGCCCAGGATGGCATCCCGGGGAACTGCGAAACAGCCCCCCATGCGGATGCACGGAATCTGATCGCCCGCTTCGAGGCGAATCAGAGTCGTCTGGCGCTGGTGGACTGGCGTACCGGCGAGACGGTGCGCGTTCTGGCAGAAGGCCTGCAGGGCTATTTCATCCGGGCATGGTCGCCAGACTGCCGCTACCTGGCGATCGCGGAAGGAGACACGCGCAGCACAGACACCGTCGTATACGATGTGGAAACCGGCGCTCGGATGGGCAGCGTGCCGGATGCATCCCAAAGACTGCACCCCATCACCTGGGGGCCGGGCGGGTATCTGATGGTAGAGACACGTCACGGGGCGGTGTTGTGGCATGTGCCTTCCGGCAGGCAGACGATCCTGACCGACTCCTTCAATTACACTCGCGTGCGCAGCTTCGAGCACGTCGTCTGGGATGCGGCGCATCAGCAGGTGCTGGTCACGCTGGCGATGGGCGGGCGCGCGGCCTTCGATCTGGCATCAGGTGTGGAAGTCACGCTGACGGATGAAGCCCATGCCCTGCTGGATGCCGCAAAGGTGGATAGCGCATCCGCCGCCCTTGCAAGCCGCAAACTGTTTCTTACGGAAGTCCGCCTGGTAGACCCACCCTCAAATTCTGGTATTCCAAATTTATACAGACACGTCCCTATTCCCTTGATTGCAGAAATCACCAACAACGTCACCTATGACCTGCATGGCGAACTTACGGTCGACATCGAAGTGCCGGACCATTTTGATATTACCCATATACGCGTTGATCCGGCGCAGGAGGCGACCAATATCAGAGCTACAGTAAGCAGCGTGCAGGCCGATGGCCAGACGCGTACTGTTGCCCTGCATGACCCGGAGCGCCTGCTGACGATTGAACACGATGAAGACGACTCCCTGACCCGGTTGATCTGGGTCTTTACGGAAAGTATACCGGTGAACGATGCCCTGCGCATTGACTTCACCGTTGTTGCACGAGAACGGGGTGTGTTTAACATTAAAGTTCATGCCAGTCTGCTGAGTCGAAATCCTGATGAGGACACCAATGGTGAAACTGACGACGACGCCTCGCCGTGACGGGGCGCTTTCTGTCTGCGGGGGATTGCAGCACCTGCGGAGAATCAAACATCCGGCGCTGATGCCGGATGTTCGCGTGTGGGTATCTGGTTTGTGGGCAATAGAGGACTCGAACCTCTAACCTCTCCCACGTCAAAGGAACGCTCTGCCAATTGAGCTAATTGCCCGTGGTATGGTAAGTATAGCCGATTCCTGCCCCGCTTTGCAAGGGCGATTCGCCATTTCTGCGGCGCGGGCTGCGATTTATCGCTCGAACATCACCAGCGGATCAATCAGGCCGCTGGCGATCTGTGCCCAGCCCGGAAAAATGGCATTGTGCGACGCCCGCAGTTCCAGGTGCAGATGCGGCCCGCTGGAATTGCCCGTGTTGCCACAGGTGGCGAACACCTGCCCCGGCTCAAGCCGGTCACCAACAGCGGCGCTGCGGCGGTTGAGGTGCGCGTACATGGCGTAAATATGCGCGCCAGCCTGGCCCCGGTCCGCCAGCGCCTGCCGGGTCGCAAACGGAAGCTGCCGGTGCAGATAGCGCACGATGATGTAATGGCCAAACCCAAAATTCCAGCCCTCATCGCTGAAGATGCGCGCATCCCCCAGGCTGAACCCCTGCAGCACCGTACTCGGCTTGCCGGGCACATTGCAGCGCGCACATTCCTTAGAAGCCACCACCAGCCCGCCAACCGGCCCCGCCAGAATCGGTTCGCCATCGTCTGCGCCATAATCGACGCCGGGATGCTTTGGCTGTGGCCCGGTGAAACCCCGGATAAAGCGGTAACGCTGCATGGGCACAGGGTACAACGCCTGCGCCGTATATTCTGTGTACGACAGCGCCTGTGCCGCCACCGCTGAGATGACAGCCAGGCCAAAGCGCGCCCCATTGCCGCTGTAACTGAGCAGGTCCTCGCGGGTCCAGCCTTCTGTATCCTCATAATTCACCCGCACCCAGCGCAGGGTTTCGCCCGGCACGCGGCGCACTTCCAGCACCGTGACAACCGCCTCAAATGGCAGCAGGGTCACGGCCGCGCCGCTGACAGGCGCAGCGCGCAGATTGGCGCCGCGTGGGGCCGTCACCGTGCCGCTGCACACATCGGTTTCTGTCACATCGATTTCTACAGTGGGCGCTGGCGCAGGCACAGGGGCGGCGGGGACGGGTGCCGGTGTCGCTGGCGGCGGAGAGGCTGGTGCTTCGGCAGGGGGCGGCACGGCCGGAACAGATGCCAGCGCGGCCATCACCCGGCGCAGGCGATAGGCATACACCGGCGCGGGGACCATGCCATAACCAAAGCGAGTCAGATCGCCTTCAATCGTCAGAATATGGCTGCGCAGCCAGCCTTCCTGCCCGTTGGCAAAGCGCAGCCTGAACCACTGGTAAACCTCGCCGCTGGGGTGCTTAATCCCCTGGTTATCCGGCTGAACGTCCAGGATTTCGAGCTTGTCCGGGCCGGTGGTCACCTTAAAAGCCACCACATCGGGCGCGGTGCCCGGTTGTGGCCGGACATTAAATTCCCTCACATTAGAGTCGTAATCCAGACCGGCAATGACCGCAAATGCCATCCTGCATTCCTCACGCATATGAAGCCATCTGTACACGCTGCGTATGATTGAACGATACAGTTATTTTACTCAATGTGGCAATTTCAGCCACGACCCCCGCAGGACATGCCGCAGCCGGGCCAGCAGCGGGGCCGAATCTGATTCTGTTTCTGAAAACAGATGGTGCACATGTTCCAGCACCCGGCGCGCCCGGTCATGATCCGGGTTGAGCGCGAGGGCCTGTTCCAGAAACTGGATGCACTGCTGCCGGTTCAGTGCGACCAGTGCCGACAGATACCACACTTCGGCGCATGGCTCATCCTGGAGGATATCGCGCAGGCGTTCGCGGGCATAGGCCGTATGCCCATTGCGGATGGCAACTTCGATGTCGTAGTAATCGTCCCCTGCGTGGAAAAGTTGGTCGAGCATGGGTAATCCTCATCACCGGATGTAATTCCTGATTCAAGTATAAATAAAAACTTGATTCACAATAGTAAATTTCGTAAAAATTCATTTTAATGCCGCAGGTCATCAGCCGGATTCGCCGAGCCGCCGGGCAGAATAATGATTTGCAAAGAAACATCCCGGTGCCCCGGTGACTGGGTTATAATAGGGCGAACCTTTACCAGAAAGCATTGTTGATCGTATGTCGAAATCACCGAACATTCTATTCATCGTGCTCGATACCCAGCGCCGGGATCATCTGTCGATTTATAATTATGACCGCGAAACATCGCCCCTGCTGGATCGCTTCGCGCTGGATGCCACTATCTTTGACCATGCGGTTGCGCCCGCCCAATGGACGATTCCCTCGCATGCGTCCATGTTCACCGGCCTGTATGCCAGTACGCATCAGGTCACCCAGGGCTATAACCAGATTTCCGGGATGCACCCCACGCTGCCGGAAATTCTGCAAGGCGCTGGCTATCATACGGTGGGGTTCTGCAATAATCCGCTGGTGGGCGTGCTGGATAACGGCCTGCAGCGCGGCTTTGATCAGTTTTATAATTACGCCGGGGCAACTGTCACCCGCCCTTTTTCCCGGCCCAGCAGCCCGGTGCAGCAGAGCGTGCGCGAACGCTGGCGGCGTTTTGCGCGCCCTGTCCAGAACCGATTCGCCCATTCAGACTGGTTGTTCCGGGCGTCGCTGAACCCGCTGCTGGTGCCGCTGTGGACGCGCTTTATTAACTACAAGGGGCAGACCGCCCCCTCGATTGATGATGTCATTGCCTATCTGCGGCAGCACCGCGCCGGAGGGGCGTCTCAGCCATTGTTCACCTTCCTCAACCTGATGGGCACGCACCTGCCCTACCGCCCGCCCCAGCGTTATCTGGATCGGGTCGCGCCGGACCTGCGCCACAGCCGCCACCCCTACCAGTTCATGCGGCGCTTTAACAGCGAGGCCGCCCGCTGGGCCAGCCCCACAGACCCGCCGCTGCAGGACTGGGAACAGCAGACCCTGAGCGATTTTTATGACGCGGAGATTCTGCACCAGGACGAGCACCTGGGGCGTCTGCTGGCGTATCTGAAAGCGGCCAACGTGCTGGATGATACGATGGTCATCATCACCGCCGATCATGGCGAATCGCTGGGCGATCATAATTTCATCGGCCACAGCTTTGTTGTGTATCAGGAACTGGTGCACGTCCCGCTCATCGTCCATGACCCGGACGGACGCTTCCCGGCGGGCAAACGCATCCAGACCAACGTTTCTACCCGGCGCATCTTCCATACCGTGCTCGATCTGGCAGGAATCCAGCCCCCGCTGGACGAAGCCGACCCGAACGCCGATGTCGCCGGGCTGTCCCTGCTGCGCGCCACCAACGGCCGGCCGGACCCCGAAGGCAATATGGCCTTTGCAGAGGCTTTCCCGCCCACGACCTTCCTGAATGTGCTGGAACATCGCAACCCGCCAGTCATCGACAGGCTGCGGCTGCGGCTGGTGCGGCGCGGCGTCTATGATGGCGCGCATAAACTGACGATGGTGCACGATCAGGTCGAAGGGCTGTACGATACCCGCACCGACCCCACCGAATCCCGCGATATCGCCGCCGATCATCCGGAACTGGCGCAGCGGCTGCGGGCCAAACTGGCGCAGTTTGTCCAAAACAGCGAAGCCCAGCGCCCCGGCATGAACGGTTTTGGAGAAATGGATGAGGCCGTGATTGAAAATCTGCGCGCCCTGGGCTATATCGAATGAGCGACGAGGAACGCGTCCGCGAAATTTACCGCCGGATCCGCGAAGCGGCGGAAAACTGGCCCACCACATCGCTGGCTTATTACCAGGGCCAGCCCTTTAAGGCACTCATTGCCGGGATGCTGAGCGCGCAGACCCGCGAGGAGCAGACACTTCAGGCGGCGGAGGCCCTGTTCGCGCTGGCGGATAATCCCCACGATATGCTGCGCCTGACAGATGAACAGATCGCGCAGGCGGTGCGTCCGGTCAGCTATGCCGAATCGAAGGCGAAGTATGTGCGCGATATTGTGCAGCGGCTGGTCGAGGTGGATGGCGGCGTGGTCCCCAGCGAACTGGAAAAGCTGATGGCGTATCGCGGCGTAGGCTGGAAGGTGGCGGTGCTGACGCGGCAGGTGGCCTTTGATATTCATGACGACATCACCGTCGATGTCCATGTCAACCGCATCAGCCGGCGGCTGGGGCTGGTGCCGCCTCAGGTGAAGGAGCCGGTGAAGGTCAACGAGGCGCTGAAGCAGGTGCTGCCGCGCGAATTCTGGCCGCGCTGGAACCCGCTGATGGTGCAGTTCGGGCGCATCATCTGCCAGCCGACTTACCCGCAGTGCGCTAAGTGCTTCCTGTATGATCTGTGCCCGCGCATCAACGTCGTCCAGACCGGGCCGCGCACCTACAAAAACGCCGAATATACGTAAATTATCTGCCGTGGGCTGAAGCGGCACTGCGCGGCTGGGTCTGGTCTGGGCCGGTACTTGCGCCGCCGGAGGCTTGCCCCCAAGATAAAACACAGGATATACAGCAGGTGATCGGAAAAATCATATGGAGAATCAGGATTTAGCAGCGGCTTTTGCTGAACTTTCAACCGCGCTGATTGCGGACGCGGGCCTGCGGGCCAATATCCCCCTGCGCTTTCCGCCGCCGGGGCTGCATTCCGTAGTGCCCCAGGTGCGTTTTGCCGGGCGAGCACTGCCAGCGCGACATTATGGCAGCGTCGATACCTTTATCGAGGCCATTGGCAGTGCCCAGCCGGGCGATGTGCTGGTGATCGACAACGGCGGGCGGCTGGACGAAGGCTGCATTGGCGACCTGACTGTGCTGGAAGCGCAGGCTTTTCATCTGGCCGGGGTAGTGGTGTGGGGCGCGCATCGTGATACTGACGAGCTGCTGAGCATCGGCTTTCCGGTATACACTTATGGCACCCATCCCTCCGGCCCGCATCACGTGATCCCTCACGGGCCAGAAGCGATGGATTCTGCGCGCTTTGGCGAGCATCTGATCACGCGGCAGGACTTTGTCTTTGCCGATACCGATGGTGTGGTGTTCGCATCGGCAGACCGGCTGAACGACCTGATCGAAGTGGCGCTGAAGATTCAGGCAATCGAGCGCAAACAGGCTCAGGACCTGATGCAGGGCACCACCCTGCACGAGCAGTTCCGGTTCAGCGAATATCTGGAAAAACGGCGGGCGGACTCGAGCTACACCTTCCGCCAGCACGTGCGCAGCCTGGGGCTGGCTATCGAGCAGTGAGCCAGCAGGTTGAGGGCCAGCCCGGCCACAGATGCGCTAGATAGCAAGCTGCGAGTACAGCAGTTCCTGGCTGAGGCTGGGCAGCACAGTATGTGGGCTTTGCAGCGTCAGCGCCGCTGCCGTCACCCCCAGCCGCATGGCCTCGTCGATGGGCACTTCGTTCAACAGGCCAAAAATCACCCCGCCGCTAAGCGCATCACCCGCACCGGTGGGGTCCACAACGCGCGTGCTGATGGCCGGGATATACCCCCCGCCGCCGCTGTCGGCATAGGCCAGCCCACGATCTCCCAGCGTGACCACCGCCACCCTGGCCCCCAGCGAAACCAGATGCCGGGCCGCATTCATGGCGGTTTCGTAATCGTGGGCCGGGTCGACCAGGCCGCACAGCGCGGTGGTTTCGGCCGCATTGGGCGATACCATGTACATCTGGCTGATAAACGCCGTCAGCCGCAGCGCCAGCCTGGGCGAGGTGGGATCGACACAGACCGGCACCTGATAGCGCCCCGCCAGCGCAAAGACAGCTTCCAGCGCCGATGGTGTCAGCGTCGCGTCGATGACAACCAGCGCGGCCCCGGCAAACAGAGGTTCGTGCGTGTTAAGATACTCCGCGTCGACGTGCTGCATCACGGCAAAATCCTTAATGGCCGTCAGCAGCTCGCCATCCGCCGTCAGCAGCGCCATGTAGGTGCCTGTACGCGACTGCGGCACCATGCGCACATGCTGGCAGTCGATCCCGGCGCTTTCGCACTTGTGGATCACCCGCCGCCCGGCCGCGTCCCTGCCGACTGCTGTCAGCAGAATGGTGTTGACTTCCAGCCGGGCCAGATTTTCCGCGATGTTACGCGCCACGCCGCCTACGCTGCTGCGCACGCGCCCCAGGTTGGAGGTCTCCCATTCAAGTTCCTGGTCCGGGCGGCCCTTTACATCAATGCCGGCAGAACCGATCACCAGAACATGCTTCTCGTCCATCGGCGGCACTCCTTATCGCAGCGCAGGTTATTTCTGGATGGTGCGCGGTGTATCCGAACAACGTCCCGCACCCTCATTGTGACCTGTTTTGAGGTCACCGTCAATCAGGCCCTGTAAAGTAGAACGCCGTCCGGGGATGGGCGGCGTTCGTGAGAAAAGGGGTACTATTTGGGCAATCCCATGCAGTCGTAGGTGTGGCTGACAGTGCGACTGCGATGAAGACGGGCGGGCTGTCCCGATGCTGCTGGGACTTCCGGTTGCGGGATAATAAACCTGGCTCCCCTATGACCGGCTTTAGGATCCGGTGGCCCGCCACCGTACCTTCTTGCTGTGTTGCGGGTACTGCTTTTGTTTTCCTCCATGTGGAGGTCAACTGTGCCTATATTGTCGGCGATACGGCTTTTACTCACCAGTGACAAACATCACTATTAGGCTATGACGACAGAACACGGCACAAAAAAAGCGGCAGATCATCAACCTGATCTGCCGCCGTGCAGCCTGTTGGCAGCTAACGTGAGTGGTGCTAATCTTTGCGCCGGATGGCCTGCTCCCATGGTTTTTTGGGCTGGCCGGTATAGCCCATCTCGCGCAGTCGTTCGATTTCCAACTGCTCCAGCACATTCGCGACTCTGCCATAATCCGCTTCCGGGATTTTATGATCGACGCCGCTGTCGTCGCGGTAGACATACCCCGCGCCGCCACACCAGTCGCAGTCCGCACTGGTGCCGTCGTCCTCTTCAAACCAGCCGTAGCCCTCGCACGATACACAGCGGACAATCTGCATCATCAGCCTCCGGTTGCGCCTTCAGGAATATTGAGGGGGACATACTCATTTTCAAACCACCACAGCGGGTAACCGGGCCATTCTGCGCCGAAGTAGTAATCCATAATGCGCCGGGTGATGGGCGCGGCCACATCCGCCCCTTCGCGGCTTTGTTCCGCCATCACCAGCACCGCGATCTGCGGGTCATCTGCCGGGGCATAGGCCACAAACCACGCAGTAGGATAACGCCCTGTCTGGGCCGTGCCAGTCTTGCCACAGGCAACATAGGGCGTGCCGAAGAAGGGCCAGTAGCCTGTACCCAGTTCCTCGCTCTGGGTGACATCGCACATTCCCTGATGCACAACTTCCAGCGTTACTTCGCTCAGTTCCATATCGCCCACCACTTCGGGCATAAACTCCTCCTGCACCGGCGTAAAATCCAGCCCGCCGATGCGCTGCACCAGATAAGGCTGGTACAGCGTGCCACCGTTGGCCACGCCTGCCACCAGCCGCACCATCTGCAGCGGCGATACCTGAACGTTGCCCTGGCCAATGGCATCGTTAATCGATTCGGAGGTTGACGCCGGCGCTATGATCTGCCCGGCGGCTTCGGGGCCGTAATAATCAATACCGGTGGGGATGCCCAGACCCATGCGCCGCGAATAACTGACCAGCGTATTTGGCCCCACCTCGTTATACAGGCGCGCCCCCATTTCATAGTAGAACGGATCGCAGCTTGCCGTCAGCGCCTGCGCCATGGTGATCGGGCCGGTGGGTTCCAGCCCGTCCGTCAGCCGCCAGTCTGGCCGGGCAAACCCCACCGTATCGCCAAACGACGAGCCATCCCAGGTGTGGGCACAGTCATAGATTTCATCCGGGCCGAAAAGCCCTTCTTCGGCGACAGCAACAGTGGTGACAATCTTGTGAATGGAGCCGGGCGCATACTGCCCCTGCACCACCCGGTTAAACAGCGGCGTGCGGGTATCGCCCACCATTTCGAGGATGCGGTCTCCGGCGGAGATAAACCCACAGCACAGCGTATCCGGGTTAAATACCTCCGGCTCGAACAGGGGGAAGCTGGACATGGCCAGAATCGCGCCGGTGTTCACATCCATGACGATGGCCGCCGCGCCAGTCGAGATATTGCGGTTGCCCCAGTTACCTTCCGCATAATTATAGGCGTCCGCCAGCGCCTGCGACACTTCAAGCTGAAGGCCGCGATCAATGGTGGTGACAACAGGCGCCGGCGCTGTGCCCTGCGTCGTCCCCAGGCTGCGGATGACTGTCCCGCTGGAATCGACAATCTGAAGGCTGCGGGCAGGTCGCCCGGCCAGCGCTTCTTCATACGCCAGTTCGATGCCGCTGCGCCCGATCAGGTCGCCGCTCTGATAACCCCGCGCTTCCCACTGCGCCAGTTGGTCGGCGGGAATCTGGCCGATGTAGCCCACGACATGCGAAACCGCATTGCCGTAATAGTAGGCGCGGGTTTCGCGCTCGACCACGGTGGCCGCACAGTTGGCGGACAGGTCCTCCTGCCGCAGCGCATAGGCCTCGTCGTCAATTTCACCCACGTAAAAAATGGTTTCCAGATTGTAACGATCAAACAGGGCCGCGATATCCTGCCGCTGGCGGCGCAGCACACGCGCCAGCACATCCAGACAGACGGCTTCGTTGGGGACGTTCTGCCGCTGGATATACAACGAGACCACCGTCCCGCCCTGTTCCACCAGCGGCAGCCCTTCACGATCATAAATATTGGCGCGGGGCTGGCGCTGGCCAAAGGCGCGAATCTGGGCGGCGGAGGTCATGCCATCGAAAATATCCATCGGCGACCAGGCCACTCGCCAGCCATCCGGGTCCTGTACCAGCCGCATAATCCGGCCTGTGTCCTCGATGGTTTCAAAGACACTGGATTCCACCGTCAGATCATAGGTCACCGCTGCGGATGTACCCTGAACCGCCACCTCATGGATCGTGTAGCTCAGGTCCTGCAGCCCGATGGCTGTCTGGGCGTTCTGGTAGGTGGTTTCAAAAACGGGGAAGGTAATCAGGCTGCGGCTTTTTTCGCTGATCTGGTTGTACATCCCATCAAAATTGCGGTTGTTCCAGGCATCCAGAAAACCTGTGACCACCGCCCGCAGCTCATCCTGGGCAGACAGCGGCGTGACCGCCACCAGCAGAGTCAACACACAAACAAGAAACCATCGCATCAACAGCAGCACCACACAACACTCAGCCTACAATACTGGCGCTACTATAGCACTGCGCGCTGGCAGCGTCCAGACACGCCTGCCCTACGCTCTGTCGCGTTTTTCAGCGTTCAGCAGGTCCTCGATGGTGGTTTCGTCCTCGTCGCCGGGTTCGCTTTCGTCGATGTAATACGGCGCATCGTTTTTGGGCTTTTCCTCGCGCTTCTGTTTGACCACGACCTCTGGCACGTCGGTGTCCTGATGGTTCTGCCACGATTTGCCCAGCAGCATGCTGACCCCGACAAAGATGAGCAGCACCGGCCAGCTAAAGTTGAACAGAAACATCAGCCCCAGGCCGATCATCCACAGGCCGCCCGGCACGCTGTACCAGCTCCGGCCTTCGGCCACGCCGCGCGCCATGCTGCTAAAACCAATAACAAACAGGATGCCCGGCCACCAGAAATTACCCCACGCGATGACCGCCAGCCCGATCAGAAATACCCCTG
Organism: uncultured Anaerolineaceae bacterium; assembly: GCA_964593565.1. Classification (GTDB taxonomy): domain Bacteria; phylum Chloroflexota; class Anaerolineae; order Aggregatilineales; family Phototrophicaceae. The sequence continues at coordinate 31,634 of CAZQIY010000022.1, forward strand.
TAGCAGCCTGGTCTGCCTGTGATTTTGATGCCATGCGTTTCATTCCTGCCTAGTTGCTTTTGTTATTCTATGATACGACATATCGTCAGAAAAGTTGCACCAGTTCCATGCCAGCCGTACTGCTCTGTGGCATAATCAGGGAAACCGTGCAGAAGTGACTGCTTTATGCCAGATTACGAGCAGATACAGAGTGTGATTCAGGCTATCCAGCGCGTGGTGACCCCCACCGAAGCGGTGCAGATGCTGATGCGCTGGCTGTGCGACAATTATGGCCCGGCGGCAGTGGGGCTGATGTCGCCTGCGCATGAACACCTGGAGATTTTTACCGGCCCCAACCAGATCATTGACCGTGATGTGCTGGACTGGCTGAGGGCGCAGCATACCTGGCGCTCGTGGCCGACAGCGCGCTGGATCGGGGCCAGCGAAATGCCCGGCCCGGCGCTGGTGATCCCGCTGAAGTATGACCAGAATCTGTACGGCGTGGCCTGGCTGTACAGCACCCTGCCCCCCGGCGAACATATCATGCTGATGGCGCACGTGCTGACGGCGCGCCTGCATCATCTGTACGAGCAGCATGGCCTGAACGCGCTGATGAGCGAGGTGCCTAATCTCCCCCTGCACAGCGCCTCGCAGCAGGTCAGACAGGCGCTGCAGCTTGCCACCCGCCTGATCTGCCACCATTTCCAGTATGACAGCGGGCAGGTGTTTCTGTTCCAGAAGGACATGGATTGTGTGCAGCGTGTCGCGCTGTATAGCCGCGACGATACCCTCCCCGGCATGCCGGACGGCGTGACCCTGCCGACCAGCACCCTGAATTTTGTCTGGCCCGTCATGTTCAAAGCGCCGCCGATCATCAAAAACAACACCGTGCTGGAAGGTCAACTGGGCCTGCCGCAGGTAGGTACGGCGATGGCCGAAGCCGCGCTGTTTTTGCAGGTCGAGACGCAGGTGCTGGGGGTGATGCATTTTCAATCCGCCAGCGCCGGCGCGTTCGAGGCGGAGGCGGTGCATACGCTGCAGGAAATTGCCGACCTGATGGCCGTGACGGTGCATAACCTGTGGCTGTCGCGTGATCTGCATCACCTGGCGCTGCGTCTGGGCACGCTGAATGACATCGCCGCGCTGATCAACACCACCCCGCGCCTGGAGGACCTGGCGCGCCGGGTCTATGAAGCGATTGACCAGTTGCAGCCGCTGGATGTGTTCCGGTTTGCCATCTTTTACCCGGATCGTCTGGCGATTCGGGTGGACCAGTACAGCAAAACCCGGCACACCCGCCTGAGCCTGCCCTATGCCCCGGAGCGCGAGCTGATTTCCCAGATTATTGCTCGCGCCACCCCGGTCTTCTGGCGCGACCCGGACGAACGGGCGGTGATCCGGCAGTATTTTACGCTGGGCACAGACGAACCGGCTTCCTTCCTGGGCGTGCCGATGATTTCGCAGGGGCGGGTGCTGGGGGTGATGTGCCTGCACGCAGACCGGCCTCAGGCATTTGATGAAAACAGCCTGCATATTGTGACAACGTTTGCCCAGAGCGTGGCGGTGGCGGTGCAGAATGCCGCGATCTTCAGCCTGCATGAACGGCGCATGCAGGAACTGGAAATCATGAACGAGCTGAGCCGGATGCTGGCCAGCCAACTGGAACCGGAAGGGCTGTGGGCGCCGCTGTGCCAGCAGATGCAGCTTCTGTTCGATGCATCGGCGCTGTTTGTGGCGCTGCACGATGCCGAGCAGGGGCAGTTTACCTTCCCGGTCATGACCGACGAAGCGCACCAGCACATCAGCCCGGAACAGATTCCCCTGCTGCCGCTGTATCAGGCAGTGATGCGGCACGGTATCGCGCTGCATTTCCGCAACCTGCCCGCAGAAACAGAACGCCTGCTGGCGCTGGGGATCGAGCCGGACACCTTTGATGCGCTGGCCGCTTCGGACTGGCCGGTGCGTTCGTGGCTGGGGGTGCCGCTGCGCCGCCGTAACAACGAGGTGATCGGGCTGATCGGGCTGCAGAGTTCGCTGCCGGACAGCTACACGGATTCCGATCTTTCGCTGCTGCTGGCGATTGCAGCCCAGCTTGCCCTGGCGCTGGAAAATGCGCAGCTTCTGGAAGCAGAACAGGAACGCCGCCGCATCGCCAATACCCTGATTGACGTGGGCCGCGATGTCAGTTCGACGCTGCAATATGACGAGGTGCTGGATCGTATTCTGGATCAGATGCAGCGGGTGGTGCCCTACGACAGCGCCTCTATCATGCTGCTGACATCGCGCAGCGAAAGCCAGTGCACGCTGGTGCTGGTGGCGGCGCAGGGCTTTGATCCGCAGGTGCGCGGCTTTGAAATCAACGTCGGGCCGGACCACCCCATGAGCCTCGCGCTGGATTCGCGCCAGCCGGTGGTGCTGGATAACGTCATGGAGCACCCGGCCTGGCAGCATTACGATGACGAGGCGCACTCGCCCAGGGTGTTTAGCTGGGTGGGGGTGCCGCTGCTGGTCGAGAACACCCCCATTGGTGTCATCACGCTGGACAAACTGGAACCGGGCTTTTACAGCCAGCGGCATGCCAGTCTGGCGCTGGCGGTGGCGGGGCAGGTGGCGGTGGCGGTGCAGAATGCCCGCATGCATGCCCAGTCGCGCATGGCGATGCAGGCGCTGCAGCAGCGCAACCAGCGGCTATCTGCCATCCACCGCGTTTCAACGATGGTCAGTTCCACGCTGGACCGCGACGAAATCCTGAACACCGCTGCCCGGCAGTTTGCGGACATTTTCAAGGCCGATCACTGCTGTGTGGTGCTGATCGAGGTGCGCCGCGCGCGGGTGCAGTTTGTCGCGGAATATCCGCTGCTGGGGGCGCAGGGCCTGCGGCAGATGCTGCGGCAGCGGGAAATTTACGACCGGCTGAGCAAAGGCAGTGTGCTGTATCTGGAAGATGTGGAAAATGACTCGTTAAACAGCGCCGTGCGCAAGGCCTGGCAGCGGGTCGGGGTGGTGTCTGTGCTGGTGGCCCCGCTGATTGTCCGGGGCGGCCTTTTGGGGGCGATTGGCCTGCACAGCATCCACAAAAAGCGCCTGTTTACAGAATGGGAACAGGAAACGCTGGCTACCGTCAGCCGCCATCTGGCGCTGGCGATTGCCAATGCCGACCTTTACGAAGAAGCGCTGGCGGCCAACCGGCTGAAGAGCGAATTTCTGGCCAATATCAGCCATGAACTGCGCACCCCACTCAATGCCATCATCGGCTACAGCGACATGCTGAAGAACGGCGTGTATGGCCCCATCAACGAGGCGCAGTACGACCGGCTTTCCCGCGTGCATACCGGCGGCGCGCAGCTTTTGGACCTGATTAACGATGTGCTGGATCTGTCGCGCATCGAAGCCGGGCAGATGCACCTGAACCTGGAGCCGGTGGACCTGACATCGCTGATCGAGCAGGCGCTGGCCCCGGTATCGTTTCTGGCGGAAAAGAAGGGCCTGACCCTGCGGCAGGAACTGGACCCCGACCTGCCCCTGATTCAGGCCGACCAGCAGCGCATCCGGCAGGTGCTGACCAATCTGCTGGATAACGCCCTCAAGTTTACGCCGGAAGGCAGCGTCACGCTGGAAGCCTACCCGGTGACCGTGCGCAAGCAGACCATCACCGGCAGCGAGTGGCGCCCGCCGCTGCATGTGGGGGTGCCGGATGGCCGCTGGGTGGCGCTGCGCGTGCGCGATACCGGCATTGGCATCGCGCCGGAAGACCAGGTCTATATTTTTGATGCCTTCCGCCAGGTGGATAGTTCCGCCCAGCGTGAATATGCCGGCACGGGGCTGGGGCTGGCGATCAGCTATCGTTTTGTCGCCCTGCACGAAGGTTATATGTGGGTCGACAGCACCCCCGGCAAGGGCAGCACCTTTACCGTACTGCTGCCTTATGACCCGCTGAATCCCATTTCAGAAACGGCGGAACTGGAAGCCGTCGATGCGGAGAAGCAGTTGGTGCTGGTGCTGGATGACGACACCGACGATATTCAACTGGCCAAGGATTACCTCAACAGCGAACGCTGTCATGTGCTGGGGATGACCAACCCGCAGCGGGCGGTGGAACTGGCCTTGCAGCTTCTGCCATCCGTCATTATTCTGGATGTGCTGATGCCGCAGCGCAGCGGCTGGGATGTCCTGAGCGACCTGAAGACCAACCCGCTGACGGCGCATATCCCGGTGATTGTCTGGTCTGTGGCAGATTCTCACGGGCTGCACAACGACCTGGGCGCGGATGAATACCTGATCAAACCGGTCAAGCGCGAAGTCCTGCTGGAGACACTCAACCGGCTGACGGGCAGTTGACAGACCGTTAGAACTGCGTTTTTGCGGGGTTGGTGGCCTGTCGGTGCTGGTCAGGTCTGATAATTTCGCACCTACTTTCAAATCACCCACTTAACCTATAAATAATTAAATCGTCACGCTCATGCCGCCCTGCGGACATCCGCTTAAAGTAATGAGGAACTATCGTCAATCCACTTATCTGAACTGGATGGGTGAAGAGAGGAGCGAATCTTATGTTAAGTTGGGCATTGTTTTTCCTGGTGGTTGCCATTATCGCCGCGATCTTCGGTTTTGGTGGTATCGCAGGGACAGCAGCCGGGATTGCACAGCTTCTGTTCTTTGTGTTCCTGGTGCTGTTCGTTGTCTCCCTGATCTTTGGCCGCCGCCTGATCAACTAAGGGAGACGAGGGAGCGCGCCGCTGGCGTGCGCCTTCCGGACCGCGTTTTGTGGTGTAATTGCCAGAGGTGATCTGTGGAGTCAGCGACACACAGTCACCTCTTGTCTATTGCCCTGTGCACAGCGGGGAGGTACTCATGTCAGATTCAGGCCGTTCCACGACTCATCAGGCAGGATGGGCTGTCGACAAAGGCGGAAAACGCAATAACAACGAAGACAGCGCGGCTGCTGTCGACATTGAACTGATTAACGGCGATGCCGTCCAGTCTGTGGGCATTTACGCCGTCGCGGACGGCATGGGCGGCCACAAGGCCGGCGAGGTGGCCAGCCGCACCGCAGTTCATACCGCCGTGCGCCAGATCATCGAACGCATCACCGAAGCCAACGGCACCATTTCTGAAGCCTATTCCCAGTGGCTGGAAGGCGCTGTCGAGGTGGCTAACCAGGTGGTGTATGGCCAGCACGGAGAGTCGCCCCTGGGGATGGGCACAACGCTGGTTATGGCAGTGGTCGTGGGTAACCAGACCTACATTGCCAATGTGGGCGACAGCCGGGCCTATATCATCACCCAGGATTCGATCTACCAGATCACGGAAGATCACAGCCTGGTGCAGGAACTGATCCGCATGGGCGCCATCACCGAAGCCGAAGCGGAGAATCACCCGCACCGGCACGTACTCAGCCAGGCGCTGGGCACCAAGTCAAAGATCGAAGTGGACACCTTTACCGCAGACCTGGACATGGATAACTACCTGCTGCTGTGTTCTGATGGGCTGACCAGGGAGCTGGATGACCGGACGATCTTCCGTATTATCCGCCGCGCCGCCACCCCCCAGGAAGCCTGCGATGCGCTGGTCGCCGCCGCCAATGCCGCCGGGGGCAATGACAACATCTCCGTCGTACTCATCCAGATGCAGCAGCCAGCCACAGCGTAATGCCGTACAGGTTCCTGTGCTGGCCATCCGTTAGCCTGAGGAGGTTTTATGAGTATGGAACGCAAAGAACGGGTACAGGTCATCGAGAATGACAATTACTCTCGCCGCCAGCGGGTCATTGAATATGCACCGGAAACGCGCCAGGTGGTTCTCTCGCGCATCAGCAGGCTGTTATGGTTTATCGCCGGGGTGATCGTCGCGCTCATCGCATTCCGCTTTATCCTGATGCTGATCGCGGCAAACCCGGCCAACGGGTTCGTCAGCTTTATCTACAGTGTGACCAATGTGCTGGTAGCGCCGTTTGTGGGCATCGTGGGCACGCCAGCCTTTGAAACCGGGTCTGTGGTTGATATGGCGTCGCTGTTTGCGATTGTCGTGTATCTGCTGGTGACCTGGGCCATCGTCTCCCTGCTGCGCATTCTCTTCGCCGGCACCCGGCGCCAGCGGCAGGTCACCACCGTCGAGCGCGAACACTGACACGCCTCATTTATCCTGCAAGCGCTGGGGCTAAGCTAAAGCTGGCTGCTCAGTGCTTCGTACTGCAAGGAGTGCATACTCGTGGATTTTATTACCGATTTACTGGCGGCACCGTTCATCTGTATCGGATGGATTATCGTCGGGGCGATTGCCGGGGCGCTGGCCCGGTCCATCATGCGGTCACAGGACAAGCCGCTGCTCAGCGATATCATCCTGGGGATCGCGGGGGCCATCATCGGCGGCCTGCTGGCCGGGCTGCTGGGCATGGGGCCGGGGCCGAATACCGCCGGGCTGGAACTGGTGCTCATTAACCTGGTGATTGCTACTGTGGGTGCCATTGTCCTCATCGCCCTGCGCCGCGCCCTTTTCCGGGGCTGACCGGGCAGTCCTCTAACTGACAACCAGAGCAGGCCAGTACAGCGCCTGCTCTTTTGTGATTCCTGTGAAACCTGCGAAACTGTCAGGGGCGTGGGTCAGCCCTGCAGCAGCGACTGGCCGCCGTCGATCCAGAGTTCGGTGCCGGTGATGTGCTGCGAGCGATCCGACGCCAGGAAAAGCACCAGATCCGCCACCTGTTCCGATGTCCCCGGTTTGCCATCTGTCAGCGGAATTTTGCCTTCGGGAAATTCCACCGGTTCCTTCACCGATTCCAGATTCTGACGCTCCGTGTTTTCGTCAATCTCCGATTCAATCGCGCCGGGGCAGATGACGTTGACGCGCACGCGATGCTTCGCCAGTTCCAGCGCGACCATCTTGGTAAAGGCCACCTGCGCCGCCTTGGAGGAAGCGTAGGCCGTCGCGCCGGTGTTGCTGAACATGCGCGTGCCGTTGACGGAGGAGGTGACGATGACGGAGCCGCCCTGCTTCTTCAGGTGGGGCACCGCATACTTGACCGTCAGAAAGGTGCCTTTCAGGTTGACCGCCAGCGTCTTGTCCCAGTCCTCCGGCGTCAGGTCCTCCAGCGGCGCCCAGACTCCGTTAATGCCAGCATTGGCAAACACAATATCCAGCCGCCCAAAACGCTGAACCAACTGCTCCACCGCCGCCTGCATCTGCTGCGGGTCCGATATATCGGCTTCCAGCGCGACGGCCTGCCCGCCAGCGGATTCAATCTCGCGGGCGACCTTTTCAATCTCGTCGCGGGTGCGGCTGAGCACGCCGACTTGCGCGCCCGCCTGGGCCAGCTTCTTTGCGGATGCCGCCCCCAGGCCAGACCCGCCCCCGGTCACAAGCGCCACACGTCCTTCAAGTTCCATCGTCATTCACCAAAACCTCCAGCTTTATTCAGGCGCAGTTAAACACAGCAGCATCCACCCGCCCGCAGCGCAGACAAGCGGATGCCGTACAGCATCATATTTGAAACACACTGCGAAAAGACGCCGGCGGCCCGGCGGGTGCCGGACGTATCGCACAGGCTACAGCCAACGGCGTCGCTTGAACATAAAGGTCATCATTGTGGCAGAAAGCACCATCGCCACCACGACCACCCCAAACATCAGCCCGCCGCTGATCGGCAGGACCATCGGGTCCGAAGTCGTGGCAAAATTCAGTTCAAACAACCCCGTAAGAAAGGTCAGCGGCAGAAAGATCATGGAAAAGACGGTCAGGCGATTGACCGCTTCGGCCATGCGGCGCGATTCCTGATTCTGCATCATATCCAGCACGTTGCTGGACAGGTCGCGCTGTGAATCGATAACATCGTACACCCGCAGCAGGCGCTCGTATAAATGCCGGAACAGATCGCGGATGTCGCTGTTTTCCGAAACGCGCTTTTCCCCGATCACACTGGAAAAGACCTCACGCTGTGGGGCCACCATCTGGCGCAGGTTGATCAACTGCTGCTTGATGCGGTAGATCGGCTTGCGCGTCTTATCTTCCACGCCGCCATTGAGCAGCAGTTCCTCAAGCGAATTTAACTGGTTGCTGATGCGATCCAGCAGCGGGTAATAGGCATCAATGACGTGCTGCGAGGTCAGATACAGGAAATGCGCTACGCCAGAATGCCAGGCATCCGGATTCTGCGCCACCCGATCATAAGCATCATCCACCGTGTCCGTATCGGACGTGCGCACGGTGATAAAGCAGTTATCGGTGATCAGGCAGTGGATTTCCTTGCCTTCCACCCGGTTGAGATGAATGTGCGGCTGGAACAGAGTCAGAAACAGATAGGAAGGATACACCAGCAGCGCAGGACGCCGGTCCGCACGCTGCAAATCCTGGACCACTGCCGGATTCAGGTTAAAGTGATGGGCCAGCCAGTCGATTTCATCATCGGTGGCATCCACCACATCCAGCCAGAAAGTCTGCTCCTCGCAGGCTAACTCTGTTTCCAGAGTTTCAAGGTCCATATTGCGGCGCAGGACAAGGTCCTGCCTGGTTTCATCAAAACGCGCCATAAGCGAACGAATCATAGGGCTTCGCTGGCGACCTCCTGCTTATATCGTCGGGATCGAAAAAACAAAAGTGGGAGCAGGTTGTGCTCCCATTGGGTTGATGCTTCAGCGGCGCACCGTTTGCAGACGATCTTCCATGTCGTCGCGCAGTTTTTCCACACTGTCGCGCAGATCATGAACCATCTGCTCCACCTGGTCGCCAATCTGCTTGCGCGCGCTGGGTTTGGGCTTGGGTGCCAGCAGAATTGCTGCGATGGTGGCGATGGCCGCCCCAAACAAAGCCGCCGCAACCGCCAGGGTCACGCGCTCCTGCTGGGCACGTTCCTCAGCTTCCCGGCTATAATATGTGCGCTCGTTCATCATCAGTTACTCCTTGATCTTTGGGTAAATTTTCTGTTGAATCAGGTATCAACTGCTGCATCTGAGAAGCAATGCGCGAACATGCTTCCACAAAGCTGTCGAGTGTCCGGATGAATTCGTCATTAGTGGGGTGTGCCTGGCCCATCATCTGGTCCTCTTGTGTCATCCATGAAGCATCATGCCAGTATCATCATGATAGTAACCCGCATCCCTGCCCCTTGTATGAGGGATACAGCGGATTTCGATTCAGGTAAGGGGGATGAACCCGGTGTAGGACATATGGGGGATAGGGCGTTACTGGTTAAAGAACGCGTTGAAAATAAGGAAAAAAGAGATGACCGCCAGATGGCGGTCACCTGAACAACTGCCTTAGCGGGCGCGCTGGCTCAGCTCGTGCTCCCACTCGTCGATCTGGTGCTCCGCTTCTTCCCTGGCAATGCCGTAGCGTTCCTGAATTTTGCCTGCCAGTTTTTCGCGTTCACCAGCAATTTCCTCAATTTCGTCGTCCGTCAGACGACCCCACCGGGACCGAATATCCCCGGTAAACTGTTTCCATTTCCCCTGGATCTGATCCCAGATACCTTCAGCCATGACAATACTCCTCTAGTCTCATATGCCGTTAACAGGTTTACCGATTTGACACCCTTACTATAAACGAAAGCCTGCCGCCGGGCATGTGTGAGTCAGGCCGTCTGTTTATAGGCCATATGGTCGATTTTGGGTCGTACTAGCTATCCAGTGAGGCACCAAAATCCACCTGATCCTGAATGTCGCCCTCTGCGCCGTGCACGGCCACCGCCACACCTTCGGCCCGGCCAAGTTCCAGGGCCTTATCGCGCGCCTGGGTCTTTCTGTCAAAGACGAACATGGCTTTTTCCGCATCTGTGCGGCGCACAGCCCAGCCCTGGGGGTGCGGCACGACATGCAGACAGCGCGCCTGCCGGTCATCCGCGCGGTTGGCGGCCCATCGCCGGGCCTGGGCGATGCTGATGGCGATGGCGCGCCCTTCCTCATACTGTTCTTCCAGCAGCGCGTTGGCAATTTCCACCGCCTTGCGGCGCACCGGCGGTTCCAGGCTCTTCATCGCGGCAGGATAGGACTCTTCGTTCCAGGGCATCAGGTTTTCTCCTTTATAGACATCAGACCAGTCTTGCAGCCAGACAGTGCCACCGGCGTCTTCAGCCTAAATCGACTGGGGGTACAGCACATGATGCCTGTGGTCTGTCCTGTCATAGGTCAGATGGGCAAAGTCCGTTATGAACAGCGCGGATGCGGCACAGGGCCAGCATGTCGAGGGCATTTTTGCGCCTGCAAGCTCACCTTATGGGGAATAGGTCAAGTGGGTAAAAGTTTGTATCTGTTCGTCTCATGTGAGAGGCAAACGGGATTAATAGACTTATCTTAAAGTCTGGTTAAGAAGGAAACGCCGCCCATGACGGCCCAGCAAGTCTTTAAAGCTACTTTCGTTATATTACTGATGCTGACCTGTGCTTATGTTCTGGCGATCAGCGCGCGGATTCTGATCGTACTGGTGGTTGCCGTGATTATCGCTTCGGCAGTGCGGCCCATCGTCACACGACTGACTCTGTGGCGCGTGCCAGAAGGCATCGCGATTGCGCTGGTGTACTTTACACTGGCGGCGCTTATCCTGGTGCTTTCGGTGGCGGTGCTGCCGCCGGTGGTGAACCAGGTCGTGCAGTATATCGAAAACGACAGCCGGCTCGCCTTTCAGATTATCCGGGCACAGCGATGGGTAGAGCAGATGATCAGCAATGTGACGGACAGCGAAGTTTCTCTGGTCGCGCCGGAGGAGATCCGCACGGCGGTAACTAACTCTGTGGTGCAGGTGCGGCGCCTGATGCCCAGCGTACTGGATAACCTGGGCGGCACCCTGGGCGAAGCGGTGCTGATCTTTGTGATGGGCGCTTACTGGCTGACTTCGCACAAAAAGGCGACGGCGTTTATCACCGAACTGGCTACGCCCAGATACCGCGAAAAATCGCAGCGAGTCATTGAAGAAGTGGAAGAAACGATGGGCGGTTATGTGCGCGGCGTCGTGACCATCGCCACCATCGTTGGCGCGCTCAACTTTATCCCGATGCAGCTTCTGGGCGTGCCCAATGCCCTGACCTTAAGTTTTATCATCGCCGTGATGACCATCATCCCCATGATTGGTGGATTGATTGGCGGCCTGATCGCGGTCTTTCTGACACTGATTGCCGCCCCTGTGCAGTATGTGCCGGTGGTTCTGATTATCTTCTTCGTTGTCCAGCAGCTGGAAAATTACTTTCTCTCGCCGCGCATCATGGCGAACCGCGTGGGGCTGGACCCGCTGCTGGTCATCGTTTATACCGCCATTGGCTTCGTCCTGTTCGGCATCCTGGGCGCTCTGATCGCAGTACCCATCATGGGTTCCATTCACATTCTGATCCAGTACCTTGTGATTGAACCACACAAAGAGAATTTGCAGAGTTTTCAGAATGAAAATGGCTATGCCATCCTGAAGCCAACTGTGAATGAGAAACCTGTCGTGGTCACAGAAACACAAGTGCAGGAAAGGTAGAAAGAGGATAACGCTGATGTTAAACCAGAGCACCAACCTGCTGAAGTTATTTGCACATGCGGACGAAGTCGCTCTGGTCGGCAACTGGGCGGCAAGCGAACCTGTCCCGGCGCTGTTCCACGATGACGGTAACTGGTTTATCGAAGTACCCGTTGAGGACAACGAGTACCGGCACAAGCTGGAGCTGATGCCGCAGCGCGGGTCTGCTGCGGGGAAACACACTGTTGTTGCCGATCCGAAGGCATTTCAGCTAACGTTAGAAGCATTAAGGGGGTAAGTATGAACAGCTCGAAGTTGATCCTGGTGGGCCTGACCCTGATCGTGCTGGGCGCGACGATCATCACCACCGTCCTGGCACAGGATGAGACTCCCCTCCCCAGTGATGATTTCGCCGGGGAAATTGTCGATCTGACCGTGGAGGCGGCAGAAGGCACAGCCATTACTGTCGAGAGTTTTATTGATCGCCTGCTGACCACGCCGCAATCCAACCTGATGCGGGTGGTGCTGATCCTGGGCGGGCTGGTACTGCTGATCGCGGGGTGGCGCATCTACGATTTTATCGTCGTGGTGGCCGGGTTTATCATCGGGGCATCGATTGGCATCTCGCTTTTCCCAACAGATAACAACCTGCTGATGCTGGCGGCCCTGCTGGTTGGCGGGCTGATCGGCGCGATCCTGAGTATCTTCCTCTATTACGTGGCGGTCTTTGTGATCGGTGCCTATATCGGCATCGTGCTGACCAATGCGCTGGCGGTGGGCCTGGACCTGACCCCTGTGACCGGGCTGGCGCTGCTGGTCGGCGGGCTGATTGGTGGGCTGCTTCTGATCGGGCTGTCATTTGAATTTCTGGTACTGCTGTCTGCGCTGGTGGGCGCCCAGATGCTCAGTCTGGGGCTGGGGCTGGATTTCATCTGGACGGTGATCTTCGCGGTGATCGGCGTGATTATCCAGTTGGGGATGGTACGCGCCTTCAATTACGATTTCCGGCGGCGGCGGCGGGCTTATCTGTGGCACCGCGCAACCAGCTAACCAGACAGCCTCCCGGCTATGCACAACAGGGGGTACAGGACACTGTACCCCTTTCTGATAAGCATGACCCGGATGTAAAAACCAGCATTGAGCACAGGCTTTTGGGAGGAAGCGCAAATGAATAGTTTATCGAAAGACGACAAATGGATCACCTTACATGAAGACGCTAATGGCAGGGCTTTTGTAGAGATGCGGCATGATGTGGTGACGGTGATCGCGCTGACGGAAAGCGGCGAGGTGCTTTTCGTGCGTGAAAAATCGATTGCCTATAATATCGAGACGCTGGCGCTGCCCACCGGCGAGATTTATGATGACGAATTTCCGGCAGCGGCGGCCAACCGCAAACTGCGCGAAGATGTGGGGTACGAGGCGCGCAGCCTGGATTATGTCGGCACCCTGCATCCTTCGACCCGCTATTTCCAGTGGCAAAGCCATATTTATCTGGCGCGGGACCTGGTGGCGGCCCATACCCAGGGCGACAGCACGCCGCCGATTATGGTCCGGCCGATGGCGGTAGAGGCGCTGGATCAGTTTCTGGCTTCGCGCGAACTGAGTGATTCGACCACGATTGCCGCGCTTTACCTGGCCCAGCGGCATCTCCAGGGGGGAGCGCAGGTACACCGACCAGATGTTGTGTATGCGATGTCGTAAGGGATACCTGCTGTTCCTGACAGGACAATTTCAGAGTCGCCACACCCAGAGCACAGCGAAGCATAGCCGCTGTGTTTAGTTGTATGTACAATAACAGCCTGCATATTTACGAAAAACATAAAAATCAAACTCATGCCTGTATTCAAAGAGTCCCCCTCAACATTCTTCAGATATGCCAACTCCACGCTGATGACGCTCGTCGCGCTGGGGCTGTCATGGCTGACTCAGGATGTGATCGGCAACAGCCTGTTTCTGTTCTTTGTAGCGGCGGTCGCGCTCAGCGCCTGGTATGGCGGGCTGGGGCCGGGGCTGGTGTCTACGGTCCTTTCGATCGTGCTGGCAAACCTTGTGCTGATGGAACCACAGTTCACGCTGGCGGCGAGCTACAGCAACGTGATTCAGTTTGTGGTTTTCGCCTTTGTCGCCTTTCTGGTGAACTGGACAGAAACGAACCGGCGCCAGTCTGAAGAAGCACTGCGCCGGGCGCGCGATGAACTACAGGTCATTCTGAACGGCGTTGCGGATGGCATCTCTGCTCAGGATGCCAGCGGACAGATCATTTTTGCCAACCAGGCCGCCGCCCAGCTCAGCGGTTATTCATCGCCGGATGATATGATTCATTCGCGTATTGAGGAGGTGCGTCGCAAATTGCAGATGCTGAACGAAGACGGTCAGCCGCTGGCGCTGTCGGACTTCCCGCGGGAGCGCGTGTTCCGCGAAGGCAAATCCGTTTCGCTCATGTTCCGCATCCGCTTTGCAGATACGGGCGAGGAACGCTGGTTTTCGCAGCAGACTTCGCCGGTGTTTAACGATAAAGGCAAAGTGGACCTGGTGGTGAATATCTTCCGCAATGTGACGGAGCAGATGACCAGCGAGCGCGAACGGTCCGAACTGGCCGCCATCGTCCGAAGTTCTGAAGATGCCATTATCGGCAAGTCGCTGGATGGTCTGATTACCAGTTGGAACCCCGGCGCAGAACAGCTTTACGGGTACACCAGGGAAGAAGTCATGGGCAAGCCCGTTACGATGCTGTTTCCGGAAGATATCCGCGAAAGAGACCATTCCTTCCTGGATCGGGTGTATCGTGGCGAACAGATTCGCAGTTTTGAAACCATGCGCCTGCGCAAAAACGGCGAACCGATGGACATTTCCCTGACCATCTCCCCCATCCGCGACCTGCAGGACAGGATTGTCGGTTATTCCGCCATTGAACGCGATATCAGCCAGCGCCGCCGGTTGGAACAGATCCGCGAGGAGCATACCCGCTTCCTGCGCAATGTGCTCAACACCCTGCCGATCATCGTCGGGGTGCTGACGCCGGAGGGCGTGCTGACCGAAGCCAACCGAACCGCGCTGCAAACCGCCAGCCTGGCCCCGGAGGATGTGGTGGGCAAGCCCTTTGCGGATACCTACTGGTGGTCTTATTTTGAAGGGGCACAGACGCAGCTTCGCGACGCGATCCGCCGGGCAGGCGAAGGGGAAATCGTGCGCTACGACGCCATCCTGCGGGTTGATCCTGATCGCTTTATCACGCTGGACTTCAGCATCTCCCCTATGTACGATGCCGATGGCAAACTGGTCAGCCTGATCGCGGCAGGCATTGATATCACCGACCGTAAGAACCGCGAAGAAGAGATTCTGCGGCTGACGATGCTGTCTGAGGCGCAGCGCCGCCGCCTTGATCTTATTGTGTCCAACCTGCCGGGCATCGTCTACGAAAGCATCCTCGACCTGGATACGCGTGAGCCGGTTGCCAGCTATACCAGCCAGTATGCAGAAAAAGTGCTGGGGTATCCGCTGGAATCGTGGGAGCATCCCCAGTTTCTGACCAATATCATGCACCCGGATGATGCTGAGGTGGTGCGGCAGGATGTGCGGGCCATGTTTGAAGCAGGCGAACCGGGCGTGCTTCAGTTCCGCTGTATCGCCAGCGATGGCCGGACCGTTTCCCTGGAAGCGCACGCCACCGCCGTGATCGACGAGGCCGAAAACCAGGTGATTGTCTGTGGTATTATGATGGACATCACCAGTCGAAAGGAAATTGAAGAGGCGCTGGCCCAGCACACCGAAGAACTGCGACGCTCTAATGAGGAACTGGAGCAGTTTGCCTATGTCGCCTCGCATGACCTGCAGGAACCCCTGCGCATGGTATCCAGCTATCTTCAACTGATCGAGCAGCGCTACGCACCGAAGCTGGACGACAACGCAAAGGAGTTTATCGACTTTGCGGTCGAAGGCGCGGCGCACATGAAGGACCTCATCAACGACCTGCTGATTTATTCGCGGGTACAGCGCGACCAGGAAGAATTCAGCCAGGTGTCGATAGACCAGATTCTGGATCAGGTCCAGCGCCATTTTCAACTGACAATCGAGGACACCCAGGCCACCATCACCCACGACCCCCTGCCCCAGGTGCTGGCAAACCAGCGGCAGATGGTACAATTGTTTCAGAATTTGATCGCAAATGGGTTAAAATTCAAAAAAGAGGAGCCGCCAGTTATTCATATTGGTGCTCAGGAAGAAAAGGGACGGTGGGTGTTTTCCGTATCAGATAACGGAATCGGGATTGACCCCGGTTACCAGGAACGTATTTTTGTGCTTTTCCAGCGGCTGCACCCCCGAGACCGTTATCCGGGCACCGGTATAGGCCTGGCAATCTGTAAAAAGATTGTCGAAAAGCATGGGGGGGATATCTGGGTAGAATCTGTACCCGGCCAAGGCTCAACTTTCTACTTCAGTGTACCCAAAAAACACAGCCGGAGGAACTAGCTGGATGGAACCGATTGAAATTCTGCTTGTCGAAGACAATATTGGCGATATTCGCCTGACCCAGGAAGCATTGCGGGACAGCAAGCTGCGCAATACCCTGAATGTGGTGCGCGATGGTGTCGAGGCGATGGCTTTTCTGCGGCGCGAACCGCCCTTCGAAAACGCCACTCGGCCCGATATTGTGCTGCTGGATCTCAACCTGCCCCGCAAGGATGGGCGCGAGGTGCTCAGCGAAATTAAGGGCGATGAGGAATTAAAAAGAATTCCTGTGGTTGTATTAACCACCTCCGAAGATGATGCCGACGTGCTGAAAAGCTACAATCTTCATGCGAATTGTTATATCACCAAACCCGTTGATCTCAACCGCTTTGTAACGATTGTCAAAACGATTGAACATTTCTGGTTTCAGATCGTGAAGTTACCCCCCCAATGAGGAGATAATGTCCAACACCCCGATTCGGATACTCCTGATCGAAGATAACGCGGGCGATGCCCGGTTGATTCGTGAAATGCTGCTGACAGGCGGCCAGGAAGATGTCCAGCTTGACCCGGTGACGACCCTGCGGGAAGGGCTGGCGCGCACAGCGGATGAGGCCTATGACATCATCCTGCTGGATCTTTCGCTGCCGGACAGCTTTGGAATCGATACACTGCTGAAGATGCAGGCCGAAGCCTCTGACACGGCCATCGTCGTGCTGACCGGGATCGACGATCAGGCGGTGGGCATCCAGGCTGTTCAGATGGGCGCACAGGATTACCTGGCAAAGGGCGATGTCGACAGCAAACTGCTGATGCGGGCGATTCGCTATGCCATCGAGCGTCACCGGTCCGAAGCGGCGCTGCGTCGCAGCGAAGAAGAATATCGCTCGCTGATTGACGATGTGTTTGATACGTCAATGGTGGCGGTGATTATCCTCGATAAAGCATTTGGGGTGGTGTGGTGCAACGAAGCAACCGAGGTGTACTTTGGCATCGAACGTGAGGAAATCCTCGGCAGAGACAAACGCAGGCTGATTGATGATAAACTAAAATGTATCTTTGCGGACCCGGACGATTATTCCAACCGCCTGCTGCAGGCTTATGCCGGGTCCAGTTTTACGGATCATTTTGAGTGTCATGTGCTGCCCGGCACCAACCGCGAGGAACGCTGGCTGGAACACTGGAGCCAGCCGATTCGCTCTGGCAGATACCAGGGGGGGCGCATCGAGCAGTATACCGACATTACAGACCGCAAACTGCTGGAATTTGCGGAGCAGGAGCAGCGCCAGTTTGCAGAAGCGCTGCGCGATATCGCCACCCTGCTCACCAGCACGCTTGATCTTAACGAGGTGCTGGGGCGCATCCTCAACAGCCTGCATCGGGTAGTGCCGCACGACAGCGCCGCCATCACCATGCTGGAAGATGATCATGTGTGGGTGGCGCGGCAGAATGACAACCTGCGCGATACGCAGGAAATCGTGGCGGAAAGACAGTTCCAGGTTGAATATGCCACCCTGCTGGGCCAGATGTTTGATACGCAGAAGTCCGTGATTATCGGCAATCTGCAAAACGAAACGCTGCTAAAGGAAACGGCGACCCTGGCCAGGGTGCGGGCCTATGTCGGCGCCCCGATCCAGCTTCAGCAAAAAGTGATCGGCTTTATCAACGTGTTCAGCGCGGAACCGCACTTTTTTAACGAAACGCATGCAGAGCGTCTGACGGTGTTCGCGGGCCAGGCCGCTATCGCCATCCAGAATGCGCGGTCCTACCAGCAGTCGCAGGCGCTGGCCGCCATGGAAGAACGCCAGCGGCTGGCGCGGGAACTGCACGATTCGGTAAATCAGACACTGTTTACATGCCGCACGATGGCAGAAAGCGCCCTGCGCCGCTGGGACCGGGACCCGGCCAAAGCGCACGAGCTGATGCAGGAAGTCCATGATCTGACAGCGACGGCGCTGGCAGAAATGCGGATTCTGCTGCTGGAACTGCGCCCGGCGGCCCTGACTCAGGTGGGGCTGCAGCAGCTTTTCGAGCAGTATCTGCGGCCGATCCAAAATCGGCGGCACTTTAACCTGCAACTGGCGATTGAGGAAGTCGCTATTCTGCCGCCTGAAGTACAGATCGCGCTTTACCGCATTGCCCAGGAAGCGCTGAACAACATCGACAAACATGCTCAGGCACAGGAGGTACAGCTCAGCATCAGGGACTACGAAGATCGTCTTGAACTGCAAATCATCGACGATGGCCAGGGTTTTGAGGTAAAAAGCGTTTCAGCCACCAGTCTGGGACTTGATATCATGCGCGAGCGCGCCGCGTCGATCAACGCCTCGCTCGATATCGAGAGTCAGATTGGTGTGGGTACTCGTGTTACCATTGTGTGGAATAAAAACGGTAAAAGTGAGTTAGAGAATGGCTGAAAGCAATCGGATACGGGTGGTCATCGTGGATGATCACAACATGGTTCGTAAAGGACTGACGGTACTGCTGGAGCAGTTCGAGGATATGGAAGTTGTCGCCGAAGCGGGTGACGGCGAGGCCGGACTGGATATCTGCCGCCGCGAATGCCCGGATGTGGTGCTGATGGATATGCTGATGCCGCGTATGGATGGCGTTAAAGCAACCCGGCTGATCCGCGAGGCCTGTCCGGATACACAGGTGATCGGACTGACCAGCTACCACGAAGAAGAAACTATTCAGGAGGCGCTGAAGGCGGGGGCTATCGGTTTCCTGATGAAGAACATCTCTGGCGACGAACTGGCGAATGCCATCCGCCGGGGGTACCAGGGGCAGTCTACCCTGGCGCCAGAAGCCGCCCAGGTGCTGATTTCTGCTACCACACGCCCGCCGGCCCTGGGTCATGACCTGACCGAGCGAGAGCGTGAAGTGCTGGTGCTGATGATTGATGGGCTGAATAATCGGGAAATTGGCGAAAAGCTGATTATCAGCAGTTCAACCGTAAAGAATCATGTCAGCAGTATCCTGAGCAAGCTGGGAACAAGCAGCCGCACCCAGGCTGTCGCGCTGGCTGTAGAGCATCGCATCGTAGAATAAGCTGTTCAGATAACCAGCACGTCTAGTGGCGGGCGTGCTGGTTTTCACTTTGTTCCTGTGCGTGCTCGGTTTCTTCAGGTTGTTCCAGGGTATCCTCATAATCGCGGAAGGCCCTTGCCAGGCCAGCGACAACTTCTGCCGCAAATTCAAAGATTGAACGTGCCTTGGGGTCGTCTGTACTGGCGGCTTCTCTGCGAAACTGCGCAATCAGATCATACAGTTTGCCCCTGGCATAGATGGTGCGACGGCGTGCATCTGGCCGGTTTCTGTTACGCGATAACAGCATGCCACTTCTGCGGTGCTTGGGTGGGTTCGACACGGTGTTTATTCCTCAGTAGGTTTACCTTCACTTTCGATCAGTGCAATAAGCGTTGCCTCTTCAGGTTGCAGCCCGTTTACCGAAGCGGATTTCCGCTGCATGCGACGGTACAACGGCAGCAGTCTGTCTTCCAGGCAGGCAGCGGTGACCGCCGGGTGCAGGTAATAGCGCTGGCAGACGGTCTTTGTATTGCCCAGCGCCGCCGCCACCTCTGCCACACAGTCCTGCACCTGCTGCTGTCTGGCGTCCGGGGTGTCGCAGTCTGGCTGGCTGCACAATACCCGTACCGCCAGCAGCGACGCGCCCCAGGTACGAAACACCTTGGCCGTAAATGGCTCGCCGGTGATTTCCTGCAGGTAGGCGTTGACATCAGATGAATCCACCACCTGCCGCTGGCCGTCTTCGTCGAAATACTGGAAAAGCTCGTAGCCGGGGATGTCCTGACAGGCTTTGACGGCCCGGGCCAGGCGCTGGTCGCGCAGGTCGATGGTGTGTTCCTTGCCACTTTTACCGACAAACTCGAAACGTATGGTGCTGCCATCGACGGTCACGTGATCATCCTCAAAGGTCGTCAGCCCATAGGTGTTGTTTTCCTGGGCATATTCCGTATTGCCGATGCGAATCAGGGATTTTTCCAGCAGCCGGACGACTACCGCCAACACTTTCTCGCGCACCAGATGCCGTTTTCTCAGGTGGCTGTCTGTCACTTCGCGAATATGAGGCAAACAGCGCCCAAACTGTGCCATCTGGCTGAATTTGTCCTCGTTTTGCAGCGCCTGCCAGCGGGGATGATAGCGGTACTGCTTGCGACCGCGAGAGTCGCGCCCGGTAGCCAGGATATGGCCGTTTTTATAAGGGCTGATCCACACATCTTCCCACGCGGGGGGAATCGCCAGCGATTCAATCCATTCGCGCATCTGCGGGTCGCGGATCGTTTCGCCTCGTGTGTTCAGGTAGGTAAACCCCCGCCCCCGCCGCCTGCGCTGAAGCCCTGGCCTGTCGGTAGATACATACCGCAAATGGGCCTGTTCCAGGCGCTGCTCTAAGTCATCCATGCTGCTTTCATTATCACCTCAAAGCCCAGAGAAACAGGCTAATCCGACACCGTTGATAACAGGTACAGATAACGAAGAGACGAGACGAGAAATCACTTCTTCGCCTCATCTCTTTCGGGTCTTCAGGTGCTCAGGCTAGCGTTTCACCTCACCGCGCCATGCGCCTGTGGGGACCCGTCTTTCCTCGATGAATTCCTTAAAGCGTTCCAGGTCTCGTGCCATGCGCGATTCGACAATGCCGAGCGCCGCGCCGACATTCTCCACAAAGCCTTCCGGCTCATATTCGATCTGGAGCGTCACGGTACACTTGTTATCGTCCAGATAATGGAAGGTGACGACGCCGGCGTGTGTCGCGCCGGACGTGCTGTGCCAGGCGATGCGCTGATCTGGCGTCTGTTCGCTGATCTCTGCCAGCCATTCTTCTTCCTTACCAGCAATCTCAGCGCGCCAGCGCAGTTGGGTGTCTGTAATCTGCTCGACAGATTTGACCCCTTCCATGAAGCGCGGGAATTCCTCGAACTGAGTCCACTGGTTATAGGCCGTACGCACTGGAACATCTACGTCGATCGCGTGTTCAAAGCGTGCCATGATTCTTTCCCTTCTACAGAACTTACGTTCAATCGAATCTTAGAGGTGAGCACGGTGGAATCAATGAGGCATACAGCGCAAGTAGGCATAGGCGAAGTGGCGCAAATTAGGTTAGGCACAATGGACCGGGTCGATAGGATTGACCACCCGGCCCCTTCCAAATTTAGGTAAGTGGACTATCCGGAAATGACCTGACCAGCCCAACAGTACAAATAAACCAGCCTCTAAAATGATGGCAGACATACGAAATGCAAAGGAGAGGCATATGAAGACGAAACTGGGTTTCCTGTTGGTGGTTTTCATTGCACTGCTGAGCTTTACCCTTCCGATGATGGCTCAGGATGATACAGCAGCACAGGGCGATATGATCCCCGCGACTCTGGGTGATATCACCGGTGATTCTGCCACGTATTATGGTGAAACGGTCATTGTCGAAGGCGTGATCGATCACTGGGTGAGCGCGCATGCCTTTGCTCTGGGTGAAGGCGCACTGCTGTTCGATTCGCAGGTACTGGTGATTAACAACACCGGCCAGCCGCTGCCCCACAACATCTTCGCAGGGGATCGCGTGGTCGTGACCGGCGTGGTTCATCCTTCGTGGGACGAAAGTGGCATGGCCGATGAAGGCGCTGTCGTGCCCGATCCTGTTGAAGGTGCAGAGGACGCA
>CAZQIY010000022.1:53262-59088 GCA_964593565.1 uncultured Anaerolineaceae bacterium
CATGGCCGATGAAGGCGCTGTCGTGCCCGATCCTGTTGAAGGTGCAGAGGACGCAGTCGAAGGCGCAGAGGGCGCTGTTGAAGGCGCAGTCGAAGGCGCAGAGGGCGCTGTTGAAGGCGCAGTCGAAGGCGCAGAGGATGCTGTTGAAGGCGCAGTCGAAGGCGCAGAGGATGCTGTTGAAGGCGTCGTGGCAACCCCGAGTGGTGAAGACCCGCTGGGCGCAGTTGATGACCCTGCCGCTGGTGACGCTGGCGCGGAAATGACGCCGGAAGTTGGCGATACTGGCGCGGTTGATCCTGCTGCTGGTGACGCCGGCCAGACTGACATGCAGATGACGCCGGAAGGTGGCGACGCTGGCGCGGAAATGACACCGGAAACCGGTGATACCGGCCAGACCGGCACCGACATGGAAATGAACCCCGAGACAGGTCCTGTGGATGTGGACTTGGACTCGAGCATGGGCGGCATCGAGGATCAGATGGCCTTCTTTATGGCGGGCAACTTCCCCGATGACTACAACCACTATACCATTCTCGAGCTGACCAGTATCGAGAACATCAACCGTATCGACACAGACGAGGGCATGTAATCTCCCCTCTCTGATACAGGTTTCTCACCAGACACCACAAAGGGCGGCCCCAGGGTCGCCCTTTTGTGCCTGTGCTGGCCGCTGTGGCATATCCCCCACCTGTCCTATGCTGACTTCCCTCATGGTACTCATGTTCTGGCTGGTGGATGTGACTAAAGTGTATAGCAAATTGTCGGCAATAGCAGAGTGCACATCATGGCCGAATTTATTCAGGGTGTGGTCTTAAGCGACTTCATGATTTTTACGGTTATGGGTCTGGCCGGGCTGGCGATCACCGTCTGGGCATTTTCGCGGCAGGAATATGCCGGTTATGCGCTGGGCTGGCTGATCAGCCTGTTTCTGATTATTCTGTTCAGCACGCTGGTGCCTGTAGCGCCGGATGCGGACCTGGGCAGCTTCGAGCAGCCTGTCAGTTCGATGAGTTTTCTGGCGGCGTTTATCCCGGGCATGCTGGGCCTGTTTGTCGGGTTTGGCATCATCACCGGCGTGCGCATGTCGCAGTCGCGGGGCAAGGCCCGGGCCATCACTATCGCTATCCTGCTGACGCTGGTGCTTGTCAGCGGCTATCTGATGATCCTGACAACCTTTACCTTCCGGCTCGCCATCGCGGTATTTGTGATCGCGATTGCCATCAGCATTGTGTTCCACAACATCATGTTCCGGCAGCAGGTGGTTCGCGCTGATGCGGAAGTGGTCGATGCCGACGTGGTAGACGAGATGGGGATGATGGCCAGCGAAGCGGACGAATTTGCCAACCCCACCATGAACCGTGTGCAGCGCATCCGGCGCCGCTTTCAGGCGGACCGCATGCGTGATCTATAGCGCGGCAGCAGACACAGACACAAAAAAGCGGGAGGCTCTGGGAGTCTCCCACTTTATGATTCTACATGCCTGCGGCGGTTATTCTGTGGCAATGGCAATATTGCTGCAGGGCGTGCCACATTCCTCAATGACAGCGAACACATCGTCGATGCCGGGTTCGGTGGTGATTACGGTGGTGCCATCCTCAAGCTGCATCCACACTTCCAGCGAGTGCGCCTGCGCTACCGATACCACCTGGCCGGACAGGATCAGGTCCTGCGCTTCTTCCCAGCTCACGCGGGTTTCTTCGGCCTCTGTGCCGACATTGTCGCCTTCCAGCGCGTCCTCATCCGCCTCGGCGTCGTCACCAGCGGCGATGGCAATCGTCTGGATCATGGCGTCCAGGTCGGCCAGGTCCGGCGTAAAGTCGCTGGTGTCCTGGGCCTGAAGCTGCTCGACGGTATCTTCCAGATAGGTTTCCCAGTTCTGGGCGAAGCCTTCGTAATCGAATTCTTCCTCAATCGTATCTGGCAGCACGGTGCTGCTGATGGGCAGCGACACCGACAGCAGATAGTCGCCGTCGTCGGTGATACCCTGGTAGATATAACGCAGGTCCTGGTTCACCAGCGGCGATACATCCTGCCGGAAGACAGTGATATAACGAACACCGGAACCATTTTCAAAGTCCAGACATTCGGCCTGGGCCACAAAAATCTGGTTGGTGCCGCCCGGCGGCAGGAACGGCAGGCGTTCCTCGTCGGCCACATTGTCGCAGTCTTCGATCACGGTTTCCAGCATCTCGATTTCCGCCGGGACCAGTTCTGGCAGCGCGGTTTCAAAATCGGCCACCGGGTAAACCGAAATCACCCCTTCGATACCCTGAAACTCAACCGGGTAATCCGTCAGTTGAAATTCGACATACTCGGGATGAACGGCGAAGAAAGGCGTCTCCAGGTCTGGTTCTACCGCTGGCATCACCGCCCCGGTCACTTCAGAGGCCAGATCGCTGGCGACGGTGAACTGCACGTCCTCAAAATCCACTTCCAGCATGTCCTCGTCCTCCGCCAGCGTGCTGACGGACTCTCGTTGCGGAGTGGGAATGGGGGTGGCCGGGCTGACTGTCGGCAGCGGCGTTACCGGTTCCGGGGTGGGCTGGGGGGTGCTGGGCGGCGTGGTGGCCACCGGGGTCAGCGCCGAGCTTACCGAACACAAAATCACGATGTCGCCTTCAGAAGACACGCGATAATCATACACCTGGCCCTGGTACGTCAGGTCGAACTGGTAGCCGCGTGTCAGCACCTGGCTGTATGCCTCGTCTGGCTGGGGGCAGCCCAGGCTGGTGTCGTTGAACACTTCTTCAGTCCATGTCCAGGGGCCAAGGTTGTCCTCGGTCACCGTCTGGCCCACTTCCTCGCTCAGATGCTCAAGGGCCTGTTCAAGCTGAGGCGGGGCATCCTGTGCGAAAGCCGGACTGATCCCGACGATGGAGATCAGCAGCGCTGCCATCAGGAGAATGCGTGATACTTGTTTCATGTCGTGCTCCTTTCGGGTACTGGCGTGCAGCCTGCATTGCAGACAGACTGCCACGACTGTCATTCTAAGTCGTGCCTACAGTATATATATACGCTGTTCGGGGGGTTTTAACATGAGGAAAGTGGGGGACCGTATAGTAACCGTATGGCCTACGCCCGCCAGCCCTGACGAGAATCCGGGCGGTGCTTTCCATCCGTCAAATCAGCGTTAAAATGAGAGCCAAACTGAGCCAGGATGAGGTCTGTATGCGAAAGATTGCGGTTGTGCTGTTACTGCTCTGTGTGATGGCTGGCGCGGCGGCAGCGGCTGCCCAGAACACCCTGCCAGCCATTGTCATCTTTAGTGCCGATCCGTCTGCCCTGACGGTGGATGCCGCCGAAACAGGCACCTTTGAAACCACGCTGACATGGCACGCCATTCACCTGAGCGAGGATCACAGGCTGCACCTGTATCATCGCAGCCTGAATAACTGGGTGCTGGCCGTGCCGGAGGAGGAGCCGCTGGAGGCCGCCGGGACGCTGACTCTGCCGGTGCAGCATCCGCTGGATTTTGGCCCGCCGATGTTTCGCCTGGTGCTGTTCGATGCGGCAGATCAGGTAGTTGATGAACGTTATCTGGTCATCGACTATGAAATCGTGCCGGACCAGCCGCCGCAGATCGAACTGTTTACCTCCAGCAACCCGACCATCGCCGCCGACGCGCTGGCCGATGGCAGCGCCCGCATCAACGTCTCGTGGCAGGTCAGCAGCCGCCTGCCGACGTCCAATCTGGTGTTCGAGCAGGTGCTGGGCGAAGATGAAACCGCCCCCGTCGAGCTGCCCCGCAGCAACCTGTGGATCGCCTCACGCGGCGATGGCGTCGTCGCGCCGGTGGTGCCGCTGTTTGGCAGCGTGGTGCATCTGCGCCTGCGGGTGATGGATGTGCTTTCTGGCGAAGTGTACGACGAAAGCGAAATTGAAATCGCGGTGGGGGGTGCACCCGTAGCCGCCGCTATCACCCCGACCCCGCCGCCTGTGCCGACGACTGCTGAAATAGTGGCGGATTCTACAGAAGCGGTGGAACCCGCAGACCTCACAGACACGGACGCTGCCCCGGAGCCGACCCCCACGCCGCGCAACTGTTCCATCTCGCCGGTGGATGTGCCGCTGTCCGGCCTGCCCGGTGATGGCTGCGATGTGTTCCGCAACGAACGCACCGGCACTGTCACCCGCGTGACCGCCTTCGAGATCGATAATCCCAACCCGGGGCCGGGCCAGTCCGTCACCTTAAGCTGGGCCATCGAAGGGGCGCAGTTTGCCCTG
Source organism: uncultured Anaerolineaceae bacterium (assembly GCA_964593565.1). GTDB lineage: Bacteria > Chloroflexota > Anaerolineae > Aggregatilineales > Phototrophicaceae. Next base: position 57,487 of record CAZQIY010000022.1, read on the forward strand.
CTGGAAGTGTATGATCCGCAGCAGTTGGCGCAGGGGCGCCTGCCAGAACCGGCGCAGGCCTATTATGACGGCCTGCCGGTGCGCGGCAGCACCAGCATCACCCTGCCCGCCAGCCTGACCAACGGTGCCCGTTTTATTCTGTGGGCCGCCAATATTTCGACAGAAGCGCGCAGCCCATCCTTCCTGTATGATCGTCTGGCCTATCGCATTATTGATACCGGGCAGGCGATCCGGCATGATGCCGAAGTGACGGCCTTTATCGTGCTGCCCGCGACAGCGCCCCCCGGCACCGAAGTCACCCTGAGCTGGACGACATCCGGCGCGGACGCGGCCCTGATCGAGTTATACAACCTGGAAAACGACAGCCTGGCCGGGGTTTTCGAGGATTTGCCGACCATCGGCAGCGCCAGCATTGTGATTCCGGAAACCTTTACCGGCGGAGCGCGGTTTGTGCTGTGGGCCACGGCGCTGATGGAGGACGGCAGTTATGCCCGCCTGGTGGAATCGACGGTGGAGGTTCCGGCAGGCTAACGCCAGACGCCCCACCCGGAAGGCATGATGTGTAAATACTGCCGTCAGTGGAAAGTAACTGACGGCAGTTTAGCTCTGGCTGGCGGAGGCTTCGTCGCCTTCGACGGTGTCGACGGTTTCAGGGTCGGCGTCGCTTTCGTCGGCGTCTTCCCAGCTAATGATCCACACGCACAACCCGGCGACCAGGACCGCCGCGACGATCAGCGCGGCCCATTGAGTCGGCAGCAGGCCGACATCGCGTGCTTCAATGACCAGCAGAATCACCATGCCAGCCGCCAGCACGATCCAGGCGGCAAGGCGGGGGTGGCGTGCGGCCCACTGTACAGGAGGAAGGTTCTGTAGCTGATTTAACATAAAGTCGTTTTATCCCGCAATAAAACCGGCAGGCAGCATCATACATCTGCCGGTCTGCCTGTGGCAAGACTCAACCGCGCTGGCGATGTTACAGCGGCTGCAGCACGCGGTCTTCGCGCAGCTTTTTGGTGAGGATGCGGTAGTTGCTTTCGTTGGATGCGTTGACCACTTCCTGTACGGCTTCGCGCCAGGCAGGGATTTTAATCTCGCGCACGGTGGTCACGGCATAGCCCCGCCCCAGAAATGACTGGATGACAGGTTCCGGCGTGGTGGCAGACAGGAAAATAAAGCTGACTTCGCTTTGCAGGTCGGTGGAGGCCGCTTCGATGGCGGTCACCAGCGCGCTGATGACGGGCGTGGGCGGCACCCCCGGCTTCAGATGGAATTCATCCGTGCGGGTAATGAGGTTTTCGACCTGCCAGCCGATCAGCCCAACAGGCGCGCCGTTCTGGTCCTGTGCCAGCAGATAACTTTTCTGGCCGAACGCCAGCATAATATCCATGCGGCTGACTTCCTGGCCGCTGACCGTGCTGATAAAGCGGGCAATCTGGTCCGCATTGCCGGGCATGCCGCGCTTGACCTCAACCTGAAGTGTGCCGCTGACCGCAGGGGATGTCTGTGTGGGCTGGGCGGCGGTGGCTGTCGCGGCGGGTGTGCCCGGTTGGGCGGCTGGCCGGGGCGCAGAGGACAGCGTCCCGGTGGCAGCAGCGGCCTGCT
>CAZQIY010000022.1:59188-68113 GCA_964593565.1 uncultured Anaerolineaceae bacterium
TGGGCGGCTGGCCGGGGCGCAGAGGACAGCGTCCCGGTGGCAGCAGCGGCCTGCTGTGTGACGGCCTGCCGTACCGTGTTCCATGCTTCCTGAACCTGCTTCCAGGTATCTTCGACATTGCCATCATTGCGGATGATGATGTTGGCTTTCGCCAGTTTGTCCGCCTGGGGATTCTGTACCGTGACGCGCTGGCGGGCATCAGCTTCGGACATATTCCGTTTTTGCACCAGCCGCCTGATCTGCGTTTCCGGCGAGGCATCCACCACCCAGATAGTATCCGTCAGGTCCGCCAGACCGCCTTCGAGCAGTTTGATGGCTTCGATCACGACGACGCGCTGCTTGGAACGCGCCACCAGGGTGCTGATCGCCTGACGGACGACAGGATGCACGATGGCTTCCAGTTTGGCCAGCGCTTCCGGGTTGGCAAAGACAATCTGCCCCAGCAGGGCGCGGTTAATGCGCTTATCCGGCCCGAGGATAAACTGGCCGAAGGTATCGACAACGGGTTTGTAGGCTGGCGCGCCGGGCTGCATCGCCTGATGAGCCAGTCCATCAGCATCAATCGTGTATGCACCCAGATGCTGTAACATCTGCCGCACGACACTTTTGCCAACAGCGATGTTTCCCGTGAGACCAATTATATACTTGTTGGGCCAACGACTCACGGTGGCACCTCCAGATGATGTGTTTACCCGTTGAATAAGTCCTGACTATTTTTCTATTGTAGCCTGAATTTTATCGAAACGGCAAACCAGATTCATAGATTTGGCTTAAGAAATTGTGATACCGCGTACGGCAGCCGATCAGCCCTGGCGCCGGACTGACGAGACGCTGCAAGGACGGGCACAGGCTTTAATGAAGTTGTAAGCGGCATGTATGACCAGAAGCAGCCTTCAGACCTGCTCCGGCACGACTTCCACAGGTTGTGGCGGAGCCTGCGGCGGGCGCTTCTGCCCCGGCAGGGCCAGCGCCAGCACACTGGAGACCACCACCGCCGCCGCGACGATCTGGAACGCGACGCCCAGGCCGATGCTTTCCGACATCCAGCCGATGAGGAAGTTGCCCAGCGCGCCCGTGCCAAAGATCAGGCCCAGAATCATGCCGGAGGCCAGCGCCTTACTGCCGGGCAGCAGCCCCTGCGCCAGCACCACAATGATGCTGTGCGATGCGCCGCTGAGCGCCCCGGCGGCAATCGCCAGCCCGAAGGCCAGCGCGCCATCCGTCACTGGCAGGAAGAAGAAAGCCGGGGCAGATGCCAGCATGCTGACAGCGATCACACGGCGGCGGTCAAATCGATCTGCCAGATTGCCGAAAAATACGCCCGCGATGCCAGACCCCACCCAGAATGAACTGGTGATGAGGCCGTATTCTGCCGGGGACCAGCCTTTTTCCTGAAACAGCACCGGAATAAAGTTGACCGTACCGGGCTGCGCCAGGCTGCGCAGCGAGACCATCACAATAAGAATGACGAAGGCCAGCACCGGGAAAACCACGCGCTCCGCCGGGGCGGCGGTCTGCTGCTCTGTGGCGCGCCGGGCGCGATGCACGCGGCTGTTGGGAATCGTCAGGGCCATCATCAGCACCACCGGCACAGCGAAGATGCCCACCACGAACACCGGCGAAACTGTCCCCTGCTCCATCAGCGCCCCGGCGAACACCGGCCCGAGGGGGTCTGTAAACACGTGATTAAAGGACGCCGCACCATCCAGCAGGCGGCCTGCCAGCGCCGGGCCAAGCGCCAAGCCCAACTGGCCCATCAGGAAAAAGTAGGCCATGTTGCTGGCGCTGTGGGTGGGGTCGCTTTCTGCGGCATACTTCGCGCCGACGGGGTGGAAGGCCCCACTGCCCACCAGCGGGATGATAAAGGCCAGCGCCATCAGGCCGGCCGCGCCCCGTTCCGCCGCGACCAGTGCCAGCAGCATCATACCGACTGTCCAGGCCACGCCCCCGGCCCCCAGCCAGCGCCCGCCGCTGCGATCTGCCAGCAGGCCGAACACCGGCTGAGTCAGCGCGCCGACCAGTGCGGCGACGCCCAGAATCAGGCCGATTTCGGCGTTGTTGAGGGGCAGCACATTGACGCTGATAAACGCCAGCAGCACGGATGGCATGCTGGTGAAGGTGTCGTTGGTCAGGTGACCCAACGAAACAGCCCAGAAAAGCCGGTTGCGCGGAATATGCATCAGAATATAAACCTCTGGTCGTGTGTACAACAGGCATGATGCAACGCCGCGCCTGCTGTGTCAACCGGAATGGTATCCAACGGACTGGTTATCAGGGCCAAAACCCGCCACAGGTTAAAACCGTGCGGCTAAGGGTCAGAGGCGCAGAACGTGCGCAACTGCGGGCTGGCGTTGCAGGCGGCGGAGTCGTGCTATCATACAGACACTTCAGACAAATCGGCAGGCAGCCTGTACAGAACGGCGTAAACCTTATGAAACAGCAGTATACAGTTCTGGTGGTGGATGACGAACCAACGATCCGGGAAGTGGTGCGCCGCTATCTGGAACGGGACGGCTACCGGGTGCAGGAAGCCGCCGATGGCAGTACAGCCCTGCGGCTGCTGCGGGAACAGACGCCGGACCTGGTGGTACTGGATATTATGCTGCCCGGCGTGGATGGATTCAGCATCACGCGGCGGCTGCGCGACAGCGACAGCCAGGGCCTGCTGATGACGGAGCGCGAAGTGCCCATCATCATCCTGACGGCGCGTACGGGAGAACATGACCGCATCCAGGGGCTGGAACTGGGCGCGGATGATTATGTCACCAAACCCTTCAGCCCGCAGGAACTGGTGGCGCGGGTGCGGGCCGTACTGCGCCGCACGCATGCCGCCGGACAGACCACAGAGCGCCCGCTGGAATTTGAACATCTGCGCATCGACCCGCGCACCCGCGAAGTCACCGTACGGCAGCAGCCCGTGATGCTGACCGCCAAGGAATTTGACCTGCTGTGGTTCTTCGCCAGCCACCCGCGCCAGGTCTTTAACCGCGACCAACTGCTGGATCAGGTGTGGGGGTACAGCTTTTATGGCGACCCCAGCACTGTGACGGTGCATGTCCGCCGCCTGCGCGAGAAAATCGAACCGGACCCGGCCAGCCCGGTCTTTATCCAGACGGTGTGGGGCGTCGGCTATAAATTTGACGCCTGACCTACCCCGCCGGACCATGCGGAATCCATCGAAGAATCCAGCGAAGCGGGTTATAGTTCTGATGTGTAGCACAGAGGAACAACGGAAACCGGCTTATGGCACAAACTATTCGCGTTACGATTATTGGTCTGGGGTATCTGGGAACGTCTGTCGGGCTGGCGCTGCAGCGCTACAACCGCCGGGGGAACACCCAGCATACTTTTGAAATCACCGGCGTGGAGGACCGCGCCACCCTGCTGGAGGAAGCCGAAAAGAAGGGGGCGATCAGCAAGACGGCGCGCAACCTGTACAACGCTGTGGAGGAGCGCGATCTGGTGGTGCTGGCACAGCCCTATGCCGAGGTCCGCCGCACCTATCAGGCCATCGGTGATGGCGTGCGGGCCGGCGGTGTGGTGCTGGATCTGTCGCCGCTGAAGATGCCGTCCATCCAGTGGGCGAAGGAGTATCTATCCGCAGAGGCGCACATGGTCGGGGTGACGCCGGTCATCAACGCGCGCTATCTGCACGAAAGCCAGGAAGATACCGCCCACGCCGCCGAAGACCTGTTCGATAACGGCTCGATGGTGCTGGCGCCCAGCCCGTCCTGCATCCGCGAGGCGGTGGAGCTGGCCAGCGACTTTGCGGCGCTGCTGGGGGCGACGGTGCGCTTTATGGACCCGCTGGAGCATGACAGCCTGATGGGGGCGACGCTGGGCCTGCCCACGCTGCTGGGGGTGATGAGCTTCTATACGCTGGCGCGCAGCCCGGGCTGGGATGATCTCAAGCGGCTGGGCAACCCGCCGCTGGGCCGCCTGACTCAGCCGCTGCCCGCCAACCATCCCGATGACCTGCGTGATCTGTGGCTGAACAACCGCGACAGTCTGGTGCATTATCTGGACCGGCTGATGGACAGTCTGGGTGAAGTGCGGCAGGTGCTGGCCGGGCAGGATCGCGACGCGCTGGAAGTCGTGCTGGCGGAAGCCACAGAACAGTATGACACGTGGATTGCCCACCGCCGCCGCAACCACTGGGATGACCCCGGCACAGACCGGCCCTCGACCAGCGATTCGCTCATGTCCGGGCTGATGGGCAGCTTTCTCTCGCGCAGGCTGCGCGGCGACAGCGACGACCAGCGTTAAGCCTCAGCGGCCCAGGGTGTAGGAAATGCGGTTGAGCAGCGCCGCTGCGGGGGTGATCTCGCCGCCTTCGGGCTGGACCTGAGTAATCAGCAGCGGCTCGTCGCCTGTCAGCACCACGACGCCAGCTTCCGGGCGCACCTCCACCACCCGCCCCGGCACCCGCCCGACATAGCGGCGCGGCTGATCCAGCCGCTGGGCGGACCAGATCGTCAGCTTTTGGCCGTTGAGGGTGGTATAGGCCCCGGCATAGGGCGCGGTGACAGCGCGAATCAGGTTGTGGATGCGCTGCGCGGGCCAGTGCCAGTCGATCTGAAAATCCTCCGGCAGCAGCTTGGCGGTATAGGTGGCGTGGGATTCATCCTGTACCATGCGCGGCGTGGTGCCATCCAGCAGGCCGGGCAGATGAGTCTCCAGCAGGCTGAGGTAATGTTCGGTTACACGCTCCAGCACCGCCGCGATGCTTTCATCCGGGCCGAGCGGCACGCGCACCTGCCCGATGATGCGCCCGGTATCGTAGTCGTCCACCATTTCCAGCAGCGTCACACCGGTATGATCCTCGCCGTTGATCATGGCCCACACTGTCGGGGAAAATCCGCGATAGGCGGGCAGCAGCGAATCATGAAAGACGTAGGCCCCCAGCCGCGCCCGCTGGTACACGTGGGGCGGGATGATGTAGCGCCAGCTTACGGCAAACATCAGGTCGATGGGCTGGCTTTCCCACAGGGGCTGCCAGCGCGCCGCGCCTACCTGCCGGCTCTGGTGGAACTGGCCGCCATAATCGAGGGTGAGGCGGCGAATGTCTTCCAGAAAAGGCGGCTCCCAGGGGTCTTCCTCAAAGCTGAACACCAGCAGGTCAGCATCTGGCAGCAGGGCGCGCAGTTTGTGCAGAAACTGAATCCCGCGCCGGGTGGCGATAAACAGGGCAACGCGCACCGCTACGACTCGCTTTCATCCGACAGGCGATATTCGCGCACAACGTAGCTGGGCTTGTCCATCAGGCGGAAGTGCATCCGCGCCAGATACTCCCCGATCACGCCCAGAGCCAGGAGCTGCGCGCCGGAAAAAATGCCGATGATGGACGCCAGAAAGGGAAAGCCGGGGATGGGCGTGCCTTCCAGCAGATAGCGGCCCACCACCCAGATCAGCACCAGCACGCTGAAGGCCGCCAGCACGAATCCCATCAGGCTGGCAAGCTGAAGCGGCAGGACGCTGAACCCGGTCATCATGTTGAGCGCGTGGGTGATCAGCCGGCGCAGCGTGTAATTCGAGACGCCGATGGTGCGCGGGTCGTGGCGCACCGCCACCGATGCAAAGCGGGTGGTCCCCCACGTCAGCAGCACGTCAATCGAGACGAACGGCCCCTGATAATCTGCAAAGGCATCGCGCACCTGGGTGCGGAACACGCGCAGGGCGCTGACCTTGCGCGCCGTTTCCACGCCCATCGCGCTTTGCAGGGCCAGCTTGGTCACCTGCGAGGCAAGGTCGCGCAGCAGGCCGTGCTGTTCCTGCGTTGGGGTGCCGTACACCACATCGAAGCCTTCTTCCAGCCGAGCGACCAGCCTGTGCAGTTCTTCCGGCGGGTGCTGGAGGTCGTCATCCATGGTAATGACCAGCTCGTAACGGGCGCTGCGGATGCCGCACAGCAGGGCATTGTGCTGGCCGTAATTGCGCATCAGGTTGATGCCGCTGACCCAGGCGTATTCCTGTGCCAGCGCACAGATCATCTGCCAGCTGTTATCGCGGCTGGCATCGTTGACGAAGATCACCTCATAGGCGCTGCTGAAGGCCGGCAGCGCCGCCGCCAGCCGTTCCACCAGGGGACGCAGGGAATTTTCGCTGTTATAGACCGGGATCACGACGGAACAGGTATACATGCTGAAGGCCGTTTTATCCGTTATTCATGTGCCGCAAACGCTGCGAAGGTTAACGCAGCCAGCGCACATTTACCAGCCTGTGCTGCCGCCAGCGCGATTTCTTATCTCGACGATGAACTTTTATGAACTATAATAGGCTGGTATGAACCGAAACGGGGTATTATGTCTGCTGCACGCAATCTTTCGCTGATCGGGTGGTTCAATTTCTGGGCGGATTTCCGCCCGTATGGACCAATCGCCATTCTCTACTTTGCCGAAGTCTCCGGCTCGTATGCGCTGGGGATGAGCATCTTTTCTGCGACGATGCTGGCACAGTCGCTGTTTGAAGTGCCTACCGGCGTGCTTTCGGACATGCTGGGGCGCAAGCGCACGGTGGTCTGTGGCGCGGTGGCGGGGGTGTTCGCCCTGACGTTTTACGCCATTGGCGGCACCTATCTGGCGCTGCTGGCCGGGGCGATCTGTGAAGGGCTGGGGCGGGCCTTTTACAGCGGCAACAACGAAGCCCTGCTGTACGATACGCTGGCGGAAATGGACCGGCGCGAGGCGTTCCAGGAATATCTGGGCAAGACATCCTCCATGTTCCAGTTCGCGCTGGCGATTTCGGCCGTCATGGGCAGCCTGATCGCGGCGGTATCGTTTCAGGTCGTGATGTGGGTTTCGGTGGTGCCGATGGTGCTGGCGCTGGTGGTCAGCCTGCGCCTGGTGGAGCCGCGCGCCCATATGCCAGCCAGCGCGCATCTGTACGGCCATCTGGCGACGGCGTTTCGCCATTTTGTGCGCAATGCCCGCCTGCGCACCCTGAGCCTGGCCGGGGTGCTCAGTTACGCGCTGGGCGAATCGTCATGGCTGTTTCGGTCCGCCTTTGTGGCGACGCTGTGGCCGGTGTGGGCCATCGGCTTTTCGCAGTTGATCGGCAACGCCACCGCCGCCGTCAGCTTTTATTTTGCCGGGCGCATCATCCGCCGCTTTGGCGAGTTTCGCCTGCTGGTGGGCGGCATGACGATCAGCGAAGTGATCAACCTGTTCAGCCTGCTGGTGCCGACGGTGCTGTCTCCGGCGCTGATGGCCCTCAATTCCTGCTTCTATGGGGTGAACACCGTCGCCAAGCAAAGTCTGATCCAGCAGGAATTTACCGACGAACAGCGGGCGACGATGGGGTCACTCAACAGCTTTGCCGGCAGCATCGTGTTTGCCGTGTTCTCGTTTCTGCTGGGCGCGCTGGCGGATCGCATCGGGCCGGTGCAGGCGCTGATCGTCGTCACGCTGCTGTCCATCGTGCCGATGGCGCTGTACTGGCGGGCGCTGCGCCCACGCCAGCAGGCCCAGGTACACGCACCTCACAGCGCCGCCGGGGGGTAGCGGCACGCTTCTCATATATCCCTAAGCCAGCGTTTACAAAAAGGACAAACTTTTTGCCTATGCTCGCAGTTGGACGATGATGTCCACATACCTATTGTTTACTGGAATGGAGTTGTGTGAATATGGACAACCGACAACTGCGTATTCTGCTGCTGATGTTCACAGCCCTGGCGCTGGTGCTGGGGGGTGCCCTGGCGAGCGCACAGAGCGATGACAACGCAGCGCGGCCTTACCTGGGCATCACCTTTGAAACCGCCGATGAGGGCGTGCAGGTGACTGAGGTGCTGGAAGACAGCCCGGCGGCGGAGGCCGGCCTGGAAAGCGGCGACATCATCACGGCGCTCAATGGCGAGTCGGTGGACGCCGAAACGCTGCGGGATAGGTTCAGCGAACTGGCGGCAGGCGACAGCATCACGCTGGAGGTGCTGCGCGATGACGAAACGCTGACGCTGGAAGCCACACTGGGCGAATATCCGGCGACTCCGGCGCGGCCAACCATTCGCGTGCGGCCGCTGTTGGGCCAGCGGGCTTACCTGGGGGTCGGGCTGGAAGACAGCGATGAAGGCCCCGTGATCGCCCAGGTCAACGACGACTCCCCTGCTGCGGAGGCTGGTCTTGAAGCCGGGGATGTCATCACGGCGGTGGAGGGCGAAGCAGTTGAGGACGCCGCCGCTGTGGTCGAGGCGATTCAGGCGCGGGAAGCGGGCGACGAAATCACGCTGAGCATCAGCCGCGATGGCGAGGCCCAGGATGTGACCGTGACGCTGGGGGCGCGCCACGATGCCATGCCGATGATGATGGGCGATGTCATCCTGTTTGATGGCGAGCAGTGGCAGGTGGTGGCCCTCAGCGAGGGCAGCCCACTGGCAGCGGCGGGCCTGCAGGCCGGGGATGTCATCACCGCGATTGACGGCGAAACCGCAGACCCCAGGGACCTGGCCGACCTGCTGGAAAGCCTGGACGATGATGCACAGGTCACGCTGACGGTGGAGCGCGACGGCGAGAGCCAGGAGATCACCGTCAGCGCGGCGGATCTGGACACGCTGGGCGCCTTCGGGTTTGGCTTTGGCCGGCGCCAGGGCGACCGCGGCCCCCGCTTTGAGTTTCGCGGGCCGCGTGGGCAGTTCGGGTTTGCGCCAGGCAATGTGCGCCTGGGCGTGACGTATCAGGACCTTGATGAAGCCCTGGCCGAAGAACACGGTCTGGACATCAGCGAAGGCGCGCTGGTGGTCGATGTGGTGGCGGACAGCCCGGCAGATGCGGCGGGCCTGCAAACTGGCGACGTGATTACGGGAATCGGCGGCGACCCGGTGGATGCCCAGCGCACCCTGCGCGAGCGCCTGCTGGCCTATGAAGCGGGCGATACGGTGACGCTGGACGTGCTGCGCGACGGCGAAACCCTGAGCCTGGAAGTCACGCTGGAAAC
>CAZQIY010000022.1:68213-71145 GCA_964593565.1 uncultured Anaerolineaceae bacterium
CCGGTGCGGCGGCGGATAAATTCCGGCCACAGCAGCAGGGCGATCAGGCCGTTGAGGACGACGATCACGGTGCTGCCTTCGTGGCCCAGCACGCCCAGCGGCAGCGGCAGGCTGATAAAAAGCGCCCCGGCAATCAGCATCACAATCACGGCGATGGAAAATGCCAGATTCTGCCAGACCACCCGGCGCGCCTTGCGGCTGAGGCGGATGGCGTATTCGATCAGTTCCAGCTTGTCGCCCATCAGCACCACGTCGGCGGTTTCCAGCGCCACATCGGTACCGGCCGCGCCCATCGCCACGCCAACGGCGGCGGTTGCCAGCGCCGGGGCATCGTTCACACCGTCGCCCACCATCGCCACCGGACCGACTTCATCCTGAATTTCCTTCAGGATGCGCACCTTGTCCTCCGGCAGCAGGCTGGCATAGACGCGGGTGATGCCCAGTTCGCGCGCGATGGTGTGGGCCACCCGTTCGTTATCACCGGTCAGCATGGCGATTTCCTGCACGCCGATCTGCTTCAGGTGGTCGATCACGGCCTTTGCTTCTGGCCGGATCTGATCCGCCATGGCGACAATGCCCATCCAGTCGCAGTCTGTGCGGCCATGATCGCAGGCCTGGCAGTCCTGGCACTGGCCGTGCCGCACCACCCCGATGACCGTTTTGCCCTGGGCTTCCAGCGTTTCGTAGGCGTCCTTCAGATGCGGCGGCGGTTCGTTCTGGCCTTCCAGATACTTGAGGCTGCCCAGCCGCACCACCTGATCCTCCACTTTCGAGACAATGCCCATGCCGGTGACGGCCTGAAATTCCTGCACTTCGCCCAGCGCCACCCCGCGCGCTTCGGCTTCGGCGACAATGGCCTTCGCCAGCGGATGTTCAGAGCGCGACTCGACGGTGGCCGCCACACGCAGAAGCTGCTCCTCGCCCAGTTCGCAGCACGAAATCACATCCGTAACACGGGGCTTGCCCATCGTGAGCGTGCCGGTTTTATCGAAGGTGACCGCCTTGACCGTCGCCATCTGCTCGATGTATGCGCCGCCCTTAAACAGCACACCGGCCCGCGCCGCAGCCGCAATGGCGGAAATAAAGGCGGCAGGGGTGCTGATCACCAGCGCACAGGGCGAGGCGACCGTCATGAGCACCATCGCCAGGTAAAAATGCGATGAAAAATCCGGGACCAGCCCCAGCAGCGGCGGCACCGTGATAAACAGCAGGATAGAGACAATAATCAGCGTGGCGTACACCTGCTCGAAGCGATCCAGAAAGCGTTCGGTGGGCGCTTTGGTATCCTGCGCTTCTTCTACCAGCCGGATGATGCGCGCCAGGGTGGTATTGGAGGCGGCCTGAGTCGCCTCGACATCCAGCGCGCCCTGCTGGTTCAGCGTGCCAGCGAAGACGTGATCGCCGGTGGTTTTTTCTACCGGCATCGATTCGCCGGTGATGCTGGATTCGTCGATGGTGGACAGGCCCTTACGCACCACCCCATCCACCGGAATCCGCTCGCCCGGTTCGATCAGCACAACTTCGCCTATCTCAATCTGGGTGGCGGGCAGAGTCACAACCTCGCTGCCGCGCCGGACTCTGGCTTCTTCCGGGTAGAGCTTCATCAGGCTTTTGATGGCCTGGCGGCTGCGCCCGATAGCGTAATCCTGAAGCACATTGCTGAGCGAAAACAGGAACAGCAGAATCGCGCCTTCATGCCACTGGTTGATGGCGGCGGCCCCCAATGCAGCCAGCACCATCAGCATATCCACATCGATACGCCGTTCTGTCAGGCTTTCGATGGCGGTCTTTGCACCAAAGAACCCTCCGGCCAGGTAGGAGGTGACGTTAAATACCAGCACCAGCCAGCCCGGCGCCCCCAGCCGTTCCGCCACTACGCTGAGGATGATCGCCAGCGCGGTGATGGCCACCAGACGCGGTTCCAGCCAGCTTTGAGTCAGCCAGACAGGTTTATCAGCGCGCGGCGCGTTTGCCTGCACATTTTTGCTCTGTGTCTGTGTGACTGCATCCATGGTGTACATCCTTCATGTATAACCAAGGTGAAACAGGTTTTGCGTTTCAGATGACATTATTTTAACACAGGTTAAAACAAAAAGGTACTGTCCAATAGACCCATTTTGATTTGTGTCCTGTGGTAGTGGATGCTGTTCTGTAAAGCGGCCTCGTCAGCAGGCGCAGGAGGCGCTACAATGCAGCTATGCCAACACCATTCAATCATCTGCGCGCAGCCCAGCGGCTGCTGAACGACTCTCAGGTTCTCCCTGCGCACCGGGCGCTGCTGACGGCGGAGCGCAGCCCGTTTCTGCTGGGCAGCATCGCGGCCGATGCGCGGGTGAATTCCGGCCTTAAGCGGACGGATACCCATTTTTACCGCTATGACGAACCCATGATGGATCATCCCTGGCGCGTCATGCTGAACCAGTATCCCACGCTGGCGCGGGCGCAGGACGCTGCCCACAGCGCCTTTGTGGCCGGGTATGTGGCGCATCTGGCGATGGACGAATACTGGACGAAGCATATGCTGGGGGCACAGTTTATCGAGCGCGACTGGGGGCCAGACCGGCAGTTCCGCGCTTTTATGCTGCACATCCTGCTGACGTACATGGACGAGCGCGATTATGCCCTGCTGGAAAGCTGGCAGGCCCATACCTTACTGGCGGCCCAGCCTGCGGACTGGCTGCCGTTCATGACGGATGATGACCTGTGCGCGTGGCGCGATTTTATCGCCGGGCAGATTGTCGGGGAAAGCCAGACACTGGCCATCTTTGGGGCACGCGTCCAGCGAACCGCCGAAGAGTTCCGCGCTGTGCTGGATTCGCCGGAGCGCATGCAGGCTGACCTATGGGCGTATATTCCGCGCGATTTGCTGGCACAGGTGGAGCAGCAGATGTATGACTTCGCCCGCGACCAGATGGCGGTGTATCTGGCGGAA
>CAZQIY010000023.1:0-32453 GCA_964593565.1 uncultured Anaerolineaceae bacterium
TGCGCACTGAAACGCTGCTGCAGCCAGTAGCGGCGGTAGGCGTGGGTTTCTGCGCACAGGCGCTGTAACTGCTCAGCATAGCGCTGACCATCGCCGGATGGTGGTGCAGGGTCCTGTTCGACAGCATACAGGTCTTCGGACAGCGCGCTCAGGCGCAGCGTCGTCTGGCGGTTGAGCCAGTTAAGGGCGCGCAGAATCGTCTGCTCGGTCTGGCCGGTGAGGGTGGCCAGATCGCTGACATACACCAGCCCGCCTTTGTGCTGGTACGCATATTTCAACAGCCCGGCCAGATGCCGCAGCAGGGCCTCTGGTGCTTCAAAGGGGGGGTGATGCGCGCACAGCACCAGCGTCTGCGGCTGAGTCACATTCAGCGCGGCGTGCCACGTCAGCGGGTCGGGCGGCACCGTCCAGACGATGAGCGTATCCGCTTTTGTCAGGTGATAACGATCCACCCCCTCAACCTCCGGCGCGCCTTCCCGCCACACCAACGCCCCCGGATATTCCCGCAGCAGGCGTTCCAGCAGGGCCACAGATATTGGCTCGTGGCGGCAGTCCACCACCGTATACGCGGGCTGAAGCTCCACCGCGCCGGTACTGCCTTCAACAGGACGTGCATCCAGCCATTCCACCAGCGCTTCGCGACGGCCATTAAAAACGTTGGGGCGCACCGTATAAGCCAGATCAAACCGGCCCTGCGGCACCGAGTCCAGATCGCCAGACCACCAGATCACGCGCTGTTCGTGCCCGGCCTCGTCCGCGATCCGCAGCTCCAGATGATCGCCACGCCGGCCCAGCGTGCGGCGGCTTTTGACCTGCACGCCGCGAGTCGCCAGCACCAGCGGCGGGTTGCCATTACCAAAGGGGGCCAGCCGGGCGATATCATCAGCAAACTCCAGATCGATTTCGGACAGGTTCAGGTAGGCATCAATCTGAAGCTGCGGCTGAATCTCTGCCTGGCCAAGCTGTTCCCGTACCACTGGCGACAGGCCGCGCCGGAACGCGATCACCTGCTCTGCTGGCAGGCTGAGGCCGGCGGCCATGTTGTGCCCGCCATAGCTGCTGAGCAGGTGCGCCTGAGAAGCAAGCGCCGCCACCATATCGCAGCCCACTACAGACCGCGCCGATCCGCTGGCGATGCCGTCGTGTTCTGACAGCACCACCACCGGGCACTGAAATTCATCGGCCAGGCGGCTGGCGACGATGCCCACCACCCCGGTATGCCAGCCTTCGCCAGATACCACCAGCGCGGCATATTTCAGCAGCGACGGGTCCTCCTCGATTTTCTGCATGGCCGCCTGGTACACCTGCCGCGTGAGGAAACGCCGCTTCTGGTTGAGGCCCTCCAGCTCGTTCACGCGCTCCGCGATCACCGCCCCATCGCTGGTGGTCAGCAGTTCCACCGCCGGGTTGGCATCCGCCAGCCGCCCCAGCGCGTTCAGGCGCGGCGCCAGCGCAAACGCCACCTCGTTTTCGGTCAGTTCCGCCGGGTTGATTTCCGCCCGCTGTAACATGGCGCGCAGTGCGGGCCGGGGCGAATCGCGCAGCACGGCTAACCCACGCTGGAGCCAGTAACGGGTATCATCAACCTGCACCATCACATCGGCAATCGTCCCCAGCGCCACCAGGTCCAGCAGATGATCGGAGGGCTGGCTGCCATACAGCGCCCGCACCAGTTGGTAAGCCGTCCCCACGCCGGATAATTCCCGCAGTGGATGCCCCTCCGGCAAGCGCATCGGGTTGACGGCGGCATGGGCCGGGGGCAGCGTCTGCGGCAGGGTGTGATGATCCGTGATGACCACATCTACCCCGCGAGACTGGGCATAGCTTACTGCCTCGTGCGCCGCGATGCCGGTATCGCAGGTCAGCACCAGATCAGCGCCCTCGTCCAGCAGCTTTTTGAGCGTGGGCAGATGTATGCCATGCCCTTCTGTAAAGCGGTTGGGGATGTGATAGCGGACATGAGCGCCCAGGTCGCGCAGGGCGGCCACCAGCAGCGCGGAGGCGGTCTGCCCATCCACGTCAAAATCGCCCCACACCAGCACGGTCTGATGATCCCGGATGGCCTGCTGTACCCGCTGGACGGCCTTGTCCATGTCCGGCAGTTCATCCGGCGCGGCAGGCGTATAGGCAGCCGGGTCCAGAAACTGGCGCGCGGCCTGTGGGGTGTCCATCCCCCGCCGGGCCAGGCATTCCGCCACCACCGGATGCCCCCCCACCGCTGCCCGCAGCGCCTCCGGCACCGTCACCGGCTGAGGATCAAGCCAGGTTTTCACGGTTTTCAAAACTCAATCTCACCGATCTCGTCAATATCCAGCGTAAAGTCGCTCAGGTCCGCGCCTTCGTAATCCTCCGCTTCCCACTGTTCCAGCGGCCCGGCCGTCGTGCCCCGGTCACACAGCGAGCGATACACACAGAAGCGGCAGTGACGCACGTCATCCGTCAGTGGGAAGTCCGGGCGGGTGGCGATTTCCTGCACCATGCGCAGCAGCGCGGCGTGGTCGGCCTGGAACTGCGCCGCATCATAAGGCAGGCGATGCACCGCCCCGGCGTGGTCCGCATACCAGTAGACCATCTCGATCTGCTCCGGCGCGATGGGCTGCCCCTGGTTAAGAAACTCGCCGCCCTGCGCCAGCACATAGCGGTAAACGATGGTTTGCAGCCGCTGCGCCAGCCAGTCCCGGCGCGGCATCCTGCGCGATGTCTTCCAGTCCACAATCAGCGCCTGCTGCCCCGGCAACAGCGCCACCAGGTCGAACTTCGCCAGCAGCCATGCCTGCCCCAGCGCGATGGTCAGGGTGATTTCGGGATGGCGCCGGGGTGGCACGTCTTCCAGCCCGTTTTGCAGGTAACAATCGAACCAGCGGCGCAGCGTGTCATCCTCGATATACTTCACCAGCACATCCGCCGGGATGCCCGCCAGATGCTGGTGCACCAGATGATGAAACTGCTGCCCCTGCTCTGCCAGCGCCTCAAATTCCAGCATGTCATCCACTTCGGGCGCGGGCCAGCGCTGCCGCAGCAGGTAGCGCAGTTCAAAGCGGCGCGGACAGTCGGCGTAATCCTGCAAACTACCCTGACTAAAGACAAAATCCTCCGGCAGGTTCATGAGGCTACCTCTTGTATCTGCTGCTCCCACCAGCCGCGCAGCGCCGCCAGCGGACGGGCTTCCACCTGTTCGCCGCTGCGCCCGCTGTTCCAGGTAATGATCAGTTCGCGCCTGGCCCGGGTGATGCCCACATACAACAGCCGCAGACGTTCGGCGGCATAATCCACCCGCGCAGACCGGGTCGCAGCGCCTTCGATGTATGGTTCGCCTGCCGCCAGCGCTTCTAACTGGGCCAGCGCCTCAGACTCCAGGTTGAGGCTGTCGCGGATAAACCAGCGCTCCCCGATAAAGCTGTCGAACGGGTCTGCGGAGGGATAATCGTAGTTGTTGACCGACATCAGGTAAACCCGGTCCCATTCCAGCCCTTTGGCCTTGTGCATGGTCGTTACCGTGACCTTGCCCTTGTGCCGTTCCGGGTCAAAGGCGTCGTCATCGTCACCCACGCCGCTGAAGTTGCGCTGCCCTTTGGCAATCGCCGCCAGTTCAGCGACAAATTCCGGCAGGCGCGCTTCCGGGTGCAGGTCGGCATAGCGCCCCAGATACAGCGCCACGCTGTAGGCCGTTGCGATTTCGGTTTCCAGCGTGAACAGATCGCTCGCCAGCGTCAGAATCAACTGGTCAATGGGCAGGTCCGCCGCCTGCTGCCAGCGCCGCACCAGGGCACGGAACTGCACCAGATGCTCGTACAGCGCCATATTCTCGCCGGGCAGCCCCAGTTCATCCAGCCAGTCCTGCGTGCGCGGCCACAGGTAATCCTCCACGCGGGTGATTTTGCGCAGCTCGCGGACGATGCTCTCGATGCTGCGTTCGGCTTCTTCCTCGCCGCGTTCGTCGCGCCGCCAGACGCGATAGGCCGCCGCCAGCCCGGCGCTGCTTTTGGGGTCCAGCAGATATTCCAGCACATGCGCCAGCGCGCCCACCACCGCCCGCGCCCCGGTGGTAGAGCGCAGATTTTCCACATAGGGGATGCCGGCCTTGCGCAGCGCCTGCACCAGACTGGCGCCGCTGCTGTTGATGGGCAGCAGCACGGCCACTGTCCGGTCCTGATTTTCCGGCAGCCAGCGCTGCAATGACCGGATAATCGCCTCGCGTTCTTCCTGAGGGGCGAATTTGGTCGCGATCAGGTGAATCTGGTCGGGCTGGTCAGGCGGGTTGCCCTGCGGGTCGCCCGGCGGGGTTGGCTCTATAAACGGCTCTGCCAGGGGCTGGCGCTCGCGAATCTCCGCGTGAGGATGCTCAAGCGACCAGCGCACAAGCTGGTTGGCCAGTTGAATGATGCTCTGGGTGCTGCGCCCGGAATTGGGCAGGGTGCGGGCCTGCACGCCGCGCTCCTGCAAAAAATCGCGCAGGTATCTGGGGTTGGCGGTGGTGAAGGTCTCATAAATAGCCTGGTTCGGGTCACCTACGCGCACCCAGTTTCCATCGTCGCCCACCAGCAGGCGCAGAATCTGCTCCTGAAGCAGGCTGCTGTCCTGCGCTTCATCTTCCAGAATGTAGGGCCAGCGCCCCCGCAGCCGTTCCAGATACTGCGCGTCAAGCTGTAACACCCGCAGCGCCAGCCGGATCAGGTCCTGAAAATCCACCGCGCCCCGGTAGCTGAGGCCGCGTTCATACTGCTCGTACAGGTCGCAGCACATCCCCGCCAGCGGCATCAGTTCACCGCTGTTCAGCAGGCGCCGCACCTGTATAACGGAAAGCTGCATATCCTTCGCCTGCCGGATAAAATTCATGGCTACACTTTTCATTACATCCGGCCAGCGGGTGGTGCGGGTATAGGCATCCGCAAAATGTTCATCTGTCAGGAAATAATCCGGCGAATCCGGGTTGGCCCGGACCCAGGTCTCGACTGCATCCTGCAGGATATCATCCGCTTCCCGCTCGTCGATGACGGTAAAATTATCCGCCAGCCCGACCAGCCCCGGACGTTCGCGCACGATATCGTTGGCCAGGCTGTGCAGAGTGCGCACGCGATACCCCAGGCCGGGCAGCAGGCCAAACTCCTCCTTGAGGATGCGCGCCATCGACTGAGCAAAGTTGCCGACTGCGGATTTGACCAGCGTCACCACCAGGATTTCCTGATCGTCGGCCAGGTCTGCTGTGGCCACCAGCCGCGCCGCCAGATAACTGAGTGTGGAGGTTTTGCCGCTGCCGGGCACCGCCGCCACCCCCATTCTGCCGCCGCGATAGTTGAGTACTTCCTGCTGTCTGGGGCGGGGTTTAAACATTCTGGGCCTCCTTTGCCATCCGGCGCAGCATATTCTGTACCGCCATCAGCAGCGGGCCGCGCTGCTCCATGCCCTGCTCGCCATATTCACTGAAGCCGATATAAATACGCTTGCGACAGCGCCGGATCAGCCCGGCGGCCACATGATACAGCACCTCCTGGTTGATGGCATATTCGTCCGCATCCGTCCAGATGCGCCCCTGCTGCCACTGGCGGCTGAGGACGTAGGGATGCGTCAGCGGCTGGTGCAGGCGCTGGCCCCAGCCGGTGCTGCCTACATTCAGCCAGAACTGGTAATCCACCGGCTGATTTTTCATCAGGAAGGTATAGGCCGGGGACAGCAGCACCGCGTTCAGTTTTTCGTTGGCCCAATCGCGCACGTACAGGTTAGCAATCGCCCCGGAATCCACCATACGCACATATTCCAGCCCGGCGGGCAGCTCCGGCTCGATCCGCAGTGCCGTCTGCCGGAACTCCCGCGCCGAATCGATCAGGTTGGCAGCGGCGTTGGTGGCATCAAAGTTCTTATGGAAGCCATAGGCCGGCTGCGAAAGCAGCTCGCCAAACAACCGGCTGAAGAACATGTCCAGCGGCTCATCCTGTGCATAATCGTCCAGCCACTGGCGCAGGCGGTCATATCGCGCGGCCAGTTCAAAGGTGATGCGGCTCTGTGCCTTGGGGTCCTGAATGCGCTCGAACGGCAGCAGCTGGCCATCACGATACAGCATATCGGTCAGCAGGCGCGCCCGCACCGGGTCCAGCTCAGCAATCGCCAGCGACAGGGCAAAGGCCACGTCCAGCCGGTCTGGCCGGAGATGCCATTCCGGATGCGCCAGTTTCGCCATCGTCAGCAGCGTGCGCGCGGCGGGTTCATCGCGCAGGGCGCGGGATGGCCGGTGCGACCGGTGCGGCACCTCGCGCTCGTCCAGGCGATTTTGCAACGCGAACCGCAGCGCATCCGGCAGGAAGGCAGCCAGCACCACAATGTCACGCGGCGGCACCCCTTCATCATGCACCAGCGCCGCGATATGATCCGCCGCCCAGTCCAGCATCTGCGGGTGATAGCGGTTGTCGGTATAGGCGATAGCCATCTGAAGATCGCTGTTTTTAGGCGGCTTCTGCTTTGATGCCTGGTTCATGCTGCGCGCCATTTCGATCTGAAAGGCTTCGATATCGCCAGACATCACACGATGGTTATCCAGCGTGACATGCACGGCGCAGAGTTCCTTAAGCTGCAGAGCTGTCTGCGGGTCTGCGCCCAGGAAACGCCGGAAACCCGCTTCGGTATCGCAGATCAGCACTGCCGAATCGCAGTACGGCAGCCACTGTTGCAGAAATTCGTGGGTGACGGGCGTGCCTTCTTCCAGGTTATCCACAATCAGATGCCGGTAACGCTCTGTCAGGTAGCGCCAGAAAGGTTCTGCACGCCACAGGTGATCGCGAAACAATTCGATCTGAAGCGAAAAATCCAGCAGGTTATGCTGAAGGCAGGCCTGCCGGAACAGGCTGGCGCTGGCCTGGGCGTCGTCATAAATAAAGGACTGCTCCACATCGCCCTGCCAGGCGGATTTGAGGCGCTGGCTGATGGTCTCGTGCGGGAAACCCACCAGCGCCGCCTTGTTGAGGTTATCCACAATCTGTGTATACAGGCGATTGCGGTCAATATGCACGCTGTTGAAGTAATCCTGGCGTTCGATCTCCGGCGCCACAAAGCGCGCCATGTAATACTGCACCATCTCCAGGCTGAGGAAAAGCGGCCGCTTATGAGGCTGTGCGACACCGCTGGCTTCTGCCACCAGCGGCCAGAACAGGTCGATCATCGTCACCGCCAACTGGCCCACCGTCGCCGTCTGGATATTGGCCCCGGTTTTAAGCCGTGACCGGCGCAGCGCATCGACATAGGGCAGCGCCAGCGAGGTCTGCGGCACCAGGACCAGGATCGATTCCGGGGCGACCCCGGCCCGTATCAGGCTTTTAATGCGTTCAATCGCAGCCGTGGTTTTGCCGGTCCCGGCCACGCCATCCAGAAAAATCGTCGTGTCAGAATTCTCGTTTGCAACAAGCTGCTGCTGCTTCAACAAACGCATTTTTAGCTCCTGCTTCAAACCCTGATTTACACTGCAAACAACACCATCTCTTAAACTGCATACGTCCTGTTTCTGGCTGAAAGCCTCATTATATGGCAACCCGGCCTGTCTTTTGCTAGACTCTGTCAAACTTTATTGCATAGGTTCATTACGGAGAAAACAGCTATGGCTCGACCTGTGACATTATTTACCGGGCAGTGGGCGGATCTTACGCTGGAAGATGTGGCAAAGAAGGCCTCCAGTTGGGGCTATGACGGCCTGGAACTGGCCTGCTGGGGCGACCACTTCGACGTGGATAAAGCGCTCTCGCAGGATGGTTATACCCAGAGCCGCTGGGACATTCTGGATAAGTATAACCTGAAATGCTTCGCCATCAGTAATCATCTTATGGGGCAGGCCGTCTGCGATAATATCGACGAACGTCACAAGAGCATCGTGACGCCGGAGGTATGGGGCGACGGTGATCCGGAAGGGGTGCGCCAGCGCGCCGCAGAAGCCATGAAGGACACCGCCCGCGCCGCTGCCAAGTTCGGCGTGAAGGTGGTCAACGGCTTTACCGGCAGTTCTATCTGGCATCTGATCTACCACTTCCCGCCCACCCCGCCTTCGATGATCGAGGCCGGGTTTAAGGACTTTGCAGACCGCTGGAATCCGATTCTGGATGTGTTCGATGAAGTTGGCGTGCGCTTCGCGCTGGAAGTTCACCCTACAGAAATCGCCTACGATATCTACACATCAGAACTGGCGCTGGAAGCGCTGGACAACCGGCCGGCCTTCGGGTTCAATTTTGACCCCAGCCATTTTGTGCACCAGCGCTTCGACCCGGTGAATTTCATCAACCGCTTTTCGGATCGCATCTATCATGTCCATGTCAAGGACTCCAAGGTCAACCTGAACGGCTCCAGCAGCATCCTGGCATCGCACCTGCAGTTTGGCGATTACCGCCGGGGCTGGGACTTTGTTTCGCCGGGGCATGGCGATGTGGACATGGAAGGCATTATCCGCGCCCTCAACCGCATTGGGTACACCGGCCCGCTGTCGGTGGAATGGGAAGACAGCGGCATGGACCGCGAACACGGCGCCTCTGAGGCGGTGGAGTTTGTCAAACGGTCAGATTTCAAATCGTCGGATCGGGCATTTGACGCGGCGTTTGCCGACTGAGGGGAAGCAGCATGACAGACGAACGTGGATTCACGCGCATGGCCGCCGGGGCTGCCGATGGGGATGCCCCGGTACTGGGCATCGGGATGCTGGGCTATGCCTTTATGGGCAAGGCCCATTCCAATGCCTTTAAGACCCTCCCCTACATGATGTATCCGCCGGTGGCGATCCCGCGCATGGTGGCGATTGCCGGGCGTAACCAGTCCGCCGTAGAAGCCGCCGCCGCGCGCTTTGGCTACGAAAAAGCCTATACCAACTGGCAGGATATGATTGCCGACCCGGAGGTACAGGTCTTCGACAACGGCGGCCCCAACAATGCCCATGCAGAACCGTGTATCGCCGCCGCAGAAGCGGGCAAGCACGTCTTTTGCGAAAAGCCGCTGGCCCGCACCGCAGAAGAAGCCAAAACTATGCTGGACGCCGTGCAGAAAGCCGGGGTCAAGCACATGGTGGCCTATAACTATCGCTTCGTCCCGGCCATCGTCCTGGCCCGCAACCTGATCGCCAGCGGCGCGCTGGGACGCATCTTCCACTTCCGCGCTGTGTACCTGCAGGACTGGATCATTGACCCGGAATTTCCCATGACCTGGCGCTTTACCAAAGAAGTGGCAGGCAGCGGGTCGCTGGGCGATCTGGGGTCGCATATCCTCGATCTGGGCCGCTTCCTGGTCGGGGAACCAACGCGGGTGATGGGCATGATGAAAACCTTCATCGAAGAACGCCCGGATGGCGAAGGCGGGCGGGCCAAGGTAGATGTTGATGATGCCGTGACCGCCCTGCTCGAGTTTGAAAACGGCGCGATGGGCACGATTGAGGCGACCCGCTTTGCCAACGGCCACCGCAACGGCAACATGTGGGAAATCAATGCCGAAAACGGCAGCATCACCTTCAACCTGGAACGCCTGAACGAACTGAATGTCTATTGGGCGGATGGGCGCAAGGAAACGCTTGGGTTCACCAACGTGCTCGTCAGCGAAGGCTATCATCCCTACTGGGAAAACTGGTGGCCCGCCGGGCATATGATCGGGTGGGAACACACCTTTGTTCACGAATTCCATCATTTCTTTGATGCCATCGTGAACGACAAGGACGTGGCGCCCTATGGCGCAGATTTTGAGGATGGCTATCGCAATAACGTCATCTGCGACGCCATTACTGAATCCGCACAGACCGGGCGCATGATCGATATTAAATACTAAGCAGCACCCACAGGGCGCAGAGCATGCAGGGTTTGCCCCCGTGTTCTGTGCCCTGTGTTTCAGCCGGAATAGGTCTGCTTCAGGTACGCAATCAATCCCCCCGCTTCCACAATGCCCGCCACAGACGCCGGCAGACGCGAAAAGGTGAAGGTCTGCCCCCCCGCAGATACCAGCCCCTGCGCCACATCCAGCAGAAGCGCATCGCCGGTTTCGACCAGCGGCACAATCTGCGGGCACTGGATCACCAGCAGGCCGCTGTTGATGGCGTTGCGGTAGTAAATGCGCGCAAACGACGCCGCGATCACAGTGCGCACCCCGGCGGCCACCAGACAGGTCACGGCCTGTTCGCGGCTGCTGCCATTGCCCCAGTTGCGCCCGGCCACAATCACATCACCGGGCCGCACCTGCTGCGCAAACTGCGGGTCGAGGTCCTCCAGCGCATGCCGCGCCAGTTCCGCCGGGTCGTGGCTGATGGTGTAGGTATATTTCCCCGGGAAGATCAGGTCAGTGTTGACGTTATCGCCATATTTCCATATTCGGTGAGTCGTCATCTATGCATGCTCCAGAATGGCTGCCGGGTGGGTGATGTACCCGGTCACGGCGCTGGCGGCCACCACTGCCGGGCTGGCCAGGTAGATATCGGCATCACGTTCGCCCATGCGACCCTGAAAATTGCGGCTGGCACTGCTGATGCACACCTCGCCCGGCGCCAGCACCCCCATATGATTGCCCATACACGGCCCACAGCCCGGCGTGCCGATGGTCGCCCCGGCAGCCAGCAGATCGGCCACATACCCCGCCGCTGCCGCGTCTTCAAACACCCGTGCCGAAGCCGGAATCACCAGCAGGCGGGCACGCAGCCTGCGCCCGCGCACTACTTCCGCCGCCGCCGCGATATCTTCCAGCCGCCCGTTGGTGCAGGTGCCGATAAAGCCAAAATCCACCCGCTGCCCGGCCAGTTCAGATACCCGCGCGGTATGATCCACCGTGTGCGGGCAGGATACCACCGGCTCAATCTCATCCAGGTTGATCCGGCAGGTCTGTGCATAATGCGCGTCCGCATCCGGGTACAGCGCCTGCTGCCGGAAAAAAGCCAGCCGTTCCTGCCAGTCAGCGGGCCGGCTGCGCTGTAACTGCTGCTCGATCCACGTCCAGGTCACGGCATCCGGGGCGATATAGGCGCTCTTGGCGCCCATTTCGGCCATCATGTTGGGCAGCACGGCGCGCATGTCCGGAGACAGCGCCGCCACCCCCGGCCCATCGAACTCCACCGCCCGGTAACTGGCCCCCTCAGAGGTCATCTGCCCGATCAGACTGATGGCGACATCCTTGGATGTCACCCCCGCTGCCAGCCGCCCGGTCAGGGTGATGCGCAATGTTTCCGGCACGCGCAGCCACAACTGCCCCGTCGCCCAGATCGCGGCAATCTCTGTGCGGCCAATGCCGGCGCCAAACGCCCCCAGCCAGCCGCAGTGGGTGCTGTGGCTGTCCGCCCCCAGTAGAATCATGCCCGGACCGATAACGCCTTCTTCGCAATGCACCTGATGGCAGATGCCGCGCCCCACCTCAAAAAAGTTGCGGATGCCATATTCCGCCACAAAGCGGCGAATTTCGGCATGGTTCTGGGCATGTCTGGGCGTTGGCGGCGGCACAGCATGATCCAGCGTGATCGCCAGCCGTTCCGGGTAGCGGATGCGCCCATGCGGCAGTTCCAGAAATGTCTTCAGGATCGCCGCCGTGTTGTCGTGGCTCATCACCACATCTGGCTCGACATCCAGCACATCACCCGGCTGCACCTGCGCCCGCCCGGCACGGCGCGCCAGAATCTTTTCTGCAAATGTCGCGCCCATTACTGAATCTCCGCTTTTGTCAGCACGATGCTCCGCAGCACCGCGTCCACGTCATTCAGGGTGATTCGCTGCTCGTCGGCCATCGCTTTGATCTGCTGTGTCGCCGCCCGCAGCGCCTCCTCAGACAGCGCCAGCCCCAGCGTGGCCGCCCGGTCGCGCACCGCGTTCCAGCCCACCAGCCGGTGCGCCAGGTCGATAGACCGCCCAAGGCCGAATTCTGCCGGATCAATCGCTTCGTAGCTGGTCGGGTTTTGCAGCACGGCGTTAGTATGCACCCCGGCTTTGTGATGAAATGCTGACCGTCCGGTGATGGGCGTGTTAAAGGGAATTTCCACCCCGACCTTGCTCGCCACCAGTTCTTCCATTTCGCGCAGCATCGACAGGTTATATTTGCGCACCAGCGCCGGGTCGATGGTGTACAGCCGGGCGATCAGCCCCCCCAGCGAGGTAATGCCGTTGCGCTCGCCAATGCCCAGCACCGTTGTATCAATATGAGTCGCACCGGCCTGCAGCGCGCACAATGCATTGGCAATCGCGCAGCCGCTGTCATTGTGCCCATGAAACTCAATATCACAATCCACAGCCTGCCGCAGGCTGCTGATCAGGTTATAGGTCCACAGCGGGTCAGCAATGCCCACCGTATCCGCCACCCCCACCCGGCTAACCCCTTCCAGGTCCATTGCCCGGTAAACGGTGAAGACATCCGCCAGGTTGCTGCGGAAGGTATCCTCCGTGCTAAAGCGGGTTTCGATCCCCTGACTTTTCAGCCATGCCGCAATTTCCTGGCTGACGGCGATAATCTCCTGCAGGCTTTTGCCGTGGCTGTATTGGCGCATATAGGCTGATGTGCCGATATAAATATCGACTCCATCCACGCCACAATCAACCGCCAGTTTAGCTTCGTCCAGGCGGGCGCGAATGTGCGTCAGCAGGCGAAAACGGCGGGGCATGGCGGCAATCGCGCGCAGGTCCGCCTCGCTGTTGGGGCTGGCGATAGGTGTGGTCAGTTCCAGATATTCCACCCCAAAGGCATCCAGCGCCGCGGCAATTTCCAGCTTGTCCTGTGTTGAAAAATGGGTGCCGACAAACTGCTCGCCTTCGCGCAGCGTGGATTCGATAATATGAAACCCGGCAATTTGATGTCGCATCCGTCCCTCAGCTTTCTGCAACTATGCAAAATAAAAGCCGCTTCCAGTCTGGAAAGCGGCAGGCAGCAGGCACAGCACACCTTTCCAGACTCAGGTATCCGGCGGCTTGCTGCACTTCGACTTCATTTCCGAACAAATCATGACTGCTCCAGTAAAAACAAAAAACCTGCGCCGGCAGCCCGGGCAGGTTGTGTTTCTTCGTCAGACAAACGAAAAAAACCCGGACTACGTGTCGGGCAGGGTCTTCTTCGCCTTCTTTTCTGCTGTCAGGTTTATCATGGTTTTCCTACCATGTTCACAACAGGCAAGGATAGCATACTCAAAAACGGGCAGATGCACCAGAAGCAGAGTGTACGAAGTTTTTTGTGCACTTTGCTAATGGAGTGCAAGTTAGATGATAATTACCTCGTGCTATCTTCAGTATTGTCTGATCACCTGTCCAGCGCCTAACATCTGAGGAGCAGGGCTGATAGACAGGCCCTGAACATAAAAACCGGATCATCTGCTCATTGAAAGGAGCATTCTGTTGAAAATATTCGTCCCTGGACGCATCTGCCTCTTTGGTGAACACTCTGACTGGGCTGGGGGCTACCGCCGCATCAATTCTGACATTGAGAAAGGGTATGCGCTTATTGTCGGCACCAATCAGGGCATTTATGCCGAGGTCGGCCCGCACCCGGATAAACTGGTGCTGACTTCGACCACCCCTGACGGCCAGAAAAGCGACCCCTATGAAATCCCGATGGAACTGGATGCCCTGCTGGAAGAAGCGCAGCGAGGTGGATTCTGGAGTTATGTCGCCGGTGTCGCCTACCAGATTCTGACTCATTATCATGTGCGCGGGCTGGTGATCGACAATTACCATACCGACATGCCCGTCAAAAAAGGTTTATCCTCCAGCGCCGCCATCTGTGTGCTTACGGCACGCGCATTTAACCGCGTGTACGATCTTAAAATGACCACACGCGGCGAGATGGAAATGGCGTACCAGGGGGAAATCGTCACGCCTTCGCGCTGCGGGCGGCTGGATCAGGGCTGCGCTTTTGGGGACCGCCCGGTGCTGATGACGTTCGACGGTGACCGGCTGGAAACCCGCGAACTGCGTGTCGATAAGGATGTACATCTGGTCGTTGTCGATCTGCACGCGAAAAAGAACACGATGGAAATCCTGGCGCGGCTGAACCGGGCCTATCCCTTTGCCGACAACGAACTTGAACGCGGCGTGCAGGAACTGCTCGGTCCGGTCAACAAACGCATCGTCAGCGAGGCGATAGAGGCCCTGGAAAACACGGACCCGCAGCGCCTGGGCGAACTGATGAACGAAGCGATGGATAACTTCGATCGTTACGCCATGCCTGCCTGCCCGGAAGAACTGACCGCGCCCGTACTGCACAAAGTGCTGAATTACGAGCCGATCAAACCGCACATCTGGGGCGGCAAGGGCGTAGGGTCGCAGGGGGACGGCACCGCGCAGTTGATCGCCCGCAGCGCAGAAGACCAGCAGGCCGTCATCGATATTATCGAGCGCGATTTGCAGATGAGCTGCCTCAAACTGACGATCAAGGCCGGCACCAAGGTACGCAAGGCACTGATCCCGGCGGCAGGTTTTGGCACGCGCCTTTTCCCGGCCACCAAAGCCACCAAAAAGGAACTGTTCCCGGTGGTGGATCAGGATGGAATCGCCAAACCGGCCATTCTCATCATTGTGGAGGAAGCCCTCAATGCCGGGCTGGATGAAGTGATCCTGATCGTGCAGCAGGAAGACCTTGACGATTTTCGGGATTTCTTCAATGTGCAGGTGTCCATCGAAAACTTCAACAAGCTGCCACCGCACTTTCAGGACTATTCCCGCCGCCTGCTGGATATGGGCCGCAAGGTCAAGTTCATCGTGCAGGACAAGCAGGAAGGCCTGGGACATGCCATTTATCAGGCGCGGGAAGTGATCGGCAACGAGCCGTTTCTGCTGATGCTGGGCGATCACATCTACCGGGCCAACGGCGAACGCTCCTGTGCGCGCCAGCTGCTGGATGCCTACAACCAGCATGGCACCAGCGTGATTGGCCTGCGCCGCACCCCGGAAAGCCAGCTTGCCAATTTTGGCACGGTCACAGGCCGCTGGATCGAGCCGGGCGAACTGCTGCATATCACCGAATTTGCAGAAAAACCCGCGCTGGATTATGCCCGCGTCAACCTGCGCGTGCCCGGCCTGTCGGATGATGAATACCTGACTGTTTTTGGCCAGTATGTAGTCAAGCCGCAGATCTTCCAGTTCCTCGAGGAACATATCGAGAACAACGTGCGCGAACGCGGCGAATTTCAACTCACTTCGGCGCTGGACCGGCTGCGGCGTGAGGATGGCTTTATGGGCCTGATGATGGACGGCCAGCGTTTTGACATTGGTCTGCCGGATTACTATCTGGAAACGCTGCGCACGTTTCGAGATGGCACACGAGGCTGAAAATGGTCTTTACCCCTGTGGACACAGCAGCGTTATACTTACCGCTGGTGGCGCTTAAAAGGGCGCGATGTTATTCATCTTAAGGAGTGTCTATGCATACCACGGCGCTGGTCGGCTGCGCGCATATCCATACCCCTGGCTTTATCAAACGTATTCAGGCACGTCCTGATGTTACCGCCAGATACGTCTGGGACCATGACACCGAACGTGCTGAAAAATGCGCTGCGGAACTGGGCGCGGCACGGGTGGCAGAACTGAGCGAAATCTGGACGGACCCGGAGGTCGAATCCGTCGTCATCTGCTCCGAAACGCGGCTGCACGAATCGCTGGTGAGGTATGCAGCGGCGGCCAAAAAGCATATGTTTGTCGAAAAACCGCTGGGCCTGGGCAGCAAGGATGCCTACGAGATGGCGAACATCATCACGGAGGCCGGCGTTCTGTTCCAGACAGGCTATTTCATGCGCGGCAGTTCGGCTCATCTTTTCCTGCGGGAACACATCCAGAAAGGCAGCTTCGGCCAGATCACTCGCCTGCGGCATACCAACTATCATGCCGGGTCGCTGGAGGACTGGTTCACGCCGGAATGGTTGTGGATGACAGACATGGAACAGGCCGGGGTTGGCGGGTTTGGCGACCTGGGCACCCACTCGCTGGATATTATGATGTGGCTGCTGGGCGATGTCGAGCGCGTCACGGCGGAACTGTCAGCCGTCACGGGCCGCTATGGCGAACTGGATGAAACCGGCGAGGCGCTGCTCCGGTTCAAAAACGGAGTCATCGGCAGCCTGGGCGGGGGCTGGGTGGATGTCGCGCATCCGGTGGGCGTCATCCTCAGCGGCACTGAAGGCCATGCCTACGTGCTCAACCGGGACCAGCTCTACATTAAAAGCAAACACATCGAAGGCGCGGATGGGCAAACCCCCTGGACCGCCCTGCCAGAAGCCTGGCCGCATGCCTTTGAACTGTTCTTCGATGCGGCCACCGGCAAACCGGATGTCTCGCTGGTGACGCCCCACGAAGCCGCGGCCCGCAGCGCCGTCATGGAAGCGTTGTATGAGGCCGCCAGGGAACGCGCCTGGGTACAGCCTGCTGGCCCGGAAGCATGACCACTTTTAACCGATATACAACACCGTATCACAGATAGGAGACATGGATGACTGCGCTAAAAGTTGGCGTGATCGGTGTCGGCGGCATCGCCCGTGTCCATATGCCCGGCTGGGCAGCTTCGGAACATGCGGAAGTGATCGCCGGTTGCGACATTGATGAAAATGTGCTGCGCCGCTGGGGCCAGGAACATGGTATCCAGCGCCTGACGACCAAAGCTGAGGAATTGTTCAGCGACCCGGACATCGACATTATCGACATTATCACCCCCAATATGTACCACGCCCCGCTGGCGATTGCGGCGATGGAGGCAGGCAAGCATGTAATCTGCGAAAAGCCGCTGGCCCCCACCCCGGCCGATATCCTCAAAATGATTGAAGCGCGCGATCGCACCGGCAAAATGCTGATGACGGCCCAGCATTTCCGGTTTAAGGGCAGTTCCCGCGCCCTTAAGGCAGAAATCGACGCGGGCGCGCTGGGCGATATCTACCACGCCCGAAGCTGGATGCTGCGCCGCGACGGCCTGCCGGTTCGCCCTGGCTTTATCCTCAAACAGCACAGCGGCGGTGGGGCCACCATTGATATTGGCGTGCATATTCTCGATCTGACGCTGTGGATGATGGGCAGCCCCAAACCAGTCAGCGTGACGGGCGTGGCACGCACGGAACTGGCGAAACAGCCGGGCGCGTTCAGCCGCTGGGGCGATATCCCGCAGGAAATTGATGTTGAAGAATGCGCCATTGCCTATGTGCGTTTTGAAAATGGCGCGACCCTGGTGCTGGAAATCAGTTGGCTGCTGCACCACAACACCCAGGGCGAGGATATGCAGATGTGGCTGTATGGCAAAGAAGGCGGCAGCCTGTGGCCCGCCTGCGAAATCTATACCACCAGCTACGAAACGCGCCAGCATTACAATCGCATCCTGCAGAAAACGGCCGATGCAATCGAGCCGCACGCCCTGGAATGTATGGAGTTCGCGCAGGCGCTGGTCGATGGCGCGCCGTCACCAGTCCCGGCGGAACAGTCGCTTCAGGTGATGACGATTCTGGATGGCATCTACCGCAGCCAGCAAACAGGCCGCGAAGTCCGCCTGAACTGAGCCTGAATTGAGAAGGAGAAAGTCAGCACTATGACACTGAAAGTCGGCATCATTGGTGTCGGCGGCATCGCCCGCGCACATATGCCCGGCTGGGCAGCTTCGGAACATGCCGAAATCATCGCCGGGTGCGATGTCAACGAAGCGACGCTGCAGGAATGGGGCCAGACCTATGGCATCCAGATGCTGTACACCAACCCGGAAGACATCATTAACGATTCCAGCATCGACATCATCGACATCTGCACCCCCAACCGTTATCACGCGCCCCTGGCGGTGGCCGCGCTGCGGGCGGGCAAACATGTTATCTGCGAAAAGCCGCTGGCCCCCACCCCGGCAGAAATTCAGGAGATGATCGCCGCGCGTGATGAATGCGGCAAACTGCTGATGACAGCCCAGCATTTCCGCTTTACCGGGAGTGCACGCGCCCTCAAGGCCGAGATCGACAAGGGCACGCTGGGCGACATCTACCACGCACGCGGCTGGATGCTGCGCCGTGCAGCGTTTCTGCCCGGGCCGGGCTTCGTACTCCAGCAGCACAGCGGCGGCGGGGCCACGATTGATATCGGCGTGCACATCCTCGACCTGACGCTGTGGATGATGGGCAACCCCAGACCGGTCAGCGTGACGGGTGTGGCGCGCACAGAACTAGCCCACCGCGAAGGTCAGTTCAGCGTATGGTCGCCCAACCCGGTGCCGCCGGAATGGGATGTTGAGGAATTTGCCTCGGCCATGGTCCGGTTTGAAAATGGCGCGACGCTGGTGCTGGAGGTAAGCTGGCTGCTGCACCACAACACCCCCAGCGAGGATATGCAGATGTGGCTGTATGGCACCAGAGGCGGCAGCCACTGGCCCACCGGCGAAATCTACTATTCCAGCAACGCCACCCGGCAGCACTTTAATCAGGCGCTTCAGATCACGCGCAATACACTCGAACCCCACGCGCTGGAATGTGTGGAATTTGCCCAGGCCGTGATCGACGGCGCGCCGTCGCCCGTGCCAGCGGAGCAGTCGCTTCAGGTTCTGACGATTCTGGACGGCATTTACCGCAGCCAGGAAACAGGCCGCGAAGTCCGCCTGGATAAATAACGCCGCGTAACGTAATGTGGGCGCAGGGCTGAACAGACAGGCTGCGCCCACCCCCACACAGAGCCGAGGGTGCGCTGGCGCAAAAAAGGAGAGCAGATGATGAAACGATCAGAGATTAACGCCATCATGCACGAAGCGGATAACTTTATCCGGTCCTGCCAGTTTTATCTGCCGCCTTTTGCCTACTGGACCCCGGACGAGTGGCGGCAGCGCGGCCCAGAAGCCGCAGAAATCGCCAACCATCATCTGGGGTGGGATATCACCGACTTTGGACAGGGCCGTTATGACGAGCTGGGGCTGTTTCTGTTTACGATCCGCAATGGCACACCTGACAACCTGAAAACCGGGCAGGGCAAGGTCTATGCCGAAAAGCTGCTGATCGTCGGCGTCAACCAGATCACGCCCTTTCACTTTCACTGGCAAAAAACTGAGGACATCATCAACCGGGGCGGCGGCAGGCTGCGCATTCAGCTTTACAACGCCACCCCACAGGAAGACCTCGACCAGCAAAGCCCGGTCACCGTCAGCATGGACGGCGTCAGCCACACGCTGCCCGCCGGCGCTGTCGTCACGCTGAACCCCGGCGAGAGCATCACCCTGACGACAGGGCTGTATCATAAATTCTGGGCCGAAGACAGCCGCGTCCTGTGTGGCGAAGTCTCCACCGTCAACGATGACCACGCCGATAATCGTTTTCTTGACCCGGTAGGCCGCTTCGCAGATATTGAGGAAGATGAGCCGCCGCTGTATCTGCTGGTGGGCGATTACCCGCAGTATTATCCTTACGCCCATTAGACGCCCGCTAACGTGGCAGCACGGTTACCTTTGCCGCCAGCCCGAAATGATCTGATGGATACAGCGTCGCGTCATCCGGGGCGCTCTGGTCACCGATAAGGCGCGCCTCCGTCACCTGCAAGGCGCCGGGTTCATAAAAAATGTGGTCAATACACACCGCCAGGCCAGGGAACTGATCTGCCACCAGCGGCGTGGGGAACGTGGTGGGATGTTGGCCATGCACGCTGAAGTAAGCCGATTGCAGCCAGGCGCTGGCCGCCGTAATCGTCTCCGATTCCGGCACGGCGTTCATATCCCCTGTCAGCAGCCAACCACCGGAATCATAGGCCCGCATCCAGTCCAGCAGCGCCCGCATCTGTGGCAGGCGGATGCTCTCATCCTCCAGCGGGCGATGATGCAGGTGGGTATTGGCGATGTTGACACGCTGGCCAGCCACCTCCACCACGAGCCGCTGGGCCACACGCAGGCCCTCCGGCAGTTCCAGCCGCGCATGATCCAGCACCGGCAGCCGAGTCAGCACTGCAATACCCTCTAAGGGCTGCGGCCCCCATTTAGGTTCAACATACACCGTATAGGGCTGCTGTGGGGTGCGCTCATTCAGGCGGTCTGCGATCATATGCGCCTGCCGGATTTCCAGCCACACTTCCTGCAGACCGATCACATCAGCCTGCTCGTGATACAGCGCATCCACCACCAGCGGAAAACGCGCCTCCCATCGATCCTGATTATGGCGCAGGTTCAGCGTTGCGATCTTCATGGTGTCCCCATTCTGGATATGCAAGTCAGTTACCTAAAAAAGAGCCGATTCATTGCCTTAGCAGCCACAGGTCTGTTATCCTAACTGTATAATATAGGATTGAGTTATTACTTCAAGTCTTCAGGTAACTACCATGGCAAAACATAATGTCTTTATTAGCTGCACGGAAGAGGATTTGCTTGAGTATCGTGATGCTGTGGTAGATGTCGTGCATGCATTCGATCTTTTTCCCATTTGTCTGGATTACCCGCCGGACGTGGGCAGCGATCTGGTTGAACAGTCCATCAGTGAAATTGATCAGGCAGGAATCTTCATCGGCATCTATGGGCGCCAGTATGGGCCTGTCATTTCCGGCAGCGGCCAGTCCGTGCTTGAGATGGAATTTGAGCGCGCGCTGTCGCGCCATATTCATCATCTGTGTTATCTGGCGGATGAAAACAACGTGCCCTGGCCGCCGGCAGAGTCGCCAGAAGCGGTGCGCTTAAAAAACGCGTTCAGAAAATTCCGTATGCAGGTCGAAAGCGCCGCTTCTCATTACGAATATTTTTCCACCATCGATAATCTGCAATGGAAGGTGGCAGCTGCCCTGCGCCACGATCTCAGCCGAAAACCGGTGGTCAGCCTGGACATTGGCCCTTACCGCATCATTGACGTGCTGCCACCCCAGAAAATTCGCGGGGAGCCGGCCCTGTTTGAAGTGCCAGTTGTGTTCGAGTCAGTCCGCAGTGTGCGCCGCGAGGAACTGCGCAGGCATCTTGGGCGCATCCTCAAGGTGTCTACACAGGAGATCAAAATTTCCGGCAGCAGCCAGAACGGTTCGCATGCCAACCTAATCCTGCGGACACGCCCCGCCCTCCGGCTGCACAGCATGGCCTATACTCGCCCGCGCCAGGTCATCGCACCCACACAACCCCAGGCGCCAGTGGGCCGGGAGGAACTGATCCTCCTCATTGATGATGACCCTGATCTGCGTCAGACAGTGGGAGATATCCTGACCTACGAGAATTTTCGGGTGGAGCATGCCGAAAATGGCCGCTCCGGGCTGGAAAAAGCCCGCACCCGCCAGCCAGACCTTATCCTGCTTGATCTGCAAATGCCGGATTTTGATGGCATCGAGCTGATTGAACGCATGCGGCGCAGCCAGTTAAATATCCCGATAATTCTCATGACGGCGCACGGCAGCGAGTCTGTGGCGGTAGAAGTCTTTCGCAAAGGGGTAAAGGATTACCTTATCAAGCCCGTCAACCGTGAAGCCCTGCTGGAATCGATTATACAGCGCGGCCTGCTGGAAACCCGCCTGCGTAAGGAAGCGAGCCAGATGCAGCAGCGGACAATTGAACTGACCGAACAACTGCGTATGGCGGATGACAGCGCCGCCCGCAGGCTGGAACAGATGCGCATTGTCAATATGTTTGGTAAGACAGTCACGGATATGGTGCGGGTTGAGGACCTGATCGAGCGTATGCTGGGGGCCGCGCTGATCGCCACGGCCAGCCAGGAAAGCAGTCTCTATCTGCTTCAGGGTCAGCAGTTGTTCCGTCAGGCGACGCTCCAATATGGCAACCGCCGTGCGGATAAGCATGTGGAGATCAGTGATGATCCTGTCGCCCGTATGGTACTCGAGGCTGGCAAGCAGTTGATTCTCTCGCCGGACGAAGTGGCGCGGCTGGAACGGCATAATCATCGTCAGCCAACCGCCGCGCTGGGGGTACCGCTTACACGCAGCAACCAGCATATCGGCGTGCTGGTCGTGCAAGGGCGTACCGGGGAACACAAAGCCTTTACGCCGTTCGACGCCGCCATGCTGACGGTGCTGGCGGATTATACCGTCGTCGCCCTGGAAAATGCTTCGCTGCTGAAGGAACTCGCGCCCAACGCCAACACGCTTTTTATTTCCTACGATCATGGCGACTGGGATGATTATGTGCTGCCCCTGGCAACCAAACTCGAAGCTGAAGGCTTTAATGTATGGATAGACCGGAGGCAGATCCTGCCGGGCGAAGACTGGCGCGACAAAGTTTACGAAGCGCTGAAGTCGTGCCCGATCATGCTGCTGTTTGTGTCGCCGGATTCCGTCAATTCACCGGATGTCCGGCGGGAATACCGTTACTTCCTGCACGAGCACAAACCACTGATTCCCATCATGTGCAGGTCTACCCGGCATCTGCCGCCAGACCTGCTGTCCATCCAGTACATCCTGTACGACCAGCACGAAATGCTCATCAATCGTGTAAAACAGCTCATGAAGCAGTGAAAAATCAGCCCCGGTGCGTGCCGGGGCTGATGAGTAGTGATGAAATAATGCAGAGAGGCTTAGTCGCCTGCGGCCGCCTGCGGCGTCAGCTGCTCCCCATAAGGATCGTACTGTTTTTCCAGTTCATCGCGGAACTGCTTGGTGTACAGCCGGTAATAGTGACCGTGTGCGCGCAGCAGTTCCTGATGCGTGCCGATTTCCTCAATCTGCCCGTTGTTCAGAACCAGGATGCGCGAGGCGCGCTTGATGGTGGACAGCCGGTGCGCGATGACAAAGCTGGTCGAACGCTTCATGAGGGTGTCCATCCCCTGCTGGATCAGCGCTTCAGTCAGCGTATCGACTGAACTGGTCGCCTCGTCCATGATGAAGATGTCCGGCTGGGCCAGCACCGCCCGCGCCAGGCTGATGAGCTGTTTCTGCCCCACAGAGAGCAGCGTACCGCCCTCGCCTACCTGCGCATCGTAGCCACCTTCGATGGTGCGGATGAATTCATGCGCGCCAGCCAGCTTCGCCGCCTCGATGATTTCCTCATCCGTCGCTTCCAGCCGCCCATAACGGATATTTTCCTTGATGGTGCCAGAAAACAGATGCGGCGTTTGCAGCACCATACCGATGCGCGACTGGATGGATTGCAGCGTGAATTCGGTATAATCGCGCCCGCCAATCCGAATCTGACCCTTTTTCGGCTCGTAGAAACGGCAGATCAGGTTGACAATGGTCGATTTGCCTGCGCCGGTTGGCCCGACAATGGCGATGGTTTCACCCTGGCCGATCTTCAGCGAAAAATCGCGCAGCACCGGGTTGTCCGGTTCGTAGTAGAAATCGACATGATCAAATTCAATTTCCGCCGCTACACTCCCCGGATCATAGGCATCGGGACGATCCACAATTTCAGCATCGGTGTCGATCAGCGAGAAGGTGCGCTCTGCAGAGGCAATCGCCTGCTGCATCGAGGCGTACACCCGCGCCAGGTCCTGGATCGGCCACAGCATGAATGTGACATAGGCGACAAATGCCTGAATACCACCAATCGTCATGTCGCCGGTCTGGGCCAGATGACCACCCTGCCAGACGATCAGCCCCAGCGCGACGGCGCTGATAAGCTGGACGGTGGGCAGAAACAGGGCAGACAGAAACGCCGCCCGGTAGGATGCCTGGTACATATCGCCCGTCAGCTCGCCAAATTCTTCCAGATTCTTTTTCTCACGGCGCAGCGCCTTGACCACCCGCACGCCGGTGATGTTTTCGTTGTACGACGCCGTGATCTTGGAGTTGATCTTGCGCGCCAGCCGGAACTGCACGATGATCTTCTGTTTGAACCAGGCCGACAGCACCACCAGCACCGGAATCACCGGGAGGATGAGCAGCGCCAACTGCCAGTTGATGAGCATCATGAAGATGACACCGGTGGTGATATTCATCACCGCCCAGGTAGTATCCAGCAGGCCCCACGTCACCAGTTCCGCGATACGCTCCGTATCCGATGTCAGGCGCGACATGATCCAGCCAACCGGCGTGCGGTCAAAATAGCTGAATGACAGTGACTGCAGGTGGTTGAACAGGTTCCTGCGCAGGTCGTACTGCACCCTGTGCCCCAGAACACCGGCCAGCCGGATAAACGTGAACACAGAGAAAGCGAACAGCAGCGCGATCACGACGTAGATGACCAGCAGGTTGTTCAGCGCTTCCGGGTTCTGCGGGATAATCGCCTCATCGATGATGCGTTTGGTCAGCAGCGTGAAGTAGGATTCCAGCACGGAAACCGTGCCCACCGCTACCAGAAAACCGGCCACCCAGCGCCAGTGCGGACGCACCAGCCCAAAGATACGAATCAGCGTCCGCCCATCAAACTTCGAGTCGAATTCTTCCTCGTCAAAATAGCTGTTATCAGGCACTGGCAACCTCTCTTTCCAACTCGTCCTCAATGCGCGCCTGCACCTCATACACCTGCCGGTAAATGCCCGGCTGGGCCATCAGTTCGTCATGGGTGCCGCGCTGCACAATGCGCCCCTTGTCCATCACCAGAATCAGATCTGCGATCATCAGGCTCTGGACACGATGGGCAATCACAAAGGTCGTCCGGTTCTTCATCAACCGCTTTAGCGCCGCCCGGATTTCCGCTTCGGTTTCGGTGTCCACCGATGAAGTCGAATCATCCAGGATCAGGATGCGCGGGTTCTTCAGCAGGGTTCGTGCCAGTGCCACCCGCTGTTTCTGCCCGCCCGAAAGAGTCACGCCGCGTTCGCCGACCAGCGTATCGTACCCTTTGGGGAACGACAGGATCACATCATGAACCGCCGCCGCGCGCGCCGCCATCTCGACCTGCTCATCCGACACCTCATAACTGAGGCCGTAGGTGATATTTTCACGAATCGAGCGAGAGAACAGAAATGGCTCCTGCTCGATATTGCCAATCTGGTCGCGCAGATACCCACGCGCGTAATCCTTCAGTTCCACACCATCCAGCCTGATGCTGCCGGAGGTGTATTCGTAGAAGCGTGGCAGCAGGTTGACCAGCGAGGTCTTGCCGGACCCGGTGGAACCTAGCAGCGCGATTGTCTGCCCAGGTTCGCAGCGGAAACTGATGTCCGTCAGCACGGGGGCGTCATCCTCATATTCAAAGCTCATATGATCAAACACCACCTCGCCGCGCAGGTCCGCCTCTGGCCAGATACCCACATCCATCGGCTCGCGATTTTCGCCGATAATTTCCATGACGCGGCCATAGGACACCAGCCCGGTCGATGTCTGCACGATCAGACGGCCCAGTTCGCGCATTGGCCAGATGATGCGCGTAATCATGCCTGTGTAGGCAATGAACGCGCCCAGGGTAATGTCCCCGTTCATGACCATCAGCGCACCAATCACCAGGCCGGATATCTGCTGGATAAAACCAATCGTATCCGACACGGGCCAGTACAGCGCCATCATGGACAGTAACTGCCGCCCCAGCGTAAACCGCTTCCAGTTTTCCTTATCGAACTTGTCGATTTCATAATCCTGGCGGGCGAACGCCTTCACGACGCGCACCCCGGTCAGGTTCTCCTGCATGGTGGTCGAGAGCACCGCATCCTGATCCTGAAATTCCTTGTAGACCTTCTCCACCTTCTTAAAGAAGAAGAAGGACATCAGCACCATCAGCGGAATGGCGATCACCGACAGCAGCGCCAACTGGACATTCAGCAGCAGAATCGCGCCGAAGTTCACAATGAAATAACTGATGATACGGCCTGCGCCAATCACCTGCTCTGCAAAAAAGCGACGGATCGCATCGAGATCAGACGTACAGCGCTGGATCAGTTCGCCGGTCTGCATCCGATCATGATAGGTAAAGGTCAGCCGCTGCAGATGATCGTACAGATAGCGGCGCAGACGCATCGCCACACCTTCACCTGTGCGCGCAGCCAGCTGCCCACTCTGAAAGCTGAAGGCACCTTCGATCAGCGCCAGCCCGATCAGCCCCAGAGCAATCAGAATCAGCGTGGCAGCCATGTCGCCGCCCTGCTCACCGCTGAACAGCCGCTCCTGGTAAGACGGCGGCATCAGAAATGCCGCCTGCGGACTCTGAATCCGGATCAGCACCGTATCCACGAAGTAAGCCAGTAACAAGAACGTCGATGTTTTGGCAACAGTTGCCACAGCCAGACTGGCAATTGCCCCAATGTATTGCAGCCGGAAACCCGTCAGCAGGCGCAGCAAACCACGCAGGCGGTTACTGCTGACTGCGTTCTTCAGATCGTATTCCGGTATCACCACCATGCAAATGGCCTCTTCTACCAAAGACAACAAATGCTGGAGACACAAGCTCCAGCGAACGGTTACATTATACGTCCATCCCCGCACAAACAGGTATACCCAATACCAATGGCATGTACGGGCAGCCGCATTTTATCCGGTTAACAATGTATCACAAAGGGTCACAGCGGTCAACAAGTAATCTTGTAAATGTTTTGTCAATCCTGCTGATAATGCTGCTGGATGGTGGGAATGAGGTACTCGTTAAAAGCGCGTTCTGCGCCGTACTGCGGCTGCCAGCCCCAATCCTGCCGGGCGGCGCTGTCGTCAATGTCACGCGGCCAGCTATCCACAATATTCTGGCGGCCGGGCGTCGACGCAAAACCGATGCGGGCATCCGGGAGGGCCTGCGTGACGATTCCCGCGATTTCTTCCGCCGTCAGGCTGAAGCTGGTGACGTTGTAGACTAACTGAGTCAGCTTCTCGCGCGGCACCGCCGCCAGAGTCAGCAGTGCCCGAATCGCATCCGGCATCGCCATAAAGGGAATCGCCGTATCCGGCCGGACAAACGCCTCATAAGCCTCGCCCTTCGCGGCGGCGTGCAGCATCTCGGGGGCATAGTCGCTGGTGCCGCCGGTGGGCATGGTCAGCGCGCTGATAAGGCCGGGAAAGCGCACACAGCGGAAATCCACACCGGATGGCTCCGGCGCAGTCGCCAACTGGCGGTAGTGGTTGGCATAATAGCGCCCCAGATGCTCGCAGTACAGCTTGTTACAGCCATAGATGGTGGTAGGCATGGTGTATTCATATTCCCGCAGCGGGGGCACGTGCGCTTTGGTTTGCAGGTCTGGCAAACCATATACCGCGATGCTGCTGGGGAAGATGAATTTTACAGGCTCGCCACGCCAGCGGGCCTGCTCTGTCGCAAGCTGCATCAGGTTGATCGTCCCCTGCACATTGACCCGGTGCGCCGCCGCCGGGCGAAATTCGGAGTGCGTGCTCAGCAGCGCCGCCAGATGATAAATCGTGTCGATCTCATATTCGCTCGTCAGCGTATCGAGCAGGTTTTCGTCCAGAATATCGCCGACGATGGTCGCATCCACCAGCGACTGCATCTGTTCATCCAGCCCGCGAATATCCAGCACCACTACCGGCGGCTGATCTGCCATCGCGGACAATTCACGAATCAGGCCGTGCCCTACCTCGCCATTGGCGCCGGTAATCAGGGTGACTTTTGGGCGCATGTGTATATCTCCCGTGCAATGATAGTGTCTAAGGAAACAGGAAGTTATTCCAGGATGGCCCGCACCTGCTGCGCAACGGCTTCCGCCAGTCTGCGATGCGCTTCCGGCTCAAAATGTATCCCATCCACCGGACTGGATTCAATCACATCACCTGCATTGAGGAAATGCACGCCATATTCGCTGGCTATTCGTTCGTACTGGGGGGCCAGCCTGCGCGATTTTTCTATTGCACCCTCGAACATGTCCGCAAACAGCGGCGGCAGCGGATCCG
The DNA here is from genome assembly GCA_964593565.1 of uncultured Anaerolineaceae bacterium. Classification (GTDB taxonomy): domain Bacteria; phylum Chloroflexota; class Anaerolineae; order Aggregatilineales; family Phototrophicaceae. The sequence goes on from CAZQIY010000023.1 coordinate 27,579, forward strand.
CGGTAGGCGGCGGGCACACCAGTAACACACGGGGCGCGCTGCCATCCGGCCCACAGGGGGTAACCTGAATGGCATCCACCAGAAAGCCGGCGCCGCTGGCAATATCGTAAGGCGATTTGCCAAAACGATGCTTCAGGTCATTCGTTCCCAGCATCAGCACCACCAGATCAATCGGCTGGTGACTTTCCAGGCAGGGCAGCAGATAGGTATGGCCGTTGCGGTCAGGCGACAGCGCATCGTCCCAGACGGTGGTGCGCCCGCCCAGCCCTTCCTCAACCACCCAGTACCCCTGCCCCAGTTGATCGCGCAGGACACCGGGCCAGCGGGTATGGATGTCATAGCGCGCGGCACCATTAAAGCTGGTCATGGGTGGGCAGCCCCAGGTATTCGAGTCGCCATAGCAAAGAACGGTCTTCATGCAATCACCCCCAGCGATTTACCCACCGCCTCAAACGCGCTCAGCGCCTGTTCCAGATCATCCTGCGTATGGGCTGCGGTATTCATCACCCGCACACGCGCCTTGCCCTGCGGCACCGTCGGGTAACCGATGGCCATCGCGAACACCCCCTGCTCGAACAGCGCCCGGCTGAACTGCTGTGCCAGCGGCGCATCCCCCAGCATAACCGGCACAATTGGCGTCTGGCTGCTGCCCACGTCAAAGCCCAGGGTTTTCATCTCCTGCCGGAAAAATTCTGCATTGGACCACAGCCGCCGCACCAGTTCATCAGAATTTTCCAGCATATCCACCGCTTCCAGGCAGGCCGCCACATCCGGCACGGTCATGGCGCTGGAAAACAGAAAAGGCCGCCCGCGCTGCCGCAGCCAGTCAATAATCACCTGGGTGCCCGCCACAATGCCACCGACCACCCCAAACGCCTTGCTCATCGTGCCGACTTCAATATCCACCCTGCCATGCAGGCCAAAGTGATCGACAATGCCGCGCCCGCCGCGCCCCAGCACCCCTTCGCCGTGCGCATCATCCACCATCAGCAGAATATCGTGTTCGCGGGCGACTTCGTACAGCGCCGGCAGCGGGGCGATATCGCCATCCATGCTGAACACCCCATCAGTGACGATCAGGCGGCGTTGATAATCAGTCGTTTCCGCGATTTTACGGCGTAGGTCATCCACGTTGTTATGCTCATAGGCCACAATCTGCGCCCGGCTCAGGCGGCAGCCATCAATGATGCTGGCGTGGTTAAGCTGGTCAGAGAAGATGACATCGCCGCGCCCCACCAGCGCCGGGATGGTGGCCAGATTGGCCGCAAAGCCGCTCTGGAAGGTAATCACCGCTTCCGCGCCCTTGAACTGTGCCAGCCGCTGTTCAAGCTGGTTGTGCAGCGTCATGGTGCCGGCAATGGTGCGCACCGCGCCGGGGCCAATGCCATACTCATCAATCGCTCGTTTGGCGGCTTCGCGCAGGCGCGGGTGATTGGCAAGGCCAAGATAGTTATTCGCGCAGAAATTCAGCACCTCGCGGCCATCAACACGGATATGGCCGTCCATCGGGCTTTCGATGGTACGGATAGTATTAAACAGGCCCTGGGCTTTCAGGTCTGCGATCTGCTCGTCCAGATAAGCGGTTTTTGTGTCGGTCATGGTCTTACCTCGCTGAGGGCAAACTCGCTGCGAATTCTACCACGCGCTGCTGCCTGCCGCATCAACAGCGCCGCCCGCTATGATGGCTGACTATCAGAACGAGTGAGGCGATAAATGCCTGTTTCGCCTTCGAGCGTCAGCAGCGGTTCCATCGTGAAGTTGTCCGCGAAGGCTTCAATGGAATACTGCATGTCGTAGCGTTCGTTATCCGGGAAAATGATCAGGGTCAGGACATCGCTTTCAGCCGCCAGCAGCCGCGCTTCGGCCGTATCGGCATCAGTGGCAGAAATGGGCATGGCATGTACACTGTTCAGAATACACAGCGGCAGCACCTTGTTGGAAAACAGCGGTTCGACAATCATTTCCGGCGTTTCCCAATTGACCAGCGGAGATGTCCGCATTTCACTTGAACTGAAGCCTGTCCAGCCATCTGAACGCGAAAGGCCGCTGGCTTCGCGCCAGATTTTTTCTGCTGGCAGCACCAGCCACGCAGCCACCAGCGCGACGACAATCACCTGCCCTACCGGCTCCTGTGACCGTCCGTTCAGCCACAGCCCGAAACGATCCAGCCCCCATAAAACCAGCAGAATCATCAGTGGATACATCGGCGCGGTCAGCCGCGATGCCGCCCCCAGGATTTCCACACTCGGCGCGCCCACCTGAATCACGACAAAATACACCGCGAAAAACACCACCGCCAGCCAGCCCGGCTGAAATTCCGCCGCCTCCAGTGGGGAGGTCCCCCGGCTGCGATGATACAGCCACAGCGACAGCGCAATCAGCAGGAGGATGCCCAGCAGATCACCCGCAGCCGTGCCGGTTACAGTGCCCCCGCGCCCGATACGCTGGGGAACAAACCAGTCCAGCATCGGGCTGGCGATATAGGACAGATATTCAAGCCCCCATGTCTGTCGCTCGCCATGCACCCCCAGGATCGTCCCGGAAATGGCATAATTGCGCGCCAGCCACACCCCCAGCGGCAGCGCGGCACAGATGCCAAAGGCCACCCCGTACTTCAGCCGCTGCATGAAGGGCTGGCGAAGAAACAGCAGCAGACACAGGCCGCCCGCCGCCAGCACCGTGATGCCGGTGTAGCGCTGCAATGTGACCAGCGCCGCCGCCAGAACCAGCAGCACAAACCGCGCCGGAGTCTGCTTTTTGAGGAAGAACCACATTTGCAGCAGAAACAGCAGGATAAGCATGGTAAAGACGGTTTCCGTCAGCGCGTGAATGGCCCATAACACCTGCTGCCACGACAGCGCCACCGCCAGCGCCCCCAGCACCGCCAGTATCCCGGAGCGCAGGCTCAGGCGATACAACCAGCCCGCCGCCAGGATCAGCACCCCGAAGGCCACAACATTGATCAGGCGGATACCCTCCAGCGGCGCCAGCCCCAGGGCCATGGTCGAGGCGATGGTGGCCGGAAACAGCGGCGGAAACCGGAGATAGGGTGTTCCATAACATAATTCCATCGTTTCGCCCGCCACCAGATGCCGCGCAGCCGTGATGTAATGGGCGCTGTCCACCCAGGTAGACACGCCCTGTGTCGTGATGATAAACACAATGGCCATGCCCAGCAGGCTGCAGGCGGCGATCAGCAAAGCGAAAACAGGCAGTTGACGTACTGACATAAACTTCATCCATTTCATAAACGCAAAGCAACTTGATGATCAGGAGCATAGCGGATTGACCGCCGATTCAACAGTCGGAATCTTCAGGCTCGATGATTGAGCAGCACGGGTTGGCCGGTCCGGGCAGATTCATACACCGCCAGCACCACTTCCAGCGTGCGGCGGCCTTCATCGCCATGGATGAACGGCTCACGGTGTTCGCGCACTGCCGCCACAAAATCCGCGAATACATGCGGGTGGCTGGTGCCATAGACGCTTAGCGGGTCCAGCGGGTTGCTGCTCAGAATCTCGTTTTCGCGCTCCAGTTCACCGTCAATCTTCCACATCTCCTTGCGGTTGAGCGCCACCCCGCCGATCTTGACCGAGCCGCGCTCGCCCAGCAGCGTGATCGATCCTTCCAGGTCGGTGGGAAAGGTGATGGTCGAGGCTTCGATAGAGGCCAGCGCCCCGCTGGCGAAGCGCAGCGCCGCCACCACCGTATCTTCCGCCTCCATGCGATGCGCCAGAGTCGCGGTATAGGCAAACACACTCTCTACTGGTTCGTTCATCATCCAGATCAGCGCGTCCACATGATGGATGGACTGGTTCATCAGCGCGCCGCCATCCATGGCCCAGGTGCCGTGCCAGCCATCCTCATAATATTCCTGTGTTCGGTACCAGCGCACCGTCGCATTGCCCAGCAGCAGCCGCCCCAGCCTGCCGGACTGCACCGCTGCGCGCAGGTCCTGTACCGGCAGGTTATACCGATTCTGGAACGCCACACACAGGCGGACATCGTGCCTGCGCGCTTCGTCAATCATGGCGTCAGCGTCCGCCAGCGACAGCGCCATAGGTTTTTCAACAATGATGTGCTTACCGGCCCGCGCTGCATCAATGGCCATCTGCGCGTGCAGCCCGGAAGGCGTACAGATACACACCGCGTTAATGTCATCACGCCGCAGCATATCGGTATAATCCAGATACGGTTCTGCGCCATATTCATCCGCGAAGTGATAAGCACGTTCCTCGATGACATCCACCACAGCGGCCAGTTCCGCGCCCGGCAGCCCCTGAATCGCCCGCGCATGATGCGGCGCAATGCGCCCGCAGCCGATCAGCCCAAATCGGAGTGTTTCGGACATAAGCCTCATCTTCTCTGAAAAATCCCGCACACATTTTAAGCTACCGCACGGCATCTCACAACGCCTGTACCAACCGGAACCAACCGAGCCATATTATCTGGCATGGCGTGTTATAATCCCGGCTTCCTGACCCGCCCTGCACACTGTGAGGATTCTTCTGTGAGAAGTGTACTCAACTTCAATGATGGCTGGCTGTACCTGCCCGAAGACACCGCCCCCAACCGCCCCGACAGCGACTTCGAGCACGTAACTTTGCCACATACCAATATCGTCCTGCCGCACCACAACTTCGATAACGCCGAATACCAGTTTATCAGCACCTATCGCAAGCGGTTTAAGCTGCCGGAGCCGCGTGATGGCCGCCGCGTGTATATCGACTTCGATGGGGCGATGATCGCCTGCACCGTGTCGCTCAACGGGCACACGCTGGGTGATCACGAAGGCGGTTATACACCGTTCTCGTTCGACCTGACCGATTATCTCAACGATGAGGGCGACAACCTGCTGACCGTGCGGCTGGATTC
>CAZQIY010000023.1:32553-44414 GCA_964593565.1 uncultured Anaerolineaceae bacterium
ACCTGCCAGCAGCGGGCTGAAAATCCCGCCCTGTGGTCACTGGATAATCCGGCGCTCTATGCATATGGCGTCGTGCTGGCTGGCGACAAGGACGACACGAATACGCGCTTTGATGAGGAACAGGGTCGCTTTGGCTTCCGCGAGGCGCAGTTCCGCGATGATGGCTTTTATCTCAACGGCGAGAAGATCAACCTGATCGGCCTCAACCGCCACCAGACCTACCCCTACATCGGCGCAGCGGCCCCCCGGCGCTTGCAGGAAAAAGACGCCGACATCATCAAATATGAACTCGGCTGCAACATCGTCCGCACCTCGCATTACCCGCAGTCACCGCATTTTCTGCGCCGCTGCGACGAAATCGGTCTCCTGGTCTTTGAGGAAATCCCCGGCTGGCAGTTCATCGGCGATGACGACTGGCAGGGTATCAGCCTGCGCGATGTCGAAGCCATGATCGTGCGCGACCGCAATCACCCTTCGATTGTGCTGTGGGGGGTGCGCATCAACGAATCGCTGGATAACACCGCCCTCTACACCCGCACCAACGCACTGGCGCGCCAGCTTGACCCAACGCGGCAGACGGCCGGGGTGCGCTTCTGGCAGCACAGCGAATTTCTGGAGGATGTCTACACCTTTAACGACTTCTCCAACGACGTGCAGGAACCCGTCCAGACGCCGCATCTGGTGACGGAGTTCAACGGCCACATGTTCCCAACCAAGAGCTTCGACCAGGAAGAGCGGATGGTAGAACATGCCCTGCGCCACGCCCGCATCCAGGACAAGCAAATGGGCATGGACAAGGTCAGCGGCGCGATTGGCTGGTGCGCCTTCGATTACAACACGCACATGGAGTTCGGCAGCGGGGATCGCATCTGCTATCACGGCGTGATGGATATTTTCCGCCTGCCCAAGTATGCGGCCTGTTTCTACGAAAGCCAGATCGACCCGGCGCATCATGTCGTCCTGCGGGCCGCGACCCTGTTCGCGCGCGGCGAGCGCAGCGTGGGCGGCATCGATCCGCTGGTGGTGTTCAGCAACTGCGACGAGATCGAGGTCTACATGGGGGACCAGTTCAAGGGCAGGTTCCAGCCAGACCGCGACCAGTTCCCCAACCTGCCCCATGCGCCCTTTGTCATCAGGGGGCTGGATATGCCCTGGGGCAGCCACGAATACGCCGACCTGCACCTGATCGGGTTCATCAACGGCGAGGAGGTCGCCCGGCAGCAGTTCGATCATCGCTGTCTGCCCAGCCGCCTCGAACTGGCCGTTGATGATGAGACTCTCTTTGCCGACGGCGCCGATATGACGCGGCTGGTCTTTCGCATTACAGATAAATTCGGCAACCGTCTGCCGTTCACCAGCCAGGTGGTGTGTTTTGAAATTGACGGCCCGGCGCAGTTGATCGGCGAGAATCCGTTCGCGCTCATCGGCGGGCAGGCGGCGCTGTACATCAGGGCCGGGCACGAAGCCGGGACCGTCACCGTGCGGGCGACGACGCCGCGCCTGGACCCGGCACAGGTCACCGTTACCCTGCTGCCTGCCGGCGCTGCTGAATGATGGTGGGGGCCTGGGCAGATCAGGCGGCACAAAAATTGACAGGGCCTGCATTATCAATTATAAACGTAACCAAACGAAACGAAATGAAATCAGCAAAGGATAAAGCTTATGCCGCAGAATTTATGGAATAATGTTGAGGCCGACCAGTTACCGGACCTGGAAGGGCTGGTTTATCGCAGCAATATCCTGGGCAAGGACCGGGCGGTGGTCAATATTTATGGTGGCAACACCAGCGCCAAAATCGTCATGAAGGATCATCTGGGACGCGATGTCGAAGTGCTGGCGGTCAAGGCTTCCGGCTCCGATGTCCTCACCATTAAGGAACACCAGTTCGCGCTGCTCAAGATGGACGAGATTGAGCCGCTGTTCCAGCGCGAGGAAATGACGGATGAGGAGATGGTGGCCTATCTCGAACGCACCTGGTTCGAGCAGGGACGCCCGCGCCAGAGCATCGAAACGCTGCTGCATGCCTTCGTGCCGCATAAGCATGTCGATCATACCCACCCGGACGCCATCATCAGCTTGATGTGCGTCGAGAATGCGGAGGAAGAAGCGCGTCGGGTCTATGGGGACCGCATGGCCTATGTGCCCTACATCCGCCCCGGCTTCACCCTCAGCAAGTGGATTGGCGGCAAGGTGCGCGAAAACCCTAATATAGAATGCGTCGTGATGGGCAAGCATGGCCTGGTCACCTGGGGGCCAGACAGCAAAACGTGCTACAACAGCACCATCCGTATTATTCAAAAAGCTGAGGATTACATCGAGGATAAGAAAAAAGGCAAAAAGGTTTTTGGTGATCTGAAAGTTCCCGGCCTCAGCGAAGCCGAACGGCTGGACATCGTGGCCGAAGTGCTGCCGGTGATTCGCGGCGCAGTCTCCAGCCGCAAGACTGCCATTTTGCAGTACGATGGCAGCGAGGGCGTGCTGAACATGGTCGGCAGTGGCAAAACGCCGGATGTCAGCCAGATTGGCGCCGCCTGCCCGGATCATCTGGTGCATGTCAAGCGTCAGCCGCTGTTTGTGGACTGGACCCCGGCGGAAGGCGTGGATGCCCTCAAGGAGAAGATTCGCCAGGGTGTGCAGGATTACGAAGCGCGCTATGTGCAGTATTTTGAGGAAAACAAAAACGAAGGCGACGAGCTGCGCGACGCCGCGCCGCGTGTGATCCTTATCCCCGGGCTGGGCATGGTCAACACCGGCAAGGACATCACCAATGCCGATGTCAGCCGCCAGTTGTACCACCGCGCCATTGCCGTGATCGGCGACAGCGAGGCGCTGGGCGGGTTTGTCAGCCTGACGCCGAACGAAGCCTACAACATCGAATACTGGCCGCTGGAACTGTACAAGCTCAAACTGGCCCCGCCGGACCGCGATTTTGCCGGGAAGATTGTGCTCATTACCGGCGCAGCCAGCGGCATCGGGCGGGCCACCGCTTACCGGCTGGCCCAGGATGGCGCGCACGTCGTCATTGCCGACATCAACGACCAGAACGGCGAAGAAGTCGCGGCGGATATCCAGAAGAAGTTCGGCAAGGGCCGGGCGCTGTACGTCCATACCGATGTCACCAGCGAAGCCGCCGTGCAGAACGCCATCCGGCTGACCGTGCTGAAATATGGCGGGCTGGATGTGCTGGTGAACAACGCGGGCATCGCCGGCGGCGCGCCCATTGAGGATACCACGCTGGCGATGTTCCAGCGCAACATGGATATTCTGGTGACGGGCTACTTCCTGATGGCCCGCGAGGCCTTTAAGGTGATGAAAGCGCAGGGAATCGGCGGGACGATGGTCTTTGTCGGCAGCAAGAACAGCATCGCCGCTGGCAAAGGCGCCGCTGCCTACAGCGCCGCCAAAGCCGCCGAGGTTCATATGGCGCGCTGCCTGGCCGAAGAAGGCGGAGCACATGGCATCCGCGTCAATTCTGTCCTGCCGGACGCGGTGATTCAGGGCAGCAGCATCTGGGACAGCCAGTGGAAGGAAGCCCGCGCCCGACAGTACGGGGTGGATGTGGAGGACCTGGGCCAGTTCTATGCCCAGCGCAACGTCTTAAAAGCTGAAATCTACCCGGAAGACCTGGCTGAAGCCATCGCTTTTCTGGCCGGGCCGCGCAGCAGCAAAACCACCGGCACCATGCTGCCTGTGGATGGCGGGGTCACCAACGGCTACGTCCGTTAGGCGAATGGAAGTATCAGGGGATGGGCAGCCATCCCCTTTTCTTTGAATCGCCGTTGCGCATCTGCCGGGTTTCTCTATAATCTGGGCGGCATTCAGCCAGCCCTGGCTGCATCACATAGAAAGCATAACACCATGACCTATACGCACGATACCTTCCTCAGCCCGTTCACCTGGCGCTATGGCTCAGATGAAATGCGCCACATCTGGTCCGAGGTCCACAAGCGGCGGACATGGCGGCGCATCTGGGTGGCGCTGGCCGCAGCCCAGCAGCAGGCCGGGCTGGTTAGTGCAGAGCAGGTGGCGGACCTGCGCGCCCGTATGGACGACATCGATATCGACCGCGCCCACGAAATCGAGCAGGAAATTCATCATGACCTGATGGCCGAGGTGCGCACCTATGCGGAGCAGTGCCCTGTCGGCGGCGGCATCATCCACCTGGGGGCGACCAGCATGGATATCGAGGATAACGCTGATGCGCTGCGCATCCGCCAGAGCCTGGACCTGATCCTGACGCGGCTGAGCGAACTGCTGGCGGTGCTGGCAGACCAGATTGAAAAGGAAGCGGATCATGTATGCATGGCGTTTACGCACATCCAGCCAGCAGAGCCAACCACCATCGGCTACCGGCTGGCGATGTATGCCCAGGACCTGCTGGCGGATTATGAAGCCCTGAAGCAGGTGCGCGCCAGCCTGCGCGGCAAAGGCCTAAAGGGGGCGGTGGGCACCTCCGCTTCTTATGCGGAACTGCTGGCAGAAAGCGCGCTGGCCCCGCACGAACTGGAAGCGCTGGTCATGGAGGCGCTTGATCTGGAACCGTATCTGATTGCCACGCAGACCTACACCCGGCGGCAGGATTGGGCCGTCATCAGCGCGCTTTCCGGCATGGGCATGACGCTGTACAAGCTGGCGTTTGATCTGCGGCTGCTGCAATCGCCGCCGTTGGGCGAATGGGCAGAACCGTTCGGCCAGCATCAGGTCGGGTCATCGGCCATGCCGTTTAAGCGCAACCCTATCAATGCGGAAAATATGGACAGCCTGGCCCGTTATCTGGCGGCGCTGCCGCGTGTGGCCTGGGACAATGCCGCCCATAACCTGCTGGAACGCACGCTGGACGATTCCGCTAACCGGCGGGTCAGCCTGCCGGAAGCCTTTCTGACGGCGGAGGAAATCCTGCACCGCGCCCAGCGCCTGATGCGCGGGCTGCGCATTGACGAGGCCGCCATCCGGCGCAACCTGGCGGTGTATGGCACTTTCGCCGCGACAGAACGGATGCTCATGGCGGCGGTCCGCGCCGGGGGGGACCGCCAGGAACTGCACGAAGTGATCCGCCAGCACAGCCTGAACGCCTGGGAGGCGCTGCGCAGTGACCAGCCCAACCCGCTGATCGAGTCGTTGTGTGCCGATCCACAGGTAACCCGTCACCTGCCCGAAGCGCAGATTCGCCAGTTGATGAACGCGGAGAGTTACGTGGGCGATGCCCCCCGGCGGGCGCGCACGCTGGCGGCCCAGGTGCGGCAGATGACGGCCGGAAGCTGAACATTCAGGACTTGTCCGAAAATTGCTCTCCGGGGATAATAGAGAGAGTTTGGCGAGGAAAAACAGATGCCAAAAATCGCGGTCATTACCGCCCAGCCTAACCACAACCTGTACACCCTGCTGCAGGCCCACCAGGAAAAGAACCTCAAGGATGGTGAGATCAGCCTCGTGGTTTCTCGCACAGAAGGCGCTCTGCGGCTGGCTCGTAAAACCGGGGTCGAAACAGTTCTGATTCCGGAAGATGGCGAACAGGGTTACGATGGCGCGCTGGCTGGCGAACTGGCCGCCCACAAGCTGGATTTAATCGTCACGCTGGATTCGCCGCATCATTTCCACGCGAATTTCATCAAACAGTTTCCGCGCAAAATCATTGCCATTCATCCGGCGCTGGCCGGGCAGTTCGAGACTGCGGATGCAGTGGAGCAGGCTTTCGAGGCGTTCCATAACCGCCAGATTCGCTGGAGCGGCTGCAATGTCCATTACGTCGGGCCGAAAGGCACGGTCGACGATGTCATGCGCCAGCTCGTCGTACCGGTCGAGCCGAAGGACACGCTGGAGCGCTTTGCCGCCCGCATGCGCAAAGGAGAAAAATGGCTTCTGCTTAAAGGAGTCAAGCAGTTTCTGTATGAACTGCGCATCCGAAACAAACGAACCACAACATCAAAGAGATCATAGCCACCCTAGCGGTGGCTTTTTTATGTATGCGTGTTGAAGCTAAGGATACAACAGAGGCAACAATGTCTACCACAACCCTGGAAAGCACCCGCCAGTCCCGCAACTATGCCCAGATTTACACCCCGCACGCCATCGACGGCAGTTTTGTGGGCAAGCACATCATCACCGTCGACCAGTTCACCCGCAAGGACCTTCAGATTATCTTCGATGCCGCGGCTTCGCTGAAAAAGCGCTCTCGCGAAAATGACCGGGGGCTGATCGAAGTGTGCAGCGGCAAGGTGATGGCAACGCTGTTTTTTGAGGCCAGCACCCGCACCGATATGTCCTTCCAGACCGCGATGAAGCGGCTGGGCGGCGAAGTCGTGGCGGCTAGCAATGGCGTACAGTTTTCATCAGTTTACAAAGGCGAAAATCTGGCGGATACCGTCCGCGCGGCGGGCTGCTATGTCGATGTGATCGTGCTGCGCCACCCGGCGGTGGGGTCATCCTATGAGGCCGCCTATTATCTGGATATGCTGCGCGACAAGATTGGCCGCCAGCCTGTGATTATCAGCGGTGGCGATGGCATCGGCGAACACCCGACCCAGGCCCTGCTGGATATGTTCACGATCATCGACCTGAAAAAGTCGCTGGATAACCTGAATATCACGATGGTGGGCGACCTGAAGCACGGGCGCACCGTGCATTCGCTGGCCAAGCTGATCGCCCGGCTGGAAGGCAGCGGCGTGACCGTCAACTGTGTCTCTCCGGCGTCGCTGATGATGCCCGCAGAGATCATCAACCGAATGCAGTCCAAAGGCGTGACGGTGGTCGAAACCGATAACCTGTATGATGTGCTGGGCGAAACGGACGTGATCTACTGGACGCGGGTGCAGGAAGAACGCTTTACCGACCGGGCCGAATATGAGGCCATTAAGGACGGCTTTGTCATGACGCCGCAGGTGCTGGCCCAGGCCGGGCCGCACACCGTGCTGATGCACCCGCTTCCGCGCAAGAACGAGATGGGCACGCCCGATGATCATGACGTGCTGGATGCCGACCCGCGCAGCGTGTATTTCCAGCAGATGGAAAATGGCATGTTCGTGCGCATGGCGCTGCTGACGAAGGTGCTGCGAGGGGTGTATGTCTAGCGCAATGCTGAAAATCCCCGGCATGCTGGACCCGCACGTGCACCTGCGCGGGATGGCATGGTCGCATAAAGCCACCTTCGCCAGCGAAACCGCGGCGGCGCTGGCAGGCGGTTACTGGGCCGTGCTGGATATGCCCAACACCCCGCCGCCGACGATTGACCCGCACGCGCTGGCGCGTAAGCTGGACGAATTTGGCGCGCAGGCCCACTGCGACTGGGGCGTTTATTACGGCGCATCCGCCGCTGGCAACTGGGCCGACTATGACGAGGCGGCTGACCGCACCTGCGGCCTCAAAATCTACAATAACCAGACCACCGGCACCCTGCTGATCGAGGATCAGGCGGTGCGGGCGCAGCATTACGCCGCGTGGCCGGGGCACAAACTCATCGCGGTCCATGCCGAGGGCGAAACCGTCTGCGACATTCTGGAACTGGTGCGGCAGTATGGCAAACGCACCCATTTCTGCCACATCAGCACCGCCGAGGAAATCCGCTATCTGACCGCCGCCAGGGAAGAAGGCCTGCCCGTGACGGTGGGCGTGTGCCCGCATCATCTCTACCTGACGGAAGATGATCTGCCGGCGCTGGGGCCGCTGGGCATGATGAAGCCCGAACTGCGCACGAAGGCGGATCAGGCGGCGCTGTGGGCGGCGCTGCAAAACGGCGTCGTAGATGTGGTCGAATCGGATCATGCGCCGCACACCCTGGCGGAAAAATTCGCGGACCAGCCCGCTTATGGCGTCCCTGGCCTGGAAACCACCCTGCCGCTGCTGTGCCTGGCGGTGCGCGAAGGGCGGCTGACCCTGCCGCGCCTGGTCGAACTGGTGGCGGAAAATCCGCGTCGTATCTGGGGCATCGCCTGCCCGCCGGAAACTTACACGCTGGTCGATACAGACGCCGCCTATACCATCGAGAACCGTAATCTGCGCACCCGGTGCGGCTGGTCGCCGTTTGATGGCATGGCGGTCTGTGGGCGGGTCACGTCTGTGGTGATACGCGGCCAGCAGGTCTACGATGGCGGAAATATCCTGGTTCAGCCGGGTTGGGGGCGCAATCTGTATGGCTAGTGCGGCTTTTCTGAAGCTGAACGACTCGCTGTACCGGGCCATCCGCCCGCTGATCTTCCGCAGTTCGGCCCAGCGCGCCCACGAACAGGCCCAGGCCCTGCTGCGCCGGGTCGATTCGCAGGCGTGGGCGATCGCTGCGCTCCGGTGGTTCAACCGGCTGGCATTCGACCCGCAGCCCGTAACGGTAGGCGGAGTCCACCTGCCCTGCCCGCTGATGCTGGCGGCGGGCTTCGTCAAAGGCGATGGTTTTGCCGACGAGGACGCCGCGCTGAACGCCGTCGAACAGCGCCGGAATATTATCCCCGGCTGGCGCAGCATGCCCGCGCTGGTGGGGCCGGTGGAATTTGGCTCGTTCACGCGCTGGCCGCGCACCGGCAACCCCGGCACCGTCATCTGGCGCGATGCGGCGACTCACTCTACCCAGAACCGGGTGGGCCTGCGCAACCCGGGCACGCGCGCCGCTGCGGCCTTTCTGGCAAAGCATCGCGCCCATCTGCCGCCGGTGTTTGGCATCAACATCGCCGTCAGCCCCGGCGTGGATGAACCAGCAGCGCAGCAGCGCGAGGTACTGGAAGCGCTGGATTGTTTTCTGCAGCAGCGCGTATACCCCTCATGGTTCACCCTCAACCTGAGCTGCCCCAACACCGAGGACGACCCCGGCGGCCACCAGACCGAAGCGCTGACCCGCGATCTGTGCGGCGCGCTGGTCAAACGCCTGCGGGATGTGAAGCCCGCCGTACCGCTGTGGGTAAAGATCAGCCCCAACCTGGCCGATGCCCAGTACGCCATCCTGATGCGCGTTTTTGCCGAAACAGGCGTGCGAGCCGTCATCGCCACCAACACGCTGGCACAGCCCGCGCCGGGCCTGCCGGGGGTGACTGCCGGGGTGGGCGGCGGCAGGTTGCATGATTGTGCACTTGCGGCAACAATACGCGTGTGCCAGGAACAGGCGCGCCATGCCTACCCGGTGGATGTGGTGGCCTGCGGCGGCGTGCTGGATGCAGCCGGTTATCGGGACTTTGGCAGCGCCGGAGCACAGGCAGCGCAGTACTGGTCAGCTTTAATCTTCCGTGGGCCATTGGCCGCAGCACTGATTCTGAATGAGGACATGCATGCTTGATGTACAGATCGCGCAGGCTTTGCTGCAAATCAAAGCCGTTGGGTTTACCCCCTACAAGCCCATCACGTTTAAATCGGGCATCCTGTCGCCGGTTTATGTGGATAACCGGCAGTTGATCTTCTGGCCGCAGCAGTGGCGGCTGGTGATCGAAGGTTTTCGTCAGGTGATCGAGCGCGAAGCCCTGGCATTTGATGTGATCGCCGGGATCGCCACCGGTGGGGTGCCGCACAGCGCCGCCCTGGCCTACACCCTGCAAAAACCCACCATTTATATCCGCCCACAATCCAAGGAGCACGGCAAGCAGAACCGCGTGGAAGGTGGCGATATACAGGGAAAGCGCGTGCTGCTGATCGAGGACCTGGTCACCACAGGCGGCAGCAGCCTGGGCGGGGTGGCGGCCCTGCGCGACGCCGGGGCCACTGTCGAGGACTGCCTGGCGATTACAACCTACGGGTTTGCCATGTCGCAGCAGGCCTTTCAGATCGCCGGGGTGCGGCTGCACACGCTGACGAATTTTAATACCATCGTGCAGGTGGCCCTGCAGGAAGGTTTATTTGGCGAAGCGGAACAGGCCATCATCGAAAGCTGGCTGCAGGACCCGCACCAGTGGGCAGAAAGGCAGGAAGATGTCAGCCCTGGAGAAGTATAACCGCCGGGTGGAACAGGTCAATTCGCTGTTGTGTGTCGGGCTGGACAGCGACTATGCACAAATCCCGGAGCCGTACATTCATCACGAATACCCGCTGTTTACGTTCAACCGCTGGATTATCGAGCAGACGCATCCTTACGTCAGCGCCTACAAGCCCAACATCGCCTTTTACGAGGCGCGCGGTGACCGGGGCATCGCCTCGCTGCGCATGACGATGGAATATCTGCACCTCCACCACCCGGATATCCTGACCATCTGCGATGCCAAGCGCGGCGATGTCGATTCCACCAGCGCCGCCTATGCCAGTGCCATCTTCGACTGGTTCGGCTTCGATGCCGTCACGCTCAACCCATATCTGGGCCAGGAAGCACTGCGGCCCTTCCTGGAACGAACGGATAAAGGCTGCATTATCCTGTGCCGGACCTCCAACACAGGCGCGGGTGAATTTCAGGATGTGCTGGTCGATGGCAAACCACTGTGGCATCTGGTCGCCCGCAGGGTCCATGACGAATGGAACCGCAGCGGCAACTGTATGCTGGTGGTGGGGGCCACCTACCCGGCAGAACTGCGGCAGGTGCGCGATTGTGTGGGCGATATGACGATTCTGGTGCCGGGCGTTGGGGCACAGGGCGGCGCGGTGGAACCCGTGCTCGAAGCCGGGCTAAACAGCCAGGGCAAAGGGCTGATTATCAACGCGTCACGCAGCGTCATCTTTGCGGAAAATCCGGGCGAAGCCGCCCGCACCCTGTGCGATACCATCAATCAGTATCGCTGACGGGCTGGAAGGTATAGGGCTGCATCAGATGGCGGGCGCGCAGCCAGTCGTCCGCCGGCCCGTGCCACCCAAAACGCCGTAAATCCACCCGCCCCTGTGCATCAAACACCACGCCCTCAGCTTCCAGGCGGACGCGCTGCTGAGTCGCTTCAGGGCTGCCCTCCGGCAGGCTGATCTTTCCCTGGCTGTTGATGACCCGATGCCAGGGGATAGAAGGCTGCGGGTGGCGCAGGTCAGGCGGGTGATCAGGGGGATCATCTGCGCAGCGGCGCATGGCATAGCCCACCCAGCGCGGCGCGATACGTTCATAACCGGGGATATCCACCCCCTCCGGGGCCGGGATCATCGACGCAATCTGGCCATAGGTCATCACACGCCCGGCAGGAATCTGCCAGACAATCTCCCAGACAATGCGATCATAGGTCGGGCGGGCCATGTCGTCAGAACAGGCTGAGCTGCTGCGGTTCATCCGGGGCGGGGGGCGGCGTTTTCATGGAATGCGGCCGCAGCAGGTTACGCTCGCGCAGCCAGTCATCATCCGGCCCATCCCAGCCAAAGCGGTCAAAATCGATCAGGGCCTTGCTGTCGAAGACGACACCTTCCGCTTCCAGCCGGGCGCGCTGGCGACGAGCCGGGCCGCTGCCATCCTCCAGGCTGATGCCGCCCCTGCTGTTAATGACGCGGTGCCAGGGCACGGTTGGTTCATCGCGGAACGTGACCGCGTTCATAGCATTGCCCACCCAGCGCGGCCCGATCCGCTGGTAATCCGCTGCGTCAACACCTTCCGGCGGGGGAATCATGGCGGCAATCTGGCCGAAGGTCACCACCTGGCCCGGCGGCACCTGCCGCACAACATCCCAGACCGTTTCGTAATATGCAATCTGATCGGGCGGGTTATGCATCCTGGCTCACCTGAGGTTGATCATCCAGCAGGGCGGCGGCTTCGCGGTCCACCAGCCAGACCAGTTCGCCCTGCGCTGCCAGAATCATCTGGGCGGGCAGGTCGCGCGGCTGAGGCGGCCCTTGCAGCACCTGTTTCAGCATCTGCGCCTTGCCTGCGCCCGCCACCAGAAACATGATGCTGGCGGCATTGTTGATCACAGGCGCGGTCAGCGTGATGCGCCATGTCTCCAGCTTTGGGACATAATTGGCCATGACCAGGCGCTCGGTTTCATCCAGCGCGG
>CAZQIY010000023.1:44514-66918 GCA_964593565.1 uncultured Anaerolineaceae bacterium
ATACACCTTTGACCAGTCAATCCGCTGCGTTTCGGCCGCAGTCGCCAACTGCTCATAGAGTGCGCGCGGGGTGCTGCCGCCAGAAAGAACCAGCGTAAAGTAACGATGATCCGTGATGGCGATGTCATAACACCGCAGCACGTAGTCCGCTGCGGCGGTCATCAGCGCCGCCTGATCCTCGAAGATGTCGATCCTGTGCATGGTTTTGCCTCAACTCCGCCAACCCGCAATTTGTGGTGGTTGCGCACCGGCGCTAGCAGTCGTCGTGAATACAGCCGACATGCCAGGCCCGGCCATTATCCCCCAGCAGGTCATCCGCCTCGCGCGGGCCCCAGCTTCCACGCTCATATGTCACCGGCTCTGCGGCCCCATCCGATTCCCAGGCCTGAATCACCGGGTCGATCAGTTCCCACGACGCCTCGATGCCATCGCTGCGCGAAAACAGCGACGCATCGCCAATCAGCGCATCCAACAGCAGGCGTTCGTAGGCTTCCGGGATGGCCGATTCACCAAAGGCATCTGCGTAATGAAATTCCATATCGACAGAACGGGTGTTGTTAATGGTATCCGGCTCTTTGGCCTCAAACGTCAGGTGAATGCCTTCGTCCGGCTGCACACAGATCGAAAGGGTGTTCGATTTAAAGTCACTGATCTGGTGATTATCGAACATGCGGTGCGGCGGCTGCCGGAACACCACGCTGATCTCTGTCAGTTTGCGGTTGAGCGCCTTGCCAGAGCGCAGGTAAAACGGCACGCCCTGCCAGCGCCAGTTATCGATGTGCAGCTTGATCGCGCCATAGGTGGGGGTGCGTGAATGCGGTGCCACCCCGGGCGTCGAACGATAGCCTTCGTACTGGGCCGCGACGGTATCCAGAATATCAATGGAGCGCACCGATTTTAACAGCTTGACCTTTTCGTTGCGCATCAGGTCCGCATCAAACGACGCCGGAGGTTCCATGGCGATGAGGGTCAGCAGTTGCAGCAGGTGATTCTGAAACATATCGCGGAACACACCGGAACTGTCGTAATAGTCGCCCCGGTGGCCAATATCCACCGTTTCTATGGCCGTGATCTGCACGTTATCGACGTAGTTACGGTTCCAGATCGGTTCAAAAATGGCGTTGGCAAAACGCAGAAACATCACATTCTGCGAGGTTTCCTTCCCCAGGTAATGATCAATACGGTAAACCTGCCCCTCCTCGAACACCTTATGTACTTCGTGGTTCAGTTCATGCGCAGAAGCCAGGTCTGTGCCAAAGGGTTTTTCGATCACCACCCGCCGCCAGCCTTCATCCTCTGCGGCGATTTTGAGCGTCCCCAGGTTGCGGATAATGGGCACATACAGATCAGGCGCGACAGACAGATAATACAGGCGGTTGGCCGGGCCGTCTTCCTTCTCCTTCAGAAAATCGTTCAGCTCCGCCATCTGATCTTCTTCGCTGGCATTGCCCGGCACATACCACAGATGCTGTGAAAATTCTTCCCACGCATCCGCATCAAACGACTTGCCGGAAAATTCCTCAACGCCCTCGCGTTCGCGTTCGCGCCATTCTTCGTGGCTGAACTTTGTGCGCGAATTGCCAACCACATTGACCTGCTTTGGCAGGCGGTTTTTGCGATAAAGATTGTAAAGCGCAGGCACAAGCTTCCGCTTGGTCAGGTCGCCAGAGGCCCCAAAAATTACAATGCTGGTCGCTTCACTCATCTTAAATATCTCTCTCAAACAGCTTTTTACTGGCGCTGCTGGTGGCGGATACCTTCCGGGTCCGCAATAATGACATCTGTCGCCAGCCCCAGGAACAGGCCATGTTCCACAACCCCGGTACGCGACTTAATCTGATCCGCCAGCGCCGCCGCATCCTCAATAGGGCCAAAATTGCAATCCAGGATGAAATTCTGCTGATCTGTCTGGCAGACCTGGCCGTCTCTGGTGCGCAGGGTGACTTCTGCGCCCAGGGATTCCAGAAACGCCATCTGCGATTTCCAGCCAAAGGGGATGACTTCCACCGGGATCGCCCACTGTGTGCCCAGCTGCGTCACCAGCTTGGAAGGGTCCACCACAATAATCTCGCGCTGGCTGGCCTGCGCCACGATCTTTTCGCGCAGCAGCGCCCCGCCACCGCCTTTGATCAGGTTCAGCGCCGGGTCCACTTCGTCTGCCCCGTCAATGGTCAGGTCGATGGATGGGTGTGTATCGAGCGTGGTCAGCGGAATACCCACCTGCCGCGCCTCGTGTTCGATATGCACCGACGCGGCGATGCCAACAATATCACGCAGTTCCCCGGCCTGATATAGTTCACCAATGCGGCGCACTGCCCAGATCGCCGTGCTGCCCTCGCCCAACCCCACGACCATACCTGACTGAACGAATTCGACGGCGCGATAGGCGGCCTGCTGCTTTAACTGGGTAATGGGGTCGATCACCACCTGCTCCCCTGATCTGCAACCTGATAAGGTGATACATCACATGAAAGAATAACCTGCCGGAAGGACACAGCATCCCGTGCCCTCCCGGCCTGTGCTGCATATTAACGTTCGCTACAGCGCCTCGCGCACGGTGTTCAGCCCGGCGGCTGCATCCGTGCCCAGGTGCAGCGACAGCACCCGGCGGCTGTTTTCCAGCAGGGCCTCGCGGTCCCCCATCGCCTGGGCCAGCTTAAGCACCCCAAAGCTGATAGCAGACTGCGACTGCCCGGCCTCATCCGGGATGGGCACATCCTCAACCGCGTCTGAGGTGAACTGGATAAACAGGCCGTTGCCCCGGTCCCCTTTGTGAAGCTGCCCGGTGGAATGCAGGAAACGCGGCCCATAGCCCACCGTCGTCGCCAGCCGGGTACGATCCCGCAGCGTGGTACGCAGCGCCCGCAGCGCCTCGTCCATTTCCGGGCTGGGGGTTACATAAGCCTGCAATGCGATGTAATCGCCCTCGCTGGCCTGACTGATAAACGCATCCAGCACTTCGGACAGGCTGCCCCCACCAACATCGCCATACACTGTAACGCCATTCTGTGTCAGCGCGGGCTGGCGCGCCGGCAGCGCCCCGGCTTCCATATACGCCTTGACCATCTCCCGCGCCCGCACTTTGGCGCTTTCGACGTTGGGCTGGTCGAAAGGCTGAATGCCCATCAGATGCCCGGCTACCGCCACCGCGAATTCCCACAGGAAGAACTGACCGCCCAGATCATACAGATCGTTCAGGTGCAGCCGCGCCACCGGATGCTGCGCCGCTTCCAGCGCATCGACGGCGGCGTTGTACTGATCGTCGCCTTCCAGGTGCAGATACACAAACAGGCGATCATCGCCATAGACATCAGGCGGGCCGGGGGGTTCGTGCACCACCGGCAGAATCCCGGTGTGATCCTTACCCGTGCTTTCCGCGATCAACTGCTCGACCCAATCCCCAAAGCTGGCGATGTTGGGCGAGGTCATCAGCGTGACCTTATCGCGCTGCTGTTTCATCAGTTCGCCCAGAACCACCCCCAGCCACAAACCGGGGTTGTCCCTGCTGGGCTGCTTACAGCCATCCGCCATCGCCACCATTCGCTGCAGCAGCTTTGGCACATCCACCCCCACCAGCGCCGCCGGCACCAGCCCAAAGTAAGACTGGACCGAATAGCGGCCGCCGATGTTCGGATCGTTGAGGAACACCGCCCGGAAATGGTGCTGGTTCGCCAGTGTTTGCAGCGAACTGCCGGGGTCGGTAATGGCGATAAAATGCTTACCGGCCTCCTCCTCGCCCACCGTATCGACCACGCGGTTATAGAAGTACTTGAACAGCGACATCGTTTCGACGGTGCCGCCGGATTTGGTCGAGACGATGTAAAGCGTTCTGGCCGGGTCCAACTGGCGGTCATGATCCAGCACCGCGCCGGGGTCGGTGCTGTCCAGCACTGCCAGATCAAGGTAGCCATAGGCCACACCAAAGGTCTCGCGGAAAACTTCGGGCGCCAGGCTGGAACCACCCATGCCGAGCAGCAGCGCCTGGGTGTAACCATCGGCGCGCACGGCATCCACCAGCCCTTTGATCGTCCCGGCGGTGCTCCAGGCACGCGCCTGACTGACTTCATCGCCAGAGACAGCCGCAGCCGAATCATCGTCGTAAAGCCGCTGCATTTCCTCCGCGATATCCAGCCAGCCAAGCCGGTCCGCGATTTCGGTGGGGTCCTGCCGCCAGACAGTATGATCGCGCTCCCAGATGCGCTTCAGAATGTTGTTCGCTGCCAGTTCATCCAGCGCAGCATCCACCGAACTCTGGTATCTGCCGAGCTGCGCCGAAAAATTCTGAGTTTCATGCCCGGATGGCATCGCGCTTCTCCGCAATGGTCTTCAGCAGTGAATCAAACGGGGCAATGAACTTGTCCACGCCTTCCTGCTGCAGTTCATCCGTCGCCTGCTCCAGGCTGATGCCAACCTCTTTCAGCCGGGCAAGCTGGGCGTGCACCTCATCCATGTCGCTCTCCACCGTCAGGGCTACCGTGCCATGATCAAGAAACGCTTCCAGAGTTTCCAGCGGCAGCGTGTTGACCGTATCCTGGCCGATCAGCGTATCGACGTACAGAGTATCCGGATAGTTCGGATTTTTGGTGCTGGTGCTGGCCCACAGCGGGCGCTGCACCCGCGCACCCTGCGCCGCCAGACGCTCCCAGCGTTCGCCGCTGAAAATCTCCTTAAAGCGCTGGTAGACCAGCTTGGAATTGGCAATCGCGATCTTGCCCAGCAGGTCATCCGCGCCGGCTTTTTCAAGCTGCGGGTCCAGCTTGGCATCCACCCGGCTGACGAAGAAGGAAGCCACAGAAGCCACCTTGCTCAGGTCCCCGCCGTTTTCGGCCAGCTTTTCCAGCCCGCGAATATAGGCCTGCGCCACTGCCTCATAATGCGCCATCGAAAACATGAGGGTGATATTGACATTCACCCCTTCGCTGATGAGCTGCTCTACAGCCGGAATGCCCTCTTTGGTCGCGGGCACCTTGATCATCAGATTGGGGCGATCCAGCGTCCTGAAAAAGTGCCGCGCTTCCTCAATCGTCCCTTCTGTGTCGTAGGCCAGGTTCGGGCTGACTTCGAGGCTGACATAGCCATCCTGCCCGTCCGTTTCTTCGTAGACCGGGCGGAACAGGTCGGTGGCCATGCGGATGTCTTCGGCCGCCAGTTCTTCAAAAATGCGGTTGACATCTGTGCCAGCAGCCACCAGTTCCTGCATCTGTTCGTCATAATCATCGCTGTGGGCAATCGCCTTTTCAAAGATGGCCGGATTCGAGGTGACACCCCGCACACCTTTATCGATTAACGCCTGCAATTCGCCCGACCTGATAAACGAGCGACGAATATAATCAATCCAGATCGCCTGACCCAACTCAGCCAGTTCATGAATTTTTGTCATCGACTTGCCTCCGATCCCTTGAGTGTAACGATTATGCACTGTCTGAATAGAGATGACAACATCCCACTGGGGGGTTTTTATGCCCGCAAACTATGATCTAATGCGAATTTAATGCTGTAAGGCGGGCGCCAGATAGCCCGCGCGATACCAATCCCATACCGCCTGGCGACCGGCCCCGGCGGATTCGGCCTGGGCAAAGGTGAATCCTTGCGGGAACTGCTTTAACAGCGCATCAAGCGCCGCGTCCTGCAGGTAATCCGCATGGAAATCGTGATAGATGCCGCGCCGGGCGATATAGCACCAGGGCGGCAGTTGAAAACGTGTCTGCTCATCCAGCGGCGAGAGCTGGTACTGAAGTTCGTCGCTGGGCTGCGCGTTCAGGATGGCGTCGGCATAGGCGGCGCGCTGCTGCTGCACCCCGTAACGCTCGTGCAGATAGGCCAGCGTCTGCGGGGATGTGCGGCGTTTTTCGCGGATGATCCCGGCGGCGATACGGGCGGCAGTTTCGACATCGTCGTAATCCACTTTTTCGATCAGGTCTTCCGGCAGAATTTCGCGGTGCGCCGCAATACGGGTCGGGATGGCGGGCGTGCCGCACCCCAGCGATTCGTAAACCGTGTTGCCAAACGATTCTACAAAGCTGCCCAGCGCCAGAGTCACCGTGCCCAGGCTGTAATATTCCGGCATCAGCGACTGCGGAATCCAATCATGGAAGATGACATGCTCCGTCAGGTCGCGCCGGGCAATCTCCGCCTCGATGCTGCCATAAAACGCCTGGAGTTCCTCAGACCCGGCCAGGTGCAGGTCCAGCCATTGGGGCACCAGCACCTTCAGATCATCAAAGCCGTACTGATGCACCAGCAGATCGCATACGGCCAGCGTCTGCCGGATGCCTTTGGTCGCTTCTGGCCGGTGCGGATGCAGCACGATCGGATAGGCCCCCGGCTGTACCGGCAGCAGATCGAGGATTTTGCCGGGCGGGGTGGGCTTAAAATGATCCCAGTCCACGCCGTTATGAATCACCAGCGTGCGGCTGGCATAATCCGGGAAGAAGCGCCCGGTGGTATGCAGAAAATACTGCCGCGAATATTCCGAAATCAGGATCAGCTTATCGCCCCGGAACAAAAAACTGCCCTGCAGGGTTTCCGGGTAGATGTTATCGCGCAGCGAAACCACCGTCGGCACATGACGATATACAAACGGGAACAGAAGCTCACCATCGTGCATGTAAAAGCGATCCGCCGTCTGAAGATGCTCTCCGACCTCCTGGATAATGGTCGCCATGTCGTAGGCCGGGATGGCATAGGGCTGTGGGAAAGGCTGGTGAAACGGCAGCACCGGCAGCACCTCGACATTGTCATGCCAGCGAAACGGCCGGGAGCTGTCGGCGCGGCGGGTGCACAGCACCGTCACCGAATGCCCCATCTCGCCCAGGTGGATCGCGACGCTCTGGAGATGTTTGGGCGCGCCCCCCATCACCTGATCGGGAAAAAGCGGGTTGATACAGAAGGCAACAATTTTCATGCAGCGATGTCCAGTGTAATCAGCGGTTAAGGCGGTAGCGATGATGACGCACGAAAGTCTGGTGGCGCGTCACGGTGACGACATTAAAGCCGGGGTCTGCGGTCATGTCAAGCGCGGCCTGCGCACAGCCCGGCCAGCCGGTGAACTGATAGGCGGCACTGGCAACGCTGCTGTATAAAATGCCATCATAGACAATATCCAGGCTGTGATGAATATGCCCGAAAAATACCCCCCGCAGGCGCGGCCCGGCCCGGCGCAGCACCTGATGGAACTGGTCGCCATTGTGCAGGCTGAGGGCATCCAGCCAGGGCACGTCAATCGGTATAGGATGATGATGCACAGCGACCAGCAGCGGGCGCTCGTCCTGCGCGGTGCAGATACGCTCCAGTTGGGCCAGCGCCTGCTCGCTCAGCCAGCCCGCATCCCGTGTTTCTGCCTGGCTGCTGTCCAGGCACACAAGCTGCACGCCGTTGATCTCGTGCTGGCACACCGGCGAAACGGCTCCGTCCTGCAAGGGGGACATATCCGCCTCGCGGTCATGGTTGCCGGGCACATAAATGATGGGCATGCGAAGCTGCCGGAAAAGCTGGGCGATGTGGGTGTAATCGCTGCCATCCTCCCCGGCAATATCACCGGTGTGGAGCACAAAATCAAGCTTCAGCGGCAGCGCGTTGATTTCGCGAATCAGCGCTTCGGCGGCGGTTACTGTGTGATAGGGCAGCGCCAGCACCTGCTCGGCATACAGCGCCAGTTCCGGCTGAATATCGCTGAAATCCTTTTGCTGCCCCGGCCGCAGCAAATGCGTATCGCTGATATGTACAAACTGCAACAACACTTCAGACTGCATAAACTGTGAATCCATCCAGATTTATCAGAACACTCGTATGATTATAACCAGCACCTGCCAGGTTATTTCAATTTTGCCGGCAAGGGGTAGAATCCATACCCATGCATCGTGACCGGCACTGCATGGCGATAACGATGCCACGTGACAGGTTCAGGGGCATCCCTTTACGGCGCACTGATGATGTCTGTTAAAGCCTCTGGCCGCTGCCAGAGCTGTTGATCATACCCAAGGAGCTAAACATAATGACCATCCGAGTAACCGTCTGGAACGAATTCCGTCATGAGAAAAATCCCGATCATCCGGCTTCTACCCTGTACCCGGAGGGCCTGCACGCGCCAATCGCAAATTATCTGCGCGACAAGGGCCTGGAGGTGCGCACCGCCACACTGGATGAGCCGGAACATGGTCTGACGGATGATGTGCTGGCTCAGACGGATGTCCTGACCTGGTGGGGGCATATGGCCCACAGGGAAGTATCCGACGAGATTGTGGACAAGGTGCAGGAGCGCGTGCTGTCTGGTATGGGGTTGATCGTGCTGCATTCGGGGCATTTCTCGAAGATTTTCCAGCGGTTGATGGGCACCAGCGGCGCGCTTAAATGGCGCGAAGCGGACGAGCGCGAACGCATCTGGGTGGTCGAGCCGGGACATCCGATTGCCGAAGGGCTGGGCGAGTCGATTGTACTGGAAGAAGAAGAAATGTACGGAGAGCGCTTTGATATTCCCGCGCCGGATGAACTGGTGTTTGTAAGCTGGTTCCAGGGCGGCGAGGTGTTCCGCAGCGGCTGCTGCTGGCAGCGTGGCAGAGGCCGCGTCTTTTACTTCCGGCCCGGCCACGAAAGCTACCCCACCTACCACAACCCGGAGATTCTTCAGGTCATCTATAACGCGGTGAAATGGGGCGCGCCGCACGGCAGCTATGAGATACCGCGCGTTGTCAATGTGAAGGAAGCCCCCGAAGAAATCCGCCCGAAGGCCCCCGCCGCAGATTAAACTACTGGCCGGCACATCCTGAAGACGAACAAAAAAGAGCGCAGCGTGTGTGCTGCGCTCTGTACATGCTGCATGTCTGATGGTGCGCGCTGCGGCAGTTCTTACCAGCGATACTGGGCCGGCTTGAAGTCCATCATGCGGCCGTTGTAGTAAGACACAATCGCTTCCTCTGGCGGCGAAACTTCATCCAGACGGGCGCGGTCTTCATCGGTGATGGTGACACTGGCCGCGCCGAGGTTATCCTCAAACTGCTCCTGGGTGCGCGGGCCGATAATCGGGCTGGTCACGCCGGGCTGGTGGATCAGCCACGCCAGCGCCAACTGGCTGGGGGTGCAGCCCTTCTCCTGCGCCAGCGCCTCGACCACATCCAGCACCTGATAGGCCATATCGCTGAAGTGTTTGCGCGTGCGCTCCTGGAACAGCGCGTTAGTGTTGCTGGCATCACTGGCCAGGCGCGTATCGCCGGGGATGTCCTCCCCACGCTGGTACTTACCAGTCAGGAAGCCGCGCGCCAGCGGCGACCAGGGCAGAATGGCGATGCCGTACGTCTGTGCCATCGGGATCAGTTCGCGCTCGATGCTGCGATCCAGCAGGTGATAGGGCGGCTGTTCGCTGACGAAACGGTTGAGGCCCAGTTCCTTAGCGGCCCACAGCGATTCCATAATCTGCCACGCGGTATAGCTGCTGGTGCCAACGTAACGCACTTTCCCGGCGCGGATCAGGTCATCCAGTGCGCGCAGGGTTTCGTCAATGGGCATATCGGACTGCGGGCGATGAATCTGGTACAGGTCGATATAGTCAGTTTGCAGCCGCTGCAGCGATGCGTCGCACTGTTCGATGATGTGGCGGCGGTTATTCCCGGCGGCCAACAGGTTATCATCGTCCATACGGCCGTGCACTTTGGTTGCCAGCACCACCTTATCGCGGCGGCCCTTCAGCGCCTTGCCCACCACTTCTTCGCTTTTGCCGCGCGAATAAACGTTGGCTGTATCCAGAAAGTTGATGCCGTTATCCAGTGCAGAATGAATAATATTGATAGAATCTTCTTCAGAAGTCTTTCCGCCAAAATTCATGCACCCCAGGCAAAGGGCGCTGACTGGCACACCTGTCCGTCCCAGGCTTCGATAGTCCATCATCTCTCTCCATACCATACTTTGTTCGGAACACGTGATTTTAACGTTTTTTGTTATGCCCCGGTAATACCAATGCGGCTAGAGCATAATCAGCCCCAGACGGGTGGCCCGCACCACCGCTTCTGTGCGGCTTTGCGCATTGAGCTTGCTCATAATGGCGTTGACGTGAAACTTGACGGTATGGTCGCTGATGCCCAACTGCTGCGCGATAGCCTTGTTGGCCAGCCCTTCCGCCAGCAGCTGCAGCACCTCCAGTTCGCGCGGTGTCAGGTCCGCCGTCGGGGGTTCCAGCAGCGGGTCGCTGGTGGGCAGCACCGCCAGCGCCGGGTCGAACACCAGCATACCCCGTGCCACCGCCATCAGCGCCGCCCCAAGCTGATCCGGATCAGAATCGCGCAGCAGCAGCCCACCACATGGCGCCGCCCGCAGCAGTGCGGCTGTATCCGCCGCCTGATCCTCGTCTGGCAGCAGCACCAGCACAGGCAGCATCCCGCTGGCGCCCAGTTCATCCGTCACCGCCGCAAAGCGTTCCTGCGCAGTTTTTGGGTTCCAGCCAAAATCCCACACCAGCACATCCGGGCGGTACACCTCGAGATCATCGATCAGCGAATCCGCCCCGGCCACCTGCCCCACCACACGGAAACCTGCCTGTTCCGACAGCAGGGCCGCCAGTCCGGCACGCGCCAGCAGATTATCCGCCACAATCAGGATACGTAGATCACTCATGAGAGTCATGCTTTCGATCGCCAAAGACTCTCACAGCATACGCAAATTACATATAAGCCGCATTAACAACTCGCCCTGGCTGCCGGATTAACTGGCTTACCAGCGGTGATGCACCTGCTCGCGAATATACTGGTCATAAATTTCGCGCACGCGCTGCATGGTTTCATCGCTCAGCGGCGGCAGATCGGCAGCACGCACATTGTCCTCCACCTGGTCTGGCCGCTTAGCACCGGGGATGGTGCAGGACACCGCCTCAAACATCAGAATCCAGCGGATCGCCAGTTGGGCCATGGTGGCACCTTCTGGCACCAGCGCGCGAATTTCCTCGACGGCCTGCAGGCCAGCAGCATAATCTACACCGGAGAAGGTCTCGCCCTTGTCAAACGCCTGCCCCTCGCGGTTGAAGTGGCGGTGGTCATTTTCTGCAAAGGTGGTATTGCTGGTCATCTTGCCGGTCAGCAGGCCGCTGGCCAGCGGCACCCGCGCCAGAATGCCGACCTTATGTTTCATGGCCTGCTCGAAGAACAACCCCGCCGGGCGATGCCGGAACATGTTAAAAATGATCTGAACCGTCTGGACGTTGGGATATTCGATGGCCTTCAGCGCTTCTTCCACCTTCTCCACGCTGACGCCATAATGTTTAATCTTGCCCGCCGCCATCAGGTCATCCAACACCCCGAACACCTCCGGCATGTAAAACACTGAGGTCGGCGGCGTGTGAAGCTGCACAATATCCAGCGCTTCCACGTCCAGATTTTTAAGGCTGTCCTCGACATAACGGGTGATATTCTCGGGCGTGTAGGCTTCTGGCACATGCGGGTTAGAACGGCGCCCCAGCTTGGTGGCAACATAAATCGTTTCGCTGCGTTCCTTCAGCAGCCTGCCGACAAGACGTTCGCTGCGCCCGCCGCCGTACACGTCCGCCGTGTCGATAAAATTCACGCCCAGGTCAATGGCCCGGCGCATCGTCGCCAGCGATTCCGCATCATCGACTTCGCCCCATGAACCACCCACAGCCCAGGCGCCAAAGCTGACTTCTGAAACCTGCCAGCCCGTGCGTCCCAATTCGCGATACTTCATGATGTACTCCCATCAATGGTAAGCATATTCACTATGAGCTTAACAGGGATGCGGATTCTGGCCAGGTGCCATAGAATCCATTGACGGCACAGCACAGCGCGGAGGGCAGCATGTATCTGCTGGGAATCGACATCGGCACATCCAGCGTCAAAACCCTGGTGCTGGAGGCGGAACGCGGCACCGTCATCAGCAGCGCCGCACAGGAATACCCGGTCTATCAGCCGGAACTGGGCTATGCGGAACAGAACCCGGCGGACTGGTGGGCCGCAGTGACCGCCACCGTGCGCGCTGCCATCGCCCAGGCCAGCATCCAGCCCGACAGCATCGCGGGCATCGGCCTCAGCGGGCAGATGCATGGCACTGTCTGCCTGGATAAAAACTACCAGCCGCTGCGCCCGGCCATCATCTGGGCGGATTCGCGCAGCAAACCCCAGGTTGACATCCTGCTGGCGCGGCTGGATGAGGCACAGATGGCGCAGCACGCCCCCGGACGCCCTGCCACCGGCTTTATGGGGCCGACGCTGATGTGGCTGAACGCCCACGAACCGGAAACGCTAGCCCGGACGCAGCTAGTGCTGCTGCCCAAGGATGTGATCCGGCTGCGGCTGACGGGCGAACCGGGCACGGACCTCAGCGACGCGGCCGCCACCTGGCTGCTGGATATTCGCTCCGGCACATGGTCAGACTGGCTGGTTGAGCAGTGCGGGCTGGAACATCGCTATCTGCCGCCCATCAACGCATCGGCAGAGGTGGTCGGCACGGTCACGCCTGCTGCCGCCAGCGAACTGGGCATCCCCGCCGGAATCCCGGTGATTGCCGGCTGCGCGGATCAGCCAGCGCAGGCGCTTGGCTATGGCCTATACCAGCCCGGCACCGCCCTGGTGACCATCGGCACTGGCGGGCAGGTGTTTCTGCCCCTCCAGCAGCCGCAGACAGACCCTCACCTGCGCTGCTACACCTTTAATCACGCCCTGCCGGGGCGCTGGTATGCTGCCGCCGCGATTCTGGCCGCCGGGCTGGCGCTGCGCTGGCTGCGCGATACGCTGGGCCTGCGTGATCAACCCGATGCCTACGCGCAGCTATCCGCACTGGCTGCCCAGACTCCACCCGGCGCCAACGGGCTGATCTTCCTGCCGCACCTGGCAGGCGAGCGCACCCCACACATGGACCCGCTGGCCAGCGGCCTGTTTCTGGGGCTGCGGCTGCATCATCAGGCCGGGCATCTGGCACGCGCCGTCATGGAAGGAGTCGCTTTCGCGATGGCGGATTGTCTGGACCTGGTGGCGGCGCTGGAATCGCCTTCCACCGTCCTCATCTCCGGCGGCGCTGCGCAGTCTGCGGTCTGGCGCCAGATTCAGGCGGATATTTACGGGCGTCCGGTGTGGCTGGCCAGCGGAGATCATCATGCCTGTGTCGGCGCGGCGCTGCTGGCGGGCACAGGCTGCGGCCTGTACGCATCCATCGATGAGGCCATCGCTCTGCTGCCCACGCCCTCACAGCAGATCATGCCACAGGCAGACAATGCCGCCCTGTATGCCGAACAGCGCGCAGTTTATCAGGGCCTGTACGCCAGACTGAAAGACGATATGCACCGCCTCAGCGCACCGTGAGGACGCCCGGCAGTTCCAGGTAATCGCGCCCATCCGGCCCCACAGCCAGGCGCTGGCCGGTCAGGGCGTCGTACATCCCCACGATCAGCCGCGCCTCGCCGGGCACTGCCAGTTCGTTGAAATACAGCAGATGTTCATCCACGATGTATTCGCCCGCCCGCCAGCCCGTCGTGGGCCGTTGGCCCTGCGCCGGGACCGCGTCGCTCTGGGCGATCAACTGCCCGTCTGCGTTGAGCATCTGCACAAAGACGGTGTAGCTGATGGCGGCGGTGGCGTCAGCCTGCCAGACCAGCGTCACCGGCAAGGGCGCGGCGCGGTCCGCCTCTGCGCTGACTGTATAGCCGACCAGCGTGCCCAGGTCGCCCAGCGGCTGATCCACCGGCACGGCCACCTCCGGCGCTGCGTCGATTCTGGGCAGCGCGTCGATCTGAACTGTGGCCAGCGTTGTCTGCGCCGCATCATCTGCCAGACGCAGCACGGCGGCACCAGCGGGCGCATCCGCCGGCACGCGCAGCAGACGCCAGTCCAGCGTCACCGGGTCACGTGGCCCGGCCTGTGGCGGCAGGGTCATCGACCAGGTGCCAGCTTCCGCTTCCAGCACCAGATCAGGCAGCGTGCCTGTCCCCTGCCACAGCAGTTCCAGCCGCAGTTCCTGCCCGGGTTCGAGCATTACCTTCGGTTCGATATTGTGCGCCAGCAGCGTCAGGTCGTCCTGTACGGGCAGCTCAGCCACATAGGGCAGTTCCGTTTCGCGCTGGGTTGCCGGCCAGTCCACCCCCGGCGTCACCCGCCACGCGCCCAGCGGCAGGGTATTGCCCAGAATATGGCCATCTTCGGCCACCATGTCATAGCCGGAAGGCGCCTGTGTTTCATCAAAGATGCGCAGGGCGATCTCGTACTGGCCCGGCGGCGCGCCATAAGGCAGGCGCACCAGCACATAGGCGGTGGCGGATTCACCTGGCTGAAGTGCCGATGTGGTGCGCTGGTTGGGCGTGGCAAAGATGCCACTTTCCTGCATGATTTCCCACCCCAGGGCATTGCGCACCACCACCGCCGCCCGCAGGTCCGTTTCCAGCGGCTGATTCAGACGAATCTCAACCGGCACACACAGCGCCTGTTCGGCGGTCATCGCGGCAAAACGCCCGACTCCGGTCACTGTTGCCAGCGGCGTCTGGTTGTGGAGGACGGCGCGCTCAAAGTCGCGCATCTGCGGCATCGAACGCAGGGCAGATGAATCGTACAGCAGGCTGCTCATGCCGTAGGTGGTAAATTCCTGCGGCTGGCGAGCCGCCCCATGCCCCAGGGCGCAGCGCAGCATCCCCCGGTAATCTGCCCGCTGGGTATACCATACATTCAGGGCCACCCGGCCGGTCTGCGGCAGCAGCGGCTCGATCTGGGGCCAGCCCGCGCCTTCTGGCAGCGTGACCCGGCGGGCAGGCACCCCCAGCCGATCCCAGTAGTAGGCAAGGTCGTAGCGATCCGCATAGGACCACGCCAGCACGGTATCCTCTGCAGCCAGCGTATTGGCGTAATACTGCACCATGCCGCGCGCGTCGTCGTGCTGGTAAAGGGGGCTGCGCGCCAGGGTGATATTCACCAGCAGCAGCGCCACAAACACCCCGGCGATGCCATAACGCAGCAGCGGCAGCGTCACCCGCGCCACGCCAGCCCCCAGCGCGGCCAGCAGCAGCGGCACGATCATCACCAGATAGCGCCCGTGCAGCGCATTGCCAATCACCCCCAGGCCGATCACCAGCCCGGCGGACAGCACCAGCACATGCACCACCAGCCAGCGCGCATTGTCCCGCTGCCAGGGGATGAGCACCAGCGCCAGCACCCCCGCCGCCCCGGCCAGCCCCATTGCCACCGGCTCGCGCCCGACCATTTCCCAGGGCGCTGTCCACACCGCCTGCCACATGCGCCACAGCAGGTCAGCGCCGGGTTGTGGGCCGCTGCTCACGGCGCTGTTGGCGGCCTGCACCTCCACAAAGCGGCTTATCAGCCAGGGCAGCCACGCCACCCCGACCGCCACCTGCCCGGCCAGCCAGATGCGCCAGTCCGGGCGATACAGCGAGCGTCCCCCCAGCCATGCCAGCAGCGTAACGCAGTTAAGCCACAGCGCAAACACCGGCCCGGTGTTATGGGCATACAGCAGCAGCGTTTCCGCCAGCAGCAATGCCAGCCATGCCCGGTAATCTGACCTGATCAGCAGCCGGTGCCATGCCAGCGCCGCCACCACCACCAGCAGCGCCAGCAGGGTGTACATCCGCGCTTCCTGAGAAGCCCACCATAGCGAGGGCGCAGCCGCTGCCAGCAGCGCAGCGTAATTTCCGGCGCGTTCATCAAACAGACGCCGCGCCAACTGCCATACCAGCGGAATGACCAGCAGCCCCAGCAGCAGCGAGGTCAGCCGCAGGCCGAAAGGGCTGTCGCCAAAGCCGCGCGTTGTGATATTGAGCAGTAGATAATACAGCGGCGGGTTGGTGGGGTCGGCTTCAAAAGCGGCGCGCAGGTCTGGCTGAACGGCGGCATAGGCCGACCATGCTTCGTCGAACCAGAGGCTTTGCGCGTCAAGTTCATAGAGGCGGCTTGCCGCCGCCAGCAGGATTGTCGCAATGACAAAAAAGTATCGCCGCAGAGTCATGGCGCAAGCGTAGCACCAGCATTGATCAGGGTCAATATTCGACAAGGATAAAATCCGACTTGCACCATACACAAGCGACACAGTAGAATAGACCTTAGGCGGTTCATTTCGCTAGGCAAAATTGATGAACCAGATGACTGAAAAACTATCCATTACAAAAGAACAACTGGTTACCCTGCTTAAAGCAGCTCAGCAAGCATACCAGGGCCAGGCAAAACCTCCGGCCAGCACCAGTGATGACTGGGTGGAGTGGTATGCGAATTTCATCATCGACAAGCTGAAACAGCCCGTACAGCCTGCCGAATCCACACGTTCGACTCAGGTGTCGCAGCGCGTGCAGGCCGCCCCACCGGGCGAAGCGTCAGCCGCAAAGCCCACCGTGCCGGGCGCCCCGGTACTCCCCACCACCAGCAAGCTGCCGGATCACGCGGTGGATGCGGATAACGCGGGGAACGGTGAAGCGAAACAGGAACCTCCTCCTCGTAAGGACGAAGCGGAAACCGGCGCGCTGCAGGTCTGCCCGACCTGCGCGCATCGCAACCGGCCAGGGGTGCTGTTCTGCGAAAACTGCGGCACGAACCTCATTACCGGCCAGCAGGCAGCGCTGGGGACCCGCGACCTGCGTGAAGGCAAAGAGGCCGAAGCCTCGCAGACCGGCAAATTAGATCAGCAAAGCACCAGCACCGGCATTCAACTGGACAAGGACCAGGAAAGAGCGGTTCGCAGCGCCGGGACCAGTGTCTTTTCGGCTGGCATGCTGCTGAGGATCGAAGTTGAGGGCGGGTCTACCCCGATCATCATCAAACCCAAGGCGGAAGATATGATCCTGGGCCGGCGCGACCCTACCACCGGCGCCACCCCGGAAGTGGATCTGACGGCCTATGCCGGCTATCGCATGGGGGTCAGCCGCAGACATGCATCGCTGGCGCTGGAAAATGAGCAGCTCAGCCTATGGGACCTGGGCAGCAGCAACGGGACGTTCATCAACGGCACCCGGCTGACACCGCATCAGCCTAATCCGGTCCGCGATGGGGATGAGGTACGGCTGGGGCAGATGGTTCTGCGCCTGTTCTTCCAGAACGCGCCGACTACAAAATCCTGATCATCAGGAGAGGATGTCTGCGACATCGCCGGCGGCTTTGCGCACGGCGAACAGGACATGAGCCAGGTGGGCATCCTTGCGCACCAGCACCGCCAGCGAGGCGCGTTCTCCCGCCGGATACACCACCATAGTGCCTTCTTCGGCCTCGATCAGCAGGCGTTCCAGTTCGCCCTGGGCCAGCCGCTTCAGCGTGCGATCTGCCAGCCCGATCAGCGTGGCAGACATCGCCGCAACCTGGGGGCTGCTGGTCGGGTTTTCGTGGGGATTTTCTTCGTCACCGGGCGGAAAGGCGGACACCAGCAGGCCATCGATGTTGACCACCACCGATGCGCGCACACCTTCAACTGCGACATGGAGCTGTTTGAGGGTGCTCTCAAGTTTTTGATCCCGGTATTCTTGAGCCATACAGCCTCTTCTCTGCGTGACGTGCCTTCTTACAGACAGGATATTTAAGAATTTCCAGCGATGTTCGCCTGTAGTGTGCGCAGCCGCCTTAACTGCGACAGGCTATGCATGCTGATAAGTATAGCTGAGGATACCCCAACCCTCAACAGGGCTTATTGCCAAGCTCATCATACCATGCCGCCAGTGCTAAGGAAATTGAGGCTGTGCCCGGTCCGCATCCTCATCCGCAAACGCAGCCAGCCAGTATTTTTCCTCATCGCTAAGCTGTGCCTTCATCAGCAGATCCGGCCGGTTGTGCCAGGTGCGGCGCAGCCCTTCCCGCCGCCGCCAGGCCGCAATTTTATGATGATCGCCTTCCTGCAGCACCTCCGGCACTGTCAGGCCGCGGAATGTCAGCGGGCGGGTATAATGTGGCCCTTCCAGCACACCTTCGGCATGGCTGTCTGTATCGGCAGCGCCAGCGGCCCCCAGCACGCCGGGGATATGCCGCACCGTCGCATCAATGACCACCATGGCCGCCAGTTCCCCCCCGGTCAGCACATAATCGCCGATGCTGATTTCATCCGTGACCACAAGCTGCCGCACCCGGTCATCCAGCCCTTCATAATGCCCGCACAGCAGCAGCAGGCGCTCGTGCCGGGCCAGCTCCTTCGCCACCGCATGAGATAGCACCCGCCCCTGCGGTGACATCAGAATCACCGGCACGCCGGGTTCGGCCAGCGCCTCGACAGCGCGCACCACCACATCCACGCGCATAATCATGCCGCCGCCGCCCCCATACGGCGTATCATCCACCTTGCGATGTTTATCCAGGGTATAATCGCGCAGGTCATGAATCCGCAAATCCAGCAGGCCCCGGTCCCGCGCCTTCCACATCATGCTTTCGGTCATCGGGCCGGTAAACATGCCCGGAAAAAGAGTCAGCACGTCAATCTGCATAGTTGTCTCGAAACTCCAAATCACGTATGATGAAAATTCGGAATGGCCGCACATGCATCTTTTTACGCATTAGCTTAACCATCCTGCGCCACCCGACCAACCAATAATCAGTAACCTGACCTATTTTTTATTTTGTGACCAGGCAGTATCCTTTCTAAGAGATAGAAAGGCAGGCTATGCGGCTGGGTGTGGATTTTGGTACCACCAATTCGGCGATTGCGCTTTATGACGGGCAGCAACTGTATACCATCCCCACGGATCCGGTCAATGCCAACCCGGAAGTGATGCCGTCGCTGATCTATGTGGATCGGGATTTGCAGGTGACGGTAGGCGCGCAGGCCGCGATTGCCTATCTGGAAAACGAAACCGGCCGCCCTGTCCGCTGGCGCCAGCGCGAAGCCGGGGAAATTGAGGTGACCGTCGCCAGCGTGGCCAGCGCCGGGGGCGACCCGATTGAGTTTGTGCAGCCCGTGCATGTCCTGATCGATGAAGCAGCGAATGGGCGCCTGATTCAATCCATCAAAACCGCATTGTTCAACGGGCGCTATGAAGGCACGCACATCTTTGACCGGTTTTACCGGATCGAGGAGCTGATCGCCATCATTCTGCAGCGGCTGCGGCAGGCTGCCGAGCAGAAGCTGGGCCAGCCCTGCAATCAGATTGTTTTAGGCCGCCCGGTAAAGTTTTCAGATAACCCCCAGACAGACGCCCGTGCCGAAGCCATCCTGCTCAAGGCAGCTTATCTGGCAGGTTTTACGCAGGTTCAGTTTGAACTGGAACCCGTAGGCGTGGCCTACCTGCATCATCGCAGCAGCCCCACGCGGCAGACCGTGCTGGTGTTCGATTTTGGCGGCGGCACGCTGGACCTCACGATTGCCCAAGTTGGCGGGGCAACTCCGCCTGTGATCCTGGCGACGGGGGGTGTCGCTATCGGCGGCAACGACCTGGACCGCCGCATTATGGCGTCGCTGCTGCCCTATTTCGGCGGCGGCGATGGCGGGGTTCTGCCGGGCGATATCAGTGATAAGCTGCTGGCATGGCAGACAATGCCGGAGCTTTCCCGCCCGCGCTACCTGGAGCGTATTCACCGGCTGCGGCGCAACGGCCATGCCGAATCGATGCACACCCTCGAAACGCTGATTTCAAACAATCTGGGCTTTAAGCTGTTTCAGGAGATTGAACAGGTCAAAATGCAGCTTTCGGAACAGGAAGCGGCGGCATTGGTGTTTGAGTTTGGCGAGCTTGAGATTCGCGAAGTCATCACCCGGCGCCGCTTTGACCGGATGATTATGAATGATCTGGCACACATCCGGGCCAGCATAGAAGATATCCTGCAGGCCGCCAGCCTGCAAAGCGATCAGATTGATGTGGTCCTGCGCACAGGCGGCTCCTCTCTGATCCCGGCAGTTCGCCAGATGCTGGCAGACATCTTCAGCGCGGACCGGGTGCAGGACATCGACCCGCTGACTTCCGTTACAGGCGGATTCGCGGTTATAGCGCACGATACGCCTCCACCCACCGCCCCACCAGAGCCGCAGCAGCAGGTGACGGACATCCGGCCAGCCAGCTACACCGCCCGCCGTACCGGCATCGGAGTCCGGGTATATCATGATCGCGAATTTATCATCAGCCGCATCCCGCCACCGCTGAACGGACTGCCGTTTATCAGGGGAGCTAACAATGATTTTGCGATAGAAGCGGAAGCATTTCTGTATTTCTGTCTGGCACAGCCTGCACGGGTTTACATTGCCTACGAATCCACCCCCACCGCCGTACCGAACTGGCTGCGCAGCTTCGAGCCGGAAAGTATGCGGCTGGAGATTGAGGATGAATTCGCCCTGATCCACCGGCAGATGTCGCTGTATGGCAGGGATTTTCCCGCTGGCAGGGTGGTTCTGGGCGGCAACCAGGCAGCAGGCTATGACGGGCAGAGCATCGTCAATTACATCGTCATCATCCGGCCAGAGCCGCTGTAACCCGCGCCGCAGCCAGCAGAATCAGCTATACTTGAAGGGTTCAGCACTGGCGTATAGAGGCATGCACGAAGGAAAGACCCCGGATTCTGTGATGAACACTAATATTTACACTATCTGGATTCAGACCGGCGATGATCCACTGGCCGGGACCGATTCGAACATCTTCATACAGCTTTATGGCACAGCAGGAAAAACCGAAACAATCCACCTGCCCCCGCGCGATGTCTTCGCTTTTGAAAGCGGCAGCCTGGAAAAGTATGTTCTGGAGGTGCCGGACCTGGGCGAGCTGAATCGCTGCTGTATCGGCCACGATAACAGCGAGGGCGATTCTGGCTGGTATGTGGTCAGTGTGCGGGTGCAGGATGACGACACCGACCGGGAATGGCTGTTCCAGTTTGATCGCTGGCTGGGCGTCGAGGAATCGGGCGAATTAACGGCCTGTGTCGAACTGTAGAGGGTGTCATGTTTCGGATTATCATGATCGCGCTGCTGTTTATCATGGCGTGTAATCTGCAATATGGCCTGCCGACACCCATCCCAACACCGGATGCCCCGATCATCGAGTTTCAGGCCCCGGCCAACAATGATCGTTTCGTGGAAGGTACTGATCTGATCATTGCGCTGCTGGCGCGTGATGATGGCGTTGGGATCGCACGGGTGGAACTGCTGGTCGATGAGCAGTTTGTCAACGAAGCGACCCCAGAAACCAGCGGGGCCGTCCCGGTCTTCACGGTCAACATGAACTGGTTGACTCAGGGTATTGGCTATCATTCGCTGACCGCCATCGCCTATCGCCCGGACGGCGCGGCCAGCCGCCCGGAAACGATCAGCATTCTGGTCACGCCTCCTGAAGATGCCTGACCGCCTGCACCTGCACCGCGGCTGGATCATCCTGCTGCTGGTATTGTGCGGCTGTACGCCAGCCACCGCCAACACAGAGTCCGCCTCGTTGTGGGGGCAGATTCATGTGCTGGCAGAAGCCGAACAGGGCCAGATCAGCGCGCTGTGGGTGACTCCTACCGGCGGAGTCAGCGCGGCCTGGGTAGGGTCGGATGAAGCGGGGGTGCATCAGGATGCGCGCACCCTGCTTCATGGCACCTTAAGCGAGTCGGTCACGCTGCCGCTGCCCCCTGTGCGCCCGTTTGCCCAGCAGCTTGTGCCAGCGTCGGATGATCGCCTGCATCTGCTGTGGCTGGATGCCAACGCCAATAGTAACGAACTGCGCCTGTATAACGCTCTGCTGGCTCCCGGGCCGGTGGTCGAACTTGGCCCGCTGGAGATCACGGACCGACTGACATTGCGTTATGCGGCGGCGGCACTGGGCGATGGGCAGGCACTGGTGGCCTACAGCGGCGGCCTGCTGGCAGAACCAGCGCTGCATGCCCGCGTCATCAGCGCGCGCGGCCTGGCGCATCCGCCGGTGCTGCTGGCCCACAATGCCGACTGGCCGGCCTTCACCCGCACCAACGATGGCACGCTGCATCTGTTCTGGCTGCGCCCAACCGACCATCAACTGCATTACGGCCAGATGCAGGGCGATCAGTTGGCCCATGCCGAAGCGCTGGGGGTCGCCATCCCACTGGCGGCGGGGGATCGGCTGGACACACTGCACGCCGCCAGCGATGCCGCCCATCTGTATCTGTTCTGGAATCTGACTCGCAGCAGCGGAGACCCCCAGACCTGGATGATGGCGCGGGCGCTGGATGGGGGCGAATGGTCTGCGGCGCAGCGCGTGGGCGTTGGCAGCACCAGCGATGACACGCTGGAAACCGGACTGAATACCGGGACGGTGCCTGCGGCGGCAGCGGGGGAAAACTGGCTGCGCTGGGGCGCGCCGATGCCCGGTCAGTTTGATGTGCTGCCGGTAGCGGGCGCAGTCGGGGATGATCTGGTTGTGGCCTATTTTCAGGCGGGCACCCTGGCGGGGTATCAGCGCATCGCGCCTGTGACGGCGCTAGCAGGCCCCCCTACCCTGCGCATTGATCGGGATCGCTATCTGTACCTGGCGTGGGCAGAACCGCAGCCCACAGGCCGCGCCGCCCTTAA
>CAZQIY010000024.1:0-9738 GCA_964593565.1 uncultured Anaerolineaceae bacterium
GCCGCTGGCTGCCATCGGATTCCAGCCAGCCCACCCGAATCTGCCAGCCTGTGGTGTCAGTCGTTTCTGGCAGAGGAAAGAACAGGTAATCCGTGACAGGCTGGCTGGGCTGCCAGGTCGAGGTCGGCGTGTAACCGCCCTGCGGCGGGCGATCCTGCTGCTGGATGATCTGCCCGCTGCTGTCGATCAGGTGGACAAACCAGCTATGATTCGTCTCAGGCGGCGCATCGCTGACCCAGGTGAAGGCGGCGCGCACGCCGTCAGGATCGCGCTGGAGGCCGTACTGAGCCAGTTCGATGAGGCCGAACCGCCACCCGCCGGGCTGATTGGGCTGTGCCGGGGGGTGCAGGTCGAACAACAGGGCGCGGTCCTCACGAAAGATGGTTTCGCGCACGAAGGAGGCCCGCTGCCACAGGTCCCGTTCCTGCCAGTTTTCCGCGCTGGCAGCAGGAAACCACGTAATAAACCAGGCCAGGCCCTGCTGCTGCATGGCGTAGTCCCATAGACCCGTCGCCAGCGGATCATCCGGCGGGGTGGGCGCATTGGTGGTGATAATGCGCGTTGGGGTTTTCAGGTCGGTCAGGTTGTCGTCGTAGCTTGTAGATGCCGCAATCAGCAGATCAGCAGGCATCAGTTCCTGCTGGGCGGCCTGGGCTGCGGCGGTGGTGCCCTGCTGGCGGGCGGCGGTGCCCAGCATCAGCAGCGCGATGAGGCCGAGCGCGATGAGGTGGTGGCGATGCGATTTCGCATAGTGATAAGCCAGCAGCCCTATCCCCAGCACCGCCAGCGCAAAAACGAAGTGCAGCGCATCACCGCTTTTAAAAACCGTTGGCCGCAGCTCAGGAGCGCCGGAAAGCGCCAGCCTGATCTGGGCGAGCAGCGGGCTGGCATCCAGCATATAGACCACTTCAGGATCATGATTGATAAAGAACCCATCGACCACCGTCGAGGCGTAATTCTGATACAGATAAATAATGTGCGGGTTGGGGCTGACAATCGACGCGGCGGCCTGAATAAACAGCGACAGCGCAAACAGCACGCCAAAGACGGCCCGCAGCGCCAGACTGTCCTGCAGGCGGTGGATAACAGGCAGCAGCAGCAGCGCCGTCAGCGGCATGACCGGGATCAGAAAACGCGGCCCCCACACGATGCCCCCGTGCCAGCTCCACCAACTGGCATAGGCCGCAATCTGGGCGACGATCAGCAGCGCGGCCAGCCAGAACAGGCGTGAATGATGGCGCCGGAACAGCAGCATGCCGGGGAGCGCCAGCAGCAGAATCGGGTTGTACCACAGAACGCCCCGGTACGGGCTGATCAGCATCCCATAGACCCCGGTCAGGAAAGGGGAGGTAAAGCCTTCGCCTTCGGCAAAGTTATAGCCACTCTCGAACAGGCCGCCAAAGCGCACGAGGTTATACAGCAGCAGCAGACTGAGGATAAGCAGGAAAGGCGCGACCATGCGCGCCAGATGCCGCAAGGGCCAGCGGCGCGGGTCAAGCCCAAAAGCGTACAACCCCACCAGCGGGATCATCACGGCGTAAGACAGGTTGACGCCCAGCGTAAGACCAAGCGCGGCCCCGGCCACGAGAAGAGCACGCAGGTTCTGCCGCTGCCGGTAGCTAAAGGCGGACATCACCGCCAGCAGCAGCAGCAAAGCCGCCAGCGGCTCGCCAAACAGCGTGGCCGTATACACCAGCGCAAACGTCCCCAGGCCATATACCAGCGCCACAGTAAACGCGACGCGGGGGCGGTAATCCAGCCAGCGCGCAAAGGTGTACAACAGCAGGGCGGTCAGGGTGGTGAGGATCGGGTTCAGCAGCATCGCGGTGGCGCGTACCGGCAGCCCCGGCACTATATGCGCCAGGCCAACCAGCGGCAGCAGCAGCAGCGAAGGCGTGACTCCTTTTTTGGCATACAGCAGACCATCCGGCCCGAAACTGCCCATGCGCGCCAGCGGGGGCAGCAGGGCCTCTGCCGACCCCATCACTGTAATATCCGGCGTGCCATGTTTCACAAAGCTGGAGGTGACCGCCAGGGTGGCGCTGCCATCAATGGTGGAGGGCACACCCATATAAACCAGCAGATACGCGCTGAGCAGAATGGCCCCTAAAAGCAAACGGAGGCGGGCATCAGATGCCACCGCCACCGCTGATGAATTTGTTGCCGGGATAAGTCTGTGCATCCTGTGCTTTCAAGAAGGCGCGGCGCTAGATGACGATTTCCTTAGAGACCGCCGCCGCAAGCTGGGCGCTGACCAGTTCCAGCATCAGCACGTTATCCTGCGAGATCGAACCGGGGGCTTCCCGGCCAGTCACCAGCACGCCATAGCGCTGGCCGCTGAACGTAATGGGCACACAGACCATCGCGCCAATCTGCTCTGCCTTGACCAGCGGGTGTGTAGGTTCATCGTTCGGCCCGGCCATGCGGCTCTGGCCGCTCTGGGCAACCCACGCCAGGATATCGTCCTTCACGGCCTGCCTGGGGGCGGCCTGCTGAAGCGCTTCCGGCCCATCCTGCGCCTTCAGAGTCAGCCGCAGCGGGTTGGGGTTCTCCAGCCGGTACAGGGCCACATAATCATAGGACATATCCATACAGGCAGAAACAGCCGCCTGCTGCTTGCCATATTCGCCTTCTGCCTTGCGCAGGCGCTTGGCAAATTCACGAACGGCCGGCAGGCTGTCGGCGCGCAGGGTTTCCAACTGCCGGTCAGACATCAGGCGGGTAATGCGCTTGATGAGATCGTTGTTTTCAAATGGGGCGGTGCTGATTTCATCCGCCTGGCCGGGCAGCCCAAAATCTGCTTCTTCATCGACCAGGACAATAAACAGGCGCGGGTACGTATGCCGGATATCAGCGATAAATTCGTGCGTATCGCCCAGGCTGTGATCCATCACCAGGACATCAACGTGCTGTTCCCGGTCCGCCAGGATATTAAAGGCTTCGTGTTTATCTGAAACAATTTGCAGCCGAAAGTCCTTATTGGCCGACAAATTCTTATGATACCGACTGGCATCCTCGCGCGGGACAGCAACCAGAATGTTTACAACGGTTGTCATATGACCCATTCTCCTCATTGAAGCTGGGCTAATTGTAGCACACAGGCCCAACAGGTCTATAGATTTCTGGTATTGGCGGCGGCCAGCACCAGCAGGATCAACTGGCGCATGCCGGCCTCTACCGGGTGCAGTTCGACATATTCATCCAGCCGGTGGGCATTGCCCCCGCGCGTAATGCCCACCGTCACCGATGGGCAGCCAGCGGCCAGCGGCACGTTGGCATCCGTGCTGCCGGTTTCCAGCACCCCCTGGACGCCAATGCGCCCCAGCGCCGCCAGCGCCGCCTGGACCAGCGCATGATCTGTTGCGATGTGGCCGGCGGGGCGTTCTCCTACGGTGCTGATTTCAAAGCGCAGTTCCGGGCTGGTGTGCTGGTTTACCACCTGAAGCACCTGCTGTTCAAGCTGGGCCAGAGTCTCCTGATTTTCCGAACGCAGGTCGAGCCACATGCTGGCACGGGTAGCAATGACGTTGATTCCCTGCCCACCCTCGATCATGCCGATATTGTAGGTGGTACGCGGCGATTGTTCCGGCTGGATGTTCAGGATGTCGCTGCCTATCTGGACAAGACCATGAATGGCGCTGGGGCGGCCAAAATGCAGCCAGCTGTGCCCCCCGCCTGTTTCTGCATCGATACGCAGGCGCTTGACGGCAATCCCGGCATGGTAGACATGCCCAAACGCCAGCCCTTCAAGGTTAATGACGGCCTTCACCTGATCCTTGAGGGCATGATAGGCCGCTTTCATGCCATCCAGATTGCCCAGGCCTTCTTCGCGGCTGGTGGCGACAAACCAGATATCACAGTCCGGCACGATGTTCTGCTGGCGCAGGACTTCCATCAGCCCCAGCATCCCCCCCAGGCCAAAGCAGTTATCGCCCAGCCCGGGGCCATAGATCACGTCACCTTCGTGGCGCAGG
Organism: uncultured Anaerolineaceae bacterium; assembly: GCA_964593565.1. Taxonomy (GTDB): domain Bacteria; phylum Chloroflexota; class Anaerolineae; order Aggregatilineales; family Phototrophicaceae. The sequence goes on from CAZQIY010000024.1 coordinate 3,975, forward strand.
CGCAGTTCGGTGCTGGCCGGGAAGACGGTATCCGTATGGGCCGCAACCATCACCGCTGGGCGCTGCGAGTCCTGGCCGGGCAGGCGGCCATACACGTTCCACATGTCATCCATGCGGGTATCGAGCAGGCTGGCAGACTCAAACTGGTCGAGGATATATTCTGCGCGGGCTTTTTCTTCAAATGTAGGGGCGGGAATCTGCTGGGCAGCCACCGCCTGTTCTATGACATACTGTACAATATCCGGCAGCCAGGCCCAGCCCAGAGCTTCATCGATACGTTTTATAAGATCGTGCATGTTCATATCCCACCAGGTTATACAGGATTAAGCGGCACCTGCTGCGGTTTGACCTTTTCTTAAACTTCAAGCTATAATCCATAATCCCACATGAGCCGGACAGCGGGGGACACCAGGAGGTGCTTCGTGAGTACTGCCAGAGTTTTACTAATCGGGCGCAGCCAGGTGAAGGGTGCTTCGTTTCCGGCATCGCTGAAAAGGCGCTATCACCTGACCATTGTGCCCAATGGTAAACAGGCAGTAACACAGGCTGCACAGCAGGCTCCTCATGTGATTGTACTGGATGCTATATCACTGCGCACGCCGGGAGACCGAATCTGCCGCGATTTGCGGGCCTCTCTGCCAGATATTCCCATCATCCACATTCACCCGAAGTCCAAAGCTGAAGCAGACAGCCCTGCCGATGTACTGCTTTTTCAGCCATTTTCATCGCGCAAGCTCATCAACAGCATCGAGCGCCTCATCACACTCAGCGATGATAAGATTATCACCTGCGGCCCGTTTTCGCTCAATCTTCCGCGCCGCATTCTGGTATCACCCCAGAAGGAGACTCAGCTTACGCCGAAAGTCGCGCTGCTGCTGGAAATGTTTATGCGACAGCCGGGCAAGACTCTGGATCGTAAGCTGCTGATGGAGCAGGTGTGGCACACGGATTATATGGGGGATACCCGCACGCTCGACGTACACATTCGCTGGATTCGTCAGGCGATTGAAGGGGACCCCGGCAAACCCCGTTATCTGAAAACGGTGCGCGGTGTCGGTTACTGTTTTGATGTGTCGCGCAACGGCAAATCCTGACACAAAAAACCGACTGCATAGAGTCGGCTTCGCACAGGATAGGATCAACAATGCAGGTTACTGCTGTGCTTCCAGGCTGTGCAGTTGTTTCATGAGGCGGGACTTGCGGCGTGCCGCGTTCTTCGGGTGAAGCACACCACGGCTGGCGGCCTTATCCAGGTCCTGTACGGCGCGGCGGGTCGCTGCGATGGCTTCCTGCAGGTCGCCCCCTGCGATAGTGGCGCGGGCCTGCTTGACCAGCGTGCGCGCGCGGTTGCGGAATGCACGGTTATAAAGGCGGCGCTTTTCGCTTTGACGAATACGTTTAAGAGCAGATTTATGATTGGCCATTTTTTATCAGTCCGCAGCAGCCGGACGCCTGTTAAACAGGTTTGCCGCCGCAGGCTCCTTTCAGCTTTTCTTTCTGGACATAAACACGAATTTTATCATAGCGCAGACTCGGTTGTCCAGACTTAGCTCCCTGTCAGGGTCATATAAACCAGCGTCACAGCGCCCACGTTTAACAGCAGCAGCAGGAACAGACTGATCAGGACCAGCGCCGGGTAGCGTTCGTTGGTCCCTGGCAGACGGGTGGCCTTAATATCCGCCGGGATAAACTTGAAAAATTCGTTGGGGTCCACCGTGCCCAGTTCTGCGTCATCATAATCGTCATCGAAGTCTTCAAAGTCTTCGTCGTCAAACGCCTCGTCGTCAAAGGTGTCATCCACATCCAGCAGGTCGGGTTCTGTGGGAGAAAGCACGGTGCGCGGCGCGGCCTGTACGGGCGGCGGAGACGAGAGGGCCGGGCTGGGCGCTGCGGCTGGCTCGTCAAACGCCTCATCAAACGGGCTGGTGGTAAATGGCCCGGCACTAGCCGACAACGCATCCTCATCTTCAAAGCCGAAAAGATTCCTGTCCACCTCGAACGGCATGGCGTCTTCAGCATCGTCATCCTCAATAAAGGGTGATGCAGTAAATGCCGGTTCTTCATCTGCTTCAATGGGACCGAAGGCTTCGGTAGCTTCATTGCTGCCGATATTCAGCCCCGCGATCCACTCGTTATACACCTCGCTGTTGGGTTCGTTAAGCGGCCGGTTGGCACTGGGGCTGCTGGTTTCGATCACGCTCCACGCGGAATCATCCGGCAGTTCATCTGCTTCGTCAGCAATATCAGCGGGCGCATCCTGAAAGGCCGGTGTGGACGCCGGCTGTGTAAAGCTGACATTGGCGAATGGGTCTTCATCTTCCTGCGGCGCTGCTGGTTCCGGGGTGGCTGCGGGTGGCTGCGCCGGGGGTTCGCTGCCTAGCTTCTCGTTCAGGACTTGCAGGCCCTGCTGGGCTTTTTCATTGTTGGGGTTAATCGTCAGCACGTTTTCCAGGCAGGTGATCTGATCCTCGACGCTGTCTACAACGGCACTTAACCACAACCAGGCCTGTTCGTGCCGTTCATCAATATCCACCGCCTGAAGTAAGAGGTTGCGCGCCTCATCTTTTTTGCCGGACCGGTAAACAGCGATTGCATCACGGACAAGCGAATCGGCATTTGAAGCCATGCGGATTCCTGCTCCTGTAAATCTGGCTATACGTTATACATCCATCATATCATGTATTGAAAAAATACATGTGGATTTACCCTCAATCAGGTAATTTTGATTCATCGCGCTATAATCTAGTAGCGAACACCCTACAGGCAGTAGAGGTAACACTGCAAGCTTGCTGCCAAAGATAACGACAGGAGGCACAATGCCTGCAATCTTGGAAAATGATCGGTTCCGTATGGAAATTCATATCGCAGGATACGAATTCGAACACAGCGTTCGCGATCCTTTCGATGCAAACTGGCTGATTTTCAGAGTGGTGCTGCAATCTGTGCATGGGGCATGGCGCTGGCAGGTAGAGGACGCCGGGGCGCTGACCTGGGAGGTGGAAGACTGCGTGGCATGGCTGCGGGCGCTGCAGCAGGGCGATCCTGTAGACGAGGAACATTACGAATTTTCTGAGCCGGATGTCAGCTTTGATGTGATTCGCAACGAAGACCAGCAGATGGTTGGCCTGCGAGTCAACCTGATGGACGAATTCCAGCCGCCCACGAAGGTCCTGGTGCCGCACGAGAATAACGAGGTCCGCCTGCGTTTTCACACGCCGCCGGATGTTCTGCGTGCCTTTGCCGACCGCCTGGAAGCCAACCTGGCGCGTTATCCTCAGCGAGGGAATCGCCCAAAGATTGAGCAGCCTTCCTGAGCATTCGTATCGTGTAAACCTGCCCTCGTCGCCGCATTGAGGCATAGAGTAAAACCATTATGCCAGATCAGAACTTTTTGCCCTTTCGTCAGATTCACCTGGATTTTCATACCAGCGAGCATATTGCTGGCATCGGGGCGGCGTTTGACCCGGATGAGTTTGCCGATACGCTGGTGAAAGCGCATGTCAACTCCATCACCTGCTTTGCCCGCTGCCATCATGGGTGGATTTATTACGACTCCAAAGTCAACCCGGAACGCATTCACCCTCACCTGTCCCGTGATCTGCTGCGAGAGCAGATAGAGGCCTGCCACAGGCGCGGCATTCGCGTGCCGATTTATACCACCATCCAGTGGGATTACGTCACGGCCAACGAGCATCCTGAATGGGTCGTGATTCAGCCGGATGGCCGGCTGGAAGGGACACCGCCGCTGGAGGCCGGGTTTTACCAGCGGCTGGCGGTCAATTCACCCTACATGGATTTTCTGAAGGCGCATGTTCAGGAAATTCTGGAAACGATGCCTGTCGACGGCTTCTTTTTTGACATTATGGTGCCGACTGATGATTTGTCGCGCTGGACCCGTGCGGAGATGGAAGCGCAGGGGCTGGATATCGCCGATGAGGGTGCGCGCCGCCGCTATGGTCTGGAAGTGATCCGCCGTTTCAAACGCGAGATGACGGCCTTTGTGCGCCAGTTCAACCGCGAATGCAGCATCTTCTACAATCGCGGGCATATCGGCCCGGAACACCGGCCTGTGGTGGACGCCTATACCCATTGGGAACTGGAATCGCTGCCGAGCGGGCACTGGGGCTATCTGCATTTTCCAATGGCCGTGCGTTATGCGCGCAACCTGGGCCTGGATTATCTGGGGCATACCGGCAAGTTTCACACCGCCTGGGGAGATTTTCATTCGTTCAAAAACCAGGCCGCGCTGGAATATGAATGCTTCCGCATGCTGGCGCACGGCGCTAAGTGCATGATTGGCGATCAGCTTGATCCGAGCGGGAAGATCGACCCCTATGTGTACCAACTGGTCGGCGCGGTGTACGAGCAGGTCGAGCAGAAGGAACCCTGGTGCGATGAGGTCGAGGCGGTGGTGGATATTGGTGTCCTGACCCCGGAAGAATCTGCCGGCATGTTCGCTTTTCAGGGAACGATGCCCCCGGCGCTGAAAGGCATCACCCGCATGCTGGAGGAGGGCGCGCACCAGTTTGATATTCTGGATTCCCACAGCGACCTGTCGCGCTATAAGGTGGTGATCCTGCCGGATACTATGGCCGTTTCTGCGGTACTGGCCGCCCGGCTGGAAAACTATCTGGCTGCCGGCGGCGCCCTCATCGCCACATTTGAATCCGGCCTGAATGATGAGGATTTTGCCGCCAGGGTGCTGGGCGTGCAGATGACAGGCGAAGGCCCGCGCGATTTACAGGGGCAGCTGGTGCGCGGGCGGCATTTCCCCAAGGCGGATTATGTGGAATATCTGCTGCCAGAAGGCGACATTGGCAGGGACCTGCCGCCAACAGAACATGCCATGTACATACGCGGCACAGAGATTGCGGCCCTGCCTGACAGCCAGGTGCTGGCGAATATCGTTGGTTCGCACTTTGACCGCACCTACCAGCATTTTTGCTCGCACCGCCAGACGCCTTCTTCCGGCCAGATCAGCCACCCGGGCATTGTGCAGCATGGCCGGGCCATCTACTTCTCGAACCCGATCTTCACCCAGTACCAGCAGAATGCGCCCCGCTGGTGCAAAACCCTCTTTCTGAATGCGCTGTCTCTGCTGCTGCCACAGCCGCTGATCCGCCATGATGGCCCTTCGACCCTGTGCGTGACCCTCAACGCACAGGCGCAGCAGCAGCGGTGGGTGGTTCATCTGCTGCACTATATCCCGGAGCGGCGGGGCGAGGAATTTGACATTATTGAGGATGTTATTCCGCTGTACAATGTAAAATGCTCGGTTCGTGTAGAAGAAGCTGTTCGATCTGTCGAGCTTGTTCCGGCGGGCGGTGAGATTGAATATCAGACAGCAGGCCAGCGGATCGAGTTTACGGTGCCAGAGGTAAGGGGGCACCAGATGATCGTTATCAGCTTTGCCTGACAGGACTTCGCCTGCGTTATTTGTGCATCAGGTGAAGATATACCTGGGAAGGGCACAACAACAATATGAGGTGCAGCATGCTTTTTTTTATTGGCAAAACGTTTCTTCGTTATGCAGGCTGGGCAATTTTACTGACAGGCCTGTCGCTTTCAATCAGCGGCTATCAGGCGCTCGCCCAAAGGCCGATCTTCACCCCTGCTTCTGAATACGACGCGGCAGTCGCGCAGGAGTGGATGCATCTGCTGTACCAGCTTGTCGAGCGCGAGGGCGCCAGTGCCCCGGCAGCATCCCGCATTTATGCCTATGCCGGTGTGACGCTCTACGAGGCAACGGTCAACGGCATGCCCA
>CAZQIY010000024.1:9838-36199 GCA_964593565.1 uncultured Anaerolineaceae bacterium
ACCCTGCGCACCTTTGGCCTGTTCTACCCCGAAGAATGCCATGTCCCGTTAAATCTCTCCTTCAGCCCGGAGCGCGACTCTACCTTCTATGCCCAGGCGCTGGAAGTCAAGGAAACTGGTGATCGTCTGACGCGGGAGCAGGAGGAAATCGCCAGATTCTGGGTGGATACGCCCGGCATTACAGGCGCGCCTTCCGGGCACTGGGTGTCGATCCAGAACCAGTTGGTCGAGCAGTTGGACCTGAATTTGCAGCAGGCGGCAGGCATGTATGCCCAGGTCGGGATGGCGATGGCAGATGCGTTTATTTCTGCATGGTCGCTGAAATATGAACAGATGCTGCTGCGCCCGGAAACCTATATTCATGAGTATATCACCCGAAGCTGGCAGCCTTATATCCAGACCCCGCCGTTTCCGGAATATCCCTCCGGCCATTCGGTCGTATCCGGCGCGGCGGCGGAGATGCTGACTCATCTGTTTGGCCCGGTGGCTTTTACGGACCGCACACATATCATTCACCGGCACGAACCGCTTCAGCGTTCCTTCACTTCGTTCGAGGCTGCGGCCTACGAAGCGGCCATTTCGCGGCTGTATGGTGGCATTCATTATCGTGCGGCCATTGAAAACGGGCTGCAGCAGGGGCGCTGCACAGCCCGTGCGGTCATCAATAATGTGCGCCTGGGGCCGATCCCACAGGGCCTGCACTAATACGCATTCAACGATGATAACCGGTAGAGCGACCCTCGCCGGTTATCATTTTGCAGGGATAGGGCATTCAGGCAGCCTCAGGACGGGTGGACGCTGCGGTCTTTCACCAGACGCTGGTAATGCTCCACAATTTCGCGCATTTCCTCATCCAGAGATTTTACCTTCGGAATCCCGGATCGAAGCTGGTTCAGCAGGGTTGGCTCCTTCAGCAGACGTTCGATCTGGCAGCGCAGATGATCGGCGTTGTTCAGCTCGAACAGCAGCCCGCTTTTTTCATGGTCAACCAGTTCGGACATACCCCCAAGATCGGTCGCGATTACCGGCAGGCCCATCTTGTAGGCTTCCAGGATGGCATTCGGGCTGTTTTCGTACCAGCGCGAAGGGATGACCAGGATATCAAACGCGGACAGGGCGCTCCAGACCTGCGACCCGGTGTACTGGCCTTTCCAGTGAATAGAGGGGTATTCCGCAGTGCGTCGCTTCAGCGACTCCAGATACCCGCCTTCTTCAGTTTCCGGCCCCCACAAATCCAGCGCGATATTCTGCCCCTCCTTCAGCAGCGACACGACCGCATCAATCAGCAGGTCAACGCCTTTGTGCACCTTCATCTGCCCGACATATCCCAGGCGCAGTGTATCGCTGCCAGACCAGTGTGATCGTAAAACGGCGGTATCCGGAGCCGCCAGCCCCTGCCGGATAAATAAGTAGCGTGTTGTATCAAACCCATATTCGGCAAATTTATTAATCAGGAAATTGGAGGGGCAGATCACCATATCCACTGTGTTCAGCGTCTGGCGCAGCACGATCTGGCGGCGGGCGACGGCATCTGCCATCGGGCTGGTGATGGAGGTACGATGCACCAGGGTCCAGAACATATCCATCAGGCGGGGGGAAGTCTGGGCGGGCAGGCGATAGCGGCGCTTGTACTCCATCAGACAGCGCACGCACTTATCCACATGTTCCGGCCCGTTGCAAAGCTGCTGCGTGGCCTGGATCAGATTCAGGCGCGCACACATAAACCAGTATTCCGTCAGCGTGACGATAATCGGCAGGCCCAACTGGTGCGCGGTCTGAATCACCTGATTGCCCAGCAGATAGCCGCTGACCATATGTACCAGATCGAACGACTGCTGGCTGAGCACCCGGCGCAGCGCCTCGCCGATAGGCCGATAATCATAGAGGTTACGGAATACATCCTCGCCTTCGTTCAGATCATAGTACAGGCGATGAACCTTGTAACCATCCTGAAAGGAGCTTTCCATACGAAAGCCGGTGTCATCCAGCTTTTCGATTGTAAACACCTCCACTTCATGATGATTTGCCACCAGCCACTGAGCCATTCGCTCTGCGCGTCGTTCTGCCCCGGCAGAATGCGTCGGTGGAAAACCATGTGCCGCTATCAAAATCCTCATAAAGTACCCCCGGTTATAAAGTGGGATTATACGACGCTCGTTAGTATAATTTTGTCCTTGTGTTCTGGTTCCATCCCGCTTTTGAGCATATTTTATCCTTTTTACCAGCGGCAAAACAGTTTTCAGGAGACAGGGAAACTAAATTATGTCTGGGGTATATGGAATACTTGAGATTGAACAAACGTTGGACCCCCGCGCACTCCTGGGAAAGATGGCCTCGACGCTGAGCCATATGCCCTGGTATGTCACCGATGTCTGGACGGCGCCCGAAGCATCGGTCGGGCTTGGCCGGGTAGGAATCGGCATCCTCAACAAGGAGCCGCAGCCTGTAGTCAGCACGGATGGCAGCCTGGTGCTCTTTATGAGCGGCGAGTTTTATAACGCCGGGCTGCTGCGGCAGGAACTGGGTGCTGCCCCGGGCCAGCCTGATGCTGAACTTGCTCTGCGCGCTTTCCAGGCTTACGGCACGACGTTCGCCGCCCGTCTCGATGGCGCGTTTTTTATTGCCATTTACGACTGCACTCAGCAAAGGCTGCTGCTGACCAATGATCGTTTCGGCCTGTACCCGCACTACTATTCGTGGCGGGCGGGCAAGCTGGCCTTTGCGCCAGAAGTCAAAGGGGTGCTGTGCGCGCCGTTTGTCCCGCGCCAACTGAACGTCGCGGCGGTAGCGGAATACTTCCGTTTTCAGCAGCTTCTTGGCGATAAAACCTTTCATGAAGATGTGCATCTGTTCCCCTATGGCAGCGTGGCGCTGTTCGACCTGCGCGAAAATACCTGGTCGATACAGCGCTACTGGGACTGGGACCAGATTCCCTACCGCCCTGAAGTCAGCTTCGACGAAGCGGTGACGGAAGTGGGGCGTCTGCTGCGCGGTGCTGTCGAGCACATGACGGAAGACGACCTGCGCCCTGGCGTATTTCTGAGCGGCGGCCTGGATTCGCGCACGCTGCTGGGATTTGTATCCCCCCGCCAGCCGCCTCCCGTTTCGGCTGCGTTTGGGGTGCGCAACAGCCGCGATGTCTATTATGCAGAACAGGTCGCCCGCGCTGTGGGCAGCCGCCACTACTGGTTTGACCTGCCGGATGGCCGCTGGGTGCTGGATTATGTGGACCTGCATCTTAAACTGACGGAAGGCTTTCATAACTGGATTCATATGCATGGTATGACCATGTTGTCTCCCCTGCGCGAGGTGATGGATTACAACCTGACGGGGTGGGATGGCGGCACGGTCATGGGCCACCCGGACCACATTAACACGGTTTACAACCAGCCCGTCAGCGAACAGACCGTGCTGGCAGAAACCTACAAACGCTTTAATGAATCCTACACCTGGCCAGGGATGACTGAGGCCGAAGAGTACCTGGTCTACAGCGACGCCTTCAGGAAACAGGCCAGAGGCCTTGCCTTTGACTCCATGCAAAAGGAATTCGCGCCTTTCTGGAACTTCCGGCAGGAGTACGCGGCGGAATATTTCTATATTGTGAATCACTGCTGGCGCCTGACGGGGCACATGGTGACGACCACGCGATCTCATCTGGAGGTGCGCTCCCCGTTCTGGGATTACCAGTTGATTGACTTCATGTATTCGCTGCGGCCAGAGGTGCGCCGTGATCAACTGATGTACCGGCATATCATTACCCAACAACTGCCCCATCTTGCCACTATTCCCTATGATAAGCAGGAATTCCTGCCTACCGTGCGGCGTATGCATCATGACCTGCATGCACTTTCTGTCCGTGCGCGGCGCCGGCTGGGCCTCTTTCCGGTTCGGCCAACTCTGTACGCAGATTATGAAAGTTATCTGCGTCATGAACTGCGCGACTGGGCGGAGGGCATCCTGTTTGACCGCCGCACTGAGGAGCGAGGCATCCTCAATATGCCCTTTGTGCGCTCGTTGATGGCGCAGCATGTTTCCGGGAATACGCTGTGGACCATTGGCAAAGTTGCTCCTTTAATTACCTTCGAACTGGTCATGCGGGCCTGGTTTGATTAGGACAGATCAGGCACGGTGATAGGCCCGCCGCATGACCCCGCCCAACCGCCGCCGCAGTTGGCCGGTCAGAAAATCGCGTTCTTCCTGTGTAAGCGCGCCTGTGATCCACACCAGAATGAAGTAGCTGACTGCGCCGGTGCCCACCGCGATCAGCAGGTGGGCGTCGCGGAATAGGACGATGATGATCCCCATGCAGGCCGCCGCCAGCACCAGGCGCACGTACTGTGCAAGACCCAGCCCGGCGCCAAATTCGCGACGGAACAGGCGGTAGAACAGAATCGCCCCCAGCAGTTCCGCCGCGACAGTAGTGAAGGCTGCCGCGATGAGGCCGTAGGTTGGAATAAACAGCAGGTTAAGGGTGAAATTGAGCGCCGCCAGGCTGAAGTAGATCCACATGGCGGACCGCTCTTTTTTGATGGCTGTGGTCAGGTTGCCACACAGAGAGGTATACATCAGCAGCGGCGTATCCCAGATCAGAATGGCAAAGCCTATGGCCGCCGGGGCATATTCCCAGCCATACAGGAAAAGGATAATCTTATCTGCCAGCAGGGTGCCCCCCACCGCCAGCGGCAGCCCGATCAGCACCATAAATTTGGTCGAGCGATAATACCAGGGCAGGATCGCTTTAGGATTGATGGCATGCTCTCTGGCCAGCGACAGGGGCATCGCGACGATCAGCGCGGCGGTCAGGATCAGCAGGGACCGCGTGAAATGATAGGCGGCGTTGTACCAGCCCACCACCGCCGCCGGATGAAAGGTTTCCAGCATCACGGTATCGATCTGAAAATTAAAGGTGAGGGCAAGCTGGATGGCTGCAAAGGGCAGGCCGGCCAGCAGCAGGCGCTTCCATGTGCCGGGGTTGATGCGAAAGCGTGGGGGCTGCATCTTATAGCGGTAGACCACCCACAGGTTCAGGCCGATCAGAATAGGCATGTTGATCAGCCCGGCAACCACCAGCCAGATAAAATTGAACCCCGCCAGCAGAAACAGTGTCCCTGCGACCATAAAGGTAATCTGGCCAATGACGGTGAACACCGCCAGAATGTCGATGCGCTCGTTGCCTGCGACCGTGCTTTGCAGCGGGGCCAGCAGCGCCTGCAGAAAATAGGTCAGTGTGTACAGGGCGATGCCCAATACAAGCTCCGGCTCGTAGGGTTTGAGAATCGCGGCCTGGATGGTGACAACGGCGGCAATGATCGACAGCACAAAACGCAGTGCTGCCGTGTTCCAGAACAGCTCCTGCGCACGTTCCGGATCGCGCGAGACTTCGCGGGTCATGTACTGGGTGATGCCCATATCCCCCAGCACAGAAAACAGCCCCGCCCAGGCCAGGATGACTGAATACTGACCAAAGCTGGCATCGCCCAGGGTGCGAATCACCAGAATGTTGAATAGAAAACCGATTATTCGCAGTGTGAACTGCGCGCCCATGCCGAACAGCGTGTTGCGGACAATAATGCGTCCCACGTTGCGCTGGGGTTGATCTGCCTCATTTTCAGTGCTGCTCATAGACGGGGAGTGCTTTCTCAGTTCCTCAAATACATGCGCTACATCCTGACAGAAGGGACTAAAGCGCACCTTAAATCTCAATTTTAGGTACCAGCAAGTTGCAAACCAAATGATACTGTATCGGTAGGTACGGAGGGGGTTGTGCCTCTGCACTGCACTGTTTTCTGAAAAATTCACCCGCCTGATATTTCCTGTTTTAACAGTTGAATGGTTACAGAATGGTCACTACTGCTACAAACTGGTTCATCCCGTTTAATCCACAGCCTAAACCAGCGCTGCGCCTTTTCTGTTTTGCCAATGCCGGCGGCAGTACCGGGCAGTTTCGCAGTTGGGGCGCGATGCTGCCCGCCAGTGTCGAAGTATGCGCGGTTCAGCTTCCTGGCCAGGGCATGCGCATGCGCGAAACGCCTTACACACGGACAGCGCCCCTTGCCAAAGACCTTGCAGATAATATCGAGCCTTTGCTGACGGTGCCATTCGCCTTGTTTGGCTACAGCGTGGGCGGGCTGATCGCCTACGAGCTGGCACGTGAACTGCGGCGGCGCGATCATCTGGCGGCACATCTCTTTATAGCGGCCCGGCGCGCACCGCATCTGCCCGTCACCAGCAGCCCCATCCACCACCTGCCGGATACCGCTTTTATTGAAGCGCTGCAGCATCGCTACAACGGTATACCGGCCACGATTTTGCAGGAGCCGGATATGCTGGCGCTGTTTCTGCCTGTCCTGCGCAAGAATTTTGAACTGCTGGAAACCTATGCCTATGTGCCGGATCGTCCGCTGGATTGTCCGATTTCAGCCTTTGGCGGGCACCAGGATCTTACAGTGAATGCCGACCAGATCGCAGCGTGGAATGAACATACGACCAGCAGGTTCAGCAGCCAGATGTTTTCCGGCGGTCACTTCTTCCTGCAGGATCATCTGGACGCTGTGCTGCAAACCATGAACAGCGATCTTTCGCGCCTTCTCGACAGCAAAGACGGAGAAGGGTGAGTGTGGTTTATCTGGACAGTACCTGGCTGTCGCCCGGCACAAACCTGACCCTGGGGCAGGCGGAAGTGCATCTGTGGGCTGCCCATCTGGACCAGCCGGAGCCGGTGTTTCAGGCGCTGATGGCGACACTTTCGCCAGATGAAAAAGACCGGGCGGCCAGATTTCATTTCGCAGAGAATCAGCGGCATTATGTGGTTGGGCGCGGCGTGCTGCGTCATGTGCTGGCGCATTATCTGAATGCGGCGCCAGAAGCCCTCTATTTTGTCTATAACCCACAGGGCAAACCGGCTTTGGGCGGCGCGTGGCAGGCGGATGATCTGCACTTTAATGTCTCTCACTCGCGGGCGCTGGCGGTGTATGCCCTCATACGAGGGTGCGAAATCGGCGTCGATGTGGAATATCTGCGGCCAGTAGACGATCTGGAATCGCTGGCGGCGCACTGTTTTTCTGCGGCGGAAAATACTGCTCTGGCAGCGGTGCCATCCACCGCCAGGCTGGAAGCATTTTTTAATGGCTGGACTCGTAAGGAAGCCTTTATCAAGGCGGTGGGCGAAGGTCTTTCGCATTCCCTGAACAGCTTTGATGTATCATTAGCACCAGGCGAAACTGCACGGTTGCAGCGCATCTCAAACGACCCAACCGCGGCAGAACGCTGGTTTCTGCAGGCATTCGTACCAGCCCCGAATTATACAGGTGCACTGGCTGTCGAAGGGCCGGTGCGGCGCGTGCAATACTGGCACTGGCGTAGTGAGCGATTCGTCTCGGAAGGGGAGCATGTATGAGAGAGCCAATTGCAATTATCGGAATGGGCTGCCGTTTCCCGGGCAGTGCGAATAACCCGCGTCAGTTCTGGGAACTGATGAAAAACAGCGTGGATGCAATTACCGATGTGCCGGCGGATCGTTTTGACATTGAAAAATATTATGACCCCACCCCTCAGCAGCCGGGAAAAGTAGCTACCCGGCAGGGTGGGTTTGTTGATGAAGTGGTCAACTTTGATGCTGACTTTTTTGGCATTTCCCCCCGCGAAGCAGAATATATTGACCCGCAGCAGCGGCTGCTGCTGGAAGTCACCTGGGAAGCGCTGGAAGATGCCGGTCTTGTGCCGTCTGAACTGGCGGGCAGCCAGGCGGGTGTTTTTATCGGCATGTGGACGAGCGATTACGAAGACCGCATGTACGCCGCCATCGATGATATTAACCTGTATACCACCATCGGGGGCGGGCGTCATTCCGCTTCCGGGCGTGTGTCCTACAGCTTCGATTTTCGCGGCCCCAGCATGACAGTGGATACCGCCTGCTCCTCCTCGCTGGTGGCCGCGCATCTGGCCTGCCAGAGCCTGTGGAACGGGGAGTCTGAACTGGCGGTGGTGGGGGGTGCCAATCTGATTCTAATGCCTGAAATGACCATTGGCTATTCGCGCTCCGGCGTGCTGTCGCCGGATGGCCGCAGCAAGTTTGGCGATGCCTCTGCGAATGGCTATGTGCGCAGCGAAGGTGTGGGGGTTGTGGTGCTGAAGCCGCTTTCAAAGGCGCTGGCGGATCGTGACCCGATCTATGCCCTCATACGCGGCGGCGCGGTTAACAACGATGGGCGCAGCAGCGAACTGCTGGTCGCGCCGGGGGCCGATGCGCAGGTGGCGATGCTGCTCGAAGCCTACCGGGTGGCAGGGGTGGACCCGGCGGCGGTGCAGTATATCGAGGCGCATGGCACCGGCACCCGTATTGGCGATCCGGTCGAACTGACGGCGCTGGGAAAGGTACTGGGGGGCAATCGTCCGGCAGACCGCCCCTGCATCCTCGGTTCGGTAAAGACCAATATTGGGCATGCAGAGGCTGCTTCTGGCATCGCCGGGCTGATCAAAGCCGCGCTGTGCCTTCAACATCGCGCTGTTCCCGCCAACCTTCATTTTAACACCCCGAATCCCAAAATCGCCTGGGAGCAGATGCCTTTTGTGCTTCAGCGTGAGTTCGGGCCTCTGCCAGATAACGACGGACCAATTCTGGCCGGAGTGAACTCCTTCGGCATTACCGGCACAAATGCTCATATCGTGCTGGAAGAATATATTCCGCAGCCCGCAGTGCCGCCGCAGGTGGAAACAGACCGCCCCTATGTGCTGCCGCTTTCTGCGCGCACAGCGCAGGGCCTGCACGATCTGGCGGGGGTCTATCAGGCTGTCCTGGATGATGAAAATCTGTACGACCTGTGCTACACCGCAGGCACACGGCGCACGCATCACCGGCAGCGCCTGGCGGTGGTGGCCCGCACCAGCGCGGAAATGGCGGATCAAATCGCCGCTTTCATGAACGGAGAGCAGCGGCGCGAGGTGGCCGTCACCGTCAGCACAGATTCTGAACTGTCTGCGCGCAGGATTGTCTTTGTTTTCCCGGGGCAGGGCGGCCAGTGGGCCGGCATGGCGCAGCAGCTTGTGGCGCAGGAGCCGGTTTTCCGCGAGGCGTTTGAAGCCTGCCAGCAGGCGATGGCGCCGTATATCAACTGGTCGCTGCTGGAAGCCCTGGAAACGCCCGCCGCTTTTGAGGAAATGGATAAGGTGCAGCCGCTGCTGTTTGCAGTGCAGGTGGCGCTGGCGGACCTGTGGCAGTCGTGGGGTATCGTGCCGGACGCCGTGATCGGCCACAGCATGGGCGAGGTCGCCGGAGCGTATATAGCCGGGGCAATAAGCCTGGAGGATGCTGCCCACGTCATCTGCCGCCGCAGCCAGTTAATGCAGCAGGTCAGCGGGAAGGGCGCGATGGCGGTGGTGGAACTGACCTTCGATGAAGCGCAGGCTGTGATCGCCGGGTATGAGGGGCAGCTTAGCATTGCGGTCAGCAATGGGCCGCGCTCGACGGTGATTGCTGGCGACCCGGCGGCGCTGAACGAGGTACTGGACATGCTGAAGGCGCAGGAAGTGTTCTGCCGCCTGGTGAAGATCAGTGTTGCGTCGCACAGCACGCACATGGACCCGCTGCGGCCCGAACTGGTGCATGATCTGGCGGGGATGCAGCCTGTTGATGCCACCATCCCGGTATATTCAACGGTGACCGGGGCGCTGCATCCGGGCAGCGGCTTCGATGCCACGTACTGGGGCGATAACCTGCGGCAGCCCGTGCGGTTTGCAGCCGCTGTGCAGCAGGCCCTGGCGGATGGCTGCAACACCTTTATTGAAATTGGTCCGCACCCGGTGCTGCTGGCCGCAGTTGAGCAGAGCGTTCAGGCGCTGGGCGCGGAGGAGATTATTACGCTGCCCTCCATGCGCCGCGAGGAAGATGAACAGACCGTCATGCTGGCGAGCCTGGGCGGGTTGTATGCGGCGGGATACCCGGTGGACTGGTCCTGCCTGTACCCGGCCGGGAATGTACAGCGTCTGCCGACTTATCCCTGGCAGCGTGAGCGTTTCTGGCTCAATGAGGCCGATCAGCGGGACAGGTACTATCGCCCGCGCAGCGACAACCTGCTGGGCCAGCGCCTGCACCTGGCGGATGCAACGGGCCGGTGGGTCTGGGAAAACCGGCTGGATAGAAGCGCCTTCCCGTATGCGTATGATTATCTGGTTCAGGGCGTGCCGGTGCTGCCGGCGTCGGCCTATGTGGACATGGTGCTGGCCGCAGCCCGTGAAATCTTTGGCGAAGCCGCCTGGGCTGTGACTCAGTTCAACGTTGAAAAGGTACTTTTCCTGCCACAGGATGGCCCCGGGCCGGTGATGCAGGTGGCCCTGGCAGACGAGGGTATCGAGACGGCCTTCCGCATCTACAGCCAGACGGACGATGCCTGGACCCTCCACGCCAGCGGCGCGATTCGCGCTGTCGAGCCGGAGGCAGTGCTGCCCGCGATGGATCGTGCGCAGGGAGGCCAGCCTGTCTCATCAGCGGAGATTTATCAGGCGCTGGAAGCCAGGGGGATTCAGTTTGGTCCGGGTTTGCAGCGGCTGGCGCAGCTCTGGCAGGCTGACGGGGTGGTCTTTGGGCACATCAACCCGCAGGCGCAGGGGCTGCGGCTGGAGGATGGATTCCAACTGGCCGCGCTGACCAGCAGCGGCGGTGTCCCGCTGGCGGTGGACGAGGTACGGGTATACGATGCCTCTGCCGCGGCCGCTGGCCTGGCCTATGCTCCGGACGGCAGTGATGATTCGGTGCAGAACGTGGTGCTGCTTGACCACGAGGATCGTATCCTGGCGGAGATGCTGGGCGTGCGGCTGGCCGGGCCGGACAGCGTGTTCGATGATGCGCTGGAAAACTGGTTTTACGAATTGCAGTGGCGCCAGAAACCACACCCGGAATCAGCGTCCGATGCGGCTAAGGCATCCGGCACGTGGCTGATTTTTGCCGATGCGGCGGGTGTGGGCGCTCAGGTAGCGGCGCAGTTACAGGCAGCAGGCCAGCAGGCGATTGTGGTTCAGCATGGCCCGCAGTACGCGCTGCTGAGCGACGATCAGGCGCAGGTACAGCCCAGCAGCCGCGAGGATATGCGGCGTCTGCTGCAGGACGTGTTTGAAGTACGGGCGCTGTCCTGCCAGGGCATTCTGCACCTGTGGAGTCTGGATGTGCCGGACGAGGTGACCGCGCAGACGCTGGATGACGCGCAGCACCTGGGCGCATTAAGCGTGCTGGCGCTGGTGCAGGCGATTGATGAGGCCGGATGGCAGCAGCAGCCCCGTGTATGGCTGGCGACCAGCGGCACGCAGCAGGTGGCCGGGTCCGCCACGACCGGGGTGGCGCAGTCGCCCGTGTGGGGGCTGGGGCATGTCATGGCCGAAGAACACCCGGAACTGTGGGGCGGGCTGATTGATGTGGAGCCTGTCGCTGCGGTCGCGGATATTGCGCAGCAGTTGACAGTGGAAATCCTTAGTCCGGATGGTGAAGATCAGGTGGCGCTGTATGGTGGGGCGCGCTATGTGGCCCGGCTGGTGCGGCATCGCGCAGCCCCTGATTCAGATGCAGCCTTCCGCCTGCACGCTGATGGCACCTATCTGGTGACTGGCGGGCTGGGGGCGCTTGGGCTGCTGGTGGCACGCTGGATGGTGCAGCAGGGTGCGCGGCGGCTGATCCTGATGGGACGCACCCCACTTCCGCCGCGTGCTGCCTGGAAGCAGCTTGACCCGCACAGCGACATGGGCCGCAAGGTGGCAGCGGTGCGTGAACTGGAGCGTATGGGCGCCAGCGTGCATCTGGCGGCGGTTGATGTGGCTGATGAAACCGCGCTGGTGACGTATCTGGAACAATTCGCGGATGAAGGCTGGCCGTCGATTCGCGGCGTGGTGCATGCTGCTGGCGCGCTGGAAGGGCGGCTGATGGCCCAGATGGACGAGGAAGCCTTTAGCCGTATTCTGCGGCCCAAGGTGACCGGGGGCTGGCTGCTGCATCAACTGCTGCCGGATGTCGATTTCTTCATCCTGTTCTCGTCCATCACCTCGATTCTGGGGCAGGCTGGCCAGGCGAGCTATGCGGCTGCCAACGCCTTCCTGGATGCGCTGGCGCACTACCGGCGGGCCTCCGGCGCGGCTGCCCTCAGCATCAACTGGGCTGTGTGGGCAGACCTGGGGGTTGCGGGAACCAACGCGCCGAAGTTCGACTCCAAGGGGATTTACGACTTTGCGCCGGAGCGTGGGCTGGCTGCACTCGAGCAGATTCTGCGCCACGACCATTCCGCAGCGGCGCAGGTGATGGTGATGCCCGTAGACTGGGCGCAGTTCCGGGCCTCGCTGTTTGCGCATTATCTGCATCTGGCGGATGAAATCGAAACCGCCAGCGCGGCAGAGGCGGATCACAGCATGAACGGAGCCGATGCGCCGGAGAGCCAGGAACAGCGCATCAGTGTGTATGAAACGCTGATGGAACTGTCGCCGGAAAACCGCCTGCCCTGGATGCAGACCTATCTGCAAAATCAGGTGGCTGGGGTGCTGCGTCTGTCGCCTTCGCGCGTGGAACTCTCCCGCCCGCTGGGTACGCTGGGCCTGGATTCGCTGATGTCGCTGGAACTGCGTAATCGTCTGGAAGCGGACCTGGGGCTGGCGCTGCCGGCGACCCTGGCCTGGAACTACCCGACGGTTGCCGCCATGGCGCCCTATCTGGCGAACAAAATAGGGGTTCCGCTGGGGGCGGAGGCGGCCCCGGCAGCGGATGAACCGGCTGCGGTGGATGAAAAACCTGCGATGGACAGCGTGCTGGAAGACCTGGAAGAACTTTCTGACGAAGAAGCCCTCAGGCGGCTGTTGGGTCAATAATTACTAGATGATGGGTGAGGTTGTTAATGAGTAACACACCACAAACAAATCTGTCTGCAGTGAAGCTGGCCCTGCTGGCGCGGCAGGCGCGTGCCCAGAACGAGCACCTTGAACTTCTGAAAGCCGAACCCATCGCAATCATCGGCATGGGCTGCCGCTTTCCCGGCGGGGCGAATAACCCGCAGCAGTTCTGGGAGCTTCTGGTTAACGGCGTGGATGCGATTTCTGAGGTGCCCGCTGACCGCTGGGACGCCGATGCGCTGTATGACCCGGACCCCGCCACACCCGGCAAGATGTCTACCCGCTGGGGCGGCTTTCTGGATGGCGTGGATCAGTTTGACCCTGGCTTCTTTGGCATTTCCCCGCGCGAGGCGGTCTGGATTGACCCACAGCAGCGCCTGATGCTGGAGGTATCCTACGAGGCGCTGGAAGATGCCGGCCTGACGCGGGAAAGTCTGACTTCCAGCCCGACGGGCGTGTTTGCTTCCATCTGCCACGATGACTATGCCTATCTTCAACTGGCGGATCGCGGCAGCATCAACGCCTATACCAGTTCCGGCACGGCTTACAGCATCGTGGCCAACCGCCTGTCATTTTCGCTCAACCTGCAAGGTCCCAGCATGACCATTGATACGGCCTGCTCGGCGTCGCTGGTGGCGGTGCATACCGCCTGCCAGAGCCTGCGGCAGGGCGAATGCCGTGTGGCGGTGGCGGGCGCCATCAACCTGATGATCACCCCGGAAACCACGATTTCGCTGTCGAAATGGGGTTTTCTGGCAGAGGATGGCCGCTGCAAGACTTTTGATGCGCGGGCCAACGGCTTTGTGCGCGGCGAAGGCTGCGCGGTGGTTGTGCTCAAGCGGCTGGCGGACGCGCTGGCGGATGGGGACCGCATTCATGCCGTCATTCGCGGCTCGGCGGTGAATCAGGATGGGCGTACCAATGTGCTGACCGCGCCCAACGGGCTGGCCCAGCAGGAGGTGGTCCGGCAGGCGCTGACTAATGGACAGGTCGATCCGTCACAGATCACCTACCTGGAAGCGCATGGCACCGGCACGGCCCTGGGCGACCCGATTGAGGTGGAATCGCTGAGCGAGGTGTTTGGCGGGCCGCGCCCGGATGGTCGTCCGATTGCGATTGGCTCGGTGAAAACCAACATCGGCCATCTGGAAGCCGCCGCCGGGCTGGCCGGGCTGATTAAAGTAGTGCTGAGCATGCAGCATGAGACGATTCCGCCGCATCTGCATTTTCAGTCGCTCAACCCGCACATTTCGCCGGATATCCCGTTTGTGATTCCGACAGAGCCGATGCCCTGGCCTGCCGAAGCTGGCCCGCGCTTTGCGGGGGTTAGCTCGTTTGGGTTTGGCGGCACCAACGCCCATGTCATTCTGGAGGAAGCGCCCCGGCTGCCAGGGGGGCAGCCACAGCAGGCCGACCGGCATTATCTGCTGCCGCTGTCTGCCGCCAGCCCGGAAGCGCTGCACACCATGGCAGGCGACTTCCGCAGCTTCCTGATGGATTCGACTGCGCCCGCCCTGACAGATATCGCGTATACGGCCAGCGTCCGCCGCACCCATTACAGCTACCGGGCGGCCTTTGCAGGGCGCACCCATGAAGAACTGGCGGAAAAGCTGGATCAGTGGCTGGGCAGAACAGCGGTGAACCAGCGCGTGCCCGGTCAGTCCTCCCGGTTGGTATTTGTGTACTCCGGGCAGGGGCCGCAGTGGTGGGCAATGGGCCGCGATCTGCTCGAGAAGGAACCAGTCTTTCGGGAAAGCATCACGCGCATTGATGCGCTGCTGCGCCCCTATACAGGCTGGTCGCTGCTGGAGGAATTAACCGCCAGCGAAGCCGATACCCGCCTTGATCAGACTGAGGTGGCCCAGCCTGCCATCTTCGCGCTTCAGATCGGCCTGACGGATTTGCTGCGCTCCTGGGGCATTGGGCCGCAGGCGGTGGTGGGGCACAGCATTGGTGAGGTAACCGCCGCCTATGCTGCGGGCGTGCTGAGCCTGGAAGATGCGGTGCGGCTGGTGTTTCATCGGGCGCGCCTGATGCAGCAGGCGACTGGCAATGGCAAAATGGCCTCTGTCGAACTGACGCCGCAGGAAGCGGAGAGCCTGATCGCCGGGTATGGGGATCGCCTGTCTGTGGCCGCCATCAACAGCCCGACTACGGTGGTTCTGTCTGGCGAGGAAGCCGCGCTGAACGAAGTGCTGGACGAGCTGGCGAACTGGGATGTTTTCCACCGGATGCTGCGGGTGAATTATGCTTTCCACAGCGCCCAGATGACCCCCTACGCCAACGCGCTGACTGCGGAACTAAACGGCCTGACACCACAGCGCGCCGCCCTCCCGATCTATTCCACTGTGACCGGGCAGGCGCAGGATGGCCCGTTGTTCGACAGCGCGTACTGGGGCCGCAATGTGCGCCAGCCAGTGCGCTTTGCCGATGCAGTCCACAGCCTGCTTGCGGATGGCTACGATACGTTTGTGGAAATCAGCCCGCATCCGGTGCTGGGGGGGATGATCGCCCAGTGTCTGGATGGTGCTGGCCAGCAGGGGACGGTGGTGCCCACGCTGCGCCGGGGACGCGACGAACACGAGGCGATGCTGTCCGCGCTGGCTGATCTGTACAGCCAGGGCTGGATTCCGGAATGGGACAAAATTCTGCCTTCGGGCGGGCGGGTGGTGTCTTTGCCCACTTACCCCTGGCAGTGGGAACGGTACTGGATGGATACCCGAACCCGGCGGCGGTCCCGGCTGTCGGATCGTGCCATTGGGGCGGACGATGCCGGGCATCCTGTGCTGGGGCGGCGGGTCAAGTCGCCCGCAGTGCAGGGGGCGCTGTTTGAATCGGTGATAAGCGCGGATATGCCCGCGTTCCTGTCAGATCACCGGGTATTAGAGCAGGTGGTCATGCCCGGCACAGCTTATTTAGAGGTGGTGCTGTCTGCGGCCCGGCAGGCGCTGGGCGAGGGGCGTTACAGCCTGTCAGATGTTGCCATTCAGGAAGCACTGATCCTGCCGGAAGATCAGGAAGTGATGTTCCAGGTGCATCTTGCGCCGGCAGACTCTGGCGGGGCGACGTTCCAGATTTACAGCCAGAGCGGCGAGGACCAGTGGACTCTGCATGCATCCGGCAAGGTTCAGCCAGACACGACCCAGCCGGAAGCTGTTTCCTGGGATGAAGCCCAGGCGCGCTGCCATACGGAAGTAGCGGCAGAGGATTATTATACGTTTATGCAGCAAAGCGGCCTCGGCTTTGGCCCTGGCTTTGTGGCGATACAGCGCCTGTGGCAGGGCGATCAGGAAGCGGTGGCGGAGATTCAACTGCCGCATCACCTGCTGGCGGAACAGCACGCATACCAGATCCACCCGGCGCTGCTGGATGCCTGCATTCAGCCGATCATTGTGACGCTGGCGGACTTTGCCAACGCCAACCCGCAGGCCTATCTGCCTGTCAGCGTGGACAGCCTGCATGTGTATGCCCGCCCGGGCGCCCGGTTGTGGGCGCATGTGCAGGTGCGCACCGGCGCCAGCGGCGAAACCACCAGTTCAGATGTGCGCGTGGTGGATGATGAGGGCCGGCTGGTCGTCTGGATCGAGGGCATCCACCACAAACGCGCCAGCCAGGCCGCCCTGCAGCGCATCATGCGCGCCGCTGTCGCAGAGTCTGTCGATACATGGCTGTATGAGGTGGTCTGGCGGCAGTCGCCAATGGAAACTCCGTCGTCCGCTGCTGGGTCTGCTGGCGGAAACTGGGTCATCTTCAGCGATGCCCAGGGCGTGGGCGATGTGCTGGCGGAACAGGTCCGGGCGGCGGGCGGCGCTGTCATGCAGGTGTGCCCTGGCGATACTTACGAGCAGATCAGCGCGGACGAGTGGCAGTTAAACCCGGATCAGCCGGACGATTTCCGCCGCGTGCTGCATGAGGTCGTTGCCGCTGATGAATCTGCGCCCTGGGGCGTTGTCTACCTGTGGGGTATCGGCGCTGTGCCCGCCGAAACTGCGCCGGTGCTGGATGTTCAGAAGCTGTCCCTGGGCAGCGCCCTCTATCTGGCACAGGCGGCGGCTGCGCTGGAACAGGCGAATCTGACCGGCCTGTGGCTGGTGACGCAGGATGCGCAGCCTGTGATGGAGGGGGTGGCTCCGGCGGTTGAACAGGCGCCGCTGTGGGGCCTTGCCAACTCGCTGATGATCGAACAGCCCGGCCTGAACTGCGCGTGTGTGGACCTGGACCGGCAGATGGCTGTGGAAGAAACCGCCGGGCTGCTGTTCGATGAACTGCGGGCGCAGACTGAGGAAAATCAGGTGGCATTTCGGGACGGTCAGCGTTATGTCTCGCGGCTGGCCCGCCGCGCCCAGGCCGGTACTGTGCAATCCGGCAGCGCGGCTGAGGTCAGCCAGCTTGTGGTGGCATCTGAGGGGACCCTGGACAGCCTGACGCTGGTGCCTGTCGAACGGAACATGCCCGACCTGGGCGAGGTCGAAATTCGGGTACACGCCACCGGGCTGAACTTCCGCGATGTGCTCAAGACGCTGGGGATGTACCCCGGTGATGCAGGGCTGCTGGGCGATGAATGCGCCGGTGAGGTGGTGGCCGTTGGTGCGGGCGTGACGGATTTTCAGGTGGGCGATGCGGTCATGGCGGCGGCCACTGGCAGCTTCCGCACCTTTGTGACTACGCCAGCGGCGCTGGTTACCCGCATGCCGGATCATCTCAGTTTTGAGGAAGCAGCCACCATTCCGATCACCTTCCTGACGGCTTACTATGCGCTGGGTTATCTGGCGAATCTGTCCGCTGGCCAGAGCGTGCTGATCCACGCCGGGGCGGGCGGTGTCGGCATGGCCGCGATACAGATCGCTCAGCACGCCGGCGCGGAAATTTTTGCCACGGCTGGCAGCCCGGAAAAGCGTGATTTCCTGAAGTCGCTGGGCGTCCAGCATGTGATGGACTCGCGCTCGCTGGATTTTGCTGACGAGATCATGGCAATTACGGGCGGGCGCGGCGTGGATGTGGTGCTGAACTCGCTGGCGGGGGAATTTATCGCCAAAAGTATCGCGGTGCTGGCCGGTGACGGGCATTTTCTGGAAATCGGCAAGACGGGCATCTGGACGGCGGAACAGTTCGCCGAAGTAAAGCCCAACGCCGCCTATGACATCGTTTTTCTGGCGGATGTTTTCCAGCAGCAGCCAGAAGTGGTGCAGCAGATGTGGGCAGACCTGATGCCGCTGTTCGATCAGGGCGCGTTTGGCCCGCTGCCGCATCGCGTCTTTCCCATCAGCAGTGCGGCCAGCGCTTTCCGCTATATGGCGCAGGCCAGGCACATCGGCAAGATCGTTATCACACAGCCTGCCGCTGCCGGGGCGGGCACTGTGCGCCCGGACAGCACCTATCTGATCACCGGCGGGCTGGGCGGTATCGGCCTGCATGTGGCCCGCTGGCTGGTGGAGCAGGGGGCGCGGACGCTGGTGTTAGTGGGCCGCAGCGCGCCATCCGAAGCCGCCATGCAGGCGATTGAGACGATGGAAAGCAGCGGTGCGCAGGTGCTGGCCTGGCAGGCGGATATCGCCAGCGAGGCGGATGCTGCCGCTGTGCTGTCGGAAATCGAGCAGAATCTGCCACCGCTGCGAGGCATCATCCATGCGGCGGGCGTCGCTGATGATGGTGTGCTGCTCAGGCAGGACTGGTCGCGCTTCGAGCGGGTGATGCTGCCCAAGGTCGTGGGCACCCTCAACCTGCATCACCTGACCCGGCACCTGCCGCTGGATTTCTTCGTGATGTTTTCCGGCGCGGCGTCAACGCTGGGCCTGCCGGGGCAGATCAACTATACCGCCGCCAACATGTTTATGGATGTGTTCGCGCATGCCCGCCGCGAACAGGGTTTGCCCGCGCTCACCATCAACTGGGGTGCCTGGGATAACCTGGGGATGACGGCTAACATGAATGGTCAGGTCTGGTGGACCCGGCACGGCATGGGACATATCCAGCCAGAGCAGGGCCTGCCCCTGCTGGGTCAACTTCTGGCACAGGACGCGGCGCAGGTGGTCGTGATGCCCTTCAACTGGGCCAGCCTGAATCTGGATGCGCTGGGCAGGCGGGCGTTCTTTACCGAGGTGGTGCGCGGCGCGGCAGCTTCTGCGGCCAGTGCCCCGGCATCCGCCCCGCCGGACCTGCTGAAACGCTGGGAGGAAACCGCCCCGGCGCGGCGCAGAAACCTGCTGCTGAATTTCATCCATGACGAGGTAATGCGCATTCTGGGGCTGCGGTCTGCCCAGATGATTGATCCGCACCAGCCTTTGCACGAACTCGGTCTGGATTCGCTGATGGCGGTTGAGATGCGCAATCTGCTGTGCACGGCGCTCGATTATACGCTGCCGGCGACGCTGTTATTTGATTATCCTACCAGCGAGGCACTGACCACCTACCTGATGACTCACGTGCCCGCCCTTGCATCGTCACAGGCTGCGACTGGCCGGCCAGACTCTGCGCCTGAGGATCGCCAGCGCGACAAGATAGAAGATGACCTGCAGACGCTTTCGGATGAAGAAGCGGAAGCCCTGCTGCTGGCAGAGCTGGACAACATGAAGAAAGGACCGAAAGATGGCAAGCGCTGAAGATCTGTCCCCGATTAAACGCGCACTGCTGGAACTGCGCGAGATGCGCAGCCAGCTTGATGACCTGGAAGGGCAGCAGAAAGAGCCGATTGCTGTAGTCGGTATGGGTATGCGCTTTCCCGGTGGGGCCAATAACCCCAGGGCGTTCTGGCATCTGCTGCGCGAGGGGGTGGATGCCATCACCGAAGTGCCGCCGGAACGGTGGAGCATGGATGCCTTTTATGACCCGGACCCGATGAAGCCGGGCAAGATGTCTACCCGGTATGGCGGGTTCCTGACGGATATTGATCGGTTTGATCCTCATTTTTTTGGCATTGCCCCGCGCGAAGCGGCCAGCATGGACCCGCAGCAGCGCCTCCTGCTGGAGATAACCTGGGAGGCGCTGGAAAATGCCGGGCAGGCCCCGGATAAGCTGTTTGGCAGCCTGACAGGGGTGTTCCTGGGCATCAGCAACAGCGACTATTTCCGTATGCTGGTGCGCGATATTCGCCAGATTGATACCTACGCCAGCACCGGCAACGCTTACAGCGTGGCCGCCGGGCGTCTGTCGTACATCCTGGGGCTGCAAGGGCCAAATATCGCATTGGATACGGCCTGTTCCGGCTCGCTGGTGGCGACTCATCTGGCAGTACAGAGCCTGCGGCAAAAAGAATGTCATCTGGCGCTGGTGGGCGGGGTGAACCTGATCCTCACACCAGAGATTACGGTGAATTTCTCCAAAGCACAGATGATGGCGGACGATGGTCGCTGTAAAACCTTTGATGCCGCCGCCGATGGCTATGTGCGCAGCGAGGGATGCGGCGTGGTGGTGCTCAAGCGGCTGTCCGATGCGCTGGCTGACAACGATCATATTATGGCGGTCATTCGCGGGACGGCCATCAACCAGGATGGGCGCAGCGGCGGCCTGACCGCCCCGAACGGCCCTTCGCAGGAACAGGTGATCGCGAAGGCGCTGGAACTGGCGGGGGTAGAACCGCACGAAGTCAGCTATGTGGAAACGCACGGGACAGGCACCTCGCTGGGCGATCCTATCGAAGTGGGCGCGCTGGCGGCGGTTTACGGGCAGGATCGTAACCCGGATGAACCGCTGATGATTGGTTCTGTGAAAACCAACATCGGCCACACAGAAGCCGCAGCGGGCATCGCCGGGCTGATGAAAGCCGTACTGGCGTTGCAGCATCAGCAAATTCCGCCGCACCTGCACCTGAAGGAACTGAATCCTTATATCCCCTGGGATCAGTACCCGGTCACCGTGCCGACTGCGCTGACTCCCTGGACGGTGCGCGAAGGCCGCCGGATCGCCGGGGTGAGTTCCTTTGGGTTCAGCGGCACCAACGCGCACGCCATCCTGGAAGAAGCGCCGGAGCCAGAACCAGTGGACGCGGTGGACGAACGTTCGCACCATATCCTGCCGCTGTCTGCCAGAACGGAAGCGGCGCTGTCTGCGCTGGTGGGGCAGTATCTTGAATATCTGGACAGCGAAACCGCGCAGGCGAATTTTACGGATGTGTGTTTTACCGCGGGGGCAGGGCGCTCGCATTTCAGCCACCGGCTGGCGGTGGTGGCCAACAGCGCAGCGGAGGCATGTGATAAGCTGGTTGCGTTTGCCAGCGGCGACTCTCCTGTCGGCCTGTTCAGCGGCCAGGTGCAGGGGATGGACTCGGCTGAGGTGGCCTTCCTGTTTACCGGGCACGGCGCGCAGTATATCGACATGGGGCGTGTCCTGTACGAAACGCAGCCGATTTTCCGCGAGGCCCTGGACCGGTGCGATCAACTGCTGCGATCCTATATGGATCAGCCGCTGCTGGCGGTGCTTTATCCGGAGCCAGGGACGCCATCTCTGATGGACGGGATGACGTATACCCAGCCCGCACTGTTCGCCATCCAGTACGCGCTGGCGGAACTGTGGCGCTCGTGGGGCATTCAGCCGACCATGGTTGCCGGGCACAGCGTCGGGGAATATGCCGCAGCGCATGTCGCCGGCATCTTCAGCCTGGAAGATGGCCTGAAGCTGGTGGCCGCACGCGGCAGGCTGATGGACGCGCTCCCGGAAACCGGCCAGATGGTGGCGGTGTTTGCGGATGAGGCCCGCGTGGCGGCGGCGGTGGCGCCCTATGCGGATCGGGTGGCGGTGGCGGTTATCAACGGCCCGCAGAACATCGTCATTTCCGGCGCAGAGGCCGAAGTGACGGCGGTGGTCGAAACGCTGAAGGCCGAAGGTATCAAATCGCGCCGTCTGGCAGTCGCGCAGGCTTCACACTCGCCGCTGATTGATCCGCTGCTGGATGAATTTGAGCAGATCGCTGCGACGGTAGAATATTTCCCGCCGCAGATCGAACTGGTGTCCTCGATGACCGGGCAGGTGGTCAAACCGTCAGAGGTGACCCGGACCAGCTACTGGCGCCAGCATATTCGCCAGCCGGTGCGTTTTTCGTCGGCTGTTGAAACACTATACAGCCAGGGGTCGCGGGTGTTTATCGAAATTGGCCCCAACCCCACGCTGATCGCCATCGGCCAGCGCTGTCTGCCGGACAATGAGGCGGTATGGCTGCCTTCCCTGCGCGAAGGCTGGGATGACTGGCAGCAGATTCTTGAAAGCGTGGCCGGGCTTTATGTGACCGGTACGACGGTGGACTGGGAAACATTTCACGACCCGTACCCGCATCGCAAACTGCCTCTGCCAACATATCCCTTCCAGCGTGCCCGCTACTGGACCGATGTCACCAGTACGCCGCCTCAGCCGGAGGTGCCAGTCTGGAAAGCGGTGACCGCCGCCGGACAGAAACAGGCACACCAGGGGCCGCTTGAGCTGGCGCTGGGCACGTATGCTGACCGCTGGGACTGTCTGCACCGGCTGACCGTCGCCTATGTTGGCTCCGCCCTGGGGACGCTGGGTGTGTTTGCGCAGCCAGGGGAAAGCCACACGGTAGATACCCTGATCGCGCAGTGCGGCATTCTGCCGGTGTATCATGACCTGATGGGGCGCTGGTTAAGGAAGCTGGCGGATGCCGGGCTGCTACAGCAGCAGGAGGAAACCTTCGTCAGTGTTCAGCCCATTGCTGCGCTGCCGGTGGATGACCTGCTGGATGAAGCGCGCCGGCTGATGCCCGACAGCCCGTACATTGTGGATTATATGGAACGGTGTGGCACGCATCTGCCTGCGGTGATCACGGGCGCTATGAGCGGCCTGGAAACCCTGTTCCCGGATGGGGCGTTCGGGTTCGCAGAGGACCTGTACCAGCACTGGGCAATGTCGCGTTACTACATCTACATCATGCGCGAGGTCGCGGCATCGCTGGCGCGCACCCTGCCCGCCACCCGGCCGATCACGGTGCTGGAAATTGGCGCGGGAACCGGGGCGACGACAAGCTCGATTCTGCCTGTGCTGCCACCAGAGCGCACCACCTATCACTTTACGGATGTCTCGAATCTGTTTCTGGCGCACGCGGCGGAGAAGTTTGCCGACTATCCGTTTGTCCGCTATGGCCTGCTGAACATTGAAAATGATCCGGCAGAGCAGGGCTATCCGCCGCAGAGCTTTGACCTGATTATTGCCACCAACGTGCTGCACGCAACCCGCGACCTGGACGCCACGTTAGCGCATGTGCACGCGCTGCTGCGTCCGGGCGGCCTGCTGCTGATGGACGAGGTGACGGAACATCTTTCATGGTTTGATATCACCACCGGCCTGATCGAAGGCTGGCAGCGCTACTTCGACCACTGGCGCGAGGATAATCCACTCCTCAAACCGGAGCAGTGGAAGAACGCGCTGCACGCCCACAGCTTTGAATCGGTAGCGGCATGGCCGGAACCCGGTGCACCTGCTGAAATTCTGGGCCAGCACATCATTCTGGCACAGGTGCCGGAAGCGGCCTTTGCGGAGCAGTTCGATGTCGTCACCGGGCAGGCCGGGGCAGACTTCAGCCCGTCGCCGGAAGATGCGGCAGCAGCGGAAAACCCGGCAGACCTGTTCCGTGCCCAGCTTCAGGAAGTGCTGCCCGACGAGCGACATGAACTGCTGGTCGATTATGTGCGTCATTATCTGGCGCGGGTGCTGCGCGTCGGGGATGATCACCCGCTGGACAGGCAGCAGCGCCTGCTGGACATGGGCCTGGATTCGCTGATGGCGCTGGAACTGCGTGCCCTGCTTGGTTCCGGACTGGGGCTGACGGAAGCGCTGCCGGCGACGCTGGTGTTTGATTATCCGTCTATTGAGGCAGTTGCTGGCTATCTGGATCAGGTGGTGATGGCTGGCCCACAGGAGGAAGCGCCGCCGGTGGTGACAATCCGGCCAGAGGAGACGCCATCCGCCCGGACCAGCGAGATTGCTGATCTTAGCGATGAAGAAGTTGAAATTCTGCTAATGCAAAAACTGAAGCGCCAGGGCCAGTAAATTACATTTACCTGGGCGGCTGTTAACAGGGGTGGATATGAGCAGCAAAACAGACGAAGGACAACTCTCGCCATTAAAGCAGGCCTTTCTGGCGCTTGAGGAAATGCAGGCCCGGCTCGACGCGGTTGAGCAGGCCAGAACTGAGCCGATTGCGATTGTGGGCATCGGATGCCGCTATCCCGGCGGCGCAGATAACCCGGAAGCGTTGTGGGAACTTCTGCAAAACGGGGTGGATGCCGTGCGCACCATTCCGTCGGACCGGTGGGATATCGGCGCTTATCACAGCCCGGAGGACGTGCCGGGGAAGATGACCACGAATCTGGGCGCGTTCCTGGAAAAAGTCGATCACTTTGACCCGCAGTTTTTTGGCATTTCCCCGCGTGAAGCTGCCAGCATGGACCCCCAGCAGCGGCTGCTGCTTGAGGTCAGTTGGGAAGCGCTGGAAAACGCCGGGCAGGCACCGGATAGGCTAAATGGCAGCGCGACCGGGGTGTTTGTCGGGGTGACGTCCAGCGACTACGATCACCTGTACATGAAAACCAACGATGCCACCCTGCTCAACGCTTATTATGCTTCTGGCATCGCGCACAGCATTATATCCGGGCGGCTGTCTTACACGCTGGGCCTGCAGGGGCCAAGCATCTCGATTGATACAGCCTGCTCGTCGTCGCTGGTGACGGTACATCTGGCGGCGCAGAGCCTGCGCAGCGGCGAGTGTGATATGGCGCTGGCGGGTGGGGTTAACCTGATCCTGACGCCGGATAATTACGTTTCCTTCTCTAAATATGGCATGCTGGCCCCGGATGGCCACTGCAAGACCTTTGATGCGGCGGCGGATGGTTTCGTGCGCGGCGAAGGCTGCGGCATGGTGGTCCTCAAACGCCTGTCGGATGCCACCGCTGCCGGAGATCGTATCCTGGCCGTGATCCGGGGTTCGGCGGTCAACCAGGACGGCGCCAGCAGCGGCCTGACCGCGCCCAACGGCCCCTCGCAGCAGGCAGTGATTCGTGCTGCTCTGGCTAATGCCAGCGTACAGCCGGAACAGGTCAGCTATGTGGAGGCGCACGGCACCGGGACTTCGCTGGGCGACCCGATCGAAGTGCAGGCGCTGGGGGCCGCCCTCGGCCAGAGGCGCGCCGCAGATCAGCCGGTGTGGATTGGGTCCGTCAAAACTAACATCGGCCATACCGAAGCGGCGGCAGGCATCGCCGGCCTGATTAAAGTGGTGCTGATGATGCAGCATCAGGAAATTGCGCCGCATCTGCATTTCCATGACCCCAGCCCGCTGATCCCCTGGGAAAAGCTGCCTGTCAGCGTGCCCACACAGCGGATGCCCTGGCAGGGTGTGGGTGGCCGTCTGATTGCAGGTGTCAGTTCCTTTGGCTTTAGCGGCACCAACGCGCATATTGTGCTGGAAGCCGCCCCCATCGTGGAACCTGTGACGCCAGCGCTGGATCGTCCGCTGCACCTGCTGGCGCTGTCCGCCAAAAGCGATAGTGCGCTGTACGAAACTGCGCGGCGGCTGGTGGATTATCTGGCAGCGCACCCCGAACAGAATTTGCCAGACATCGCCTTTACGGCCAACAGCGGCCGGGCGCAGATGAGCCACCGGTTGGCCCTGTCCGCCAGTTCAACCGAAGACCTGCACGCCAGACTGACCGCCTTTGCAGAAGGGCAGGCTGTTACAGGAGCCGTCAGCGGCAGCGTTGAGGGCCTGGATAAACCGCGTGTAGCCTTCCTGTTTACCGGGCAGGGCGCGCAGTATGTGGATATGGGGCGGCAGTTGTACGAAACGCAGCCGACTTTCCGGGCCGCGCTGGATCAGTGCGCGGAGATTCTGGACTCGCTGCTTGATCAGCCGCTGCTGCAGGTGCTGTACCCGGAACCGGGTGAAGAATCGCCGCTGGATGACACCACCTATACCCAGCCTGCGCTGTTCGCGATTGAATATGCGCTGGCGCAGTTGTGGCGTTCCTGGGGCGTTGAACCTTCCGCCGTGATGGGCCACAGCGTCGGTGAATATGTGGCGGCCTGTCTTGCCGGGGTGTTCAGTCTGGAAGATGGCCTGAAGCTGATTGCGGCGCGGGGCCGCCTGATGGGCAAGCTGCCCGCTGGCGGACAGATGGCGGCCGTATTTGTAGACGAAGCAACTGTTGCCGAAGCAATTCAGCCTTATGCTGATTCCGTCTCTATTGCGGCGGTCAACGGCCCGGACAACATCGTGATTTCCGGCGATGGCAGTGCGGTTGAGTCGGTGATCGAGGGCCTGACCGCCAGCGGCATTAAATCGCGGCGGCTGAAGGTATCGCATGCCTTCCATTCGCCGCTGATGGACCCGATTCTCGATGAGTTTGAACGTGTCGCCAGCGGTGTCACGTTTTCATCGCCGCGCATCCGGCTTATTTCCAACGTGACCGGGCGCGCCGCCGGGGCAGAGGTGGCCTCTGCGGGGTACTGGCGCCAGCATGTGCGCGCTGCGGTGCAGTTCGCCGCATCCATCGAGACGCTGCG
>CAZQIY010000024.1:36299-52802 GCA_964593565.1 uncultured Anaerolineaceae bacterium
TTTGCCTTTCTGGATGACCACCGCATCTACGAGACGGCCCTGCTGCCTGCGACTGGCTTCATGGAGATAGCCATCGCCGGGGCGCAGGCGGTGTATGGCCCGGGGGTGCATACCGTCTACGATATGGCGATTCACGAAGCGCTGGTCGTGGCGGATCATGAAGCTCTGCCAGTTCAGTTGATTATCACGCCGGAAACTGCCGAACGCGCCACCTTTGAGCTGTACAGCCAGCGGGGCGATTCGTGGCAGCTTCATGCCGCTGGTGTGCTGCAGGCGGGTGAGCAGTCATCATTGGCGGCGCTCTCTGCCGATGCGGTTCAGGCACGCTGCACCGAGCAGGTCACGGCGGATGAGCATTATGCGCACCTGCGCCGGGTTGGGCTGGGCTTTGGCGACAGCCTGAAGGGTGTGGTCAGCGTCTGGCGGCAGGATGGCGAAGCCCTGGGCCAGATTCACCTGCCCGCGCTTATCACCGAAGAAGCCGGTGCCTATCATATCCACCCCGCGCTGCTGGATGCCTGTTTGCAGGTGGCCGCGGCGGCGATGGGCTATGCCGATGATGTCTATCTGCCGCTGGGGCTGGATCAGTTCCAGCTTCATGCCCGTCCATCGGCCCGTCTGTGGGCACATGTCGAGACCCGGGCAGGCAGCACCGAAACCCAAAGCGCGGAAATATTCATCTACGATGAAAACGGCGAGCCTGTGGCGGCCATCAACGGGCTGCGTTTCAAACGCGCCGGGCAGGATACCCTGCTGAATCTGGCGCAGTCGCAGCAGTCACAGCATACAGACTGGCTGTACGAGGTGGCGTGGCGACCCCAGGAAAACGAAGCGGGGGCAATGCCGGATTATCTGCCGGCGGCGGCGGAAATGGCGGAGCAGCTTCACCCCCGGCTGGCGGAACTGGCCGCGCAGTACCGGCTCGATCACTATGCGGCAGAGGTGCTGCCCCAGCTTGAGCAGCTTAGCACGCTGTACATTCAGGATGCGCTGTCCCGGCTGGGCTGGCAGCCCCGGGTGGATGATCGTTTCTCGACAGAGGAACTGGCCGCTGCCCTGAATGTTATCCAGCAGCACCGGCATCTGCTGGGGCGGCTGCTGGAGATTCTGGCGGAAGATGGACTCCTTCAGGCCACAGATGCCGGGTGGGTGGTATGTCAGCCGCTGGCCGCTGATGAGGACCGGCAGGCTGTCTTTGATGCGCTGCTGGCGCGTTATCCGGAATACAGCGCGGAACTGGAAATCACCAACCGCTGCGGCGCGAACCTGGCCGAAGCCCTGACGGGTGAGGCAGACCCGCTTCAGCTTCTGTTCCCGGACAGCTACATGAGCACTGCCCAGCGGCTGTACCAGGAATCGCCGGTGGCGCGCATCTACAACGGCCTGATGGGCGAGGCGGCAGCGGCAGCGGTGGCCAGTCTGCCGGCAGATCGTCAGGTGCGGGTGCTGGAAATTGGCGGCGGTACGGGCGGCACAACCGCCTATGCGCTGCCTGTGCTGCCTGCGGATCGCACCGCCTATACTTTTACCGATATTTCGCCCTTCTTTGTCTCGAAGGCAGAGCAGAAGTTCAGCCAGTATTCGTTCGTGCGCTATCAGGCGCTGGATATTGAGCAGAACCCGGACGAACAGGGATTGAAGGGGCAGCAGTTCGATGTGATTATCGCTGCCAACATCATTCATGCCACCGCAGACCTGCGTCAGACACTGGCGCACGTCCGGCAGCTTCTGGCGCCGGGCGGCTTGCTGCTGATGCTGGAGGTGGTTGGCGCGCAGCGCTGGGTGGATATTTCCTTCGGCCTGACGGATGGCTGGTGGCGCTTTGTCGATCATGACCTGCGGCCCGCCTATCCGCTGCTGGTTCAGCAGCAGTGGCTGAGCCTGCTTCACGACAGCGGCTTTGTCGAAGCCGCCGTGATTCCGGAAAACAGCGCCGGGTTCATCGAGCAGGCCGTGATTGCGGCCCGCAATGCCTCTGCGGCGGTTCATGAACCGGCCAACTGGCTCATCTTTGCCGACCAGGGCGGGGTTGCCCGGGCGCTGGCGCAGCAGTTAGAGGCGCAGGGGCAGAACTGCTTCCTGGTGTGGGCTGGTCAGCAGTACGCCATGCTCGACCAGCAGCAGTGGGAGATTAACCCGTTAAACGCGGGAGATTATAAACACCTGCTGGATGATGTCGTGCAGCAGAACGAACTGCCCTATCGTGGGGTGGTGCATCTGTGGAGCCTGGATATTGGACTGCCGGGCGAGGAAGCATCCAGCCTGCTGGATTTTGCCTGCCTGCCGGGCTATGGCAGCGTGCTGAATCTGGTCAAGGCGCTGGCGGCCTATGGCGTTGACGAAGCGTTCCGCCTGTGGCTGATTACCCAGGGGGCACAGCCGGTCACGGACCATGACCCGCTGGCGGTGGCGCAGTCACCGCTGTGGGGGCTGGGCAAGGTGGTCGCGCTGGAACATCCCGAATTCCGTTGTGTCCGGCTTGATCTGGACCCGGCGGCGGGCGCAGATGCGCACCTGGCAGATGTGCTGTGGCTGGCGGAGGATGAGGATCAGATCGCGCTGCGGGATGGTGTTCGCTATGGGGCGCGGCTGGCGCGCACCGAATCGGTGGGAGTCTCCAGCGAACATGCTGATCGCCCCATGAAGCTGGGCATCAGCACACGGGGGACACTGGACAACCTGATTATAGAACCTGCCACGCGGCGCCAGCCCGGGCATGGCGAGGTGGAAATCCGGGTATCTGCCACCGGCCTCAACTTTAAGGATGTGATGAACGTGCTGGGGATGTACCCCGGGGACCCCGGCCCGCTGGGCGGTGAATGTGCAGGGGTGATTACGGCGGTTGGGGAAGGCGTGGACGGATTCGCGGTTGGCGATGAAGTGATCGCTGTAGCCGGTGGCAGCTTCAGCACCTATGTGATGGCGCCATCGCATATGGTGGTGCGCAAACCGCGCTATGTGAGCTTTGAGGAGGCCGCCACCGTCCTGATTCCGTTTGTGACGGCCTACTATACGCTGTATCACCTGGGCCACATGAAACAGGGCGACCGGGTGCTGATCCACGCCGCAGCAGGCGGTGTTGGGCTGGCGGCGGTGCAGTTGGCGCAGGATGTGGGCGCGGAAATTTTCGCGACGGCGGGCAGCCCGGAAAAGCGCGAATATCTGAAAGCGCTGGGTGTGCCCCATGTGATGGACTCCCGTTCGCTGGACTTTGCCGACCAGATTATGGAAATCACCAACGGGCAGGGGGTCGATCTGGTGCTGAATTCGCTGGCGGGCGACTTTATCCCGGCCAGCCTGTCGGTGCTGGCGGCAAATGGCCGCTTCCTTGAAATCGGCAAGAGTGGCTTGCTCAGCCCGGAGGAAGCCGCAGAACTGGGGCAGGGTCGCCAGTACTTTATCATCGACTGGGGCGAAACCGCCAAAGAGGACCCGCCGCTCATCCAGCAGATCATCCACGATATCATCGCGGGGGTAGAAGCTGGCAGGCTGCACCCGCTGCCGTACCGTCGCTTTACCATGAAGGATGCTCAGGCCGCCTTCCGCTACATGGCCCAGGCGCGGCATATCGGCAAGATTGTGGTGGCACACGAAACGCCGCACATCATCTACCCGGATGCCACCTATCTGATTACCGGCGGCCTGCGTGGGTTGGGTTTGCTGGTCGCGGAATGGATGGTTGAAAAAGGAGCGCGGCATCTGGTGCTGATGGGACGCAGCGGCGCGAATGAGGCGGCGCAGCAGGCGATTGCCGCAATGGAAGCAAAGGGTACTCAGGTCGTGGTGGTGCAGGGGGATGTTTCCCGCGAGGCCGATGTCACACGGGCCTTGCAGGCTGCCCAGTCGCTGCCACCGCTGCGCGGCATCATCCATTCGGCTGGCGTGCTGGACGACGGGGCGCTGCTGCAGCAGGACCTGGGCCGCTTTGAAACCGTGATGGCCCCCAAGGTGGAGGGCGCATGGCATCTGCACCGGCAGACGCAGCATCTGGCGCTGGATTTCTTCGTGCTGTTTTCGTCGGTTGCGTCGCTGTTCGGGTCGCCGGGGCAGGGCAATCATGCGGCGGCAAATGCCTTTCTGGATGCGCTGGCGTTCTACCGGCGTGCCCAGGGACTGCCCGGTCTCAGCATCAACTGGGGGGCGTGGGCGGAAATTGGCGCGGCAGTGGAACGTAACGTCGGCCAGCGCGTCGCCGGGCAGGGCATGGGGATGATCCCACCGGCGGATGGTCTGCGCATTCTGGAACAACTCATTCAGCAGGCGCCGCCGCAGGTGGGCGTGACGCCGATGGACTGGACGCTGTTCCTGCAGCACCACGAAAGTACCGCTTTCCTGAGCGAAATGGCGCAGGAACGACGCAAAACAACTGCCGCGCCAGAAAGCCCGGCGCCACAGCCCGCAGAACCCCAGCAGCCAGATATTCTGGCGCATCTGGCGGAAGCATCGCCTGCCAGACAGCGCGCCCTGCTGCTGGAATATGTGCAGGGGCACGCGGCGCGGGTGCTGGAACTGGACTCTGCGGAGGCGGTCAGCGAGCGGATGCCGCTAAACGAAATGGGCCTGGATTCGCTGATGGCTGTAGAATTAAGAAACCGGCTTGGGGCGGGCCTGGGGCTTAAGCGTGCGCTCCCGGCGACTCTGGTATTTGATTATCCAACAGTCGAGGCGATTGCGGTTTACCTGATGCAGGAAGCGCTGGCGCTGGAAGCACCAGCCACAGCCGAGGTCAGACAGGCGGAAACAGCCCCGGAAGTGCCGCAGGCGGTGAGCCAGGGGGTGGCTTCTCTGCTGGATTCACTGGAAGACCTGTCCGACGAGGAAATTGATCGGCTGCTTGCCGAGAAAACAAAGGGTAGAGATCAGACATGAGCGATCTGTTAGAGCGAATTAGTAGTTTATCTCCTAAGCGGGTAGCCCTGCTGGTTGCCGACCTGCAGGCTCGGCTGGAGGCGGCGGAACGCGCAAAGACAGAACCCATTGCCATTATTGGGATGGGCTGTCGTTTTCCGGGAGGGGCTAACACCCCGGAACTGTTCTGGGAAAATCTGCGCAGCGGCGTGGATGCTATCACCGAGATTCCGTCGTCCCGCTGGGACATTGACCAGTATTACGATCCGGACCCGGATGCGCCGGGCAAAATGGCGACTCGGTGGGGCGGGTTTATTGATGATATTGATCGCTTCGACCCGCAGTTTTTCGGTATTTCCCCGCGCGAAGCAGTCACGATGGATCCGCAGCAGCGGCTGTGGCTGGAAGTAAGCTGGGAAGCGCTGGAAAATGCAGGCTATTCGCCGGACCAGCTTTTTGGCAGCAAAACCGGTGTGTTTGCCGGCATCTGCAACAACGATTACCCGCAGATGCTCATTTCTGGCGATATCAACCAGTTCGATGCCTATCTGGCGACTGGCAGCGCGCACAGCGTCGTATCCGGTCGTTTATCCTATCTGCTGGGGCTGCAGGGGCCGAGTGTCTCCATGGATACGGCCTGCTCGTCGTCGCTGGTGGCGCTGCATCTGGCCGTGCAGAGCCTGCGCGCTGGCGACTGCCAGATGGCGCTGGCAGGCGGCGTGAATGCGCTGCTGTCACCCAACATCACGGTCACGCTTTCGCGGGCCAAGATGATGGCGTCGGATGGGCGCTGCAAGGCCTTTGACGAAGCGGCGGATGGTTTTGTGCGTTCTGAAGGCTGCGGGGTGGTCGTGCTCAAGCGGCTGTCAGATGCGCTGGCCGATGGCGATCATATCCTGGCGGTGATTCGCGGCAGTGCCATCAACCAGGATGGGCGCAGCAACGGTCTGACCGCGCCCAACGGCCCGTCTCAGATTGCGGTGATCCGCAGCGCGCTGGCGAATGCCGGTCTGGAACCGCGCGACGTGGATTATGTAGAGACGCATGGCACCGGGACTTCGCTGGGCGATCCGATTGAAGTCCAGGCGCTGGGGGCGGCGCTGGCACCGGGCCGCGCAGAAGATGACCCTGTCATGATCGGGTCGGTAAAAACCAACCTGGGCCATATGGAATCTGCCGCCGGTATCGGTGGGCTGATCAAGCTGGTGCTTTGCCTGCAAAACGAGGCCATCCCGCCCCATCTGCACCTTAACCAGCTCAGTTCGTACATCCCCTGGGAAGAACTGCCGGTGACGGTCCCGACGGGACTGACCCCCTGGCGTGCCGGCGATCAGCCTCGCATCGGGGGGCTGAGTTCGTTTGGCTTTAGCGGCACCAATGTGCATCTTATCGTCGAGGAAGCACCGCCTCAGCCGGTAGTTGAATCGCCCGTAGAGCGCCCTGCACACATTCTGACGCTTTCCGCAAAAAGCGAGAATGCGTTACAGGCGCTGGCAGGCCGTTATGAACAGCATCTGGCGAGCGCGGCGGACGATCTGGCGAATATCAGCTACACGGCCAACGCCGGGCGGTCTCACTTTAATCATCGTCTGGCGGTGATCGGTGAGACGCTGCCAGAAATACGGGAAGCGCTGGCGGCTTACCGCGCCGGGCAGGAGTCCGGCGGCCTCATCAGCGGTCAGCAGCTTCATCTGAAAGGGGCGGCCTTCCTCTTTACCGGGCAGGGGTCGCAGTATGTCCAGATGGGGCGCGAGCTTTACGAAACGCAGCCTACGTTTCGGCAGGCGCTGGATCGTTGTGACGAACTGCTGCGCCCGTACCTGCGCGCTCCGCTGCTGGAGGCGCTGTACCCGCAAGCTGACCAGCCCTCGCTGCTGGATGACATTTCATATGCGCAGCCAGCCCAGTTTGCGATTGAATATGCACTGGCGGAACTGTGGCGCTCCTGGGGGATCAATCCGTCGGTGGTGCTGGGGCACAGCGTTGGGGAATATGCCGCTGCCTGTGCTGCCGGGGTGTTCAGCCTGGAAGATGGCCTGAAGCTGGTCGCGGCGCGTGGGCGTCTGATGCAGACCGTATCCGACGTGGGCGAGATGGCGGCGGTATTCGCGGGCGAAGCGCAGGTCCTGCCGGTGCTGGCGCCCTATGCGGATCGGGTGTCGATCGCGGCGGTCAACGGGCCGGAAACAGTGGTGATTTCTGGCGAGAAAGAGGCCGTGCAGGCGGTGATCGAGGCGCTGAAGGCGGAGAAGATTCGGGCGCGGCGGCTGCATGTCGCCACCGCCTCGCATTCCCCGCTGATGAACCCGCTGCTTGAAGCGTTCGGGAAGGTGGCCGCCGAGGTGACGTATCACCCGCCGCAGGTAGAGTATATCTCCGGCATGACGGGCCAGATCGTCAGCGGGCGCGAGGTCGCCAGCGCGGATTACTGGCGCCGTCACCTGCGCGAAGCGGTGCAGTTCTACCCCGCCATCCAGACTCTGTATGATCTGGGGCATCGCCTGTTCCTGGAAGTTGGCCCGGCCCCCAACCTGCTGGAAATGGGGCAGCGCTGCATTCGCGATGAACGCTGCGTCTGGCTGCCATCGCTGCGCCCCGGCCAGACCGACTGGAACCAGATGCTGCGCAGCCTGGGGCGTCTGTATACCCTGGGGGTCGAAGTGGACTGGGCCGGCTTTGACAGCGATTATGCGCGCCGCCGCGTGGCCCTGCCAACGTATCCCTTTGAACGTCAGCGTTACTGGGCGGATGCTGCCCTGCTGGAACGCGGGCAGAGCGCTGGCGGGCCGGGGGCGAACGATGTGCATCCGCTGCTGGGCCGGAAGATCGAATCGCCAGCGATTGCCGAGACGATTTTTGAGGCACAGTTAAGCGCGCGCTATCCCGCCTTTCTGGATCATCATCGCATCTATGGGGTGGCTATTCTGCCGTCTCCGGCCTATCTGGAAATGGCGCTGGCTGCCGCAGAACTGATGGGCATGGGCGCCGTGACGATCCATGACTTTACCATCAACGAGGCGTTTATTCTGCCTGAGGATGGCTATCGCACGGCGCAGTTTATCCTGAAGCCGGAAAGCGAGGATACCGCTTCGTTTCAGGTGTTCAGCCGCGATGGACAGACATGGAAGCTGCACGCCAGCGGCAGGCT
Organism: uncultured Anaerolineaceae bacterium; assembly: GCA_964593565.1. GTDB lineage: Bacteria > Chloroflexota > Anaerolineae > Aggregatilineales > Phototrophicaceae. The sequence goes on from CAZQIY010000024.1 coordinate 44,296, forward strand.
GACAGCGGACAGCCATGCAGCGCTGCCAGCACAGCCCGCCTTTGCGGTCGATGAGGTACAGGCGCGCTGTGCGGAGGAAATTTCCGGCGAGGATTATTATGAACGGGTGCGCGAACTGGGGCTGGAATTTGGCTCTGATTTTCGCGGCATTCAGCAGGTGTGGCGGCAGGATGGCGAGGCGCTGGGGCTGGTGCGGCTGCCGGAATCGCTGGCGGCCCAGGCAGGCGCCTATCATATCCATCCCGCTTTTCTGGATGCCTGCTTCCATCTGCTGGGGGCACCGCTGCCCGGCGGCGATCTGGAAATGGCCTATCTGCTGATCGGCATCGAAAGCCTGCGCCTGTATCGTACGCCGGGGGTGCAGGTCTGGAATCATACCGTGCTGACGCAGCACGATAACGAGGAGACGTTTACCGCGCATATCTCGTTGTACGACGAGGCCGGGCAGCTTGTGGCGGAGGCTTCCGGGCTGCAGCTTAAGCGTGCCCGGCGCGAAGCTCTGCTGCGGGTGACTCGCCAGCGGCCCACAGACTGGCTGTATCAGGTGGAGTGGCAGGAGAAGCCTAACCGCAGTGCCCCGGCGCTGCTGGCACAGCAGGGCAATCTGCCCGCGCCGGAGGCCGTCGCTGCTGAGGTGGCCCCGCAGATGGCGGCGCTGGCGGCTGAGTATGAACTGGACGTGTATCCGGTGCTGCTGCCACAGATGGACGCCCTGTGCAGTGCCTATATCGTGCAGGCGTTGGGGCGGCTGGGCTGGCAGTTCGAGGCCGGCAATCATCTTCGCGCGGATACGCTGCCTATCGCAGAACAGCATCAGCGCCTGCTGGGGCAGATGCTGGCGTTCCTGGCGGAAGATGGCATTCTGGCACCGGCGGGCGAGGGCTGGGAAGTGCTGCAAACACCGCCCGCTGTCAATACTCAGGCCCAACTTCAGGTGCTTTTGCAGCAGTATCCGGCCTGCGGTGCGGAACTGGAACTGCTGGGCCGGTGTGGGGCACAGCTTGACGGGGTGCTGGCGGGCCAGGTGGATTCGCTCGAACTGCTGTTCCCGGGTGGGTCGCTGGCTGCGCTTGAAAGGCTGTACGGCGAAGCGCCGTTCACGCAGGCTGCTAACCGCCTGATCCAGTCCGCCATGAGCGCAGCGCTGGCCCATCTGCCGCAGGATCGCCCGGTGCGCATTCTGGAAATCGGAGCAGGGACCGGGGCGACGACGGCCTTTGTGCTGCCGCAGGTGGCGCAGCATGCCGCTGAGTATGTCTTTACGGACCTGTCGCCGCTTTTCCTGGATCGCGCCAGCGAGAAGTTCCGCGATTATCCGTTTGTGCGCTACCAGCTTCTGGATATCGAGCAGGACCCGGCGGCACAGGGCTTTGCGCCGCACCAGTTCGATGTTGTACTGGCGGCCAATGTGCTGCACGCCACTGGTGATCTGCGCGCCACGCTCGATCATGTCCGGCGTTTGCTGGCGCCGGGTGGCACGCTGATCCTGCTGGAAGGCACGGTGGCGCAGCGTTGGGTGGACCTGACCTTTGGTCTGACAGAAGGCTGGTGGAAATTCCACGATACCGACCTGCGCCCGGATCATCCGCTGCTGGCACAGGCGGCGTGGCTGGATGTGCTGGATGCGGCCGGGTTTGACAGCCCGCTGGTGGTGCCGGGCACTGGCAGCCCGGATGATCTTGTCCAGCAGTCCGTGATTCTGGCGCGCGGGCCGCAGTCATTGGCGGCCGTGGCAGGCGATGCAGGCCGCTGGCTGGTGTTTGCCGACCCTGCCGATCCTGAAGGGACGGCGCAGCACTTTGTGCGCGCGCTGGAAGCGCAGGGCGGGCAGGCGCTGCTGGTGGTGCCCGGTGAATCCTATGCCCGGCTTGAGGAACACCTGTGGCAGATTAATCCCTATCAGCCCGATGATTACCGGCGGCTGCTGCACGAAAGCTCGATTCCTTACAGCGGCGTGGTTTACTTCTGGGGCACCACAGGCCAGCAGGATGATGTTGACGCGGATGATCTGGCCGAGATACAGGCATTCATCTGTGGCAGCGCGCTGCACCTGGCTCAGGCGCTGGCAGAGCAGCCTGCGCCGCTGTGGCTGGTGACTCGTGGCGCGCAGCCTGTGGCGGGTGCCGGTGAACCTGTGGCGGCGCTTCAGGCGACCCTGTGGGGGCTGGGGCGTGTTATCGCGCTGGAACACCCGGAAGTGTGGGGTGGGCTGGTTGATCTGGATGTTCATGCGGCCCCGGATGCCCAGATGCTGCATCTGCTGGCGGAGCTGACGCAGCCCGATGGCGAAGATCAGCTTGCGCTGCGAGGCGGCGCCCGTTATGTGGCGCGCCTGTCGTCGCGGCCTGCGCCCAAAGCGCGCCCGGTGCGCTGGGATGCTGAAGGCGCGTATCTGGTCACCGGCGGCCTGGGCGGTCTGGGGTTGAAGGTGGCGGAATGGATGGCACAGCAGGGGGCGGGGCATCTGGTGCTGGTGGGCCGGCATGGCCTGCCGGACAGAGCCACCTGGGATGCTGTGCCGGAAACCAGCGATGATTACCCGAAGATCGCGGCGGTGCGCCGGATGGAAGCCAGCGGTGCGGTGGTCACCATCGCGGCGGCGGATGTGAGCAGCCGGGCGCATGTCGAGGCGCTGTTCCGCCGCTTTGGCGATACGCTGCCGCCGCTGCGCGGGGTGGTGCATCTGGCGGCGGCGCTGAGCAACCACATGATTGCCGACCTGGACCTGGACACCCTGCTGGAGATGTTCCAGCCGAAAGTGACCGGCACCTGGCTGCTCCACGAATTTACCCGCGACCATGACCTGGACTTTTTCGTGCTGTTCTCATCGACGACGGCGCTGTGGGGGTCCAGCCTGCTGGGGCATTATGCAGCGGCCAACGCCTTCCTGGACAGCTTCGCCCATCAACGCCGGGCTTCTGGCCTGCCGGCGCTGAGCATCAACTGGGGGACGTGGGATGTCATGCGCGTGGCTTCTGCGGAGGAGCAGGAACGCGTGATGCAGTTTGGCCTGAACCCGATGGCTTCTGAGCATGCGCTGGGCTTTATGGGCGACCTGCTGGGGAACCCGGATATTGCGCAGATCGGCATCGCATCGGTGGAATGGTCAACCCTGCGGCCCACCTACGAGGCGCGGCGGCAGCGTCCATTCCTTGAAAAAGTGGGGGTGCGGCGGCAGACCGCGAAGAAAGCGCCCGCAGAATCCCGTCAGCCCGAACTGCTGGCCCGCTTGCAGCAGACGGCATCGGATGAGCAGCTTGATGTGGTGATTGACTACATTCGCGGCGAAACGGCCCGGGTGCTGGGCATCGCGCAGCCAGATGGGATTGATATTCATCAGGGGTTGTTCGATATGGGCATGGATTCGCTCATGTCGGTTGAACTGAAGAGCTGTCTTGAAGCGGGGGTTGGGCAGGCGCTGCCTTCCACACTCACCTTTAATTACCCGACCATTGCGGAACTGGCGGAATACCTGGACAGCCGCGTGCTGGTCACACAGGCGGCAGAAGCCCCTGCGCCAGAACCAGAGCCTGTGGCGTCCGGCGCTGAGGTGCCGGATGAGATCGACGATCTTTCTGAAGATGACCTGGCTGAATTGCTCAGCAGGAAACTGGGCCTCAAATAAAATGATGATCGGGTTCTGACACATTTCAGAATTTGATGGCTCACAGAGCAGGGTGGCGTGCTGCCCTGCTCTGTTTTATTTCCCTGCGTCGCAGGCTTCTAAACGCTGGCAGTGCCGGTCTTCAGCTAAGATGAATATCTGCAATCAGCAGAGGGCTGACCAGAACCTTACCGAGGGAGTTAGGCCATTTTTAGGTGGAAGATTGTTAAATGACAATTGGTTACCGCTAAAGTCTTCTTTAGGATGTTATCTTCTATGAGCAACAATCCGGACTCAAGTGATCGTAAAGCGTTGTTGAGAAATGCTGTGCTGGCACTGGAAGAAATGCAGGCACGGCTCGATGCGGTAGAACAGAAGAAGAAGGAACCTATCGCTATCGTGGGGATGGCCTGCCGTTTTCCGGGCGGGGCAAACTCGCCGGCTGCATTCTGGGAGCTGCTGCGGAACGGCGGCGACGCTGTTCGCGAAGTGCCTGCTGACCGGTGGAATATCCACGATTTTGAGGACCTGGATGTTGCCTGGTATGGCGGATTTCTTGAACATATCGACGAATTTGACCCGCAGTTTTTCGGGATTGCCCCACGCGAAGCGATCAGCATGGACCCGCAGCAGCGCCTGGTGCTGCAGGTAAGCTGGGAAGCGCTGGAAAATGCGGGACAGGCACCGGACAGACTGAACGGCAGCGCTACCGGTGTCTTTATCGGGGTGACGACCAACGACTATGCCCAGTTGGTCAAACAGGCCAACCCCACCAGCATGGATATTTACAGTGCCACTGGCACCGCCCTCAACGCGACTGCCGGACGGCTTGCCTATACGCTGGGCCTGCAAGGACCCTGTATGGCGGTGGATACCGCCTGTTCATCGTCGCTGGTGGCGCTGCATCTGGCGATCCAGAGCCTGCGCAATCAGGAATGCGATCTGGCGATTGCCGGCGGGGTGAACGCCACGCTCGTACCGGAGAACTTTATCTGTTTTGCCGGGTGGGGCATGATGGCCCCGGACGGCCGCTGCAAGACGTTTGATACGCGGGCGGATGGTTTTGTGCGCGGCGAAGGCTGTGGCATTATAGTGCTCAAACGGCTGTCGGATGCGCTGGCTAATGGTGATCAGATTCTGGCGCTCATTCGGGGATCAGCGGTCAACCAGGATGGGCGCAGCAGCGGCCTGACCGTGCCTAATGGCCCCGCACAGCAGGAGGTGGTACGCAAGGCGCTGGAAAATGCCGGCATCAGACCATCGGACGTGAGTTATGTGGAAGCGCACGGCACCGGCACCGCCCTGGGCGATCCTATCGAGGTTGAAGCGCTGGGGGCCGTTCTGGGGGAGGGCAGGCCGGATGGTCAGCCGCTCGTGATTGGCTCCGTCAAAACCAACATCGGTCATCTGGAATCGGCTTCCGGCATCGCGGGGCTGATGAAGGTGATCCTGTCGCTGCAGCATCAGGAAATACCACGTCATCTGCATTTTCAGGAACGCAGCCCGCGCATTCCCTGGCCGCAGTTCCCAGTGATCGTACCGACTGAAAATCTCTCCTGGCCAGCGGGCGAACATCCCCGGGTGGCGGGGGTAAGTTCGTTTGGCTTTAGCGGCACGAATGCGCATGTGATCGTCGAGGAAGCACCTGTGCAGCCTGTGGTCGTGATAGAGGACTCTGCAGAGCGCCCTGCCCACATTCTGACACTGTCCGCCAGGGACGAAGGCGCGCTGCAGGAGCTGGCCGCACGGTATCGCGATTATCTGGCGCAGCATCCGGATGTCGCCCTGCCAGATGTGGCCTTTAGCGCCAATACCGGGCGCGCTCATTTCAGTACACGTCTGGCCGTGGTCGCCGCCAATGCCAGGCAAATGTATGACCGGTTGGATGCTTTCGTCGCCGGGCAGCCATCCGCCGATGTGCTGTATGACCTGATGCCGAAGAGTGAACGGCCGAAGGTAGCCTTCCTGTTCACCGGGCAGGGTTCGCAGTATGTGGGCATGGGATGGGAACTGTATCAGACTCAGCCTGTCTTTCGCGAGGCGCTGGATACCTGCGATCAACTGCTGCGGCCGTATCTGGAAAAATCGCTGCTGGAGGTGCTGTACCCGGAAGATGACATCAGTTCTCCGCTTGATCACACCACGTATACCCAGCCAGCCCTGTTTGCGCTGGAATATGCGCTGGCGCGGCTGTGGCAGTCATGGGGCATTGAACCCTCTGCGGTGCTGGGCCACAGCATCGGCGAGCTTGTGGCGGCCTGCATTGCTGGTGTGTTCAGCCTGGAAGATGGCCTGCGCCTGACGGTGGCACGCGCCCGGCTGATGGGATCGCTGCCGGCGGGCGGTCAGATGGCGGCCATATTTGCCGATGAAGCGCGGGTCGCGGCGGCGGTGCAGCCTTATGCACAGCAGGTCTCCATCGCGGCGGTCAACGGACCGGAGAATATCGTCATTTCCGGCGTGGGCGAAGCGGTGGAAGCTATCTGCGCAGCGCTAAAGGCTGAAGGCGTCAAATCTCGCCTGCTCAATGTCTCGCACGCGTTTCATTCGCCGCTGATGGAGCCGATTCTGGATGCCTTCGAGCGCGAAGCGCAGGCTGTTCAGTACCACAAACCCAGATCACGCATGCGGCTGGTCTCGAATGTGACCGGGCAGTTTGCAGACTCCGAACTGCAGACGCCGGCTTACTGGCGCAGACACATTCGCGAGGCGGTTCGCTTTGGCGATTCTGTCGCGGCGCTGTGCGAGAAGGGCTACACCGTTTTTGTGGAAATTGGCCCCGGCACGACTCTGCTGGGGATGGGGCAGCGCTGTGTCCCCGAAGATATGGATTCGATAAGCTGGCTGCCATCGCTGCGCAAGGGGCAGTCAGACTGGACTCAGATGCTGACCAGCCTGGGCGGGCTGTATGTGCGCGGCGTGCCGGTCAACTGGGCCGGGTTCGATCAGGATTACCCGCGCCGCCGCCTCTCGCTGCCGACCTATCCGTTCCGGCAGGAGCATTACTGGATTCCGCAGCCGCAGAAAGCCGCACCGAAGGCCGCGCACAGCATTTCCGGCCATCCGCTGCTGGGCAGCCCACAGCGTTCACCGCTCATCAGGGAAATCCTGTTTGAAGTGCCCGTAAGCGAGCAGTATCCACCGTTTTTGAGTGACCACCGGGTTTATGGGGCGGTGGTGTTCCCGGGGACCGGGTATATCGAAATGGCGCTGGCCGCCGGGATGAGCCTGGGCAAAGGGCCGCAGACGGTGGAAAACCTGACCATTCAGGAAGCGCTGATTGTGCCGCAGGGCGCAGAACGTACGATGCAGCTTGTCCTCGTGCCGGATGGGCAGGGGGCGGCGGAGTTCCGCATTCTGAGCCTGGACGACAGCACGGCTCATGGGGATGCGTCGGGCCTGTCGTGGAAGCTGCACGCCACCGGACAGCTTGTGATCGGGCATGCGGCGGACAGCACGCAGACAGCTTCGCTGGAAGAGATTCTCCAATCGCAGCCGCGCGAGGCGCAGCCTGTGGCGCAGTACTACCAGCAGTTGCAGGCCACCGGCCTGGATTATGGCGACAGCTTCCGCTGCATTACGGAACTGTGGGTCGGGCCTGAGAATCGCGATGTTGTAGGCCGTATCCAGGTGAACGATGCGGCGTCCGCACAGGGGTATTCACTTCATCCCGGGCTGCTGGATGCCTGTTTCCAGCTTCTGGGCGCCATGCTGCCTTCGGACGAGAGCGATATTTATCTGCCGGTGGCCGTCGAACAGTTCCGGTTTTATGGGGTGGCGGCAGCGGATGTGTGGGCCTATGCCACGATCCGGGGCGAGGATATACGCCAGGAGACTCTGGTGGGTGATCTGCGCCTGTTTGACCCGGAGGGCCGTCTGGTGGCAGAACTGGAAGGGCTGCGGCTTAAACGGGCCAGCCGGGAAACGCTCCAGCGCCTGATGCAGCCCAACCATGAGGACTGGTTGTATGAGGTCGGATGGCTGCCCAGCGAGCCGGCTTCTGATGTGCCGGGGACCGCTGACGCGTGGCTGATCCTGGCTGAGCAGGAGAGCCTCGGCACGGGGCTGGCGGCGGAATTGCAGGCCCAGGGGGCTGCACGCTGCGATGTCGTGTCTGTGACAGACGCAGCCTATGATGATCTGCTGGCTGCTGCGGCCTATCAGGGCGTGATTTATATGGCCGCTGCGGAAATGGACGGCGCATCTGATGTGGACATGGCGGACAATGCCCATGTGCTGCATCTGGTGCAGGCCATGGCGCGCCTGAGCGATGCGGCTCCCCGGTTGTGGGTGATCACCCGCAGCGTGCATGCAGTCGCAGAAGAAACCGCGCTGTCGGTTACGCAGTCTCCGCTGTGGGGCCTGGGGCGCGTCATCGCGCTGGAACATGCGTCGCTGTGGGGCGGCCTGATTGATGTGGATGGGGTGGATGATGCTGCCTCGCTGGGGATGCTGGCCCGGCAGGTGCTGCATCCCGATGGTGAAAATCAGGTGGCGCTGCGCGGTGGCCAGCGTTATGTGGCGCGTCTGCTGCGCAAAGGGAGAAAAGAAACACTTCCGGCAGGCACGCCGGTTGAACTGGCGATCACCACACCGGGCATTCTCGATAATCTGGAACTGCGTCCGCTGGTGCGCCGGGCACCCGGCCCCGGCGAAGTGGAAGTTCAGGTGAGGGCTTCCGGTCTCAATTTCCGTGATGTGCTGAACGCTCTGGGGATGTATCCGGGCGTGGCGCCGCTGGGTAATGAATGCGCCGGAACGGTGGCGGCGGTGGGGGCTGGTGTCACGGGCTTTGCTGTGGGCGATGAAGTGATTGCGCTGGCAGGTGGGGCCTTCAAATCCTACGTAACGACCACGGCCGATCAGGTCTTTCATAAACCGCAGAACCTCAGCTTTGTGGACT
>CAZQIY010000024.1:52902-66601 GCA_964593565.1 uncultured Anaerolineaceae bacterium
ACGACCACGGCCGATCAGGTCTTTCATAAACCGCAGAACCTCAGCTTTGTGGACTCTGTCAGTGTGCCTACCACCTTCCTGACGGCGGCATATGGGCTGCTTCACCTGGCCCAGATTCAGCCCGGCCAGCGTGTGCTGATCCACGCGGCGGCGGGCGGTGTGGGTTCTGCGGCGGTGCAGTTGGCCCTGCGCGCCGGGGCAGAGATTTTCGCGACGGCGGGCAGCCCGGAAAAACGTGCTTACCTGCAATCGATTGGGGTGCCGCATGTGCTGAATTCGCGCACGCTGGATTTTGCCGACGAGATCATGGCGATTACAAACGGTGAAGGTGTGGATGTAGTGCTGAATTCGCTGGCCGATGAATTTATCCCCCGCAGCCTGTCTGTGCTGGCGGAAGGGGGCACCTTCCTCGAGATCGGCAAGCGGGGTATCTGGGAGCCGGACCAGGTGAAGGCCGCTTATCCCACCCTCGCCTATCATGTTTATGATCTGGTCGCGGTGCTCAGCAGTACACCGAATGTGATCTGGACCATGCTGCACCAGCTTCTGGCCGATCTGGAATCCGGGGATCTCCAGCCGCTGCCGGTCAAGACATTCCCAATGAAACATGCTATCGATGCTTTCCGCTACATGGCCCAGGCCCGGCACATCGGAAAGATCGTGGTCACCCATGATCACCAGTCAGGCGCTGGCGGCATGATCAGCCCGGAAGCCACCTATCTGGTGACAGGCGGGCTGGGCGGTCTCGGTCTCGAAGTGGCAAGCTGGCTGGTAGAGCAGGGCGCCGCGCATCTGGTACTGGTCGGGCGCAGCCAGCCTTCGCAGGCGGCACAGGAACGGATCGATCAGTGGCAGCAGGCCATGGTACAGGTTGAAATTGCCGGGGCAGATGTGGCAGATGCTGAACAGATCGCCAGCGTCCTCAGCGAAATTCATCGGACGATGCCGCCGCTGCGGGGCATCATTCACGCCGCCGGTGTGCTGGATGATGGACTGCTGGTGAATCAGGATTGGGGACGTTTTGAGCAGGTATTGTCGCCAAAGGTGTGGGGGGCGTGGCATCTGCACCTGTGTACACAGGATTTGCCGCTGGACTTTTTCGTAATGTTTTCTGCCGGGGCGGCGCTGCTGGGGTCCTCCGGGCAGGGCAATTATGCGGCGGCCAACGCTTTTCTGGATGGCCTCGCGCATTACCGGCGCGCGCAGGGACTGCCAGCCCTCAGCATTAACTGGGGGGCCTGGTCCGAAGTTGGTATGGCGGCAGCCCTGGGCGACTCGTATCTGCAGCGGCTTGCAGCGCAGGGCGTCGGCCAGATTTCCCCCATAGCAGGAACCCGTATCCTGGGGCAGCTTATCCAGCAGGATGCTGCTCAGACAGCGGTCCTGCCCATTAACTGGGCTTTGCTGGCACAGCAGTTCTCTGATGAAGGGGTTCCGCCATTCCTGTCTGAGGTCGTACAAGTGGCCTCTGTGGCACCGGAGACATCCGAACCACAGCCGACACTGCTGGATCAACTGGCATCGGTGACCCCGCGCGAACGGCGCGAACTGCTGATTGCAGCGGTGGGCGAGCAGGTGACTCGGGTGCTGGGGCTGGATACAGCCCATCCGCCCACGCTGCGGCAGGGCCTGATGGAAATGGGTATGGACTCGCTGATGGCGGTTGAACTGAGTAATCGCCTGAAAGTGCTGGTCGGACGCGCTTTGCCAGCCACCCTGGCTTTCGAGTATCCTACAGTAGAAGCGATTGTAGGCTACCTTGAGCAGCACGTCCTGTTTTCAGAATCAGAAAGCGCGAAGCCGGCTGAAGAAGAATTGATAGAAGCGGCAATCGAGGCTGAACTGGAAGGACTTTCCGATCAAGAGATCGAAGCTTCACTCCTGGACGAATTGAAGAGAGCGGGTTACTAAAGGGAGACGCACATGACGGATTTCGAATCCGAGATGCACGATCAGGATCAAACCGCCTTACGGCGTGCACTCTTTGCCTTAAAAGATATGCGTTCCCGGCTTGAGGCTGCTGAACGTGCGAAAACCGAACCTATTGCGGTGGTTGGCATGGCCTGTCGTATCCCTGGTGGGGCCAATGACCCGGAAGGGTTCTGGGAACTGCTGCATGAAGGTGTGGACGCTGTTCGCACCATCCCGCCGGACCGGTGGGACGTGGATGCTTTTTATGACCCTGATCCTGACATGCCCGGAAAGATGATTTCCCGGCGGGGCGGCTTTATTGAAGGCATTGACCAGTTTGACCCGCAGTTCTTTGGCATTTCCCCGCGCGAAGCGGTGACTCTTGATCCGCAGCAGCGTCTGCTGCTGGAAGCATCGTGGGAAGCGCTGGAACACGCCGGCTACTCCCCGGCACGTCTGGTGGGCAGCCAGACAGGGGTGTATGTCGGGATCAGCAGCTTTGAATACAGCCAGTTCAACATGCGCATGGATAACATGGAGAACATCGACCCCTATGTAGGTACAGGGGGGATGTTCAGTGTCGCGGCGGGCCGCGTGGCTTATGTGCTGGGGCTGCATGGCCCGACAGTCGCGGTGGATACCGCCTGTTCGTCCTCTCTGGTGACGGTTCATATGGCCGTGCAGAGCCTGCGCACCGGGCACTGCGATATGGCGCTGGCCGGGGGCGTAAACCTGATCCTGTCGCCGCTGGCGAATATCTATCTTTCCAGGATGAAGGCCCTGTCGCCTGATGGATGGTGCCGCACATTCGCAGCATCGGCCAACGGCTTTGTGCGCGGCGAAGGCTGCGGTATGGTGGTGCTCAAGCGGCTGTCCGATGCGCTGGCCGATGGCGATAACATTATGGCGGTCATTCGCGGTTCGGCCATCAACCACGATGGACGCAGCAGCGGCCTGACCGTGCCCAACGGCCTGGCTCAGCAGGATGTTATTCGCCTGGCGCTGGCTGATGCCGGTGGCCTGACCCCGGAACAGATCAGCTATGTGGAGGCGCATGGCACAGGGACCCCGCTGGGCGACCCGATAGAAGTTCGGGCGCTGGCGGAGGTGTTGTGTCAGAACCGGCCCGCAGATCACCCACTGATGCTGGGTTCGGTAAAAACCAATATCGGCCACCTGGAATCGGCGGCGGGCATTGCCGCGTTCATGAAGGCTGTGCTGGCGCTGCAGCATAAGGAAATTCCGCCGCATCTGCATCTGGATGCGCTTAACCCCCATGTGGACTGGGAGAACCTGCCCATCGTGATTCCGACGACGCCCACCCCCTGGGAGACTGATGGCGAGGCACGGCGCGCAGGTATCAGTGCTTTTGGCTTTAGCGGTACCAACGCGCACATCATCGTCGAGGAATCCCCGGCTGTGCCGGAAGCGGTGCCCGTCGAGGATGAGCGGCCTGTCCATGTGGTAAGTCTTTCTGCCCGCACAGAAACAGCGCTGAAGCAGTTGGCAGAACGGTATGAACACTTCGTCGCAGAACATGGTGCGCAGGTCGCGTTACCGGACATTGGCTATACAGCCAACACTGCACGGGCGCCGTTCGCTTACCGCGCGGTGGTGGTGGCCCGTTCCGCAGAGCAGCTGCGGCACAAGCTGAGCGTATTGATGAAGGGCGAAACCGAAGCAGGTATCCGGTCTGGCTGGACGGATACAGACATCCAGCCGAAGGTGGCTTTTCTGTTTACCGGCCAGGGTTCGCAGTACCCGGATATGGGCCGGCAGTTGTACGAAACGCAGCCTGTCTTTCGTCAGGCGCTGGACCAGTGCGCGGAACTGCTCCAGTCCGAACTGGAACAGCCCTTGCTGTCAGTGCTCTATTCGGATGAGCACGAAGGTTTGCTGAACGAAACGCAGTATACCCAGCCGGCCCTGTTCGCACTGGAGTATGCGCTGGCGATGCTGTGGCAGTCGTGGGGCATCGTGCCTGCTGCGGTGATGGGCCACAGCGTCGGCGAATATGTCGCTGCGGTGCTGGCGGGGGTGTTCAGCCTGGAAGATGGCCTGAAGCTGATCGCGGCACGCGGCCGGTTGATGGGTGCGCTGCCAGCAGGTGGTCAGATGGCCGCGATTTTTGCCGACGAACAGCGGGTGAAGGCCGCTCTGGCTGACTACGAGGATCGTGTCTCGATTGCGGCAGTCAACGCGCCGGGGCAGATCGTCATTTCCGGGGCCGGGGATGCGGTTCAGGCACTGGCGGATCAGTTTACAGCCGACGGCATCAAAGCCCGCCCGCTGGTGGTCTCGCATGCGTTCCACTCGCCGCTGATGGAGCCGATGCTGGATGAATTCGAGCGCATCGCCAGTCAGGTTCAGTATGCCGCGCCGAAACTCCGCCTGATTTCAAATGTCACCGGACAGGTGGCCGGGCCGGAAATCGCGACTCCGCAGTACTGGCGGCAGCACGTGCGCGAAGCCGTGCAGTTCATGAGGGCGGTCGAAACGCTTGGCGAACTGCGCCACGACGTTTTTCTGGAAGTAGGGCCGGGCACAACCCTGCTGGGTCTGGGGCAGCAGTGCCTGCCCGGAGATCAGTATGCCTGGCTGCCTTCGCTGCGTAAGGGCCGCGACGACTGGGATCAGATCGCGGAGGCCCTGGGCGGGATGTTTGTTCAGGGTGTCGAGGTCGATTGGGATGCCTTTGACCGGGGCTATCCGCGCCGCCGTATTCCGATGCCGACTTATCCGTTCCAGCGTGAATATTACTGGACCGAAGCCGCTGCTGAGGCCCTGAGGCCGCGCCAAGCGCGCAGGACGGCGGGTGTGCTGGCGGACAGCGTTCATCCGCTGCTGGGGCAGCGTCTGCGTTCTGCGTCGAAGGATATTCAGTTCGAGGCGGAAATCAGCATCAGCAGTCTGCCGTTCCTGAACGATCATCAGGTTTTCGAGACGGTGGTCTTTCCGGGGACCGGATACATGGAGATGGGGCTGGCGGCAGCGCGTGAGGTGTTTGGCGCCGGGACTTACTCTATTGAAAACCTGAGCATTCAGGACCCTCTGATTCTGGCTGACGACGAAACCCGGGTGATTCAGTTGATCCTGACGGTGGATCGTCCGGGCCGGGGGATGTTTCAGGTCTTCAGCCTGGTTGATGAGAAGTCTGATCAGCCAGCATGGAAACTGCATGCAGAGGGGACGGTACAGGCTGCCCGGGCAGACATGGCCGAATCAATTCCGCACCTGGAAGCGGTTCAGGCCCATTTTGAGAAAGAAGTGCCGGTTGAAGGTTACTACGAAAGTTTGCAGGAGATTGGCCTGCAGTACGGCCCGGCATTTCAGGGCTTGCAGCAAATGTGGCGCGAGGGCACAGAAGCGCTGGGCTACATCGAGGCTGCGCTTCCGCCTGCACATGTAAGCGAATTTCAACTGCACCCGGCCCTGCTGGATAGCTGTCTGCACCCGCTGGATGCGGTCTTTGAAGGGGATCGGGACTACATCTATCTGCCAATGGGGTTAAAGCGGTTGACCGCTTACCACACCGCCGGAGAGGTGATCTGGAGTCATGTGACGGTTCATGTCACGAGCGAGAACGGGCGCCCCGGCGAAAGTTTTACGGCTGATCTGCACATCTATGACGAATCGGCCCGGCTGGTGGCCGAAATCGAGTCGCTTTATCTGAAGCGTGCGCCGCGCGAAAGCCTGCGCCGCGCCATGGAAAAACAGGCGGAGGAGTGGCTGTATGAAATCGACTGGCAGCCCCGGCCGCTTGCAGAAGCCGCAGGTGAGGGGGCAGGTCAGTGGCTGATTCTGGCGGATCGCGGCGGGTTTGGCGAACAACTGGCGGCGGTGCTGGCAGAACAGGGCCAAAACTGCGATGTGATCTTTGCTGGCGACGAGTCGGCCCCGGATGGGCAGTTTATCCCGCCGATGCAGCCCGAAGCCTTTGAACATCTGCTGCAGGACCATGCTTATACCGGCGTCGTTCATCTGTGGTCACTGGATGCGGATGTAACGGACCTGGAAGCGGCCCAGCCGCTCGGCACGGCCAGCGTGCTGCATCTGGCTCAGGCACTGGCAAAATCCGGTTCTGCCGGGAATGTTCGCCTGTGGCTGGTGACCGCCGAAGCACAGGCCGGTAACGTCGCACAGGCACCTGTCTGGGGCCTGGGGCGGGTGATCGCAGGGGAGTACCCGCAGTTGTGGGGCGGCCTGATCGACCTGCAGGGCGCGGGTGATCATCTGAAACTGCTGGCGCAGCATCTGCTGGCTGATGATGGTGAGGGGCAGGTGGTTCTGCGCGATGGCGAACGCTACGCTGCACGGCTGGCGCGTCATGGCGATACCCAGGGCGCGCTGAAGCTCCAGCCCGGCCAGCCCTTTGAACTGGACATCACCGAACGCGGTATTCTTGAAAATCTGATCCTGCGGCCTGTGACGCGGCAGGTGCCAGCGGCGGGCCAGGTGGAAGTGCAGGTGCGGGCTACCGGCCTGAATTTCCGCGATGTGCTCAATGCGCTGGGCATGTATCCCGGCAACGCCGGATCGCTGGGCACTGAATGCGCGGGGACCGTCGTCAGTGTGGGCGAGGGAGTGACAGAATTCGCTGTGGGCGACGATGTGATCGTGCTGGCCAACGGCACCTTCCGCAGCCATGTGGTGGCCCCGGTGGATATGGTATTCCTGTCACCTGCCAACCTGAGCCTTGCTGAAGCGGTGACCCTGCCGACCACATTCCTGACGGCCTACTATGGACTGCACCGGCTGGCCAATATGAAAGCTGGCGACCGTGTGCTGATCCATGCGGCGGCAGGCGGGGTGGGCCTGGCGGCGGTGCAGTTGGCGCTGCGGGCCGGGGCGGAGATATTCGGCACCGCAGGCAGCCCGGAAAAACGCGAGTTTCTTAAGTCGCTGGGCGTGCATCATATACTGAATTCGCGCACGCTGGATTTTGCCGATGAGATCATGGCCCTTACCGAAGGACAGGGCGTAAACATCGTCCTTAATTCGCTGGCCGGCGAGTTTATCCCCAAAAGCCTGTCTGTGCTGGCGGATAACGGCTGCTTCCTCGAAATTGGCAAGCAGGGCGTATGGACAAACGAGCAGGTGGCGGAACTCAACCCGACCCTGTCTTCCTATGTGTATGATCTGGCGCAGATTCTTTACGATGAACCCGGTGTGATCCAGGCCGATCTGCTGTACCTGCTGGAAGAAGCTGAGGCCGGGCATATCGAGGCGCTGCCGATCAAGACCTTCCCGATGGAAGAGGTGATCGAAGCCTTCCGCTTTATGGCCCAGGCCCGGCATATCGGCAAGGTGGTCATCACACAGGAAGCCGGCAGCGCGACCATTCGCGACGATGGCAGCTATCTGGTCACTGGCGGGCTGGGCGGCCTGGGGCTGAAAGTCGCCCAGTGGCTGGTGGACAGCGGCGCCCGGCATCTGGTACTGATGAGCCGCCGGCCACCTTCAGACACGGCACAGGCAGCGCTGGCGGCGATTGAGCAGGCCGGCGCCCAGGTGATGGTGGCGCAGGGGGATGTGTCGAAGGCCGAGGATGTCAGCTACATTCTGGATTCTGTGGCCCAGTCTATGCCGCCGCTGCGAGGCATCATTCATGCCGCCGGTGTGCTGGATGACGGCATGCTGCCCCAGCAGAACTGGTCAAGATTCGAGCGGGTGATGCAGCCCAAGATGTGGGGCGCGTGGAACCTGCACGTGCTGACAGAAGGCCTGCCCCTCGATTTCTTTGTGATGTTTTCATCCGTCGCGTCGGTGCTGGGATCGCCAGGGCAGGGCAATTATGCCGCCGGGAATGCTTTCCTGGATGCACTGGCCGCTTACCGCCGTGCGCATGGGCTGCCGGGCCTCAGCATTAACTGGGGAGCATGGTCCGAAGTTGGCATGGCCGCTTCGATGGACAGCCGTCAGCAGGACCGCCTGGCTGCCCAGGGGATGAATGCCATTTCGCCTGCGCTGGGGCTGTCTGCGCTGGAACAGGTGATATGGGAGCGGCAGGCGCAGGTGGTCGCCATGCTGGTCAACTGGCCGAAACTGCTGCGCCAGTTCGACCAGGTGCCGCCGCTGTTCGAGGCGTTCGCACAGCCTGTGGCAGAACAGGAGGCCCCCGCGGCTGAATCTGAACTGCTGGCGAAGCTGCGGGCCGCCACCCCAGAGGCGCGCTATGAAGTGCTGGTCGAGTTTGTGCGCGAGCAGGTGGTCAGGGTGCTGGGGCTGGACCCGACGACTGCACCGGGGCTGCGTCAGGGGCTGATCGAAATCGGTATGGACTCGCTGATGGCGGTTGAACTGAGCAATCGTTTCCGGGCGCACTTCCATCAATCGTTCCCGACCACGCTGGCGTTTGAACATTCGACCATTCAGGCGCTGGCAACTTATCTTGCGGAAAATCTCCAGATTCAGTTTGATGAACAGGCGAACGGCGCTGCGCCGCAGTCAGACCCTGGTGCCTCTGGCCACGAAACGATGGAGACCGCCCAACTGCTTTCAAATCTTGACCATCTTTCCGATGACGAGATTGATGCTCTACTGCGCCAGATGCAGGTTGACCAGGAGAAATAAAGCGTGACTGAAAAAGCTCACCAGGAGATTACTGATCTTTCGCCAGAAGAGAAGCGTGCGCTTCTGGCGAAGCTGCTGCGGGAGAAAGCCGCACATTCCAATACGGAACATCCGTTGGCCTATGGCCAGCGCGGGTTGTGGTTTGTTCATCAACTGGCGCCGGAAAGTTCCGCCTACCATATCGCCCTGACTTCGCGCATCGTGTCCGAAGTCAACATCAAGGCCCTGAAGCAGACGTTTCAGCACCTGGTAGACCGGCATGCCGCCCTGCGCACGACCTATCATGAACGTGATGGTGAACTGGTGCAGGTGATTCATGCCTACCAGGAAGCCTACTTCGAGCATATTGATGCTTCCGGATGGAGCGAGGAAGAACTGTATAAACAGGCGCTGCATAAGCACCGGCAGCCCTTTGATCTGGAACATGGGCCAGTGATCCGGTGGTATCTGTTCACACAGTCTCCCACCAGACATCTTTTCCTGATCACCGTGCATCATATCGCGTTTGATGGCTATTCTCTGTTTGTCGTTCTGGATGACCTGAAGCATATTTATGATGCTGAAGTGGCAGGCAAAGCGCCGTCTTTGCCTGCTGTGACAGCGCCCTATACCCAGCATGTGGATCAGCAGTTGAGCCTGCTGTCTTCGCCGGAGGGTGAGAAACTCAGGAACTACTGGCATAACCAGTTGTCTGGCGAGCTTCCCATTCTGAACCTGCCCACAGATCACCCGCGTCCACCTGTTCAGACCTACAACGGCGCTTCCTACGAATTCACCATTGATGCGGAGCGGACGAAACGGCTGAGGGCCTTTGCCATGGCCGAAGGGGTGACGCTGTATGTGGTTATGCTGTCGCTCTTCCAGACCCTGCTGCACCGTTATTCCGGCCAGGACGATCTGCTGATCGGCTCGCCTACGTCCAGCCGAGACCTGACCCTGTTTGAAAAAACCGTAGGTTATTTTGTCGATCCACTGGTGCTGCGGTCAACGATAGCGCCAGAGACCACCTTCAGGACACTGCTGAGCCAGACTCGTAAAACCGTGATCGATGGCGTGGCGCATCACAAATATCCTTTTCTGCTGCTGGTCGAACAGCTCCAGCTTCCGAATGATCCCAGTCGTTCGCCGCTGTTCCAGGTGATGTTCAACCTGCAAAGCCTGCAGCGGGTCGAAACGACTTCACCGCTTTTCCAGCATGATGAGGCAGGGGGGGCATCGCTGCTTTTTGAACCCTATCACATGCCGCACGAAGAAGGCCAGTTCGATCTGGTTCTGGATGTCATGGAAGCGGTGGGGACATTGTGGTGTGCGCTGAAGTACAACACCGACCTTTACGAAACCACAACCATCGAGCGTATCGCCGGGCATTATCAGGCCCTGCTGGAAGCGGCGCTGGAAAACCCCGATGTTCCGCTGGCGGACCTGAACATGCTGACTGCGGCGGAGCGTACCCAACTGCTGAAGGAATGGAACGCCACGCAGCGGGAATACCCGCATGATGTCTGCCTGCACCAGTTCTTTGAGCAGCAGGTCGCGCGCACCCCGGATGCAGTCGCGGTGCAGTTTGAGGACGACACCCTCACCTACGATCAGCTTAACCGGCGCGCCAACCAGCTTGCTGCTTATCTGCATAAGGCGGGGGTCGGCCCGGAGCAGAAAGTGGGTATTTATGTGGAGCGCACGCTGGATACCCTGGTGGGGCTGCTGGGAATCCTGAAGGCGGGCGGGTGTTACGTGCCCCTTGACCCGAGCTACCCAAAGGACCGTATCGCCTTTATGGTAGAGGATTCGCAGGTCAATGTGCTGCTGACCCAGGAGAGTCTGCTCCAGCAGGTGCCTGCCAATCACGCTCAGATCATCTGCATTGACCGGGACTGGCCGGCCATTGCGCAGGAGTCCGATCAGCCTGTAGACAGCGGCGTAGGGCCGAATCACCTGTGCTACATGATCTATACCTCTGGCTCTACCGGCAAGCCCAAAGGCGTCATGGTACAGCACCGCAACATCGCCAACTTCTTCGCGGGCATGGATGATTATATCCCGCACGATCCGCCCGGTGTGTGGCTGGCTGTCAGCAGTCTGTCGTTTGATATCTCTCTGCTGGAACTGTTCTGGACCCTGGGATGGGGGTTCAGGATTATTCTGTATGCAGATAATCAGGCGCAAAAACTGGCTGCCGGGCAGCTTCCGTCTGCGGATGGCGCAAAGGATTATTCGATCCCTGCGCTGATTGAACGGCACAACGTCACGCACATGCAGTGCACCCCCTCCAGGGCAGAGATGCTGACAATCAGCCCGGAATCTGCGGCGGCAATCGGCAAACTGCACACGCTGCTGGTGGGTGGAGAAGCCATGTCGATGGCGCTGGCGCAAAAACTGCATGAGCTGGTGCCGGAAAATCTGCTGAATGTATATGGTCCGACAGAAACCACCGTCTGGGCGACCGCCTACAAGGTGGAGGCAGTTCAGCAGCGGATTCCTGTGGGCAGGCCGATCATCAATACCACTATGTATATTCTGGATAAAAACATGGCGCCGGTCCCTGTGGGGCTGTCTGGTGAGCTGTACATTGGCGGCGCTGGCGTCGTGCGCGGGTACTGGAATCGCCCGGAACTGACAGAAGAACGCTTTGTGCCGGATCCATTCAGCGATCAGCCCGGGGCACGCATGTACCGTACCGGCGATCTGGCGCGTTATCTGCCGGATGGCAACATCGACTTTCTGGGTCGCAACGACTTTCAGGTCAAGGTTCGCGGCTATCGCATTGAACTGGGCGAAATTGAAACCCTGCTGGATCAGCATCCTGCTGTTCAGAAGGCCGTGGTGATGGCCCGTGAGGATGTGCCCGGCGACATGCGCCTTGTCGCGTACATGGTGCAGCAGCCCGGCCAGCCAGCAGATACGCAGCAGTTCAGAACGTACCTGCGGGAACAACTGCCGGATTACATGGTGCCGTCTGCCTTCGTTCTGATCGATGCTTTCCCCCAGACTCCCAGTGGCAAGGTGGATCGTCGCGCACTGCCTGCCCCGGAACAGGCGCAGGCGGAGACCGCACCGGTCGAGGTGCAGGGCGTCCCACAGACTCCGATGGAAGTGCTGCTGGCGGGTATCTGGCGCGATGTGTTAAAGATAGATCAGATCAGCATTTATGATAACTTCTTTGATCTGGGCGGGCATTCGCTGCAGGTGATGCAGGTGGTCACCGGGCTGGAGAAGCAAATCGGGGTCAAGATCGACCCGGCGATGATGCGGATGTATTCGCTGAGTCAGCTGGCGATTGCCTGTGAGGGGCAGCCCGCCGCTTCAGAAAGTCAATCCGCAGAGGATGCCCTGCCGCAGAAACTGTTTGGCACGATGAGACGACTGGTCACCGGGAAAAAAGCATGAGAGAGAACCCAGCATACCTGCCGGGCGAGGAAGTGGATGTTTTTTACTTTGGCGTGCCCGGCCAGCAGTTGTTCGGGGTGTATCATCACCCGCCGCCGAATGTAAAACGTGCCTGTGCGGTCGTGCTCTGCCCGTCGATAGAG
The DNA here is from genome assembly GCA_964593565.1 of uncultured Anaerolineaceae bacterium. Lineage (GTDB taxonomy): Bacteria > Chloroflexota > Anaerolineae > Aggregatilineales > Phototrophicaceae. The sequence goes on from CAZQIY010000024.1 coordinate 64,917, forward strand.
CAGGAAGCAATCCGCAGCCACCGCGCTTACCGGCAGATGGCAGTCCGCCTTGCGCGGGCAGGTTATCCGACGCTGCGTTTTGATTACTGGGCCACCGGCGATTCTGGCGGCGATGGCCCGGTCAGCGGGCTTGGCCAGTGGCTGGGCGATCTGACGACGGCTGTAGCGGAAGTTCGGCAGCGCAGCCAGATACAGCAGGTCGCGCTGGTGGGGCTGCGGTTGGGGGGCGCGCTGGCGACCCTGGCGGCGCAGCAGGTGGAGATTGCCGGCCTGGCCCTGTGGGAGCCAGTGATCAGCGGCGACGTTTACCTTGAAGATCTGATGGCATGGCACCAGGAAAAGCTGTGGTATTTCCTGTCTGATGTGCCGGATATGAATATCAATACACAGCCTTCCGAACTGCTCAGCCTGGCGATCAGCCCAACGCTGTTCACGGACCTGCGGAATCTGGATCTGCTGACGCTCGCGCAGCGCCCGGCCCGGCAGGTGCTGCTGGTCGAGCATGCGCCAGAGCCACAGGTAGAATCCTTTAAGGCGCAGCTCCAGCAGTGGGAAACGGACGTTCAGCATCAGATTGTGGATGACCCGCGTGTGTGGAGCGACGACCCGGATAAGGCGCTTGTGCCAAATCAGGCGCTGCAAGCTATCGTAACCTGGTTTACAGAGAGATTCGCATGAAAGAAGAAGTTGTGCTGCTGGGCGACAATCATTCGCTCGTAGGAATCGTGACGGAACCTGCTGAAAATGCGAACAAAGCGCTGCCGGGGGTGATTCTGTTCAACGCAGGCCTGATCCATCGGGTAGGGCCAAATCGCCTTTATGTCCGGCTTGCGCGGCGCCTGGCCGAGATGGGCCTGGTGGTGCTGCGGTTTGATCTGTCCGGGGTAGGGGATAGCAAGCGGCGCACAGATAACATGTCGCTTCAGGAAAGTATTCTGGATGACGCCCGGCAGGCCATGGATTACCTGGGCCGGACACGCGGCATTAATCGTTTTCTGATGATGGGGCACTGCAGCGGGGCCTTAGTCTCGCTGGGCATCGCTGGCCAGGATGCGCGGGCGGCGGGTGTGGTGCTCATCAACGCCGAAGGGGGCGATACGCAGTGGGACGCCTACGACCAGAAGCGCAAAGCCTCGCGTTATTATGCAAATTATTATGGCCGCAACGCCATCCGGGATGCGGACAAGTGGAAAAAGCTCCTGACCGGGCAGGCTAATTATGGCAGCATCGCGCGCAATGTGTTCCAGACGGTGTTGTGGAATAAAGTCGCTGCGGCAGGGTTCAAACTGAAAAAGACGATGCTTTCCGGCCAGCAGAACGCGACCCGGCCAGAAATTGCGGCCATCTTTTCGGTGCTGCCATCCCTGCTGGAACGCGGCACCCAGGTGCTGGTTCTTTATTACGAGGGCAGTACCGGGCTGCAGCGCACCCAGCTTCTGATTCGGGATGCGTTAAAGCAAACGGATAAACCGGGCAAGATCAAACTGGAAATCATCCCGCAGGCAGATCATAACTTCACGCTGCTGGAAAGCCAGGATCGCCTGCTGGATGCGGTTGCGGTCTGGTGCCAGACGGCGCTGCACGTGCCGGCGCAGACGCCAGTCCCGTAACCTGTGCCCCTACATTCAGGGAATAAAAAAACCAGCGAAGTCTGTTTCGCTGGTTTTTTTGCGGGGAGGACAGGA
>CAZQIY010000025.1:0-3865 GCA_964593565.1 uncultured Anaerolineaceae bacterium
TGGCCGCGACCATGCTGGCGCGCACGGTGCAGTCTGCCGCGCTGGTGACGGCGCCAGTTTCGGAAATCAGCCGGTTTAAGCACCTGGAACTGATCTCGATTCAGGGGCGGCTGGTGCTGATGGTGCTGGTGCTGCACAGCGGCAACGTCCACCAGCAAATGCTGAATCTGGTGGAATCGCTGCCACAGACAGCCCTCAGCGAAGCGGCGCAGCGTATAAATACCCTGTGCCTCAACCTGAACGCCAACGAAGTGCGGATGCGCAGCGTCCAGCTTCAACTGCTGGAACGCGAGGTGGCAGAACTGGCCGCCGACCTGATGGACAAGGCGGATTCTAACCAGGTGCGCTTTATCTATCGCGATGGACTCAGCGGCATTATCAACACCTTCCAGGGCGGAGAAGGGGCACAGCAGGCCGTGCGTGTTTTTGAGGAACGCGCCGTCCTGAATGCCATCCTGAGCGAAGTGCTGGCCAAACACGAAAACGAGGTGCGCGTGCTGATCGCAGGCGATGACCGCTGGGAAGAACTGAATCACCTGTCGATGGTGCTCAGCCGATATGGTATCCCCGGCCAGGTCACCGGGGCGCTGGGGGTGCTCGGCCCGACACACATTAATTACGGCCGCGCCATCAGCACGGTGCGTTATGTATCCAACCTGATGACCGATATGCTGGTCAAGCTGTTCGAGGACCCTGCCGGCACAGAAGACGAACGACTGCCTTCCGGCACGGATTCATAACCGGCCTGAAAACCGCGTTGTGCCAGGGCGGCGCTGTGCCTGTGCCCTGGCGATAAACAACGCTTTTTTTACATTCCGGGCACATTTGTTAACGCGATTCTATGAGATTTTCGGTAGACTTGGGTGTTGACCACGACCTGTTCTCATAAATTGCCTTATGATGAGGGGAAATGCACTGTGAGTAATGATGAAACGACGCCCATCGAGAATGCGGAAGGCATTCACGAGCAGGCCAACAATGCGGATGGCGCTGCCGAGATGGACGAAAAAACGGTCAATAACACAAACGCCAATGCACAGGCAGAGGTATCTGGCCTGGAGCAGGAACTGAAAGACGCGCGCAAGCAGGCCCATGATTATTTTGAAGGCTGGCAGCGCGAACGGGCAGACTTCAGCAATTATAAGAAGCGTACAGAACGCGACCTGCTGACGATGCGTTTTAACGCCAAAATGGATACGTTTAAAACGCTGCTGCCCATCCTGGATGATTTTGAACGTGCGATGGCGAACCTTCCTGAAGACATGCGTTCCAACGCCTGGCTGGAAGGGATCGGCGCGATCCAGCGCAAACTGATCAAGACGCTGGAAGATGAGGGGGTGCAGGCGGTTGATCCGACAGGTGAACCCTTTGACCCAAATCTGCACGAAGCAATCGCCAGAGACAGCGACACAGAAGTCGCCAGCGGGCATGTGACCGCGACATTGCAAAAGGGGTATATCTGTGGTGACCGTGTCCTGCGCCCGGCGCTGGTCCGCGTTGCTGAATAAACTTTCTGTTCTTTGAGCTGCCCGCCAGGCAGGAAAGTCGCAAGGAGACTGAATTCTTATGGCACGAATCATTGGTATTGACCTGGGCACGACTAACTCCGTTGTGGCCGTCATGGAAGGCGGTTCGCCAACGGTTATTGCATCGTCCGAGGGGGGAGAACTTATTCCGTCAGTGGTTGCGCTCAACCCAAAGACCGGCGAACGTCTGGTCGGCAAGGTGGCCCGTAATCAGGCCATCGTCAACCCGGAAAACACGGTTTTCTCAGTCAAGCGTTTTATGGGACGCAAGTTTAGCGATCCTTCCGTACAGTCCACGCTCAAGCGGGTGCCCTACAAAGTGAGCGCGGCGCCAAACGGCGATATCCGCGTGCATATGGGCGAGAAGGAATACAGCCCGCCGGAAATTTCCGCCATGATCCTGCAGAAGATCAAGGCCGATGCCGAAGCCTATCTGGGCGAAACTGTCGATAAAGCAGTGATTACCGTCCCGGCCTATTTTGACGATGCCCAGCGCAACGCCACCAAGGATGCCGGGCGCATCGCCGGGCTGGAAGTGCTGCGCATCATCAACGAGCCTACCGCCTCCAGCCTTGCCTATGGCATCGACACGGACAAAAACGGCAAGATCGCGGTCTATGACCTGGGCGGTGGCACGTTCGATATTTCCATCCTTGAAGTGGCGGACGGCGTGTTCGAGGTGCTGAGCACCAACGGCGATACTTACCTGGGTGGCGATGACTTTGATGAAGTCATCATGGACTGGATCGCTTCAGAGTTCAAAAAGGAAAACGGCATCGACCTGCGGCAGGACCGGCAGGCCCTGCAGCGGCTGAAGGAAGCGGCGGAAAAAGCCAAGATCGAGCTTTCCAGCACGCTGAATACCGAAATCAACCTGCCGTTTATCACCGCCGACGCCAGCGGCCCCAAACACCTGAACATGACGCTTTCGCGGGCCAAGTTCGAGAACCTGGCCGAAAGCCTGATTCGCCGGTCAATCGTGCCCTGCGAGCAGGCGCTGAAGGATGCCGGCCTGTCCAAAAACGAAATTGATGCGGTGATCCTGGTCGGTGGTATGACTCGTATGCCTGCCGTGCAGGAAGCCGTCAAGAACTTCTTCGGCAAGGAACCGAGCCGTGGGGTCAACCCGGATGAAGTAGTGGCCATGGGCGCGGCGATCCAGGCCGGGGTGCTGGGCGGCGATGTCAAGGACATTCTGCTGCTTGATGTCACGCCGCTGACGCTGAGCGTGGAAACGCTGGGCGGTGTCTCCACGCCGATGATCGAGCGCAATACCACCATCCCAACCAAGAAAAGCCAGGTGTATTCCACCGCCGCAGACAACCAGACTCAGGTGGAAATTCACATTGTCCAGGGCGAGCGCCCCATGGCCGCCGATAACAAGTCGCTGGGCCGCTTCATTCTGGATGGCATTCCGCCCGCGCCGCGCGGCATCCCGCAGATCGAAGTGACCTTTAATATAGATGCCAACGGCATTCTGGAAGTATCCGCACAGGACAAGGCCACCGGGCGCCAGCAGAACATCACCATCACCGCCAGCAGCGGCCTGAGCGAGGATGAAATCCAGAAGATGGTGAATGAGGCGGAAAAACACCGCGCCGACGACGAACGGCGCAAGGAATCCGTCGAGGTGAAGAACCAGGCGGAAACAACGGTGTTTTCTGCGGAAAAACTGCTGCGCGACTTTGATGACCGCCTGCCGGAAGAAGCCAAGCAGCAGACGCGTGAGAAGATTGACGCGGTGCGCCGCGCCGAAGAAAGCGACAACAACGCAGAGATCAAAGCCGCAACCGAGGCGCTGGCCCAGTATATCCAGACACTGGGCGGGCAGATGTACCAGCAGCCCCCCGCCGACAGCGGCAGCGGCCCCGCCGGTGAAGGTGGCAAAGGCTCGTCTGGCGACGAGGATGTGGTCGACGCCGAATTTACCGAAGCCTGACAGACTGACTCATAAGGGGCAGGATGCATCACCTGATTCTGAGGCTGGTGCACCTGCCCTTTCTGATTTCGATGTGATTCTGATAGACAGCGCTTAAAATATTTGTCTGAAAATATGTGAGATACTCTGATACAATCACTCATGAAGTTTTATAGCCCATAAGCAGGGACAGCAGGCAGGCGTCTGTCGCCCTGTTCAGGTGAGCAGTTCACTTCTTAGACCGAATTGATTGTCACTGGAAATACGGATAACCCCCGATGGCACGAGATTATTATGAAATCCTCGGTGTTTCTCGTAATGCTGACACAGCCGAGATTAAACGAGCTTTCCGCCAACTGGCCAGAGAATATCACCCGGATGTCAGCCAGCACCCGGATGCCGAAACCCGTTTTAAGGAAAT
>CAZQIY010000025.1:3965-29241 GCA_964593565.1 uncultured Anaerolineaceae bacterium
GGCTACAGCGGCGGCGGGGTAACGGGCTTTGAGGAAATCTTCGAGGAGTTCTTCAGCGGCTTTGCAGGCGCGCGCGCGTCTGGCCGCCGGGGGCCGCGCCCTGGCCGTGATATCCGGGTCGATGTGACCATCAGCTTTGAAGAATCTGTCTTTGGGCTGGAAAAGGAAATTGAGATTGACCGGCTGGAAATCTGTACCGTGTGCGATGGCAGCGGCGCAGAACCCGGCACCAGCCCGGTGCGCTGCCCAATGTGTAACGGCAGCGGCGAAGTGCGCAATGTCCAGCAGACCTTTCTAGGGTCGATGGTGCGCGTCACCACCTGCCCACAGTGCCAGGGCCGGGGGGAAATTACCGACACGCCCTGCCACAACTGCAACGGCCAGCGGCGGGAACGCAAGCGCACAGTCCTCAACGTCGAGATTCCGGCCGGGGTGCACGAAGGGCTGCAAATTCAGGTGCGCGGCGAAGGCGATGCCGGCGACCCCAACGCCCCCAAAGGCAACCTGTACGTCATTATCAACGTGCGTGACCATGAATACTTCAAGCGCCGCAACAATGACATTATCCTCGATATCAACATTAATATTGCCCAGGCGGCGCTGGGTGATGTCGTCCGCATCCCAACCACAGATGGTGAGGTAGAGCTGACGATCCCCGCCGGCACACAGACCGGCAGGGTCTTCCGGCTGAGGGGCAAAGGCATGCCCCGCCTGCGCAGCGATGGCACCAGTTCCGGGCGCGGCGATCAACTGGTGTATGTGCAGGTGGCCATCCCCACCAGCCTGACCGATCAGCAGCGCCGCCTGTTCGAGGAACTGGGCAAAACCCTGGGCAAGGATATTCAGCCGCAAACCAACGGCCGAGGCTTCTTTGAACGGGTGATGGACTTCTTCGCGGGCGAACAGCAGCCCTGAAACTAACAGCCATACCACAGCTTCAGCGCCTGTTAAACAGGTGCTTTCGAGTCCTGCGGTATCTGCGGCATAACAGACCGCCGTATCATGGAGAGGTGATCGTCAAACTTTATGCAGTGGATTGAAGTCGCACTCAGCGTCGATGGCGAAGCGGCAGAGGCTGTCGCAGAGCTGTTACAGCGCTACAGCTATCAGGGCGTGGCGATTGAGCAGGAGGACATCCCGCCAGAAGCCTGGGACGATGGCCAGGCCGAAGCGCCGCGCCGCCTGACGGTGCGGGCTTATTTCCCGGCAGACCGGCGCGTTGAGGAAACCAAGTTTCAGCTTGAAACCGCGCTGGGGCACATGAGCCTGATGTACCCGATGCCTACGCCCACTTACCGGCTGATTGATGAGGTGGACTGGGCCGAAGCCTGGAAGGCCAATTACCGCCCGCTCCGCCTGGGCCGCAACCTGCTGATCCGCCCGGAATGGATCGAGATGGACACCGGGCCAGAGGACGTGGTGATCTCGCTGGACCCCGGTATGGCATTTGGCACCGGCACCCACCCCACCACCCAGCTTTGCCTGGAAACAATGGAAGATGTGGTCGAGCCGGGCATGCAGGCCCTTGATCTGGGCTGCGGCTCCGGCATTCTGTCGATTACGGCGGTGCGGCTGGGGGCGGCGCATGTGCTGGGGGTTGATATTGACCCGATTGCCGTCACTGCCACCCGCCAGAACAGCGAGCGCAACGACGTCAGCGCACAGATCACCGTGCAGGAAGGCAGCCTGAGTGACGTGGTGGCGTCCGGCCAGCAGTTTGATCTGATCCTGGCGAATATCCTGGCGCATGTGATTATCGCCATGTGCGATGATCTGCTGGCGGATGTGTTCCGGCCCGGCGCGGTAGGCATCTTCAGCGGTATCATCGAGGAGCAGGCGGGCAACGTGGAACACGCGCTGCGCGATGCTGGCCTGAAGCCCTATGCCCGCCGCCAGCAGGGCGACTGGGTCGCGATTCTGGCGCGCAAACCTGTCAGACAGGTTCAGGACTGACGCAGCACGAACACACCCCAGCCCAGGTAACGCCGCCCAAAGGCCAGGTAATCGCGCCGGGCATCGTCAATCCAGCGGCGCAGGGCCGGGGCATCCGGGTCGTCGGGATGGTCGCGCAGCCAGTCAGAAACCGTCATCCACTGCGCTGCCGCATATCGATCCCAGCCGTGATGATCAGCCAGCACCATTTCCACCAGTTCCAGCCCGACGCTGTCAAAACGCTGCTTAATGCTGTCCAGCCCGGCGAACAGGGCCGGATCGCCCCCGGCGAAAACCTCCACCGCCTCGGGTGGCGGCGGCTCTGTCCAGTACGGTTCGCCCACCAGCAGCAGGCTGCTGCCGTCTTTCAGGCCGGGCTTCATCAGTTCCAGTGTGCCCACCAGCCCGCCGCCGATCCATGTCGCGCCCAGGCAGCTCACGATATCGAACGCCCCCGCCGCGATGGGATAGCTGGCGGCATCGGCATGCACCAGCGTTACCTGATCTTCGACACCCAGTTCCGCCACGCGCTGCCGGGCCGCTTCCAGAAACACCGGGCTGATATCCACCCCTACCCCGTGCAGGCCATAGCGCCGCGCCCACTGGCACAGCAGTTCCGCCTTGCCACAGCACAGGTCAAGCTGGCGCGTGGCGACATCCGGCCCGCAGATATCGCCCAGCAGCAGAAGCTGTGCTTCCGTAAACGGGTTCAGAATGTGGTGGCTGCCTTCTGAAATTTCATGAAACCGCAGAGACATACAGGTTTTCTTTCTGTACAGAGCACTAAACCGCTATAGATCGCCTGTGGCATACAGACTATAATGAGGCCCGCTGTGGATAACCACAATAACCAGCATTCTGCCAGAAAAGACAGCTAAAGACCAGACACTCATGGCTCATTTACAAGGCAAGGAACGCGCGACCTACGTGCAGCATATGTTTGACCGTATCGCGGGCCGCTATAACCTGATGAACCGCCTGATGACCGGCGGGCAGGATATGCGCTGGCGGCGTTTTGTCGTACAGCAGGCCCAGCTTCCCCCCGGCGGCAGGCTGCTGGACCTGGCGACAGGCACCGGCGATATTGGCTTCGAGGCGCTGCGGGCGGTACCGGATGCGCAGGTTGTTGGGGCGGATTTTTCGCTGGGGATGATGCTGGTGGGCAAAACCCTGCCCCTGGGCGACCAGATGGGCTGGGCCGGGGCGGATGCACTTCAGCTTCCCTTCCCGGCGGATACGTTCGACGCGGTGACTTCCGGCTATCTGGTGCGCAACGTCATCGACATCCCGCGCACCCTGCGCGAACAGCTTCGCGTGCTGAAGCCGGGCGGGCGCATCGTCATTCTGGATACATCCCCGCCGCCGCGTTCGCTGGTGCGCCCGTTTATCGAGCTGCACCTGCGCTATGTCATCCCGCTTCTGGGGCGGTTGGTGGCCGGGGCCAGCGGCGCGGATGCTTACCAGTATCTGCCCAGTTCAACCCAGGCCTTCAAAACGCCGGATCAACTGGCGGCGCTGATGCGCGAGGCTGGAATCCAGAACGTACACTATAAAACCTTCATGTTCGGCACGATGGCCGCGCATTGGGGAGAAAAGCCGCGTCAGCGCGCTTCCAGCAGCCATAACACCACTGAAGCGGCGGTGTCCGTTTCGCCGGGGCGCGGGTAACGCCCGATCAGCGCTGCATCAACCTCCAGCGCCGTCACATCCACGCCGATCAGGGGCGCGTGATCGGTCAGGACATAGGCCGCGCCATTTTCTGCCAGCGCCGCTTCGATCTGCGGCAGACCCGGCGCATCTCCGCATTGCATGGTCAGGCCCTCAGCGGCGTAAAAATTGGCGCGGCGGCAGCCATCGGGAAACATGCTGCCGATAATGGGCAGGTCGCGACGCTCAATCACCTGCGGGAAGGACTGCACCGCTTCGCGCAGGCCAAACCCGGCGCTGTGATCGATCAGGTACTGGCGGCGCACCATCGCCGGGACGGGTAGTGCCCCCGGCGCTTCATAGGCAACCAGCATAAACGGCCCAACCGTGACCGCACAGGCGGCCACCGCCAACGCTGCGGCGCTGCGGCGCAGGCGAATATTCAGGCGATCCAGCAGCAGACCCCATCCCACCCCCGCCAGTGTCACCAGCAGCGGCAGCGCGACGACAAAATGCCGGGGCATCACCTCGCGGCCGATCACCACGATAATGAGGGCCGGAAGCAGCGCCGCCGCCAGCAGAATCCCATGCCGCCGCGAAAACAGCAGCGCGATCAGCCCTGCCAGCAGCAGGGGCAGCCACGCCGCCGCGCTGAAACCGGTAAGCTGATCCCACAGCAGGGCGATATTGTCCGTCAGCGTGAGGGCGCGCTGGCTGCCTACGCCCACCCAGCCCAGCGCGATGCTGAAAAAGCTGCGCCCCGTCAGCAGCAGATAGATCACCGGCACGACAAAACAGGCCGCCGCCGTCGCGCCGATCATCATCAGCCAGGCAAGCCGCCGCCGCAGGTCAACGCGGCCGGCCAGCAGCACCACCAGCGCGATCATGAGGGCAAAGGGCGCCGCCGATAATTTGAACAGAGTCGCCAGGCCAAAGAACAGCCCGGTCAGCAGGGCGAGCCGGGTGCGCCGGGTGCGTACAAGCTGCACACTGCCCAGCAGTGCCAGCACCACAAAAGCACCGGCCTCCGCATCGCTGAGGGCCAGTCGTTCGTAAAAAAAGAGGTAAGCAGAGGACAGCCACAACAGGCCCGCCAGCAGTGCGCCCCACCTGTTGGACAGGCGCGCCGACAGCCGCAGCCCCGCAGCCAGGCCCAGCAGGCTGATAAGCACGGTGGCGATGCGCCCGGCGAATACCGGCGCATGACGAGGATCGAACAGGGCAATCGCCCAGTGGTTAATGATTTTACCGTCGCTGATGTCCCAGAAAGGGTGAGAATGCCAGACTTCTACGGCGCGCCGAAGATGCAGCCCTTCGTCGTTGTGCAGGGGCATGGTTTCCAGACGAGCGATGCGCGTGCCCCAGAAAGCCAGCAGCAGCAGCACAGCCACCAACCAGCGACGCAGAGCATCTGGCCCGGACACAGGATCAATTACCTCAGGAAAGAGTCAGGCCCCCGGGACGCGGGGGTGGCAGCAGCGTTAGCGCAGCAGGGCCAGGAAATGGCGAGATCATTCGCTTTCAGAGCGGCTGGGGTCGCGATAACGATAGGTAATGCGCCCGCGTGTGGGGTCGTAGACACTCATTTCGACCTTAACACGGTCGCCAAGCAGAATACGGATGTAATACTTGCGCATTTTGCCGGATAGATAAGCCAGAATGCGATGCCCGTTTTCCAGTTCCACCATGAACTGTGTGTTCGGCAGGGCCTCGACCACTGTGCCTTCAACTTCGATTTTATCGTCCTGTTTCTTGGTTTCTTTTTTAGCCATACACTTCCTTCTGTTCACCCAAAGATACAAAGCCGCTGCCTGGGGTAGGCAGCGGTTCATGCTTTTCTGTCAAAAGATCAACGCCGCTCAGGTTCAACGAATCTGAGACTTGCGCTGGCGGCGGCGCGCACGGCGGATGGCCTTCTTCTTCTCGATGCGCCGGAGTTCGCTTTTCGAGATGTGCCAACGCTTGCGACGTACTGTGCTTAGAATACCGCTGTTGGTCACACGCTTACGAAAACGCCGCAGCAGCGATTCCTGTGATTCGTTTGGTTTCAGTCTGACGGTTGCCATAAAGGATGTCCTCACCCCCTTTCGTTCTTCAGTTTACGTTAAACCGCTTATTCAGCCGTTTCAAGTTGGGTTTCGGTTTCAGTCGTTTCTAATTGTACAGTATCCTCAGCCTCGTGACCAGTCTCGGCCCCTTCTGCTTCCATCTCCGCCTCGGCTTCGGCGGCTTCGGCCTCGGCGCGGGCAGCCGCTTCGGCGCGGCGCTTCTCGTCCCAGCGCTCAAATTCTTCCGGGGTCACTTCCTTCAGGCTGAGTCCTAACCGCTGTTTGTCCGGCTCCACGCTGATCACACGCATCAGCAGGGACTGCCCTTCGTGCACCACCAGCGATGGATGTTCCGGCTGCGGGTCGCCCATCTGGCTGATGTGCAGCAGGGCTTCGATGCCGGGTTCCATGCTGATGAAGGCGCCAAACTGCGTCACGCGCGATACTGTGCCCTCGACCAGCTGGCCGACATGATAAATCTGTTCCACAAGGTCCCAGGGGTTCTGCTGCAACCGCTTGAGGCTGAGGCCAATGCGCTTGCCTTCTTCATCCAGGCGCAGAACATACACATCCACTTCGTCGCCAACGTTCAGAATCTCGCGTGGGTGCTTCACCCGGTGCCAGGCCAGTTCCGAAATATGGATCAGGCCGTCTGCGCCACCCAGGTCCACAAAGGCGCCAAAATCGCGCAGGCCGCTGACCACACCGCGATGCACGTCGCCTTCCTGAAGTTTTTCCAGCAGCACTTCCTTGCGGGCCTCGCGGCGTTCGCGCTGGGCTTCGCGCTGGCTGAATACCAGGCGGCGGCGTTTCCAGTTCACCTCAATCACCTTGATGGTGATTTTGCCACCCACCATGGCCTGCATCTGGTCCTTGCGCTCATCTTCACTCAGGCCGCGCGACAGGCCGGTGACGTGGCTGGCGGGCACAAAGCCGCGCAGGTTGCCGAAGGGAACGATCAGGCCGCCCCGGTTCGCCTCTGTGACAACCCCCTGCCAGACATCATCTGCTTCCAGCAGTTGTTCGGCCAGCTTCCAGTCTTCGCTCTGGCGGGCCTGCGAAACCGACAGCAGTAGATTGCCTTCCTCGTCTTCCGGGCGGATCACCATCACATCGATAGGATCGCCGATGGTAAAGTGAACATCGTCCTGGATACGTTCCAGGTCCCGGCGTTCAACCACTCCATCGCGCCCCAGGCCAATATCGATAATCAGGCCATGATTATCTACTGCGAGAATAGTGCCAGCGACAATGTCGCCCCGCTGCGGCTCTTCGCGCGCGAAAGAAGCCTCTAAGAGCGCGGCAAAATCCATATCGTCGGCCAGCACGTCCAACGAATTTTGTAACTGCATGTTCTATTTGCCCCCAAGGGTAAGATTTTTGGTCTGGCAGCAGAGCACACAAAAACGCGGCACACATGTGTTGCCGCGAGCAACTGGTTATCTTTGATGAAAACCAACGCAAGCGACCTGTTGAGGAACAGGCCCCCCTGATTCCTGCAAGACCAGGTTAGATTATACCGACTAAAAATAGGGTTGTCAATGAAGCGCGGCGCCCTGGAAAACAGGTAAAAACTGCATCACAGTAAGCACGAGCCTACGGTGATGCGAACATCACAGAACGGGCACGCCACAGATAGACATCATCTTCGTCAGAAGCCGGTTTGAAACGGTTTGAAAGATGATGATGGGCAAAATCCAAGACAGCCCACAGGGCCAGGGGATGGGGCCTGCTTCGAGGCACTCCGTGACCAGCATGAGGGGGGTGCGGCAGAAGCTTCAGGTTGGGGCCATCAGCGCTGCCGCCAGCCAGGCTACTCTTGTTCTTCGTCGTCTTCCAGCACAGTGGCTTCGGCCTCGGTCTGCATCGGCGGTTCCGCGGCCAGTTCATCCTGTGGCTGATCAGTCGTTTCCTGCGCCGTATCCTGATTCTCGGCAGATTCGGCCTGGGCTTCCGGTGCTTCGGCCTCGGCAGATGCCTCCGTTTCGGCGCTGGCCTGCGGTTCCTGGCCTTCCTCGCCTTCTTCAGGGGGAACATCCGTGCCCCAGCGCTGGGTAAAGCCAACGCGCCGCTTCTCTGGTTCCAGATGGCTGATGCGCAGACTGAGGGTATCGCCCTTCTTGACGTAGGAATGCGGTTCCTTCAGCGACCCATCGCCCATCTCGCTCAGATGCAGCAGGCCCTCCAGCCCGTCTTCCAGTGCCACGAACGCGCCAAAATCGACCACATTCGTGACCGTGCCTTCGACAAGCTGGCCTTCATGATAACGCTCTGCTGCGGTGTCCCAGGGGTCGTTCAGCAGGCGCTTGCGGCTGAGGGCGATACGGTTGGATTCGCGATCCAGGTTGAGGACATACACCTCAATTTCCTCGCCCACCCGCAGCACATCACGGGGATGATCGACGCGGTGCCACGCCAGTTCGCTGACGTGGATCAGACCATCTGCGCCGCCCAGGTTGACGAACGCGCCGAAGTCGCGCAGGCCCGTGACCGTGCCCTTGACGCGATCCCCTTCTTTAAGCTCGGCCAGCAGCCGTGCTTTCTGCTGGGCGCGCCATTCCTTCTGCGCCTCGCGCTCGCTGAAGATAAGCCGGCGGCGATCCTGATCGACCTCGATCACCTTGACGACCAGTTCCTGATCGCGCAGTTCGTCCCAGGCGTCGCGCCGCTCGCCGGACAGGTTCATCGACACCAGATGCGAACTGGGGATAAACCCTTCCAGGCGGTTCCAGCGCACCAGGATACCGCCGCGGTTGTGCCCGGTCACGGTCACATCCACCACGTCCTCGCTTTTCAGCAGGTCGCGCGCTTTTTCCCAATCGTACTGCTGCAGCCCCATATTGATCGACACCACCAGGTTGTCGTCATAATCGCGGGGGTTCATCACATAAACGGGTACTTCTTCCCCGACCTTCAGGCTGTCGCGAAAACGCGGGTCGAGCCGTTCAATATCCTGATACGGCACGATACCATCGCGCTTGGCCCCCAGGTCGACAATAATTTCCCGTTCATCAATTTCCAGGATCACGGCGTTACGAATCTCACCGCGTCGGGGCGGAGAGTAACTGAATGACGCTTCCAGTAATTCCTGGAACTCCGTGCCATATTCGTTGTTGCTGGCGTCTGTATCTGCAAAACCCATGGAATGCCTACCACCTTATGGAAGAAGTCACAACCTCATAAAAGAGGGAAAGGCCAGAATGACCGTGTGTATCTGAAAACGATTTGCCCTGTGGCCGGGCCGCTGTTTTTGCATGCAGCTTCCGGGTTCAGGAGCAACCTCTGCTTGCCTGTCTGACACCAGGCATCAACTTCGACGGTGAGCATTCGCGCATACCTGGCGCTTGATGAAACGTACAGCCGGAAGCAGACCGCAGGACCCATCGCTGAGAAAACGATGCTGCCAGACATGAACCCCAGAACCCGCAGAGCCACTTTGTCCAGCACGCACTGAATTCACCTTAAACTGCATCGGAAGGGGACAAACTCTGGCATGGATTCCACGTGTTACAGCACCTGCTCCCGCCTGCTGTGCCACACAATGCTCATGATTATAGCAGAAAAGTATAAAATCTGTATAATCAACGGTGCTCAGGATGGCTTCTGGCAGGGCGCAAGATAATAGTTTGCTGAGTATTTTTGCAGAACAGGCCGCCAGGCCAGTGAATCCTGCCTCTCAGTTCGATTCCGGGTCGCCTATGGCGATGCCCCGCAGCCCCCGGTCTGTTTCCCAGGGATAGGTGATATAGGCATCGGTAATCGCGCCATAAAAATCCGGCTCGGACTTGTTAAACAGAGACCGGTAGGGGTTAAAATGCAGCACGCACGTCAGCGGGGTGGCCCCGGCGCTTTCCACCCGGCCCCGCACCGCCGTACTGGTGCGCCCGCTGCCCCACACATCGTCTACAATCAGCGTGCGCCGGTCCTGCAGCAGGTTGGAACTGGGGAACTGCAAAAAGGTCGGCCAGGCCATCAGCCCGGCCGATTCAGTCGCCGGAAAATCGACAGCAGCGGTCAGCACATGATGCACATCGAGGGCCTCCGCCAGCAGCCCGCCCGGAATCAAACCGCCGCGTGTGATCATCAGCATTGCATCGAACGGTCCAA
This sequence comes from uncultured Anaerolineaceae bacterium, assembly GCA_964593565.1. Taxonomy (GTDB): domain Bacteria; phylum Chloroflexota; class Anaerolineae; order Aggregatilineales; family Phototrophicaceae. Next base: position 13,700 of record CAZQIY010000025.1, read on the forward strand.
AAGCCTGCAACTGCGGAATCAGGATGTCAATCAGCTTATCCACATCGGCCCATGTTAACACTTCATGTCGCATCGACCCTCTCACCGCTAGGATTCCCCCTGCCTCTTTCAATGATCATAAAGACACCCATTATACTGATGATGGGCAGGCGATGCGAGTGTGCAGACCGGGCTACAGCCGTTCTGCGATGCTTTTGGCCTGGGTAAACAGCAGCAGGTAATCCGGCCCGCCCGCCTTGCTGTCTGTCCCACTCATGTTAAAGCCGCCAAAGGGATGCGCCCCCACCAGCGCGCCGGTACATTTGCGGTTGAAATACAGATTGCCCACGTGGAATTCACGCTGGGCGCGTTCCAGCCGGGCCGCATCGCGGCTGAAGACCGCCCCGGTCAGGCCATAGTCGGTGCTGTTGGCAATCTTCAGTGCGTCGTCATAATCGCGCGCGCGGATAAGCGCCAGCACCGGCCCGAATATTTCCTCCTGCGCGATGCGGGCATCGCCGGGCACATTGCCGAAAATCGTCGGCGGGATAAAGTAGCCGTTCTGCGGCGTGGCCAGCGGCTGGCCCCCCAGCAGCAGTTCACCTTCATCCATGCCTATTTCGATGTAATCCATAATCTTGCGCATGGCGTCGGGGTCGATCACCGGCCCCATATGCACCTGCGGGCTTTCATCCGGCGCGCTGACCGTCAGCTCTTTGGCCAGGTCCACGATGCGCCCGGCCAGATCATCGTAGATGCTGTCCACCAGGATCGCCCGTGACCCGGCCGAACATTTCTGCCCCTGGAAACCAAAAGCACCGGCGACAATATCGCGCGCGGCGGCTTCCAGGTCGGCGGTTTCATCCACAACAACCGCGTCCTTACCGCCCATTTCAAGAATGGCACGTTTCAGCCACCGCTGGCCGGGCTGCACCCGGGCCGCCTGTTCGTAAATCTGGGTGCCGACTTCACGCGAGCCGGTAAAGTTGACAAAGCGCGTATCCGGATGCTCGACCATACGCGCACCCACGACTTCGCCCGGCCCGGTCAGGTAATTGAGCACCCCCGGCGGCAGGCCGTTCTCCCAGAACAACTGGCACATCTTATAGGCGATCCAGGGGCTTTGTTCTGCCGGCTTGAATACGGCGGTATTGCCCGCCACCAGCGTCGCGCCGGTCATGCCGGTGGGGATGGCCGCCGGGAAGTTCCAGGGCGGGATGATGGCCCCCACCCCCAGCGGAATATACAGCAGCGACAACTGCTCCGGCGGGTTTGGGGCCAGCCTGTCGCTGCTGTCGGCCAGGTCCATCATCTGCCGGGCATAATATTCGAGAAAGTCAATCGCTTCGGCGGTGTCCGCGTCCGCTTCGTTCCATGTCTTGCCGACTTCAAGCACCATCGTGGCGCTGAATTCGTGCTTGCGACGGCGCATTTCCGCCGCCACCCGCAGCAGATAACGCGCCCGCTGCTCCACATCGACATACTGCCATGTCTGGAAGGCTTCGGTCGCCGCCGCGATGGCCTGATCCACATGGTCGGCGGTGGCGTTTGCAAAGTAGCCCACCACTTCATCCGGACGGGCCGGGTTGACGGAGGGAAACACATCGTCCAGCGGGAGGGTTTCGCCGCCGATCACCAGCGGGTAAGTCTGGCCCAGTTCGCCCCGGACTTTGTTCAGCGCTTCCTGAAAAGCATCTGCATTTTCCGGGATGGTGAAATCTGTCAGTGGTTCATTCTGAAAAGGGGGCAGCATTGCCTGCTCCTTTAAGTGTACTAAGAAAGGCTCTGAAGTCTGCGTATATTTTATCACATCAGGCCGTGCTGACGATGGCAGGCCGGGGAAAGCTGGAATTCGTGAATTTTTCACGCGTGCTAGCTTGTCGCAAGGCAGTTTTCTTTACGATAATAATAAAAATCGCACAGACTGAAGAACGAGGTTGCACCATGTCGAACTTTTTCCTGAGCAACCATGCGTCAACGCGGTCTGCCCAGAGAAATCTTTCTGACGACGACATCGCCTTCATCATCCAGAATGGCAGCCGTGTGCATCGCACCGGGGTAATCTTCTGTCAGCTTCGTAACAAAGACCTGCCCAGAGACACGCCGGGCAACCACCGCCACCGGCAGCTTGTCGGCACCACCGTGGTCCTGAGCAAATGCGGTCACTACGTCATCACCCTGTACCGCAACGAAAGAGCTTTCCAGCGCGACACGCGCAAACGCAAATACAACGCCGTCCTGTACTGCGAAGCCTGCCCCTGTGGTGTGGTCTGGGATCAGGCGGTATAGTCCGCACAAACGAGGACGACCGGCTGCGCCTGATGCCGCGTCAGAACCAGCGTGCGCGACTGATCGCCCTTAAGCCGCAGCTTCGCAGTCAGTTCTTCCGGCGTGATGGCCACGCCGCGTTTTTTCACCGTCACCTGCCCCACCGCCTGCGCTCGCAGATAGGCCCGCAGCCGCTTGAGCTGAAACGGCATCCAGTCCAGAATCTGCCATGCGCGCAGCCAGGGCGAAACAGGCCGGGTTTCCGTCGTAAAATAGGCGATGGAATCATCCAGCATCGCGCCATCGAACGCGGCGGCCACCGCCTGCACCAGCCCGGCCCGCAGCAGCGCCGGGTCCGGTTCCACCAGCCAGCCGCGCGGCGCCATCACCGGCACCTGCGGCATTACCTCCGGCGTGGGCCAGTGCAGCGTTTCGGCTTCCGTCATCAGCGTCGCCCGTCGTCCCTCCCAGCCAAACCCGGCCCACAGCACCGCTTCCTTCAGGTCGCCTTCGACTGAGATAAACTCAACTGCGCCGGGATACGCCGCAAGCTGGTTCAGGTCTACGCCAGGGGACAGCTTGACAATGATGCGCGGCGCGTTCCATTCGCGGATGATCGACAGCGGCGGCTGGTACTGTTCGACATGGAAGATGCGCCGGCCCTGCGCATCGCGGCGGGCCGGGTCGAAAAAGACAAGCTCGGCCAGGGGCAGCCCGGCGCGGATATCGGCCACTTCAAAACGGGCGTGCTGCCCCAGCGCAGCGGCGTTCAGGCGCGCCATCGCCACCCGCAGCGGGTCGCTGTCCAGCCCCAGCACGTCGCCCCCGGCGCGGCTCATCGCCAGCGCATCCGCCCCGATGCCGCAGCCAGCATCCACCACCCGCAAACCCGCCGCTGCCTCCGCCCGGTACTGGCTGATGCGTGGATCGCTGGCCTGTTCCAGCGCCTCCGCTGTGAAGAACATGCGCTGCGCCTGCGCGCCAAATTTGGCTTCTGCCCTGCGCCGCAGTTGGGCCAGAGTCAGGGCGGCGCGGGCCTGTTCCGGGGTGTAATCGCGCCGCAGCCGGGTCAGCAGGGGCAGGGTGTTCTGTTCGGACAGGTCTTCCCCTGCCAGTTGATCCAGCAGGCGCGCCCCCGCCGCTGAAGTCAGAAAATCGAGGTCGGCCAGGGTCATCGCAACCGCGCCAGTGTGCTGACTACATGCTCGTCCATCCGCTGGCGCAGCAGCGGGGTGGTCAGGTGCGGCAGGCCGTATACCAGCCAGGGCGCATAAACTTCTGGCTGTGGCAGCCAGTCCGCCAGCGCCAGCAAATCCCAGTAAGGATGCAGCCTGGCCCCGGCCTGCGCCTCGTAAATATGCAGAAACTGATCCGCCACCGCCGGCCCGTACATGATAACCAGATCGAGGCGGCAGTAGGCGGCATCGAACCCCGCCGGGCCATAACAGGTGTTGGGCCAGTCCACAATGCCGCACAGTGCATCATCCTGCCACAGCACGTTCATCGGGTGATAATCGCGATGGATAAAGCAGTAACGCTCCGCCGGCGGCGGCCCCTGCAGCACGGCAAACGCCTGCGCCCAGGCATCCGGCACGCCAGACCACGCCGGAATCGCCGACTGCTGGAGATCGCAATAGGGGAAGAAGTTCCAGGGGAAATCGCGCGCGGGCAGGGCGTGGATGTGCGCCAGCGGCGCCGCCAACTGCCGCAGCCAATCTTCAAAATCCGCCGGCGTGATGTTGATCGCGCCAAAGACGCGGGTCATCAGCAGGGCGGGCACGCCGCCCACGGCCCCCTGCGCATCAAAGGCGATGCATTCCGGCACGGGCAGGCCAGTCTGTGCGGCCATTTGCAATGCGGCGGCTTCATGCGCGGCTACGTCGGGTTCTTCCGCCAGCCATTCGGCGTTATCGTACAGCCGCAGCACCAGCTTCTGCGCCCGCCCGGCCTGCTCAACCTCGATGCCATACAGCGTGGTGGACGAACTGCCGCCCAACTGCTGCGCGGCGGTGAGGGTCGCGCCGGGGCCAAGCGCCTGCAGCGCCCACTGGCGCATCTCCGCAGATAACGCTGTGCTGCTCATCCCTACTCATCCGGCGCTTCGGCAGTGGCCGGGTCTACCGGCGAAAACAGAATCTCGTGCCCGGCCAGCGCCTCTACCGTCGGGTTGAAGATCACCGGCAGAGTCCAGGTGCTGGCAGTTTCGCGGCTGAACTTGCCGACTTTGTTGATATCCTGCACCAGCCCCTGCATCACCGCTGGCTGCATGAAGGCCACGGCCCTGGGCAGGCTGCTAAAGGCCAGCAGCGCCGGGCCATCGTCGCTGGCAGCCACCGCCGCGAACCATTCCACCTTATCCCCCGGCTGCAAGGCCCAGACCGGCTTGTTCGGCACCTGCCGGATGAGCAGGTACACATAGCGGCTGCGGGCATCTTCCAGCGAGGTTTCTGCATCGCGGCCCGCCACCTGCTGGATGCGATCTGTGGTACGCTGCCGGGTATGCGGTTTTTCGCCGCGCAGCAGCAGGCCGCGCCCGTCATCCAGTGCCGGTTCGACCAGCAGACGGGTGTAGCCCGCGCCTTCCAGCAGCGCCACCCAATCCTCGCTGACCTGCGCGGCAGACTGCACCACGATCAGGCGCCCGCCGGGGCGCAGCGCGTGCAGGCTGGCGGCCAGAAAATCCGCATCCAGTTCGCGATCAAGCGCCACCACCGCATCAAATGAATCCGGGGCCAGCCGCCATTCCGCAGCCGCCCCCGTAATCGCGGTAATATCCAGATCGCCGCGCTGCTGCAAAAACTGTACCCCTACCGCCCCATCCACATCCAGCAGGCGCAGAGTCGCGGCACTGGGCGGCAGGTGTTTGTGCATGGCCGCGATAAATTCATCCTGCATTGGCTGCCTTATTCGCGCTGTCTATCAACTGCACCAGTTCGTCCCATTCTTCCTTAAAGAAGTGGAGCGTCACAGCGCCAAGCTCCAGATGATAGACCACTTCGCCATCCGGTTCCTGAGACAGCCAGGCCACATAACTGCTGGTTTCTGCCAGCGTATCGGTGGGGATATCGTCAGATACAGGGTTATTCTTCATGCAGATTTTCTCCAGAGCTAAGGGACACAAAGGCAGTTGTGATTCTGCCTGTATGCAACAGGGGCGATGCAAGCACCGCCCCCTGTGATCTGAACAACTTTATGTGTTAGCGCCGGTCGCGGCCACCGCCGCCACCACCACCCCGGCGGTCCCGGTCGCCACCACGGCCACCACCGCCGCGCCGGTCGCGGCCACCGCCACCGCCGCTGCGGCCTCCGGTTGGACGGTCATGCTGGCGGGCTTCTTCTGCCGTCCAGCCTTCCAGCACGGCCTGCCGGCTAAGGCGAACCTTGCCATCGTTGACATCCGTCACCATGACCATGATCTCATCGCCCAGCGCGACTTCATCCTCGACGGAATTCACACGGTAATCGGCAAGCTGCGAAATATGCACCATGCCTTCCTTGCCGGGCAGGAATTCCACAAACGCGCCATAGGCTTCGATCCGAACCACCTTACCGGTGTAGATGCGCCCGATTTCGGCATCTTCGGTCAGGGCCTGGATACGCTCGACAGCGCGCGCCGCCGATGGGCCATCGGTCCCGGCGACAAACACGGTGCCATCTTCCTGAATATCGATCTTGACGCCGGTGGTTTCCTGAATGCTGCGGACGGTTTTGCCGCCCGGCCCAATCACCATACCGATCTTTTCCGGATCGATCTTGATGACGGTCATACGCGGCGCATAGTCGCTCAGTTCCGGGCGCGGCGCCGGGATCGTGGCGGTAATCAGGTCGAGAATCTGCAGCCGGGCGGTGCGGGCCTGATCCAGTGCGCGTGTCATCACGTCGCCAGACACCCCGCTGATCTTGATGTCCATCTGCAGGGCGGTAATGCCGGTGTCGGTACCCGCCACCTTAAAGTCCATGTCGCCCAGGTGATCTTCCATCCCCTGAATATCCGTCAGGACGGCAACCTTATCGCCTTCCTTGATGAGGCCCATCGCGATACCGGCCACCGGCTTGCGGATCGGCACGCCGGCATCCATCAGCGCCAGCGTGCTGCCACAGACACTGGCCATCGAGGTACTGCCGTTAGAGCTGACTACTTCGCTGACCAGACGGATGGTATAGGGGAATTCGTCCTCCGGCGGGATCATCGGGCGCAGGGCGGCTTCGCCCAGGGCACCATGCCCCACCTCGCGGCGGCTGGTACCACGCAGCGGCCGGGTCTCGCCGGTGCTGTAGGGCGGGAAGTTGTAATGATGCAGATAGCGTTTGCTGTCTTCCGCCCCCAGATCGTCCAGTTCCTGCGATTCACGCGGCGTGCCCAGCGTGGCAATCGTCAGCACCTGGGTCTGCCCGCGCTTGAACAGGCCGGAACCATGCACACGGGGGATGAGGCCCACTTCCGCGCTGATCGGGCGGATGGTGCTGTAATCGCGGCCATCCGGGCGCACCCCATCATCCAGGATGCGGCGGCGCACTTCTTCCTTGAGGGCCTTTTCCACCCCTTCCTTCACATCGCGCAGGTTGACCTGCTGTTCCGGGTCTTCGGTGGCCGCGTTGCGGGCTTCGTATTCCTGAAGCAGGCGATCAAGCACCTCATCGAGGGCCGTCTTGCGGTCATCGCGATCTGTGCGTTCCGTGATAATCTGGCGCACTTCGCCGCGCACCCGGTCCGCCACTTCGCCAACCAGCACTTCGTCGACGCCAGTGGTGGCATATTCGGATTTTTCCTTGCCGATCTCGGCCTGCATCTGCTTCTGGACTTCCAGCACCGGCTGGATGGCCTGGTGGGCCATTTCCAGCGCCCGCAGGACAATGTCCTCCGGCACCTCGACCGCGCTGCATTCCACCATGTTGATGGCTTCTGAAGTACCAGACACCCGCAGATTCAGGATGCTGTCCTCCATCTCCGGGATCGTCGGGTTAATCACCAGTTCGTCATCAATCAGGCCGATGCGCACGCCGGCCACCGGACCATTCCAGGGGATGTTGGAAATCATCAGCGCGGAACTGGCCGCGATAATGCCCAGCATGTCGATATGATGTTCCTGGTCGTGGCTGAATGCCGTCAGGATGACCTGCACATCGTTGCGCATGTTCTTCGGGAACAGCGGGCGCAGTGTGCGGTCGCACACGCGCGAAACCAGGATGGCGTTGTCTGCCGGTCTGCCTTCGCGCCGGAAGTAACTACCAGGGATACGCCCGGCGGCATACAGCTTCTCCTCATAATCCACGCTAAGCGGGAAGAAGTCGATGCCCTCGCGCGGGCTGCTGCTCATGGTGGCGGTGGCAAATACCATCGTATCGCCTGCGCGCACAATCACCGCGCCCCCCGCCTGTTCTGCCAGGCGTCCGGCTTCGATGGTGATTGGCTTGCCGCCAACTTCGGTGGAATAAGTGTGAATCCTTGATTCGTTTTGATCGGTTAACATTTGGCCTCCTTAACCGCAAACGCGCCCGGAAGCCAGGGACTGGCAGGTGATGCCAAAGCGCATAACCTTGGCACCACATTCCAATTCCTGTTCAACCAGGCGCGTCACTTAAACAGGATGATCGGGATTGACCATCCAGTAAACTCATCACAATGATAAACCCGCCCCTATCGGCGCAGACCAAGCCGCTGGATAAGCTGGCGGTAGCTGTCTGGATTGGTGTTGCTCAGGTACTTCAGATGCCGCCGCCGCTGGCCAACCAGTTTTAACAGGCCACGCCGTGAATGCTGATCGTGCTTATGTGTGCGCAGATGGTCAGTAAGCTGGTTGATCCGGGTGGTCAGCAGCGCGATCTGTACTTCGGGCGACCCGGTATCCGTCTGATGCCGACCATAGTCCTGAACGATGGTTTCTTTGGTTTCTTTGTTGAGTGACATGTCCCATACTCTCACATAATGTCGCCAGGAAGGTCGGACAATAGACCCACCGGCCAGATATTCAGTACGGGCATTATAACAGACACCCTATAACGTGCCAATGGCGAACCGATCAGCGCAGCGACCCGGGCCGTTCGCGGCGCGCATCCGCCACCAGGTTGACGGTGTGATGGGTGCGAAACAGGCTGTACTGGCCCGGTCGCCCCGGCACCGTGTTCAGCACATTTTCCGCTTCCATGACCGACAGCCACAGCTCCAGGTCCCACTGCCGGTCCCAGTCCATCTGCTGGATAGTCTGCTCAGAAATCGGGGTGTTACGTTCGTACAGCGCCAGCAGCATGCGAATGAAGGTATCCCGATCATTCAGCACCTGCCGGGTGATGGGCGCGGCCAGATTAAGCGAAATCCCCTTGGTAAAGAAGTCGCTTTGCGGGTTGGGATATTCGCTGACTTCCGCCGCCTCGTTGGCCAGCATGTACTCGACAGCCCGCTGGAAGGAGATGCCGCTATCGAAGGACAGCAACCGCTTGTGCAGGCTGCCCAGCGGGCACCAGCTAAAGCCGCGAAAACTGGTAAACTGTTCTACGCTGACGATAATCCGCCGGACCATATTGGCGGTGTCCGGTTCGGTCTGATCCAGCGCGCTCAGGTTCATGCCTTCCCAGTCCTGCGCCTGGGTTTCTTCCACCACTTCCTCATCCAGCATCGGCAGTTCGATGTTGGGGTTCATTTTGATCACCGGCACCAGATCATCCGGGTTGTGGCGGTGCGGGATCAGTTCGCGCACCAGCACCTGCTCGCGCACCAGGCAGTCAATCCAGTCTGACCGCCACTGATCGCTGTAGTTGCAGCCGGGGCGGTCCAGGTCACGATCCATCGCCAGACCCTTGAGCAGGAACCCGTAATTGACATATTCCCAGCCCCGCACCTGCAGGGTACGCTGCACCCGCAGCACCACGCGAGAGGTAATCAGCCGGGTCTTTTCGACCACCGGATGCGCACCATCGAGGCGCACATTGCCGCCCCCGCCAGGGATCGCCTTCAGGATACCCAGCGAAATCGCCTGCAGCACCAGGTCCTCGCCCCGTGCCTGAGAAACCACCGCGCCGACTTTCTGTAACTGCCCTACCAGCTCATCGCTGGGCACGGCTTCAGAATCGCGCTGGGCCGCCAGCCGGTCCATCTGGATAATGACGCTGGACCACTGCGACGGCGTAAAGGCGGTGGTATGATCCTCCACCAAGTTGGAAGCCGCAGAGGATGCCCCCCACGACTGATGGGTTTGCAGGTTGGTAAAGTCCTCGATGTATTCCACCGTCACGCCGGGGTTGTTTTCGATCTGGCGGCTGGTGCTGCCGCGCACGCTCCAGACGATGACCTGTTTGCCCCGCGCCCGCAGCGAATTCAGCACCTGATTAAAGTCGCGGTCGCCCGTCGCCATGATAAACACATCCGCAGCGTCGGTATGGCCCGCGTCGGTGATCACATCGCGCGCGATACGCATATCCGCGCTGTTCTTGCCGGGCAGGTTAAACACCGGGTCGATATTGGCCAGCATCAGGCGGCTGGGGGCTTCATCGGCCACTTCGCGCCCGGTTGAATCGACCAGGGGCGGCAGGCTGCCCCGCTGGCCCCAGGGCGCATAGGCAGACAGCTTGACAACCTGACCATGTGCCTTGGCCTGCACCACAAAACGCTCAATCAGATGATCGAGATTCACGGTGTAGCCCTGTTCCGTCAGGCTGATAGCGATATTTTCAAAATCAATATAGACCGCGACATTCTTGGTCTGAATCCCCAGCAGAGATTCCAGGGGCTGGAAGATAATCTCATCCGCCAGCGGCGAATCTTCCAGCATGTTTTCTGAACCCCAGACGCGGATACGGGCGCTGCGGGTGGTCGTCACGCGCTGCACCAGCGGCACCAGATCCGGGCTGGTGGTGGCCAGAATCAACTCATGGACCGGTTCCGGGTCGAATGAGAAATAATGCATAATGAGGGAATCTGCCAGGCTTTCGCGATGTGGCATATCAAAAAGTTCGTACCCTGCCGTCTGGAAAATACGGCGGGTATTTGGCGAGAAGCTGGAATTCTGGCCCTGGTAGCGTTTCCAGTCCGCAACAGCCACTGCTTTCAGCTTGTCCGGCCCGATCAACCCGGCAGCCAGCGCCGCACTGCCACGCAGCCCTACAGCCATTTCCTGCAAGTCGACGGAGATTCCTCGCTGTATAAACTGCTGGAGCAGGTTGTCAACATCAACAATCAAATAAGCAGCCATTATCTATCCCAATAAGCCTTACCACCGCTCCCGTCCGAGACGGTGTTAAGGGCGCATCACGGCAAACTAGTAACGAAACGGGATTGTGTGTTCTATGATCCAGTACAATGCCAAGAGCTTAAGACAGAGACAACACAAACATCAATTCGTTTGTGCCAAGTGTAACAAAGGGCAATGAGCAAAGCAATTGTCTAATGTGTACCGACAAAATGACCTGCTCATATTATACTACAAACATAAGCGGGGTGTTGGAGTTTCTGGCGGTTGCTTACCAGAACATTCTCCCAAAGTTCGGTACACATCACCCGGCGGCACAACCCTACTGGCAGAACACACCCTCTATTATGGCCTCTATGCTAGCTGCGGCGCATTAAAAAGTGATCATTAGTTCGTAGAAATTGTATTAACCTCCCCTGCCTGCCCGGTGCAGCAGGTTAATAGGCGCGGGCAAAAAGGGCGACCTGCTGCGCTGGCTGTCCACTCATCAGGCACTGACCGGAACCGTCCGGCTGATCGAAGGGGAAGCAGCGAATCGTCGCGCCGGTTTCATCCTTCACCCGCCGCTCATCATCATCCGAACCAGCCCACCAGCCGCGCGCCCAGGCGCCGGTTTCAATCACCTGCTTCAGTTCATCGTAGCTGGCGACATCATGAATATGCGAATCACGAAATTCTGTGGCCTGCATCAGCAGGCTGGCCTGCACCGCATCCAGCAGATCGAGCGCCTGCGGGACCAGCCCATCCTGGGCGATGGTCTGCTTGCCTTCCTTACCCGGGATATCGCGCCGGGCCAGCACCGCCACCTGATTTTCGACATCCTTGGGGCCAATCTCGACACGCACCGGCACACCGCGCATTTCCCAGTCGTTAAACTTAAAGCCGGGGCGAATCCCTTCGCGCGCATCCAGATGCACCCGCACCCCGGCATCCACCAGGGCGGCTTTCAGGCGTTCGCTGGCTTCCAGCACCGGGCCACGCTCGTCATCGCTGCGGAAGATGGGCACAATGACCACCTGAATCGGGGCCAGGCGGGGCGGCAGACGCAGCCCGACATCGTCGCCGTGCGCCATCACCACCGCGCCGACCATGCGCGTGCTGAGACCCCAGGAGGTGGTCCAGCAGAATTTCTGCTCGTTGTTTTCGTCCAGATACTGGATGTTAAACACCTTCGCGAAGTTCTGGCCCAGGTTATGGCTGGTGCCGGATTGCAAGGCGCGCTGGTCCCGCATCATCGCCTCGATGGTGTAGGTGCGCAGCGCCCCGGCGAACCGTTCGATGTTGCTCTTGCGGCCTTTGATCACCGGAATCGCGGCCTCGTTGATGGCCATATCCGCGTAAATGTCGAGCATTTGCAGGGTTTCGGCTTCGGCTTCCGCTTCGGTGGCGTGGGCGGTATGGCCTTCCTGCCACAGAAATTCGGAGGTGCGCAGAAAGGGCCGGGTGCGCAGTTCCCAGCGGACGACGTTGGCCCATTGGTTAATCAGCAGGGGCAGATCGCGGTAGGACTGAATCCACTCGCTGAAGGCCTCGCCAATAATCGTTTCTGAGGTAGGCCGCACGACCAACGGTTCTTCAAGCTGCTTGCCGCCGGCATGCGTGACCACCGCCAGTTCCGGGCTGAAGCCTTCGACGTGTTCGGCTTCGCGCCGCAGGTAACTTTCCGGAATAAACAGCGGGAAATAGGCATTCTGGTGGCCGGTGGCCTTAAAGCGCTTGTCCAGCGCGTTTTTGATGTTGTCCCAGATTTCATAGCCGTAGGGCTTGATGATGATGGAACCGCGCACAGGCGAATGCGCCGCCAGATCGGCTTTGTAGACAATATCGTTATACCACTTTGAAAAGTCGATGCTCTGCGACGTGACAGCCTGTGACGCCATAAGTTCTGTTCTTCCTCTTATATAGAAAATTTTCCTGCAAATGGGGTTATTATACCTGAGAAAATGATCTGTGTGAATCGACAGCACGGGGCAGAAAGAGGTTGCGGTGCCCGTTGAGCTTTTTAATCGCAGACACCTGCCCCAGGTGCAGGACCTGATCAACACCCATCTGAGCGCTATTGTGCCGGGCTGGGCCTTGCCCTCCGGATATATCCTGCGGCGGCTGTATGCAAACCCCGGCCAGTACGTCATTGATCCCTGGGTGCGCCAGCGCGTGACGCTGTGCGCCATCGACAGGGATCGGGTGGTGGCGGCGGCGCACCTGCTGCGTTATGGGACGGATGCACCCACCGGCGGCGATTATCGCGGGGCGGGGGATATCGCGTGGCTGCTGGCATGGCCGGGGCACGAGGAGGCCGCTGCCCTGCTGCTTGCGGCAGCGCACGACCAGATGCGCCAGTGGCAGGCGTCCATCGTGTATGCCTGGGACAGTCACCTGCCCGTTCCGCTGTGCACCGGCATTCCGCAGCAGTGGCCCCATATCGACCAGCTTTTCCGGCAAAGCGGCTATGAACCCGTGCCGGAACGGGCCGAAGCGATCTATGGCGGCAGCCTGTGCGACATCCCCCCGGCGGGCGAATCCCCCATCGCTCAGGTCAGGCTGCGGCGCTGGATCAAATCAGACCGGGGCTGCTGCTTTTCCGCCATGCTGGAGGATCAGGAACTGGGCTGGTGTGAATACCTGTGTGATCTGACACAGGGCGGCGACCTGTTTGCGCTGCGCGGGTGGGGTGAACTGACGGAATTGTTTGTACATGAACAGTGGCGCAGTCGTGGCATCGGCGCATGGCTGGTGCGGCATGCGGTGGACTGGCTGCGGCTGGCGGGATGTGATCGTGTGGCCCTGACCGTCGCGCTGGATGATGAGCAGAACGGCGCGGGGCGCTTTTATGAACGTTTTGGCTGGCATCCGCTGACGCGCTTTCAGCAGGGCTGGCGCCTGGATTCAGCGGCCCTGCATGGCTGATCGTCAGACCTTGTAGGGCACTTCGACCACAGCGGCATCCAGCGCGGCCTCAAGCGCGGACAGTTCCGCCTGCACCCGGTCCAGCACTTCGCCGGGCGGCACAATGACCTTATCCGCCAGATCGCGCCGTTTGAACTCCACGCCGCCCCTTTGCAGGGCGCGTTCGCCCACCGTCAGGCGGACCGGCATACCCAGAAGGTCAGCATCCTTAAACTTGACTCCGGCGCGTTCGTCGCGATCATCCAGCAGTACTTCTATCCCGGCGCGCCGCAGATCAGCATACAACTGTGCCGCCACTTCATCGCCACCGGGCAGCATCACGATATGCACATGAAACGGCGCGATACTCACCGGCCAGATCAGGCCATCGTCGTCGTGGTGCGCTTCCGCCACACAGGCCAGCAGACGCCCCAGGCCGATGCCATAGGACCCCATCACTACCGGCCTGGCGTGGCCTTCGGCATCAAGATAGGTCGCGCCCAGCGCATCGGTGTAGCGCGTGCCCAGCTTAAAGATATTGCCTACCTCGACGCCGCGCACCGCCTGCAACGGCTGGCCGCAGACCGGGCAGGCATCCCCCGCGCGGGCCGCCGCGATATCCGCCACGATGTGCGCCTGATAATCGCGCCCGTAGTTGACGCTGCGCAGGTGATAGCCTTCCTCGTTGGCCCCGGCCACCAGATTGGGCGAGGCGGGGATGGCATCATCCACCACGATGAGGCAGTCGCGCACCCCGACAGGCGAGCCATAGCCCGGCACGGCCCCCACTGCCCGGATTTCCGCCTCTGCTGCCGGGCGCAGCGCCTTGGCCTGTACCGCATTGGCCAGCTTGATGTCGTTCAGTTCCATATCGCCGCGCACCACTGCAAACACGAACTTCTCCACCCGCGCCTGACCCTCCATCACGGTGGCCATCATAAACACGGCTTTGGCCGTGCGCGCCGGCGAAATATCCAGAAAGTGCGCCAGCGCGTCGATGGTGGTGGTGCCCGGCGTGGCGACTTTTTCCAGCGGCAGTGGCGCTTCTTCTGCGGCGGGGGGCTTCTGAAAGCGCGCCACTTCGCGGTTGGCGGCGTGGCCGCAGTGATCGCACACCAGCAGCGTATCTTCTCCGACGGGAGTCAGGTACATAAATTCATGCGCCAGCCTGCCGCCCATCATGCCAGTATCCGCCGCGACGCTCATCACCGACAGGCCGCAGCGATGATAAATGTTAAAGTACGCCTGATAATGCGCCCGGTACTGCGCATCCAGCCCGGCCTCGTCCATATCCAGGCTGTAGCTGTCCTTCATGACGAACTCGCGGGTGCGGATCAGCCCGGCGCGGGGGCGGGCCTCGTCGCGCCACTTGGTCTGAATCTGGTACAGCAGCGCCGGAAGCTGGCGGTAAGAGCGAATCTCCTTGCGGACAAGATCGGCAATCACTTCCTCATGTGTCATCGCCAGCACCATGTCGCGCCCGCCGCGATCCTGAAAGCGGGTGAGCGCCTCGTCCACTTCGTACCAGCGATTGGTTTCCTTCCACAGGTCGGCAGGGTGCACCACCGGCATGCTGATCTCCTGCCCGCCGATAGCATCCATTTCGGCGCGGATGATGGCCTCGATTTTACGCAGCGCCCGCCAGCCCAGCGGCAGCGTGCTGAACACCCCGGCGGCTAACTGCCGCATAAACCCGGCCCGCAGCAGCAGGCGGTGGCTGGGCATTTCGGCCTCCGCTGGCGCATCGCGAAGAGTCTGGCTGAACAGGCTGCTCATGCGCATGGGGCATGTTCCTTCTTAAAGTGTGTCTGTACCAATGCGGGGGGATTGTATCACATCCCGGCGCGGCGGGGGCACACAGCCCAAAGCCTACCGACACGATTCTTATGTGCCTGGCCTAAAATAAGCGACAGGCGGTTTAACGGAAAGGCAGAGGATCATGAAACTGAATAAGGAAGCACTGGCACACGCGAAGCAGTTAATCCGGGAGGGGAAGGTCGCTCAGGATACGGACTGGAGCGAGGATCAGCCTTCTGCCGACGAGGAAAACAAATTCCTCGATAAACATGGCTGGGCAGGCTATCACGAATGGTATCTGGGCATCGACACGGATGAGAACGAGGAAACCAAAGGCCATTACGGCTTCCCCTATGGCGATTTTAAGAAGGTCCACCGCGACGGCGTGATCGCCGCCAAGCAGCGCGCCGCGCAGTACGATTATCACGA
>CAZQIY010000025.1:29341-62517 GCA_964593565.1 uncultured Anaerolineaceae bacterium
AGTTGTGATAAGATAGTCAAAACACAGCACGCCATGAGATGAAGCACCTATGATTGAACAGAATATCTTAGTGCCCTACGAGGCTATCGCGGCGTTCTGCCAGCGCCACCATATCCGCAAACTGGCACTGTTTGGTTCCGTGCTGCGCGATGATTTTACGCCGGACAGCGATATTGATGTGCTGGTGGAGTTTGAACCGGGGCATGTGCCTGGCTGGGAGTTTGTCTCCATTCAGGATGAACTCAGCGACATTCTAGGCCACCCGGTGGACCTGAACACGCCCGGATTTCTCAGCCGCCACTTTCGCCAGCAGGTTCTCGACAACGCGCAGGTTTTGTATGAACGCACGGGATAAAACGCTGCTGCACGATATGCTGGACGCCGCCCGTAACGCGGTTACCTTCGCTGCTGGTCGTAGCCGATCAGACCTCGATAGTGATACTATGTTCGCTTATGCTGCGGTCAGAGCGATTGAAATTGTGGGAGAGGCTGCCTCGAAGGTATCTTTATCAACCCGCGAGGAGTTGAGCAGTATTCCCTGGCACAACATCATCGGTATGCGCCATCGTGTTGTCCATGATTATCTGAACATCGACAATGATATTGTCTGGCAGGTATTGATTCAGAACATGCCTTTTCTAATTGAGGAGTTGGAAAAGACTTTGGGCACATCTGAGCAGGATTAAGGCGTAGCCCTTCACTCACCCTCCGGCAGGCGGCGCGCCACCGCAGCGGCGACAGGTTCCAGCCACACCGCCGCGAATCGTTCATGCAGCCCGGCATACGTCTCCGGCGGCATGGTCGCCAGCTTGCCCAGCCAGCGCGCCATGAACAGCCACATCAGGGCATGATCCCACAGACAGGCGAAACGTTCATCATCCCACCCCGGCTTGACCAGCGGGTCGATGCGCTGGCGATACAGGTCGATCATGGCCTGCATGGACACCACCGGCGCCAGACGCAGGCTGGTAGACTGCACAAATCCCACCAGATCAACCACCGCCGGGCCGATGCCAGCCATCTGCCAGTCAAACACGATCTGGCGGCCATCGATGGGGCGGGCGATGTTGCCGGGCCAGTAATCGCCATGAATCAGCGTGGCGGTTTCGTCGCGCAGCGGCGCAGCGATCAGGTCGGCATGGTTGGTCAGGCGATCAAACAGGTCGAAATGCGGCACAAGCTGGGGCAGATGCGCCTCATCGCGCAGCACATGGACGGATTCCTGCGCGGCGCTGACCGTTTCGGCATAATCCGCGCCCAGCGGACGCGCCAGCCAGGGGTAAGTCGCCAGCACTTCAGATAACCCCCAGAAACGATCATGCATGTTCACCAGGTTGAGGATGGCTTCTTCGTAATCCTCGGCGGTCCATTCCGGCGCCGGACGCAGCCCCGTCAGCACTTCCAGAATCACCCAGCCTTCGGCCTCGTCCCCGGCCACCAGCCCCGGCACCAGCAGCGGCAGATGCGGTGCCAGCAGCCGATACACGCCATATTCGCGCTGGCCGATGGCCCGCAGCACGCGCCCGTTGCGGCTGACCGGCGCTTCCTTAAGCATCAGCGGCAGGTCGTAATCATCGCCGTCGATGCGCACCCCCACCGCCATCGCACTCAGCCGCGTGCCCGAATCTTCAATAAAGGCGGCGCCCGGCATGGTGCGGGGCAGCGGAATCGGGCGAATATCCAGCAGGCGCAGCGAACTTGCCGCCAGATGACGCCGCAGGCCAGCCATCAGCTCAGATCGAGAAAACGGCCACTGCCAGTTGAACGCTGCGTCAGCCACGATGATCCCAGGTTCTTCGCTGGTTGACTTCCAGCTTGTCCATCACGGCCTGCCCCAGGTCAATATCCGTAATGCTGGCAAGCTGGAGCAGATACAGCATAACGTCGGCCAGTTCCCCGGCCAGGGCATCCGGGTCCTTCAGGTCTTCTGACCACTGGAAATGCTCAAGCACCTCGCCCGCTTCCAGCACGAGCGAGACCGCCAGATTTTTGGGGGTCTGCGGGCGGGGGGAATCGGTTTCGTACCAGCCCTTGCTGGCGACAAAAGCGTGCATCGCTTCTTCGAGTGTCTTCAGTTCCATATCGAGAATCTCTGCCTGTTTGCGTGTCAGCAGCCAGCAGATGCCTTAGCGCCGGCTAATAGGCGTTCATGTCCTTGCGCAGGATAATCATCATAAAGGTGCGCAGGATAATCTTAATATCCAACCACAACGACCAATGTTCAATATACCATAGGTCATAGGCGGTGCGCTCTGCAATCGAGGTATCGCCGCGCAGGCCGTTGACCTGCGCCCAGCCGGTCATGCCCGCCTTTTCGCGGTGACGTTCCATGTAGCGGGGGATTTGCTGGCGGAATTCGCGCACATACACCGGGCGTTCCGGGCGCGGCCCCACCAGGCTCATGTGCCCGACCAGCACATTAATCAACTGTGGGATTTCGTCCCAGTTGGTGCGGCGCATCAGCCGCCCCAGGTGGGTGCGGCGCGGGTCATTTTCCGTCGTCCAGCCCGGCCCTTCGGCTTCGGCATCCGGGCGCATGGACCGAAACTTAATCATGGGGAAAGGCCGCCCATCCAGGCCCATACGTTCCTGAACGTAAAATACCGGCCCCTCCGATTCAAAACGAATCAGCAGGGCCGTCAGCAGCATAAACGGCGAGAAAAAGATCAGCCCGAGCAGCGAACCGAAAATATCCAGCCCGCGCTTGAGGCTGAGCTTCCAGCCGCGCAGCGCGATATCGCGCACGGTAATCAGCGGGGTGCCGCCCAGTTCATCGACGTTCAGATCGCCCGCCATATAGGCGAACAGGTCCGGATACACCTTAATATCGACGTGCCCGCGCTGGCACAGGGTAATCAGATTGACCAGTTCGCTGCGCTGGGCTTCTGGCAGGGCGATAATCACCTGCTCGACGCCATGCCGGTCAATCAGATCGGGGATGGCCTCGTAAGTGCCAATCACCGGCACCCCAGCCACATTCGAGCGCCCATGCCGGCGCGTGGTGACCACGCCGACCAGGTTATAGCCCAGATCATCGCGATTCTTGATGCGCGACGTAATTTCGCGGGCGACCTTGCCCGTGCCGATAATCAGCAGGTTCTGGCTGTCGACGCCTTCGCGCCGCAGATAATAACGCAGCGACCGGTGCAGTTCGCGCCCGGCGATCACCAGCAGCGTACTGAACAGCCACACGTAGACAAACAGGCTGCGGGGATAATCCACCTGGAAGCTGGTACCCTGAAAGACAGCCGACAGGATGAGTGCCTGCAGGCCAAAGGCCAGCACCGCCCCCAGCGTCACCGCCCCCAGGATATTGCGCATCTGGTCGATGCGGCTGATGGCGCGCGGCAGGTGATACAGGCGCGACCCGTAAAAAATGAGCAGCGTGGTGCCCACATGCAGCACCAGCGTCGGCAGATACTGGAGGATGGAGGGCGGATTGATGGGAATCTGAAAAATATCGACGACGTTGCGCGCATGATAGCCCAGCAGAAAGGCGATCACCAGCGCCACCACATCCAGGCAGACCAGCAGAATATTCAGCAGCGACTGAACCCGGTTCGACCGGATAACGTTCTCTGGCAGCCTCAGGCCGGTTTGCGCAGCTCCGTCAGCAGATTCGGCCCACTCTTTACCAGCAGCGCCGTTAGCACCAGCGTGTGCATCCACCACGGTGTGGTCGTCCGGTAATGTTTCCGGTAGAAGATCAGCATCGCGCGGTTGAATTCGAACTGCGCCCGCTTGCTCTTCCTGCTCGCCGCCCGTTTGATGTGTTTTACTTCCACTTTCGGATAATAAAACACCTTCCACCCGGCGGCCTTTATCCTGTAAGCCCAATCCAGATCCTCTCCATACATGAAGAACGTTTCGTCCAGCAGGCCTGCCGCTTCGATAGCCTCGCGCCGGACCTGCATAAAAGCCCCGACCACAGAATCCACTTCCAGTTCCTGGTCAGGGTCGGCAAACGTCATGTTGTAACGCCCAAACTGAGGGTGCTTTGGGAACAGTTTCGACAGCCCGGAAAAACGATAAAACGACACCAACGGGGAGGGAAAGCTGCGGCGGCAGGCCAGGTCCAGGCTGCCATCTTCCAGCACCAGTTTCGGCCCGGCGATCCCGATTTCCGGCCTGGAGTCCATATACTGCATCATCCGGTAGAAGGCATCCGGCGGCACTTCGGTATCACTGTTCAGCAGCACCACATAACGCGGTGCTTCATCCGTAACCTGCCCCGCCCCCTCAAAGCCGAGTGCGCGCAGCCCCAGGTTGTTCCCATACGGATAGCCACCGTTGATCTCGCTGACGATCAGTGTTACCTGCGGGAAATGCTGCCGCACCATCGCCACGCTGTCATCGGACGAGTCATTATCGACCACGACGACCTTATAGCGGAAATCCCCTTCGCTTGCCAGCACCGTTTGCAGACAGCGCCGCAAAAGCTCGCAGGTATTCCAGTTGAGGATGACGATTCCTACATCTAGCATAAGCCCTCACCAATCGCGATTGTACCATGAGGCTCTCATACTGACTACCGCCCCTCCCCAACGCCTTGCCAACGTTTTATTGCACGCGCATCAGTGGGGTGCTGTGGGCAGGGTGCGCAGCGGCGCGCCACGCAGGGCCGCCCGCATCGCGTCGCGGTCATCCCAGGGATATTCCGTCGTGCCAAAACACATGCTCTGTTCGTGGCCCTTGCCACACGCGATCACGATGTCACCTTGGCGGGCCATCTGGCAGGCCTGATACAGCGCCTCGCCGCGATCCGGCACCCGAAAGAACGTCTCGCCTTCGCTGCCCCCCTGCGACACACACGCTTCGGCCATCACCTGCAATATCACATCCAGCGATTCGGTGCGCGGGTCCTCGGCCGTCAGCACGGTGATATCCGCCAGCCGCGCCGAAATTTCGGACATTAAACGGCGTTTTTCGCGGTCCCGCAGGCCGGCGCTGCCAAATACCGTAATCAGCCGCCGGCCCGGTTCCAGCATCCCGCGCGCAGCCCTCAGCGCCTTTTCCAGCGCGTCCGGCGTGTGGGCAAAATCGACTATCGCCGTGAAGTTCTGCCCCTCGCTGATGCGCTCCATCCGCCCCGAAATCGCCCGGACCTGCGCCAGCCCCGCCGCGATCTCATCTGCATGGATGGCATGCAGCGCACTGGCCGCCGCGACAGCCGCCAGCGCGTTGTGCAGGTTAAATTCACCGACAAGGTGCGTGGCCGCATCACAGAGGATGGCCTGCGAGTCGCTGCGATTGTCCACTGCGTGGAAATAGGTCGCATCGGGCGCATAGCGGATATTCCGCGCCTGAATATCGGCGCTGTCGTGCAGGCCATAACGAAGCACGCGGTCTGCCGGGAAAGCGGCAAAGTAATCCGCGCTGGGGTCGTCGGCATTGATGATCGCGATTTTCGGCACGTCCGGCGTGCGCTGCGCCTGGCTGAGCATGGCGAACATGCGGCCCTTCGCCGCGCGATAATTTTCAAACGAGCCGTGATAATCGAGATGCTCATGGGTGACGTTGGTCAGCACCGCCACGTCGATATCCACACCGTTCAGCCGACCCTGCGCCAGCCCGTGACTGGTCATTTCCAGCACGCAGTGAGTCAGACCATTGGCGGCCATCTGTGCCAGCAGCGCCTGAATCTGGGGCGCGCCGGGCGTGGTCACATGCAGGCCGGTATCGGCCGTCTGCCCGCCCAGGTCCGCCGCGATGGTCGAGATCATGCCCGTTTTGTGATGCGTGCTGGCGGCATGGTTAAGGATGCTGTGAATCAGGGTCGTGACGGTGGTCTTGCCGTTGGTGCCGGTCACACCCACCACCACCAGCCTGCGCGAGGGGAAACCCCAGTAGGCCGCCGCCAGCCAGCCGGTGGCTTCCTGCGCATCGGTCACCCGCGCATAGGGCACGGGCAGGTCGCGCAGATCGCGTTCGCCGACGATGGCCGCCGCGCCGCGCTCGATGGCACGCGGGATGAAGTCGTGGCCGTCCACGCTGAGACCCTGGCGCGCCACGAACACGCCGCCCGGTTCCAGGTCTGTATCCGATTCCACCACTGGCGCGCGGATGTCGGCATCCGCCGTGACGCGCAGCAGCATAGTCTCTGGCAGTGCGTTCAGAAGATGAGAAAAGGTTGTGGCCATAAGTCCCTCAAATCAAACGCGCCGGGCGAACCCGGCACGTCGAATTTACTAAACTGTCAGCCCGCCGGATCAGCGGATGCGCTGCGAGATTTCACTCAGGCCGCTGCGCACGCTGCCATCCACCACCCGATCTTCGCTGCGGACGATCAGGCCGCCCAGGATCGACGGATCGACCTGGAAGCTGACATTTTCCGCCCCGATTTCCTGCCGGGCCTTGTTCTGCTCGGCTTCGCTCAGCGGCATGGCGCTGACGACCACCACATTACCAGTCAGCGATCTGGCTTCGGCCGGGACCTGCGCGAAGAAATCGTTGATGAGGGCCTGCTGGCGCTTTTCGTCCAGTGCTTCGCCGATCAGCCGCTGGGCAACCGCAATCGAAATGGCGGCCACCTGGCTGCGCAGCCCGGCAAGCTGGGCGTTGCGTTCTTCGACAGCAGCCTGCCGCGCTTCTTCGCGAATCTGTTCGGCTTCGGCGCGGGCTTCCTGCTCGACCTGACGGGCCACTTCCTCGCCCCGGCCGCGTGAATCGTCGATCACAGTCTGTGCTTCGGCACGGGCCTGCTGAAGAATCTTCTCGGCCTCGGCTTCGGCATTCAGGCGGGCATTGGCTGCCGCCTGGGCATCTTCCAGCCCTTTCTGGATTTTGGCGCTGCGGGCATCCAGCATGTTGACCAACGGACGCCACAGCAGCGCTGTCAGCAGCACGAAGATCAGGCCGAAGTTGACCAACTGCGCGACCAGAAAGCCAGCGTTAATACCCAGTGCATCCAGCGGGCTGCCACCTTCTTCAGCCGCGCTCACTGTCCCCGAAAGGGTCGCAAGCAGCATTATAATGGTCAGGATGACCACCCATCTGCTTTTGTTTAACCGCATTTCTCGCATCTCCTTCAAAGAGGTCTCCGTTCTGTCTGTGGATTACAGTACGAACAGGATAACCAGCGCGACCACCAGGGCGTAAATAGCGATCGCTTCCGTGAACACGATAGCGAGAATCATGTTCGTCTGGATCGTCCCCGCCGTATCCGGGTTGCGACCAATCGCGTTCATGGCACCGTTGGCCAGCAAACCGATACCGATACCAGGGCCAAGCGCACCCACCATCGCCAGTCCAGCGCCGATAGCCTTCAGACCCTGTTCAATTGATCCTTCAATCATTTGATATTCTCCTCATTTGGAATTCGTTTTTATGCTTGTTGTTGGCAGCCATTAGTGTTCGGCTGCATGTTCATGTTCGTGATCTTCATCACCATGATGTCCGGCCATAGCCTGCACTGCGAACACCAGTGTCAGCACAGCGAACACCAACGCCTGCACCGTACCAATGATGATTTCCAGGCCATACATAACCATCGGCACAAACAGGGCCACCAGGAAGGTCAGCGCGATGAGGGCCACACCACCTGCGAACAGGTTCCCGAAGAGACGGAAGGCCAGACTGATGATCTTGCCCAGTTCCGAGATAATCTCGAAAAGACCGACCACAAAATCGACCAGACCCAACGGTTTCTTGCCCAGATTACCCAGCGCCGGCAGGTTGATAAACTTCTCGAAGTAGGCCGGGCCAAGCTGCCAGACACCGTATATCTGCACCACGATGATGGCCAGCAGCGCCAGCATCACGGCCACACTCAGGTCAGTCGCCGGGCCACGTACCCAGGGCGTCACATGGAACAGGAAGGGCAGCGCACCCGCTTCCAACTGCTCCGCATTTAACGCCAGCGGCGCCGTCGGATACACCATCTGCGTGCGGGCCATGTTCAGGTCCGCCACCAGCCGGTCACGTTCTGCCTGAAGTGTTTCCACTTCGGCGGCGATTTCTTCAGCAGCCGGCGCGGCTTCTGCCAGCCCCAATTCGATCAGCAGCGCTTCGTCCACATGCTCAGCCTCAGCACCGTGTGCATCGGCTTCAGCCGGGGCGGTCAGGGCGGCAATCTGCGCGTCGATATCTCTGATACGCTGTTCCAGCACCGGGATATTCCGGGCGCTTTCCAGGCGCAGCTCCTGCCGTTCGACAGCGCGTTCTGCGGCCTCTTTGTTCGCGTTCAGAGCTTCCAGTTCAGCCAACTGCTCCTGGTTCAGCCCTTCTTCGCCCACCGACGACAGGAAGACGTTCATTTGGATTTCAGCGTCATTCAGCGCCACTTCGGCATCGCTCAACTGCGCTTCCAACGCTTCGGCGTCTTCAACCGGGAAGCTGCCGAATTCCTTCGAGTCAAAGAAGTTGTGGCAGGCCTCTTCTGTGGCTTCGGTCTGGCGAATACCAGAATCCAGTGGTTGATCCACATAGAGGGTGTACAGGTTGCCACCCGCATTTCTGGCAGGATAACCGATTGCCCCCGCGTGCGAGCAATGCGCCGTGCCAACGGTTTCGACGCCTGGCAGCAGCTTCATCCAGTTGCCAAACAGCAGAAAAATGAAGATTGTCGCCACCAGCGGCCACAGCAGGGGTGTCGTATGCAGTTTTTCTCCGCCGATCCCTTTCATGAAATCGCGGAAAACACCACCAAACAACACTTCAACCAGTGATTGGAAACGGCCTGGAACTTCCTTCGTCCAGCCTTTTGAAGACCGCCATGCGAAGAAGGCAAACAGGACCAGCAGGATATCCACGATAATCGTGCCGATCATGGTGTTGGTCAGGTTGATACCGAATAAACCACCCTCGACGACCACTTCACCCGGTACTTCAATGATTGGCAGCGCAACCGCGATCCCCGCGCTGGGCATCACGATAAACGGCAGCAGAACACAGCCTACAATTGCCACGACTAACATCACCACGAAGGTGATGATACCGCGCTGTCTTGTGCTCATGCAGCCTCCTTTCCAGAAGCAAAAAGAGCGCTCAAATGGGTCACAAAGACTTATCCTCCTCCGTATCAGGATCAGACGGCGCGTTGTGCTGCGCCGCCTCCGGTACTTGTGGAACAATCCGGCGGATTGCCCCTAGTGCAATGTATAACATAACGATCAGGCTGATTGGCACGCTGAGCACCAGCAGAAGGATGGCAAATACCCCCCGCTGCCCTGCTTGCCCATCCAGCCACAGGCCGATTAGAAGCGCCCCAAAGACAATAACCAGAGTCGCACATCCCGCTTGTGCCGCGAGCGCTGCAAGACCCAGATTTTTAGCGCGTGAGGGCTTCTCTTTAAGCATCCACCTACCTAGTGTATTCTATCACAAACGATTTGCCAACGCCACAAACATTACAAGAATAACGAAGTAGCGCCGCGCATCGCCCACTCAAAGATGACCTGTGCCCCCACTGTCCCCAGCACGATCACCAGCACGGCAGGCACACCCAGCACCCAGCTATACACCGGAGACATGGGAATCGGTTTATCTTCATCCGGGCTGCGGTCCACGTACATTACCTTGATGACGATGAGATAGTAGTACAGCGCCACAATGGCATTCAGCACCCCCACAATCGCCAGCCAGGTCAGCCCGGCTTCGACTGCGGCATTAAACAGGAAGAACTTGCCGAAGAAGCCCGCCGCCGGGGGAATGCCTGCCAGCGACAGCAGCGCCACCGTCAGGGTCAGCGCCAGCCAGGGGCTGCGCCGGTTCAGCCCGGCCAGGTCGGCGATAGTTTCGCTGCCGGTCGCCTCGCTGAACAGCACCACCACCGCAAACGCCAGGATATTGGTGAAGGTGTACATGAACATATAAAAGCCCACGGACGCCACCGCCTGGGCCTGCCCTTCCGGCGTCTGCGCCTGGATGGCCGCCACACCGATGAGCGTGTACCCCGCCTGCGCGATGGACGAATAGGCCAGCAGTCGCTTGATATTGCGCTGCGACAGCGCCAGCACATTGCCCAGTGTCATCGACAGGACCGCCATGGCCGCCGCAAGCTGCACCCAGAAGGGCTGCATGGCCTGGTCGCCAATCACCAGTGATTCCGGGAATACAGCGATCAGAAAGCGCATGAGCAGCGCGATGCTGGCCGCCTTGCTGGCGACGCTGACATAGGCCGTAACCGGCGTGGGCGCGCCTTCGTACATATCCGGCGTCCAGAAGTGGAAGGGCGCGGCGCCAATCTTGAAGCCGAAGCCCGCCACCACCAGCACCATCGCTGTCAGCACCGGCACCGGCGCATCGTTCAGCGCCGTCCCAAGCTGCTCCGCGATAATGTAAATATTGGTCTGGCCGGTAAAGCCGTACAGAATGCTGAAGCCGAACAGCATCAGCGCGCTGGCGAACGAGCCAAACAGGAAATACTTCATACCGCTTTCAGACGAGCGCGGATCATCCCGCCGGAACGCCGCCAGGATATACAGCGGGATCGTCAGCGTTTCCAGCCCCAGGAACACCATAATCAGGTCCGCCGCGCTGCTGATGAGCGTGGCCCCCAGGGTAGAAACGATAATAATCAGGTAAAATTCGCCGCGCCGCCCCAGCGTCTTCATATCAATGGCCATCAGCGAGCAGAACGCGCCCGCCAGCAGAATCATGATTTTGAAGATTTGCGAAAGCGTATCGTGGCGCACCATGCCGCCCCAGTACAGCGCATTTTCCGGGCCGGTCCCGGGGGCGGGCGGCCCCCAGATAATCGGCGTCAGCGCCAGCAGAGTCAGTCCGACGGCCGTCACATAAGCGATATTGCGGCGCTGGTGTTCTGGCATATACATGTCCAGAAACAGCACCACCATCGCCAGAATAGTCAGCCCAACTTCGGGCGCAATTGACGGCAGGCTTTGCAGAAAGTTAAACTCAGTCAACTTACGCCCCTCCTAACAACGTCACAATTGGCCGCACGCCGGATTCAATCTGCGGGGCCATGATCCAGGGCAGCACGCCGACGATAATCAGCGGCGCGCCCAGTAAAATCAGAATGATGCGATCAATGATCGTGATATCACCGACTTCGGGGTACAGTTCAGCGTTAAACTCGCCAAAGAACACCTGCGTCACCACCCGCAGCACATAGGCCGCCGTCACGACGATGCCCAGCGCGGCGATAATCACAATGACCGAGTAGTAATTGCTGAGCACCAGTCCGCCAGCCTCCAGCGTGATCTGGTCAGAGGCGTTCCACATGCCGACGAAGATCGGAAACTCTGCGATAAACCCGCTGAAGCCCGGCATGCCCATACTGGTCAGGCCGCCGACGATAAACGCCAGCCCGACCCAGGGCATCTTCTTGATGAACCCGCCCAGGCTGGGGATATCGCGCGTGTGTGCCCGGTCATACACCATGCCGACACAACCGAAGAACAGCGCCGTCATCGCGCCGTGGCTGAACATCTGCAAGCCCGCGCCGGTCATGCCGATGATGTTCATGGTGGCCCAGCCCATGCTGACCAGCCCCATGTGACTGACCGACGAAAAGCCGATAACGTACTTGAAGTCGCGCTGGCGAAAGGCGATAAACGCGCCATACACCACGTTGATCAGCGTCAGGAACACAATCCAGGGCAGATGCACTTCCGCCCCTTCTGGCAGAAGCTGCACCCCCGCCCGCAGCGCCGCATAAGCCCCCAGCTTCATCAGCACGCCCGCATGGATCATCGACACGGCAGTTGGCGCTGCCACGTGGCCATCCGGACTCCAGTTGTGGAACGGGAACACACCCGCCAGCACCGCGAACCCCAGGAAGATGAACGGGAACCACAGCTTGGCGAACGTCAGGCTTTCGATGCCGGCATACCCCAGCACGTCATAAGCGCCGTGTTCCGCCGCCAGCGTCAGGTTGACCATGCTAAAGCTGAGCGAGCCGCTGTCTGCCGGCACCAGGCCGCTATCAATGGCGGATTGCAGCACCGCCGCGCCCGCTTCTGACTGGAAGTAGTTACCGGCCACCAGCACCATCGCGATCACGCCGACAAGGGCGATCACTGACCCGATCAGAATATACAGCGTCAGCTTCATGGCGGCATATTCACGAGTCTTGACCCAGCCCCACGTCGCGATCAGCAGGTACATGGGGAAGATCGCCAGTTCGTAGAAGAAGAACAGGGTGAACATGTCGATGGCGACAAAAACGCCATACACACCCGCCACCAGCAGCATGAAGAATGCCATAAATTCGCGGGTGCGGTCCTGGATGTTCCACGAGATGAGCACCCCCGCCACCGCGACCATGCCTGTCAGCAGCACCATCGGCGCACTCAGGCCATCCACCCCCAGGTGATAACTGATGCCCAGGGACTCTACCCAGGGGACGCGCTCCTCAAAGGCCAGCCCTTCTTTGAACATCACCGTGCCCGGCGCCTCGATAGACGCACTGCTCAGGATGTCCTCCTGGTTGGCGGTGACGGCCTCCACCTGGCTGTTGTAGCCAAAATAGACCGCGCCGGAAAGCACCAGCACTGTCACCGCCGCCGCAATCGCCACACCGCGAATCAGGTCGCGCTGCTCGCTGTTCATAAACAGCATCACGACGCCGGCCACAATGGGGACGAAGATGATGACGCTTAAAACAGGAAAAACAAAACCTTCCATACCGTGTTATCCCCCAAGAATCCGCGTCACCGACTCGTTGATAATCGGCAAAATCCAGTTCGGCACAACGCCCGTGACCAGCATCAGCACCATCAGCGGCGCCATCGCGATCAGCTCGCGCACTTCGATTTCAAGATGATAATCGCGCCAGCGCATATTGAACGGACCCTGCAAAGTCGCGCGGATACCCTTCAGAATGTAGGCGCCGGTAAACAGCAGACCGATCATCGCCAGCATGGTCAGCACGGTAAATACCGGCCACACCCCGCGCACCACCAGAAACTCGCTGACGAAGCCGTTGAGTCCCGGCAGGCCGAGGCTGGCCATGCTGGTAAAGATGAAGATGCCGCCATAGATCGGCGCTTTGACCCAGAACCCGCCGTACTGCGTCATATCGCGGGTGTGGGTTTTATGATAGATCGCCCCGGCCAGCAAAAACATCCCTGCCGAACTGAGGCCATGATTAAACATCTGGAAGACCGCGCCGTTGGTGGCGATAATCGCATCCTGAATGAAGTCTGTCGTGCCGTTGACGAAGCTCTGACCATAGGCCAGCGCCGTCACGGCCAGCCCCAGCACCACAAAGCCCATGTGGTTTACCGAACTGTAGGCCACCAACCGCTTGATATCGTTCTGACCGAACGCGGCGAACGCGCCCATCACAATGCCGAGCACCGCCAGCACCGCGAAGATTTCTGCCGCGTTGGTCTGGATAGCCCCCAGCAGATTGATCTCTGCCACCCACACATCCGGGAACAGCGGGATCACCAGCCGCAGGAAGCCATAGGCCCCCAGCTTGAGCATGACCCCGGCCAGCAGCATCGAACCGGCGGTTGGCGCTTCGCCGTGCGCATCCGGCAGCCAGGTATGGAACGGCCACACCGGCACCTTGATGGCGAACGCCAGGAAGAAGGCGATAAACGCCAGCCCCTTGACCGTTTCCATCGGCACGCCCAGGAAGGTCGTCCCCACTGTTTCGGACAGGCGCGGCCAGACTTCCGTCAGCGCCACAATGTCGAACGATGGGTGCCCCAGCGCGCTGGAGACTGCCCAGCCCACCAACTGCGCCGCCAGCAGGAAGCCCAGCGACCCACCCAGCGAGTAGATGATGAACTTCACCGATGCATACTGACGATTCGGCCCGCCCCACTGGTTAATCAGGAAGTACATCGGGACGAGGCTGAGTTCCCAGAACAGGAAGAAAATCATCAGGTCCAGCGCTACAAACACGCCCATCAGCCCGGTCTGGAAAAACAGGATGAGGGCCATGTGCATATTGACCCGGTCCTCAATCTCCCAGCTGATCAGCACCGCCAGCGGAGTCAGCAGGCCCGTCAGCAGCACCAGCACCGCGCTGATGCCATCAATGCCAACATGCCACGATGCCCCCAGCAGTTCAAACCAGGGCACCTGCACCTCCATCGCATAGGCGGTGCCGCTTTCCGGCATAGGGGTGTTCTGGTAATTCAGAAACGCCACGACCGAAAAATAGGTCAGGATCAGCGACAGCAGCAGCGCCGCCCAGCGGGCGATGGTTTTCTGCTGGGGCAGCAGCAGCATGATAAACGCCGCCGCTGCCGGTGCCACCACCAGGAAGGAAAGTAAGTCGATACCTAAAACGTTTGCGATCATTGTGCTCTTTCTCCTCGCCGCCCTAACCGGCTGCCTGCAGGATGCCCGTCGAAACGGCGAAGATGATCCCTATCAGAATGGCGGCAATCGCCATAAACAGCAGATACTGCTGCACACGGCCGGTCTGCACCTGGCGGAACCAGCGCCCAAACATGGCAATCAGCATGGGAATACCGTCGCCCACCCCGTCGATCAGCCAGGTATTCAGCACCTTGAACAGATCGCCGATCCAGACGAACACCCGCCCGATCAGGTGCAGGAAGCCGTCGATGATGCCGCGATCCACAAAGTCGCTGGCGACAGCGCGCGAGAACCACTGCAGCGGCCGGACAAACACCCTGTCGTACAGTTCGTCGATGTAGTATTTGTTTTTCAGGGTGGTATGGATATTTTCACCCAGGATATTCACCAGCGGGTCCGGCTCGCCGGCCTTCAGGGGCCTGCGCCAGTACATCAGATAGCCCAGGTACAGGCCGCCCAGCGCCACCAGGAACGATACCGCCACCGGGATGATGTTAAACGGCGGGGCATCCACGTGCATTTCCGGCACGCTGGCAAATCCCTCAACCGCAGCGTTGGCAGGCAGGGTCTCGATCACGAAATGATGGAAGGGGTTGTGTTCCGGCGAGAAGATCGCACCGAAGATCGGGAAATCCTCCGGCACGCCAACAAAACCCGCTGTCAGCGCGAAGAACGCCAGTAAAATCAGCGGCAGGGTCATCGTCAGGCTGACGACACCGCTGCCCAGGCTGGCATGACGCGCTTCTTCGGTGCGCGGTTCGCCCCAGAAGGTCAGCCCAAGCTGGCGCATGGTATAGAACGCGGTCAAAAAGGCCGCCAGCGCCAGCAGAATAAACACGAAAGCCTGCGGTCCATAGCCATTCAGCAGACCTGCATAGGTTTCCGCCAGAATTTCATCCTTCGACCAGAACCCGGCCGTCAGCAGCGGGAAGCCCGCCAGCGAAAAGCCGCCGATCAGGAACGTCCAGAATGTCACCGGCATAGTCCGGCGCAGGCCGCCCATGTTCATCATGTCCTGCGGGTCGAAGTGCGGCCCGGCTTCGTGCGGATGCTCCGCCTCAGTTTCCTCATGTGCGGTCACATTCGCCGGCGCGTGTGCGCCTGCTTCGTCGCCAATCGCGGCTGTATCGTGTTCCGGTTCGTCATGATGGCTGTGGTCGTGATGGCCGTGTGCATGGACATGATGTTCGCCATGCTCCATGCCATGAATGACCGCGCCGGAAGCCATAAACAGCAGCGCCTTGAAGAAGGCATGGGTAATCAGGTGGAAGGCCGCCGCGATATACGCACCCACCCCCAGCGCCGCCATCATAAAGCCAAGCTGAGAGATGGTTGAATAGGCCAGCACGCGCTTGACATCGTTCTGCGCCAGAGCAATGGTCGCGGCAAAAATGGCCGTCACCGCGCCAACAATCGCCATCAGCAGCAGCGGCGCGTTAAAAATCCCATGATGCGGGTCTGCCCCGGCGGCAAACAGCGGGAACATGCGGATAACGGCATAAATACCGGCAGACACCATCGCCGCCGCGTGGATCATAGCGCTGACCGGAGTCGGGCCTTCCATCGCGTCTGGCAGCCACACATGCAGCGGAAACTGCGCCGATTTACCGATGGTGCCGATAATCAGAAACACCCCGATGAGCGCCGCCGCGCTGCCGCCGAAGATAATCGCCGGGGTCGTCGCCAGATGCTCCAGCACTTCCGGGTTATACAGAATTTCGCGGAAGCTGAGCGTGCCGGTTTCTGCGTACAGATACGCGATCCCCAGCAGCATAATGACATCGGCGGTACGGGTGGTCATAAAGGCTTTGACCGCCGCGCGGTAGGCTGTGTGTTTTTCAAACCAGAAGCCGATGAGCATGAACGAACACAGGCCCATGATCTCCCAGCCGACAAACAGCAGCAGCAGGTTATCCGCCACCACCAGCGTCAGCATCGCACCGGCAAACAGCGAAATGAGTGCAAAAAAACGCGCCTGACGGGGGTCATGCGCCATGTAGCCGATGGAGTAGATGAAGATGGCCAGTACCGCGATGGGCACCATCACCAGCATGATGGTCGTCAGCGGGTCGACCAGCACACCCATATTAAAGGTCGTGCTGCCCAGGGTCATCCAGGCCACCTGGCTCTGGAATACCTCCTCGCCCAGGTGTGCAGATAACCCCTGCCCGACCACATTCAGGGCAATCAGCAGCGCGGCCACCACACCACTCATGCCAACGATGATGCTGGCAACCCGGCCAAAATTGCTGACAACCGGCACTTCCATCCCGTCATAATCCGGATGATGGCCAGCGTATTCATGACTCGTGGCAGGCACGCGCTTGCTGCGGTTGGTCACCAGGGTGATGACAAGAAACGCCAGCAGCGGCCCTACCGGGATGAGCCAGGGAAGTAAATTGACGTCGTTGAAATTAAGTTCCATACCTATCCCTACCACTTAAGCAGGTTCACGTCTTCGACGATCACGGAACGGCGGTTGCGGTAGACCGCGATAATGATCGCCAGCCCGACAGCTGCTTCTGCCGCTGCCACCACAAAGACAAAGGCGGCAAACACCTGTCCGCTCATCACCTGCGGCGACATATAGCGCCAGAACGCCACCAGGTTGATGTTGACCGCGTTAAGCATCAGTTCGATAGCCATCAGAATGGCTACCGCGTTGCGACGTGCCAGCACCCCATAGATGCCGATACAAAACAGCAGCGCCGCAACCAGCAGATACATCCAGAGTGGAATCATGGTCGTTGGCTCCTATTTCTCATCGTCGCGGGCGATCACAATCGCGCCGATCATGGCCGCCGTCAGCAGCAGCGAAGCCACCTCGAAGGGCAGCACAAACTGGTTGCCATCCACCAGCGCCATCCCCAGGTCCATCGTCGTGCCGACCACTTCCGGCACTTCCTGCTGATAAAAGGCGCTGCCCTGGCCCCAGACCGGCAGGATCACGCCGACGGTGAGAAACACAAACAGCAGCCCGCCCACCAGCGCGCTGAGCCACCACTGGCGATTCAGCGTTTCGCGCAGATGAGTCATGCTGCGGGTCAGCATGACGGCGAAGACAATCAGAATTGCGATGGCGCCGATATACACCAGCACCTGCACTGCCGCCAGAAATGGTGCCGCCAGCAGCACAAAATAGCCCGCCACCCCGAACAGGCTGAGGATGAGATACAGCGCGCCATGAATCAGATTGCGGGTTGTGACGACGCCTAACCCACCCCCCAGTACGCACAGGGTAAAGACAAAGAAGGCGAATGACTGGGCATTCAGTTCGATCATTGTGGGTTACTTCCTTATGACTTGCACGTTAATCCCCGGCAGGTTCCGCGAGGCCATGCCCCGCTTCGAGCTGCGCCGCATTGGCATCCGCCTCATCCGTCAGGCGCTGGCGGCGGCCCTGGGCGCGGACCATGTTCATGACGATCAACCCAAGCACCACATTGCCCGCCAGCAGAATCAGCGTCTGCGGGATATTCGCCAGGAAATCGCCCGCTGCTTCCGGCGCAGGCGCCAGCCCCAGGGCATCAATCAGCCGCAGCAGGAAGGTCTGCACCAGGATCAGCACAATCGCAAGCGGCACCATAAACTTCCAGTTGATTGCCATCACCTGGTCAACGCGGAAGCGCGGTACGGTGTTACGGATCAGCAGCATGAACAGATACACCACCGCCGATTTAAGGCCCAGGTACAGGAAACCCAGCGCCGGAACCTGCTCTACACCCGGCCCCCACCAGCCGCCCAGGAACAGGACAGCCGTCAGCACAGCGACGGTAAACACATGCATAAATTCGCCGGCCATAAACATGCCAAACTTAAAGCCGGAATATTCGATGTTGTACCCCGCGATCAGTTCCGATTCCGCCTCGATCAGGTCGAACGGGGCGCGTCCGGTTTCTGCCAGGTTGGCGATAAAGAAGATGATGGCTGCCAGCGGCGACATAAAGACGTACCACATGCCGCTCTGGGCCACGGTAATCTCCTGCATGCTCATTGAGCCAGTCAGCAGCACCGGGATCAGCAGCGCCAGCACCATCGGCACTTCGTAACTGACGATCAGAGCGATGGTGCGGAAGGCCCCCAGCAGCGCGTATTTGTTGTTGCTGGACCACCCGGCCACCATGATCTTTACCGACGCAATCGAGCCAATCGCCACAAAGTACAGGATGCCGATGCTGAGATCAGCGCCAATATGCAGCGGCGTAAACGGAATAATGGCCCAGAGGAGGATGACTGAGGCAAAGGTAATCAGCGGCGCCAGATTATACAGAAACCGGTCTGCGCCGGTGGGGGTAATATCTTCTTTGGTCAGCATCTTCAGCGCGTCCGCCACAGATTGCAGCAGACCATACGGGCCGACCCGGTTCGGGCCGATGCGATCCTGAATGCGGGCGGCAAACTTACGCTCTACCCAGATCAGGAAAATGACTGTAACCAGCGGCACGGTGGCCACAATGACCACCCCCAGAAGCACCGACGCCAGGTTCGCAAGATCAGGATTCCAGCCTGCCTGTACCAGACAAGGCGCGAGAGTGTTAATAAAATCCACACATTCCATATACTGGTAAGCCTCCTACAGCCACTCCAGCGCATCTTTACGCCAGGCGTAAATCAGAGCGTCTGCCAGCAGAAAGATAAACAAGAAGCCGGCGCCAAAGGCGAACCAGTCCAGACGCTGGTACGCCAGGGCCCAGGGAAACAGGAAAATCATTTCGACATCGAAGATGAGGAACACCAGCCCATAGATGTAATACTGCACCTTGAATTGTACCCAGGTGTCGCCTACAGTCTCGACACCGCTTTCATAGGTCTGTTTCTTCAGTGCGTTGGGTTTATGCGGGCGCACAAACCACGATCCGACAATCGGCAGGGCCGGAAATATCCAGGCGATGGCAAAAAACACGCCGATAAATGCCCATTCGTTCACTACGTCCATCGGAGTAACGACTCCTACTCAAGCCTAAGGTGAATTAATGAGTAAAACAGGCGATCTGCCTGCACAGCACGACATTCATTTGTGCCATTTGGGACAAACGACGCTAGTATAGCATCACCATCCGGTCTTGGCAAAGGATTGTGCAGTTTTTATAGTGCCTTGCTGTCAGCCAGTAACGGAGGCCATTCTAACACAGCGCCAGCGTATCACAAACGGCTTCTGTCAGCATTCGCATATTTCGCAGGCTGCGCAGCGCCCCTGCTGGCAAACCATTTCCTAACTCACGTCTGTTTCTCGCCTGTTTTACAGTAATGTGCCCCACTGCCGGCAGCCTATCGAAGCAACTGCCGCTTGCTTTTGGCGCTGTCATCCCCTATAAGGAAAGATGGTCTTTTCAACCAGCAGGCAGATTATGTACCGCATTATCGACCCAACCCCATCGCAGTGGGATGCATTCGTCCGGCAGCACCCGCGCGCTCATGTGCTGCAGCAGTCCGCCTGGGCAGACCTGAAGGCGGCTTATGGCTGGCAGTTTTCCCGCGTCGCCCTGACCGCTGGCGACAGCGACAGTATTGTGACCGGAGCGCAGGTGCTGTATCGCCCGCTGCCGGTACCCCGCCTGGGGACCCTGGCCTATCTGCCGATGGGGCCGCTGGGCACGGCAGCGGAATCGTCAGAGCAGGGGGCGCTGCTGTGGCGAGCGATCCACAAACGCGCCACTCAGCACAAAGCCGCTTTCCTCAAATGGGAGCCAGGCCTGTACCTGGACGAAGCGCCGCCGGATTTTACGCAGTGGGGCTTTGTCGCCAGCCCGCAGACCATCCAGCCGCCCAGCACCATCCTGATCGACCTGCGCGGTGATGACGAGGCGCTGATGTCCTACATGAACCAGGGCACACGCCGCAAAATCCGCAAAAGCCTCAAAAGCGACATCCATTATTATGAAGGCCAGCGCGACGACGTGGCAAAGTTCACCGCCATGATGCAGACCACCGGAGCGCGCAACGCCTTCGATGTGCACGAACCCGGCTACTACCAGAAAGCCTATGATCTGTTCGTGCCTGCGGGCGATGCGGCGCTGATCCTGGCCGAGCACGAAGGCGATCTGCTGGCGGGAATCATGGTATTTGCGGCGGGCAAAACCGCCTGGTATCTGTATGGCGCATCGTCAGATGTAAAGCGCAACCTGATGGCTTCCTATGGCGTGCAGTGGCAGGCGATTGCCTGGGCGCGGGCGCGCGGCTGCACCCATTATGATCTGTGGGGCATCCCGGATGAGGACGAGGACACCCTCGAAGCGCAGTTCCAGCAGCGTTCGGATGGCCTGTGGGGCGTGTATGGATTCAAGCGCGGCTGGGGCGGCGCGGTGGTGCGTTCTGCCGGGGCCTGGGACAAAGTCTATAACCCGCTGGTGTATAATGCCTACAAAGCGGCGCTGTGGCTGCGCGGCGGCGGTGTCGCATGAGCGCATCCCACGACCACACTGGAAGGGGCGAAGCCTGATGAATCTGCATAGCCCTCACCCCCCAACCCCCTCTCCCTCAGGGAGAGGGGGAGAGAAACCGGTTGAGGAGGCTTCGGATAAAGAAGCCGTCTATCGTGCGCTTGCATCCCGAGTCATGGTGCGTATCGCACGGGAGTTACGACAGTGTGAAACCAGGGCTGAGGCAGTGTTATGGACAGCCCTACGCAACCGACGGCTGGCAAACCTCAAATTCCGCCGCCAACATCCTATTGCTGGCACTGCCTTTGTTGCTGATTTCTTATGCTATGAGGCTCGCCTCGTTATTGAACTGGACGGTGAAATTCATGAAACACAACAACAGGAAGATTTACATCGGCAGCAGGCTATAGAAGAAGCAGGTTATCAGGTTCTCCGTTTTAAAAACGATCATGTTCTCAATCAGCTTGAAGACGTATTAACAACCATCATCGCTCTATGCAATCCTCCCCCTCTCCCTGAGGGAGAGGGGGCCGGGGGGTGAGGGCCATGCACGTCACCCCGGTTACGGACCCGGCCATCTGGAACAGCGCCCTGCGCGCCCTGCCCTGTGCGCATGTGCTGCAAACCTGGGAATGGGGCGAATTCAAACGCGCCACCACCGGCTGGCAGCCGCTGCGGCTGGCCTTCCGCCAGGGCGAGGACATCGTGGCGATGGCCTCCGTCGGCATTCGCAGCGTTGGCCCGCTGCGCGTGATGTACATCCCCAAAGGCCCGGCCATGAACTATGAAGATCGTGCCCTGTGCGCAGCCGTGCTGGATCAGTTGCAGAATCTGGCTCGCCAGCAGCGCGCCGTATGGCTCAAAATGGACCCGGATGTGGTCGCCGCAACAGGCGTGCCCGGCGAAGCGGACGATATGCCGCACGTCACCGGGCAGGCACTGATGCAGACTCTGCAGCAGCGGGGCTGGCGCTTCTCCGACGATCAGGTGCAGTTTCGCAACACCATCACCATCGACCTGACACGCTCTGAGGAAGACCTGCTGGCGCAGATGAGCGGCAATACCCGCCGCAAGGTGCGCACCGGCGAGAAGAAGGGCGTCACCATTCGCGCAGGCACCACCGCTGATCTGGATGTGCTGTACGATCTGTATCACACCACCGGCCAGCGCGACGCCTTCCTGATCCGCCCGCTGGCCTATTACCGGCAGGCGTGGCAGGCGTTCATGCAGGCCGGGCTGGCCCATGCGCTGATCGCCGAATACGAAGGCCAGCCTATCGCCCATGTGATTCTGTTTCACTTTGGGCGCAAATGCTGGTACTTTTATGGGGCATCCTCTAACGACGAACGCCAGCGGATGCCGAATTATGCCCTGCAGTGGGAAGCGATGAAGTGGGCCAGAGCGCAGGGCTATGCGCTGTACGATATGTGGGGCGCGCCGGATGTCTTTGATGAATCTGACCCGCTGTGGGGCGTGTACGAATTCAAGCGCGGCTTTCGCGGTACGGTGACGCGGCACATCGGCGCGTGGGATTATGCCCCCTCTCTGGCGCTGTACCGGGCCTATACGCAGGTCTGGCCGCGTGTGCTCAACCTGATGAAACGGCGAGGCCAGACCGCCATATAACCACCTATAACGAAAGGGAACCCTATGGCCTATGACCACCAGATGATCGAGACCAACGGAGTCACGCTGCATGTGGTCCAGGCGGGGCCGCCGGATGGCCCGCTGGTGATTCTGCTGCACGGCTTCCCGGAGTTCTGGTATGGCTGGCGGCACCAGATTGACGCGCTGGCAGACAGGGGCTTTCGGGTATGGGCGCCGGACCAGCGCGGTTATCACCTGAGCGACAAGCCAGCGGGCACTGCCGCCTATAACCTTGATCTGCTGGCCGCCGATATTATCGGGCTGATCGACGCGGCCGGGCAGGAGCAGGTCTTTCTGGCCGGGCACGACTGGGGCGCCAACGTCGCCTGGTGGACCGCGATTAAATATCCGCAGCGCCTGAAAAAGCTGGCGATTCTGAATGTGCCGCATCCCGAAGTATTTATGGAGCATGTGCGCCGCCCGAAACAGCTCCTCAAAAGCTGGTATGTCTTCTTTTTCCAGATTCCCCGCCTGCCAGAAATGCTGATGTCGCTGGGCAATTACAACGCGCTGCGCCGTGCCATGCGCGGCAGCGGCCAGCCCGGCACCTTCTCCGACGATAATATGACCCACTACCTCAGGGCATGGTCGCAGCCCGGCGCAGTAACAGGCATGCTGAACTGGTATCGTGCCATAATGCGGGTACGGCCCGGACCTGTGGAAGATACACAGGTGCATGTACCCACGCTGATGCTGTGGGGTGCCCAGGATGTGGCGCTGACGGTGGAGATGGCCCGGCCCAGCATCGAACGCTGCGATGAAGGGCAGTTAGTGGTATTCGAGGACGCGACCCACTGGGTGCAGCACGATAAGGCCGCCGAAGTCAGCCAGATGCTGGGCGATTTCTTCAGCGCAACCTGAGAATCGCCCAGTCAAACCCGCGAAGCTGGCGGCTAATCATACAACCGCCCGATGCTGACCACGTAAGCGCCGCTGCTTTCATTTTCCCGCCCCAGCAGGCGCAGCTTCCATGTGCCGCTGCGGTCAATCTGGCAGATGATGACCGCGCCGTTATCGCCCTGCAGGATATGATCGCGCATACACTGCGACTCCGCATCCCTGCCCTGTGGGTCGAGGATGGCCAGGTTGCGGCTGACGCGCTGTGCAGCGGGCGAGAAAAACTGAACCCCGATGGCCAGTTCCTCTCCGGAGCGGGCATTAAAGGTGTATTCATGCACCACGCCCGGTTCCAGCACATCGGCCAGCGGTTCGGTCTGGGTGACAGTGCTGGTGCGTGACGGCACGACTTTGAAGACCGCATCATGCACCTGTTCCAGCGGCACGCCGTTCAGCTCTGTGACGGGCGGCGCGTCACCCAGCAGGCTGCGCAGGCGGCCCGGCAGCGGCGACCCCAGCACCAGCAGCACAAAATAGCTGGCCGTCAGGCTGAGCAGCACACTGCCCACAATGCCGACATAAAACCATGTGCCGCGTTTGCGGCGCTGGCGTGCCTTTTTGAGGGGCACATCAGCCGGGACAATGGCCGGGGCGGGCTGCGTCTTTTTCGCGGCGGGCGCTTTTGGGGGCGTGGCAGCAGGAGCATCTGCGACAGCCGGCGCGGGCGGCGTGACCTGCGCCTGTAATTCATGGAAGCGCCGCCGCGCATCCCCATGATAAGGGTCCAGCCCCAGCGCCTGTTTAAGGCAGGCCAGTTCGTGTTCCGGCTTTTCGGTCAGACGCGATGCCTGATACCATAATTCGGCAGTTGGGCGGGTCTTCAGCAGCGGCTGCAGCAGTTGGCGGGCGCGTGCCTTATCGCCCGCGTTGATGGCGGCCATAATGGAGATCAGTTCAGGGGAAATCATCAGCTTAGTGATTCAGAAAAATATTTTACCGGTTAAAAGTAATTTTAGGTTATAAACCTGCGGCGCTGCATAAACCTTACTCGAAGTTTTCGATGGCAACCACGTACACGCCGCTGCTTTCGCCTTCCCGCCCGAACAGGCGCACTTTCCACCAGCCGCTGCGATGCACCGGACAGATCAGCACCAGGCCGTTATCGCCCTGCAGAATGCGATCACGCTCGCAGCGGGATTCGGCGCTGCGGTCATCCGGGTCGAGAATAGTGACGTTGCGCCCCACGCTTTGCGCCGTTGGCGAGAAAAACTGAATGCCGACCACCACTTCCTGCCCCTGGGCCGCGTTAAAGCGGTACTCATGAGCAAAGCCCGGTTCCAGAATATCGCTGATGGGCTGCTGGCGTGTCAGTTCTACGGATTTCACAGGCGCTACCACAACCACCGCATCCGGACGCGCATAAACCGGCGTCCCGCCGATCTCCGTGACCGGAGTGGCATCCACAGACGCGCTGCCATATTCCGACAGGGGCCGGGCATAGTACGGTGTGCCCTCGACCATCGCTACCGGGGTGGCATAGACCACCGTCGCTTCTGGCGCCAGCACCGGATGATAGCCCGTGATGATGCCGCGCAGCCGTGCCGGAATGCCGGACCCCAGCGCCATCATTACAAAGTAGGTGGAGGACAGACTGAGCAGAATCGCGCTGGCCAGCGCGACATAACGCCAGCCCGTGCGCCGCCGTTTCTGCTGCTGCTTTTTGAGCGGGCCAGCCCGCAGCGCGTCAAAAAACTCCTCTTCAGCAGATTCCGGCGCAAAGGGGCGTTCGATAGGCAGGGCCACCTCATCGGCGACCAGCACCGCCAGCGGCGGCAGATCATCCTCATCAATGGTCGCCTGCTGCAGCGGGGCAGCATCGGCGGTTTGCGTTTGCAGTTGTTCGCGTCGTTTGCGGGCGCGGGCGTGCTGCGGGTCGAGCGCCAGGGCACGATCCAGCGCGACTATGGCCTGCTGTGGGGTGGCAGAAAGCAGCGCCGCCAGATACCAGCGATCTGCCGTCGGCTGCTTCAGCAGTGGGCGCAGCAGCAGGCGAGCCTGTGCACGATCCCCGGCTTTCAGCGCGGCAATGACCGGTTGGAGTTCAGCATCTGGCATCGGTATCCTCGCAGGCCGGCAGAAACAAACATCGGGGCGATGCATATCGCCCCGATGTGTCGTTCAGCTTACTCCTCTGCTGGCAGAACGGTGAAGGTGCTGCCCGCGCTGCGGCCAAAGACCTCTGGCATGTAGAACTGGTAACCTGTCACCGGGATAACGTTGTATTCGCCCGGCAGACCGGCCCGGATGGAATAGACATATTCGTAAGTCCCCGCCGGCAGATAAGTGCTGTACAGCACCACCTTTTCATCGCGGAACTCGATGTTGCTGAACCACCACCAGCCCCAGCCATAGCTGAGCGGGTCGCTGCTTTCCAGGCCGGGCTGCGTGCCAATCTGCTGGCTGGTGGCCAACTGTGGATTCACGCCTTCAGTGCCTGCCGGGATCGGGTCCTCGATGACGGCGTAGTGCAGGTCGTTGGGGGTGATGATCGTCAGCCGCACCTCGACCAGATCGCCCACGCGGGCTTCCGTGACCGGTTCTCCGGTTTCCGGCGAGACATAACGCCGCTGTACGACAATGCCCCGGTTGATCGGCTCGATTTCCGGCACCGGCAGGAAGACGCGCAGGTGCGCCGTGTAGTACAGCACGCCCGGCCCGTCGCTGCGTTCGATCATCAGTTCATTCGGCTGATCCAGCAGCAGATCACCCACCTCAACCACCAGTTCCTGCGACTCGCGCACGGTCTGGGGGGTGGCTTCGGCTTCGGCCAGCGTTTCGCCATTGAGCGCGGCTGTATAGCTGTAGGCCGGGTTGAGTTCGCCGCTGGCAGTCATCCAGTTGGTCAGCGCCATCACCGCCCAGGCGGTTTCCTGCGTGGTTTCCCAGGCATCGGCGGTGCGGGCCGTCATCAGCCAGCGCACCACATTGGGCAGCAGTTCGCTGTCTGGCGAGAGCTTCACCAGCGTATCCAGCACAATGGCGGTGGTGCGTGTATCCGTGTTCCAGTTGCGGATATCGTCGTAGTCCTCTTCCCAGTGCACACCTGTCGCGCTGACCACCGCCCCATTGATCAGATCAGAGATCAGGGTGTTGGTGCGGCTGTCATCCGATGGTGTCGCCAGATGGAAGGTCTGCGCCAGGAAGGCTTTGGCATAGTAGGACAGCCGGGCACGATGTTCAAACAGAGTAGCGGTGCGGGCGACATCCGGTGAACCAGAATAGGCCAGCGCGTACAGGGTAAACGCCTGCCGGTTGAGCTGCCATGTTTCTATGGATGGCCCCGGCACGATAAAGGTCGTCCGCAGGTAATCCTGCGCCGCCTGGATCGTGCTGTCATCGACGGCGAACCCGGCGTTACGGGCTTCCGTCAGGCCGATGAGAGCATAGGCCGTCGTCAGCGGGTTGGACTGATCCTGCACGAACCAGCCCCAACCGCCGTTGGGCTTCTGCTGCGCAAACAGCCGCTGCAGGGCAAAATTCACCGCCAGGTCAAGCTCGGCCTCCAGTTCCGCATCCGCCACACCCAGCGTATCCAGTGCGCGGAAGGTCATGATGTTGGGCAGGAAGCGGCTGATCGTCTGCTCGATGCACTGATGCGGGAAATTGCGCAGGTACGTCAGGCCGTCGATGGTGGTCGCCGCCAGCGAGGGGTCCAGGTTGACATACAGGCTGCCCTGCGTCACATCGAACCGCTGCGGCAGCACAATCGATTCTGTGCGGGCACCAGCTTCAGGCATCATGCCCGCCGTGCCGACGATATCCGGCGCCTCGTATTTGTACACCGGGATCAGGCGTTCGTCGCCCTGGCCCAGCGGCGGCCTGCTGGCATCGGTATACTCACCATCGCCGCCGTTGGCAAAGAAGGTCAGGTCCAGGTTGGCCACATCGCCCACCGTCACCGGCCAGTCTACGCGCTGGCGGCCCCCGGCGGGGATGGTAAAGGTCTGGCTGGCCTCGCCCTGCAGGGTAAAGCCCGCCCCCTCGATAAACACTTCCACCGGCATCTCCTGCCCGGTATTGTTGTTGACAATCGCCGCCAGCGTGACGGTATCGCCCACCACCATAAAGCGCGGTGTCACCGGGCGGATGAGCAGCGGCTTGGTGCTGAGCAGATCAAAGGTGTCCTGGCCGACCATCGTCAGGCCGTCCTCGCCGCTGGTCACGGCGCGCACATCCAGGCGCCATGTGGTCAGGTTGTCCGGCAGCGTGACGGTCACTTCCGCCCGGCCATCGTCGCCGGTTACCACATGGGCATCCCACAGCGCGGTATCGACAAAATCCTCGCGAATATCGAAGATGCCGCCTTCGCCAAAGCCGCCGCCGCCGCCCTTGATGGTGTCAATCACGGTCTGGGTGATCTGGTCGGTGTTGATCGTCAGCGGGGTGCCGGTGCGAACCGCATTGCCCTGCTGGCCATAGAAGAAGCGCAGGATCGGGTCGCTGTTCGGTTCGCCAACAGACAGGCTGGCCAGATCCGTCAGCGCCACGCCGACTTCAGCGTTCACCGGCTCGCCCTGCCAGTCGGTGGTTTCGATGGTATAGGTGATGGTATCGCGCGGGCCGGCCTGTTCGCTGTCCGGTACGGCGGTGATGTTGATCTCCTTGCGGTCAATTTCGACCCCAAGTTCGACCATACCCATACGGAAACCGGCCACCGGGTTGGTTTCATCCACGCCCTTGACGATCATGACGGAGACAAAGACATTAGGTGCGAAGTCCTCTGTGATGGGCAGTTCGTACACATAGGAGTTGCTCTCCAGCGTGATCTGTTCCGCCAGCAGCACCCGCCCCCGTTCAACCGTGACCAGGGCCTCAACTTCGCCCTGGAACGGCGATGCAATCAGAATCTCCGCCGTATCGCCAATGCTGTAATCAGTCTGGTCCGCGATCAGATCAATGCGGTTGCTGTTCTGCTGCCGCCAGGAAACAAATTCATCGCTGGATACCCACAGCGTGGTCGCGGCGATCACCTCGTTACCAGCGTCGTCGCGGGTGCTGATCTTCACCTTATAGACACCGCCCGCCGGGGGTGTGAAGGTGTAGATCGCGCGGCCCCGCGCATCTGTCGTGACGCTGCCCTCCGTCAGCGGGATTTCCTCGACTTCCCAGGTCCAGATGGTGCGGCCCGCTTCGTCCTCTTCCTGGACGCTGTTCCAGCGGCGTTCGACCACCTCGACCTCCACCGCCTGATCCGCGATGGGCTGGCTGTTCCAGTCTACGGCGATGATCTCCACGCTGCTTTCCTGCCCGGCAGACCCGACATACTCCGTCGGGCGCGCCCCGATATAAAGCAGGCCCTTATGCACGACGACTTCGGTACGGCCAGAAACCGTCAGGCCGCTTTCGTCGCGCACAGTCGCTTCAATGACCCAGGTCTGGCTCTGGGTCGCATCTTCCAGGTCGGCAGGCAGCTCGATCACCAACTGCCCCGCCGCGTCGGTGGTGCCGGTGCCGCTGGCGATTTCCTCGCTGTAGAAGCCGTAAAATTCGCCCGGTCCGGCGTCCGCGTCGATATCATAGAAATCGTAGAAGCCTGGCCCATCGTATTCAAAGAAGTACGGCTGGGCGCGGACACTGTAATCCACATTGGCGTCGCTGACGGCACCGCCGAAGAAGTAGGTGCTGTCTACCAGCACCTGGATCGTATCGTTCTGCACGACCTGATCCTGCTCTGCGGTGACTTCTACCTGAAACTCCGGCACGCGATATTCCGCCACGTTGAACGAAATGCCGCCGCCTTCAAACGTGAACTCGCTCTGCGCGGGCAGTTCGACGTTGATGCGGTAGAACCCCAGCCCGGCATCCTCGGCCAGATCAAACTGTCC
Organism: uncultured Anaerolineaceae bacterium; assembly: GCA_964593565.1. Lineage (GTDB taxonomy): Bacteria > Chloroflexota > Anaerolineae > Aggregatilineales > Phototrophicaceae. The sequence goes on from CAZQIY010000025.1 coordinate 58,332, forward strand.
GCTGAAGGTGCCAAACGGCGACAGGGCTACTTGCTGATCAAAGACGATTTCGCCCTGTTCGTCGTAAATCTGCACCGGCACTGTATCAAAGGCAGTGGGCGGTGTATAGGTCACATCGTCCTTGGCGCGCACAATCCCGCGGAAGTAGACAGGCTGCCCGGGCCGGTACACCGGACGATCCGTGTACATGTACAGGCGGTACAGCGATGGGAAATCTGTAAAGAAACCGAACTGGTAGGTATCAATGCCCTGATTCCATTCAGACGCCCCTACCCCGAAATGCTCGGCCGTTTGCAGCACGGCCACCCGCAGCGCATAAGGGTCCTGATCTGTGATTGGACCGGTTTCCAGGCGCAGCAGCCCTTCCTCATTGGTCGTGCCGCTGGCCACCTGCCCACGATCACGCAGGTAGACCTGCACCGGCGCATTCGCGATTGGCTCGCCTGTCTGCAGGTCTGTCGCCCACACCAGCACCTCCGCTGGCGATGATTTGACCGTCACGTTGGCCGTGGACACCATCACGAAATGTTTCTGGGGCTGGGACGCTTCGCGCTGTGTTTCCGGCGAGGTGATGTTCAGCAGATAGACGCCCGCCGGCAGCCCATCCTCACCGAAGCCTGCCGCCACATCCACCGCCGTAGAGCGTGCCGCTGTCAGCACCTCCAGGAAATATTCTGTCATATCGCCTTCGGCCACCCAGGCGGTGCTGCCATCGCGCAGGCGCACTTCCCACCAGATCAATTCGCTGGCGCACACCGGCCCGCCGACGATGGGCAGTTGGTAATCGCGGTAAAGCTGATCGACCACATCGCCATCCACCGGCGCAGACCGCGCCCGCAGCGGGTCCGGGTCAGTGATGACCACCGCCACATCGCCCACCTTCAGGCGCGATTCCGGCGCACCGGCGCAGCTTGTGGCGCGGTTGCCACCCTCGGCACCAGCGGCCTGCTCGCCCAGATGGAGCAGCTCGTAACGCAGTTGATTTTCCGGCGTGGTGGATTCAATCGTCCATTCCGCCAGGAACTGCTGGCTGGTGGGCGCATAGTTATAGGCCGGGTCGTAGGGGTCGCCGGTAAGCTGGCTGATAAAGTCCTCTACCGGGACGGTGTACAACTGAAGATCCACCTGGCTGACGTTGCGATGCCGCAGGAAAACCTGGGTATCGTCGTTGTAGGCGTTGTACAAACCCACGCCGCGCGGCGCCTGCAGCTCCACCAGCGGGCTGTAGGGCGCGGTCGTAAAGCGGATCGTGCGCGTGCGGTCTATAACGTTGCCGTAAATATCCTCCATGCCGGGTTCAATCGTCAGCGTGTATTCGGCGCTGGGTTCCAGCATCAGGGAGATGTGATAGCTGTTATCGTATTCGTAGTAATAGAAACTTGGCTCGCGCAGGGGTTCCGGCTCGATGGTGATGTTGTCTTCCAGGGTTTCCTGGTTCATGGGCGAAGCGAAGAAGATGGTAATGCCGCTAAAGACATCAACGCCGGTTTCGCCATCAAACGGGTCCGTCCCCGTGACGCCCGGTTCCGGAATCGTGACAAAATCCCATTCCGTCTGGCCCCTCAGCGGCGCATCGACACTGGCAGCGCGAATCTCGCTCTGGTCGAACCCGGCCGTATACAGCGTATCCAGGTTCAGGTTGTCCGACGGGGTAAAACGAAAACCGGTGCTGTCCTCGCTCCATTCAAAGCTTCCTTCGACAGTGCCCGTCGTCTGCCCCTGGGGCCGCACATAGAAGCCGGATTCCACACTGGCGCGGTCCATCGGCTGGTTAAAGACCACCTGAATCGACTCGTCCAGGCTGATGCCGCTGGCGAGGTCTGCCGGGATGGTTTCGACAATGGCGGGGTTGACAGTGGTAAAGGTCCAGCTAAAGGGATTTTCCAGCGTCGCGCCATCCACCGCCGTCAGCCCGGCCTCAACCGTCACGGTGTAGGTCGTGCCGCCTGCCAGCGCCGGGTCTGGCCGGAATACGTAAATCGAGGTGTTCAGCCATTCACCCTCGCCTTCCACCGCCGGGTCAAAGATCAGCGGGTCGGGCAGGGTATCGCGGTCCTCATTGGACACCAGCGGCACCACCGGGCGGTTGAAGATCACGGTAATGACCGCATCGGCCTCAACGCCGGTCGTGCCCTCATCTGGCAGCACTTCCGTCACGGCCAGATCGCCAGGGGTCGGCCATGCCAGCGTGACTGGCTCCGCCAGCGATGTACCATCCAGCGCCTGCAGGCCGGTCCCAGCCGTCAGCGTAATCTGCGTCCCGGTCGGGTAGGCGGCGGATGGGGTAAAGGTCACGCTCACATCATCGCAGGTGAGGCTGCCTTCCACCGCCGGGCTGATACTGATGGCATCCTGTGCGCTGTCGCAGTTCACAGGCCGGTCAAAAAAGAGAATGAGAGGTTCTTCCAGGCTGATTTCTTCACCGTCGAGGGGTGAAGTATCAATTATTTCAAAAGGAAGATCGCTGGCGGTGGGTGTCTGCTGGGCGGCAAGCCCCGGCACACTGAGCACCACCATCAGCGCCAGCACTAAAAGTAATACACGAGACATTGTTTCCCCCTTTATGGATGGGAGGCCAATAGACAAGGTACAGGTCTAAATCTGTGCTATCTCCATTATAAGCGAGAATAACACTGATAAGCGGCGGCTTCAATGCGGCTGCATGACGCTTGCTCTACGGGAGCATCGCCGGGTATTCAAAATACGCGGCTGGATTTTTTTGAAACCGCTAAAGAGGTTGGAAAATATTTTCGCCGCCGCAGGCTCAAGCGCTGCGGCTATGTTTCCCGCCCCAGCCCCTGGCCGCGTGGCTTCAGCCCGCGGCACCAGAGATAGCCTACAGCACCGGCACATAGGTGACAGGCAGGTTAAACACGGTCTTGAACGCCAGCCAGTGAAAAGCGGCGACTTCGCGCAGGGTGGAAAACAGCAGGTTAGAAAAGGAGGGGTCATCTGCCGGGCTGGGGTAATTTTCGATGCCCGCCCGGTTAAACAGCCAGTGCGCCCGCAGCAGATGATAACCATCGCTGACCAGCGCCGCGGTCTGCCAGTCATTGGCCTGCATAATGTCGGATACATACAGCGCGTTTTCTTCAGTGCTGCGGCTGCGCTCTTCCAGCAGGATCGCGTCATCCGGCACGCCATGCGCGCGCAGCAGTTCGGCGCAGGCATCCGCTTCGCTGCGGGCGCGGTTGAAGCCATAGCCCCCGGTGCAGATGATGGTTTGCGCCAGCCCACGCTGCCACAGCGCCGCGCCCTGGGCAGACCGCCGCACCAGCGCCGGGCCAGGGCGATCATTACGCTGCAGCCCGGCCCCCAACACCACAATGACATCCGCCGCCTGGGCCTGATCTGCCCGGCTGTACACCAGAATCGCGGCCAGCAGCGCGATCACCAGCAGCGCCCACAACCCCAGCGCCACCCCGACCAGCCGCCGCAGCCGCGCCGAAACCAGCAGTCGTCTAATGGCGAACGTCATTCCCGCCGTTACCGTGTATAAAGTCGTCAAGGTCTTCCGGCATGGATGCGCCCAGCATCCAGCCATCAATGTTCGCCAGCCGGATACGCATCACCGGCAGCGCGCCGCTGGAAAAGCTGACCACCGGCTGGGGGGTGATGACGGTGGGGTTGCGCAGGTGCAGGAAAGACAGCGGTTCCGGCCCGCGTTCCTCGTCCTCGTCGTCCATATCAGGATAAAAATCCTCGACCATATCGCGGAAATCAAAGGCATTTTCCGCCATTTCGCGCTCATCTTTTGGCAGCGTACTGAGCGCGTCGCGCACCTGCTGCTGCATGATGCTGGTGAGGGTATCCAGATATTCGCGCTCGCTCATCAGCGTGCCGCTGATAACCATGCCCTTCACCATCAGCGTGATTCCCACCGGCGCGCCGCCCAGGTTCACCAGCGACGACACCAGATAAGACAGCAGAAAATCCGGCTCGTTCCATGCTTCGTCGCCAGGCTCAAACACGGGAAAGCCGTTGAAGTTATCAAACATACGTGTTACTCCGGAAATACAGTGTGCGCCGTGCATTATAGCGGCGGCGCGGGGGAAAGTGTAGACGCCAGAACAACAAGGGCGGTCATAACAGACCGCCCCTGCGATGCTTTTATTGTTTACGCTGCGACTCTAGCATTCGCTGTAGCCACAGTTGAGGCAGGTGCGGCAGCCTTCGGCACGGATCA
>CAZQIY010000025.1:62617-65766 GCA_964593565.1 uncultured Anaerolineaceae bacterium
TAGCATTCGCTGTAGCCACAGTTGAGGCAGGTGCGGCAGCCTTCGGCACGGATCAGCGAATAGGTGCCGCATTCCGGGCACATATCCGCGCCTTTGACACTGCCATCGGCGGATACCGGCTCGGCCGGGTGCGCGTCGCCGTTCATGGGCAGATTCAACTGGGTCGCCGCTTCGTGCCGGAAATAATGCTCCTGCAGCGCCCCCGCCACCGCGTCCGGCAGTGAGGATACCCGCGACGGCCCCAGGCCCACCGCCCGCGCACCGCCCAGATTCTGAAGCTGGTCGATGACAAGTTCCAGCATCTTCAGCCGGTTCTGCGGCGCGGTTGAACGCAGCGCCAGCGAGATCATGCGCGCCAGCCCGTCGGCATCGGCCTGCAAATCGCTGCCGGCCTTGCCCACCGTGATAAACACCTCAAACGGGTTGCCGTCGCCATCGGTGTTCATGGTGATAAAGGCGTTGCCAAACGGCGTCTTGCGGCGCACCGTCACCCCGGACAGCTTGGTCGGGCGCGGGTAGATATGATGCGGCGTCGAAACCTGCGTGACTGTCGGCTCCGCCACGTGGCCGTTTTCCGACTTTTTGGCGATTTCCTTTTCAGCACGTTCGTCGCCCTTCAGCATCAGCACCTGCTCATCGCGGCTGCCATCGCGGTAGATGGTGCCACCCTTGCAGCCCAGGTCATACATATACCAGTACAGATCGCTCACCTGCTCAACAGTGTATTCATTAGGCACGTTGCAGGTCTTGCTGATGCTCGAATCCACCCAGCGCTGGATGGCGGCCTGCACCTTGATATGCTCTTCCGGGCTGAGGTCCATCGCGGTGATGAAGTAATCCGGCAGTTCGGTTTCGCCCGGATGCTCGTCAAGCCACTGCTGCACGATGGGCACTTTCTCCTCATGCAGCCCCAGGCGGCTCTTGCGGTAATACGTCCAGGAGAAGAAGGGTTCAATGCCGGTGGACGTATTGACCATCGTGCCAATCGTGCCATTGGGGGCCTGCGTCGTCAGCGTGACATTGCGGATGCCGTGCTGGCGTACCTTCTCGCGGATGTCCTCCGGCATGGTCTGCATAAAGCCGCTCTGGATGAACTTTTCCGGCTCGCATTTGGGGAATGGCCCTTTTTCCTGCGCCAGTTCAATCGACGTTTCGTAGATGGCGCGCACGACAAAGCTGTACAGCCTGTCGATAAACGCCACCGACTCATCGCTGCCATAACGAATGCCGAGCTTCACCATCAGTTCCGCAATGCCCATGGTGTTCAGGCCGACGCGCCGTTCGTTCAACTGCTGCGTCCGGTTGGCCTCGAAGAAGTAGGGCGTGGTGTCAATGACATTATCGAGAAAGCGGGTGGCGATGCGGGCGGTTTTGTCCAGGTCCTCCCAGTTTACATCATGCTTTTCAGCATCATAGAATGCTGCAAGGTTAATAGCACCAAGGTTACAAACGCCATTAGCTGGTAATCCCTGCTCCCCGCAATCCAGTGATACATAACCATTAGTAACCCACGTAATGGTATAGGGTTCGTAAACGTCATAGACTTCTTCTTCTCGTCCGGTATCTGAAACTGAAGTTACTGCGGCCAGCCATGACCCACCGTAGTAGTGCCAGTTTTCAGCGATCTCTTTCAGCCGTTCCGCCTTTTGAGAATGGCTTAATCCAACTTCACTGTAAAACTGTGGCACACCCTCATTCATGACGATGACATCATACTTTACACCGGTTCCATACATTGACCGACCATCATATTCCAGGTCAACGTCACGCTCCTGGCTGTAGATACGCCCATGTATGCCGAATTGCAGCAGCAGCAGACGCACCTGCTGCGCCAGTTCAACTGACGAAGTGTGGAAGCGCAGCATGGGATTGTCGCGCTTCATCAGGACGCTGCCATCAGTAGAGAACAAGCCGTCCAGCACGCCAGCGAGAAAATCCTTGTCAAGCGACATGAATTCTTCTGGCAAGGCTTTGTATGGGGCCTTCACATTTGTTGGCATACCCAGCTTAGCCAGCAGAGTCGCCAGTTTGTAGCATTCAAGCGCAAGCGACTGATGAACAACTACATCGCCTGTCTCATATGCGAACTCCTTTGTAGAACGTCTCAGGTGCGAATGGATACCTACTTCAGCAAGTAGATTTGTAACGTGCTCCAGCCACTCCGGTTCATTCGCCCCGAAAGCAACCTTACACTGATAGCTGTGGCTGTTCCCATTTGGTAGTTTTCTCAGCGTACCATCCCCAAGCACCACACCCACCAGAAAACCCAGAGTCCGATCAAAATATTCCGACACATTAAGCTGACGTTTTTCGATGTACGCAATTGCTGCTTCTGGCAACCGGCGTCTTACGCCAAAAGACTGGTTAGGCGAAACCAGCACCTTATCGCCCTCAGCAAGGTCCGAAATTGCCACCCATTCATACTTTTTATCGCGTACAACTTTCAGCTTATGATCGGCAGTACCTTCGACGAAGCCGCCATCAGAAAATTCAACGCGATAGATTCGCTGCACCCCATTATTGTAGATTTTCTCAATAGGCTTCAGTCCGGCAGGGGTGCGAATTTTCATCCCAACCTGCAAATCTCTTGCTTTGGTATAGCCGTGCTCAGTTGAAACCAGCGTATCCCCGGTTACGCAGGGGTTGGTGCAGATGATGTTGCCTTCGGGATAGTAGGCGCTGTTCGACATCTTGTTATAGCGATCCCGGAACCAGACACCGGGTTCGGCACTGGCCCAGGCGCTCTTGATGATGGTGTTCCACAGATCACGCGCCTTGACAGTGCGGTAATGCAGCACGCGCCTGCCGCTGGCCTCCCATTTTTCCAGATCGCCATCCCACACCTCATCATAATCCGGGTAGGAGGTATCCGGGAAAACCAGGTCCCAGTCAGCATCAGCCCTGACCGCTTCCATCAGCCGGTCACTCACGCCGACACTGATGTTGGCGTTGGTGATCTGTCCGGCTTTGCGTTTGCTGTTGATAAACTCGAAGATGTCCGGGTGCGTGTCATTGAGGATGAGCATCAGAGCGCCACGCCGCGAATTGGAGGTGTAGATATTGTTGGCGCTCAGCAGGTGGACTTCATCCACCTCAAAGTCGTAAACATCGCTCTCACCGACAGGCACAATCGAAGCAATCGCATCAGG
>CAZQIY010000026.1:0-17637 GCA_964593565.1 uncultured Anaerolineaceae bacterium
CAACAGGTGTGTTCTGGCAGATGTACGCAGGAAGGGCTTGTCAAACGACGGTGCTTTTGCTATACTGTATGTCACTATGCGGGAGTAATTCAGCGGTAGAATGCTTCCTTGCCAAGGAAGATGTCGCGAGTTCGAATCTCGTCTCCCGCTCAACAGGCGGACCCCGGTCTTCGGACCAGGGTCTTTTTTTATTTCCGGGGACGGCACGAACGTTATGCCAGAATGGGCAATTGCACTATTATAGTAAGGGTACGTGTTGGATAGACCTGGAATAAAAACAATGATGAAATCCGCTGTATTCCTTACTGTCCTCCTGCTGCTTTTGCTGCCTGTGGTATCTGCCCAGGAGATGGCTGTGGTCCCGGATGTCACCGGCATGACTCTGCCATCTGCGGCGGCGGCGCTCAACCGGGCCGGGATTGGGATCGGCCAGGAAACTGACGAACGCTGGACAGAAGAGTCCGGGCTGCCCCGCAACGCCATCAGCGCCCAGTCTATTGAGCCGGGTACCCAGGTTGCTGCCGGTTCGACCATCGACCTGACGGTGCTGCGCTCGCCTAATGCTCTGCTGTTGTACGATGACAATGACCTGACGCTTGTCAACCAGACCGGCGGCACGGTTGACCTGTCCGGCATCAGCTTCCGGGCGCTGGATGGCAATCAGGCGTCGTTTGCGGCCAGCCGCTGGGGGGGTGCGCTGCGCGAAAACCGCTGCGCGCAGATCTGGTCTGTCAGCCGCAACGGGCCAAAAGGACTGGATGAATGCGAATATATCGAGCACTGGCTGAGCACCGGCAACGGCGGTGAACATTTCTGGACTGGCGCGGGCGGTACCACCTGGTTCGCGCTGCTGCAGGGCGGCGTAGAGCGCGCTGTCTGTGAAGTTGCCAGCCCGGGGCGCTGTGAATTTTTCCTGCCGGGCGGGGGCGGCCCAGGGGCAGATGTGACCGGGCATGTATATTTCGCCTATACAGAAGACCGCCTTTCGATTATCAATAATACGGAAGACAAGTGGATGCCGCTGGCGGGCGTGCTGGTGCGCAATAACTTTGCGCAGCCGGTGGGGGCCGCGGTCAATATTGCTGATCCATCGCTGTTTGGGTCTAATCTCAGCCCGGTGGCCAATGTTCAGCAGCTGGCCCCTGGTCAGTGTATTCTGTTTACCAACAGCAGCCCGGATGCGCAGAATCCGCCCCAGCCCTGCGACGTGGTGGCCCGGCTGGATATCGGGGCGTCGGTGATTTTCTGGGGTGCGGAATTCCCGGTCGAAGGCACGACGGACGATCAGCCTCACATGTGCCCCTCTGCAACGCCCGGCCAGTTGACTCTGTGCATCATGCCGCGCTAGGAGCTTTGATGGCCCTGAAGAAATGGTTATCCACCCCCACGCCACAGATGCGTTACAGCAGGCCGGGGGGGAGGTTGTGTGAAGCGATTCTGCTGGTGATGGCTGTGGTGGGGCTGGCGGCCTGTGATCAGGCGGCCCCACCGCCGACAGCCACCCCCACGCCGGTGCCTACTTCCACGCCCACCCCGCTGCCAACGGCGACCCCGCTGGTCAGCGAAACGCCGCTGGCAGAAGCCACCGCAGAGGCGACGCCGGAACTGGTGGAGATCACCACGCTGGCCGGGGAAGGCATGGAACCGCCCTTTGATATTGCCCTGCCGGATGAATGGGGGCACGTGTATGATACGCTGGCCATCCCGGACGTGGACGCGGCCTTGCGCGCTGTGCAGTTGAGCGTGTATCAGGGGCCGGTCACTGGCGGAACGGGGACCATCGTGGTGATGTGGGGTTTCCCCAACATTATCGCCAGCAGCCCGTTTATCCTGCCCGGCACGCCCACCCCCGCGCCGGATCTGTGGTCAGATGGGCTGCGGCTGTTCCGCACCGCGATGGTCGAACGCGGCTGCAACGCCGGCACAGACCTGCAGCGTACCTACACTGTCGGCGGCCTGACCGGCAGCGGTACCAAGTTTGCCATTGTAGACTGCCCCCAGACGCCGGATACACGCGGCTGGTTCGTGGGGGTGCAGGAAGAAGGCATTAACTTTGTCTTTTACGTCTATACCGAACCGATTGAGGCGATGGACGTGGCAGACGGCGAATTACAGGCGATTCTGGATTCGGTGAATTTCCACATCGCAGAGTCATTCGCCACCGATTAACCGACTCTAACTTGCAACTCCCGGCAGCAGCCTGTACCCTATAGCACCGTGTTTAAAATGTGTTACAGGATATTGAATTGAAGCCAGCTGCCGGGTTAGTTCTTGTTTTTTGCCTGCTTGTTTCCCTGTCGCTGGGGTTTGCCCAGGGCATCGAAGATACCCCTCTGCCGCCGGATGTGACCCAGGCCCCGGCTATGACCCCCACGCCGCTGCCCCGTCCCGTCCCCGTCAGCGTGATTGAGCAGGAAGGCACCACCGTCGAATTATTTTTCAGCAGTCTGGCACAGGGGCAGGTTGGGCTGGTGCATGTGCATGGCGAAGGCATCGCGGGGGCGCGGGCGCGGCTGTTTAACGATCTGGTGGATTTTTTCCCCATCGACGGTGACGGATTTTATGGCCTGCTGGCCGTAAATATGGAACAGAACCCGCGCACCTATGATATGACCATCTTTGCCTGGTACGAGGACAACCGGCGGGTTAACCTGGTGATTCCGGTAGAAGTGACACGCGGCCAGTTTATCCGGCAGGATATTACCATGGCGCCGGACCGGGCTTACCTGGTGGATGCAGAAATCGAACGCGGCGAACTGGCTCGCCTGGAAAGCATCTTTAACCAGTACACCACAGAACGGCTGTGGGATGAAAAAGGCTTCCAGATGCCCATCCTCAGCTCGCAGCTCACATCGCCTTTTGGCGCGTTTCGCAATTTCAACGGCATTCTGCAGACCCGCCACACCGGCTGGGATATTCGCACCACCCTGGGCATCCCGGTGATGGCCTCTGCGGATGGGGTGGTGGCTTTTGCTGGCCGGCTGGATATTCGCGGCAATCTGGTCGTGCTGGATCATGGTTTTGGGGTATATTCCACCTACAGTCACCTGTCCCAGATTCACGTCACACGGGGGCAGACCATCGTCAAAGGGCAGATTATCGGCGTGACCGGCGATACCGGGCGCAGCAGCGGGCCGCACTTCCACTGGGAAGTTGCGGTCAACGGCGACTTTGTCGACAGCATCCAGTTTACACAGACCTGGCTGCCCTGACAGAGGCACAGCATCCCGCAGACTATGAACAATCATCAGTTATGCCACACGCGATTAAGGTAACATTCGATACCTCGGAAAAAACGGCCATCCGCTGGGATTTTCATGGGCACTGGTCCTGGGAGGACTGGTTCGCGGCCACGCGCCGCAGCCTGCATCTGCGCGCCAGCATGATACAGCTGCCAGCAATGCCCATCATCCTTAACCTGCAGCACAGTGCCCCGGTGCCTGCTGGTGCGCTGCCCTATGCCCGCACCACTATCGAACTGATGGACCCGCGCGATTATGTGGTGGTGGCCAACAGCAGCGGCTATATCCGTTCCCTGGCGCACGCCTTCTGTGCGCTCAACCCCAGCTACTGCGATAAAGTGCTGCTGGCGGATGACCTCGACCATGCGCGCCAGCGCATCGCGGCGCGGGATGCCTAACTGCCGGATGCCGGTTCTGTGGCCTGCTGAGCGCGTGCCGCTTCCAGCGCGTCGAGCATATCCTGCACGCGGCTGAACTTCAGGCGGGGGCGGTTGACGGCCTGCCCGCGCTGCTGTTCTAGCTGATCCAGTAACTGCCAGTCCTCAAATGTGACATAGCGCACGCCGCGCCCGCGCAGCAGGTTATTGATAACGTCTCGTTGGGCGGCATCCGGCGTAAACAGATTACCTGCCTGCACATCCTGCAGCAGCATTTCCACCGTTTCCACCGAGTCCGGCTTGTTGGTGCCGATCACTCCGCTGGGGCCGCGTTTGATCCACCCGACGACGTACTGACCGATCACCTGCTGGCCTCCCTCGTGTTCTGTCAGCACGCGGCCCTTGTCGTTGGGGATCGTCCCCCACCGGTCATAAAATGGCACGTCCTCCATCGGCACGCCGCGATACCCCACAGACCGGAACACCAGCCCCACCGGAATGGTTTCGTATTGGTCAGTAGGGCGCGGGCGCAGACTGCCGCTTTCCGTCAGGTACAGTTCGTTTCTGACGATTTTGATGGCCTCCACCCGGTCTGTGCCGATAATTTCGACCGGAGAGACCAGAAAACGCATGACAATTCGCCGCGATTTGCCCTGTGGGGGTCGGTTGGCGAACTCGGTCAGAATCTCCACATTGCGCACGGCGGTACGGTCTGCGCCGGATTCGATAAAGGCGCGGCTGTGCTCATCCAGCATCACATCTTCCGGCGGGACGAACACATCTGCATCGGCCATTTCGCCCAGTTCCTTAACTTCCGGGTTGGTGAAGGCCGCCTGAGCAGGGCCGCGCCGCCCCAGAATGTAGATGTTTTTTACCTGGCTGTGGGCCAGCGCATCCAGCGCGTAATCGGCGATATCGGTTTCGCGCAGTTCATCGACAGTGCGCGCCAGGATGCGTACCACATCCATCGCGACATTTCCCACGCCTATCACGGCCACGCTGTCCACCGACAGGTCAAATTCACGATCCCGGTAATCCGGATGGGCGTTGTACCAGGCGACAAATTCAGTGGCGGCGTGACTGCCGGGCAGGTCTTCGCCGGGGATGCCCAGCGGCTTATCTGTCTGGGCACCCACCGCAAAGATGATGGCGTGGTAATGCTGGCGGATGTCGTTCATGCGAAGATCGCGGCCAAATTCGACATTGCCAAAGAAGCGGAAATTTGGCCGGGTGGCGATCTTTTCGTAAACCCGGGTGACGGATTTGATCTTCTGGTGGTCGGGCGCGACGCCTCCCCGCACCAGCCCGAACGGCGTCGGCAGGCGGTCAAACATATCAATCTCAATGGTCAGGTCAGCTTGTTTCTGCAGATGCTCGGCGGCATAAAAGCCTGATGGCCCCGACCCGATAATGGCAATTCTGAGGGGGTTTGTCTGTGTACCCACTTGCTCAGTCATAACATGCATATCTTTCTTATCGTGAATGGTCGATCCATATCCAGTATAACATCAGGGTATGGCCCCTGATGCTGACCATTTGAGACGGCGTTTAATTCGTCGCTATGCCTGTAGTTCGATCACCAGCTTTTTATGGAAATCCGTCAGTGTGACCATCCTGCCGGATTCGTCAATGTAAACGCTGTCCTCCACCCGCACGCCATAGCCTTTTTCCGGGTAATACAGGCCCGGCTCAATCGTCAGCACGTTGCCCACCTGCAGCTTATCCTCCCGCACCAGATGGCTGAGGCTGGGCCGTTCGTGGATATTCAGCCCGATGCCGTGCCCCAGGCTGTGGACATAGCCGCTGGTGCTGTCTGGCTGGCTGCGGCCGGTGGGGTGCCCCAGGCCCTCGAAATAATCCAGCACAGCTTCCTGAAGAATACAGGCGGGCTGGCCCGGTTCTTCATAGGCGTTGATGGCGATTTCCAGCGCCTGCATGACCTGATCATAGGTCTGCTGAACTTCATCCGGGGCATAGCCGATGCACCAGGTGCGGGTGACATCGTGGAAATAACCGCCGCCAATTTCGCGCGGGAAAAGATCAAATACAATCGACTGGCCCAGCTTCAGCGGCATATCGCTCTGCCCGCGACTGTGCGGGAAGCCGGCATCGCGGCCCTGGGCAAAGATCATGCCTGTATCTTCCAGGTCATAATCGAGCAGGGTGCGGCGCACGAACCGCTTGACATCGCCAATCGTCAGCGGGCTGCCATCGTCCCTGACCAGCGTCTCACCTTCGGCCCGGTGGCTGGCGATAAAGTTCCAGGTCGCGTCCAGCGTGGCAGAGGTGCCTGCTGCTGCGGCGCGCAGGCGTTCCAGTTCGCTGGCATCCTTGGTGACGTAGGCTTCGTTAAAAACCGTCAGGCCGCGTTCGCCAACAAACTGATAGCCATCTAACTGATTCAGGTCCTGCACCATCTCGATATAGACGTTCACCTCGTCGGTGCCATACACCCCCACTTTGCCCGGCGGAATCTCCTGCTGGTGCAGCACCCGCTCCCATAATTTGACCATGGCCTTGCTGCGGCTGCCCTCGGCTGCCTTGACCAGCTCGCTCCAGCCAAAATCATGGAAGGAATACACTTTCAGGCCGCTGGCGGCGGCTTCTTCCGTTTCCATCGGGTTGACGACCATCACCGGGGCGGCACCGCGCTTTTTAACGACCAGCCCGCCGGTCACCTGTGCGCCGTTGGTCAGGTAATGGCGCGGCGGGCTGAACGTTTCGTCGCCCACCACCACCAGTGCTTGTAAATCGCGCTGTTCCATCAAACGATCCAGATCAGACTGCATAGGATTCTTCCTTCAACGACAACTCAGTACGGATGATTATAAACAGGAACAGGCTTCGCGCCACTGTGCCCGGCTTTGAATTCTGGTGGCACTGCACGCTTAACATCCCGGCATATTTCAGGTAAGATACACGGGTTGAAACCGCTCGACGTACCGGAGTGCACCTCGATGTTAATGAAACGTATGACGTATATTATCGGCTTTGGGCTGGTTGCCATCCTGGGCCTTTCGACCATCCTGCCGCTGCTGTCTACCAATGTCACAACGCCGATTCAGCAGGCGCCCGTAGAACCAACGGCCCTGCCGACCTTCCCGCCGCCGCCCGACCCCAGCACCATCACCTTTGACGAGACCTACCTGCACCCCAGCGGCCTGTTCACCGTAGCAGAGCCGAATGGCTGGTCGCCTTCGCAGCCGCTGACGACGCAGGAACAGGTGCGCGCCGTGTTTTCCAACACGCAGCAGCAGGGCGTGATTCAGGTGGATGTGGACCGACCGGCATCGGCTGGTGAAGCAGCGCTGACGCTGGATGATGTGGATGCCCGCTTTAACGACAGCTGGCTGAGCGCAAGCTGGCGTGAATATACCAGTTGGGAAGAAAGCAGCCGCGAGCGCGAAGATGACCGGCTGGTGATCGATTTTGCGCTGGGGCTGCGCGGGCAGACCTATGTGGCCCGGCAGACCGCCTGGACCGATGGCGACTGGATTTATTCGGTCCGTGTCGTCATGCCGGAAAACGCGACCAACAGCCTGCTGTATATTCTGGATAATGTAGCCAATTCTCTCAAACCCAATAAAGCATTTGCTGGCACGCCCTTTAACTGGAATGCCTATTTCGACCCGCAGGCCACCCATGTAATCCGCTATCCGGCCGAATGGGACCTGGCCGACAGCGCGCCGGGACGCCCGGCCAGCATCCAGGGCAATGGCAGCGCCGTGCTGCGCGTCGAAGCTCAGTCCGATACACAGATCAGCAGCGAAGAAGAAGCTCGCACCTGGGCCGAACAACTGCGCTCCAATGTCAGCGTGCTGAGCGTAGAGCCGGTCAGCCGCGATGACAGCGAAGGCTATTCGGTCGCTTATTCCTATCGCACAGTCGATGGCGATGCGCAAAGCGGCCTGGCCCTGCTGCTCAATGGGCCGGAAGATCAACTGCATGTGGCCAATCTGCGTTTTACGGGTAACGAAGTGGACCTGAACGCGGCAGAGGTGGACGAGCAGTACAGCAACCTGCTGGATGTGCTGGATACCTTCACCATCATGCCGGAACTGGCGGGTGTCGAAACCAGCTAGCACACGCGCTGCACTAAAAAGAGAAACGAAAGAGGCCGTACAACAGGCCTCTTTTTTTGTGCGTGCGCATCAGGGAATGAGCAGCACCTTGCCCCGGGTCTGGCGCGCCTCGATGTAGCGGTGTGCGTTGGCGGCATCGGCCAGGGCGAAGGTGGTATCCACCCGCACCGACAGATCGCCCGACTGCATCCACTGGAACAGGTCCGCCGCCCGCTGGAGCAGTTCATCACGGCTGGCGACGTAATGCCCCAGGCTGGGGCGGGTCAGGTACAGCGAGCCTTTAGCATTCAGTATCTGCGGGTCGAGGGGCGGTACTGGCCCGCTGGCCTGACCATACAGCACCATGATGCCGCGCGGGCGCAGGCAGTTCAGGCTTTTCTCGAAGGTATCCCTGCCGACGGAATCGTAGACCACTTCCACGCCGCGATTTTCCGTAAGGCGTTTGACTTCCGCCTCAAAGTCTGTCTGCGTATACAGGATCACCTCATCTGCGCCGGCTTCGCGGGCAAGCTGGGCTTTTTCCTCCGTCGAGACGGTGCCAATAATGCGTGCCCCCACGCCCTTTGCGATCTGGACCATCAGCAGGCCCACCCCGCCGGCAGCGGCATGGACCAGCGCCGTGTCGCCAGCCCGCAGGGCATAGGTGCTGTAGCACAGATAATGCGCCGTCAGCCCTTGCAGCAGCACCGCCGCTGCATTCTGAGTGCTGATAAAATCGGGCAGGGGGACCAGAGTCCAGGCCGGGGCAACGGCATATTCGGCATAGGCGCCGGTGCGCATGGCATAGGCGACCCGCTGGCCCACCTGCACCTCCGTCACCTCCGGGCCGACGGCATCGACCACACCGGCGGCTTCCTCGCCGGGGATGAACGGCAGATTGCCCCGGTACAGCCCCTTGCGGCGATACACATCCACAAAGTTCAGGCCAATTGCCTCGATTTTTACCCGCGCTTCGCCTGGGCCGGGTTCTGGCAGCGGCGCTTCTTCGTAAGACAGGGCTTCTGGCCCACCCGCCTGATGGATAACTATCGCTTTCATGATAACTCTCCTGCATGAAGGGCAGATTTGTATTATTGGATACTATTTTGCCGGGCTTTTCAACTGCTGTGATTGGCAGGAATGGCGATTGCAATTATGCCGGCTCTGCTATAATGACACAGATTGCACGTGGGCGGGAAGACATTACATGACCCAGGAGATCCAACCTATCCCCGGCGAGCAGGCACGGGCCATCCTTGAACAGGCCATCCGTGACCGGCTGGGGCCAGACTGGGACAGCGAAGACAGCGGCTGGGCGGTGGTCAGCAGCCACGATTACATGGCCCGGCTGAACAAAGGCCGCGTCAATATGGATTTTTACGTTGACCTGCTGGGCAATGTGACGGTGGAGGAAAAGGCCGTCAACCCCGGCCAGGATATCGGGCGGTTGTTCGCCTGGATGTTTCTGATGCTGTCGCTGGGCGCGGCGTTTCTGCTGGCGAAGATTATCGGCTGGCTATGACGCGGCGCGACTGGCTGTTATTCGTGGCGCTGATGGTCGTCATCATCGGCCTGGCCCTGCCGGTGCTCACCTATCCGCTGGGGCGCGACCAGGGCGAATTTGCCACCATCGGACGCGGCATCCTCAACGGCAAGGTCCCCTATACCGACCTGTGGAACCCCAAACCGCCGGCCGTATTTTACCTGTACGCGCTGGCGATGCGGCTGTACGGCCAGACCACCGCCGCCCTGCGCGCGCTGGACCTGCTGGCGGTGCCGGTGATCAGTGCGGCGCTGTACTGGCTGGGCTGGCGGATGGCTAACCGCCGGGTGGGGCTGTTTGCGGTGCTGGTCTTTTCCGCTTTTTACTTCACCGAAACCTTCTGGACTCTGACACAGAACGACGGGCTGGCGGCCCTGCCAATGGTGCTGGCGGCGGTGTGTGCCTTCAAGGCGGCGGATGAGGCCCGTTCGTGGCGCGGCGCGGCCTATGCCTTTGGCGCGGGGGCGCTGTGCGCGGCGGCGGTCTGGTTCAAGTACCCGTTTGCGCTGTTTACCCTGGTGCCGGTGGTGCTGTATCTGCTGGCGAGCTATACAGCGCCGGATGACCCCCTGCCCGCTGAACCTGCTCCGCCCGGAACAGGCCATGCCCTGTATGCCCTGCTGAACTTTGCCGCTGGCGGTTTGCTGGTCGTGGTGGTGGGGGTGGTGCATCTGGCCGGGCAGGGCGCGCTGGCGGAATGGCTGCTGAGCGCGCAGGTGACCTCGCAGTACACGGCCCTGACCTTCAACTTCGAGGATTTCAGCGCCCTCATGCAAACAGCCATCGGCTTTCGCTGGCAGCACTGGGGGCTGCTGTGGATTCTGGCGGCGGTGTGGTTCCTGCTGGGCCGGGCGACAGACCGGCGCGGGCGCGGTTGGTGGGGCGTGGTGCTGTGGGTGCTGGTGGGGCTGGTGATCATGCTGGTGCAGGCCAAAGGCTACGATTATCACTGGCTGCCCATGCTGCCGCCGCTGGCGCTGCTGGCGGCGGATACGGTAGACCGGCTGATTGACCGGGCGGCGCAGCGTGGGTTGGCCCGCCGCAGTCAGGTCCCGGCGACTTTTCTGGCGGCGTTGTTCTTCCTGCTGATTCTGGCGCAGGGCATCTGGCCCAGGGCATGGTATTACCTGACCGGGCAGGAGGAACTGGTAGATTATTACAGCCGCTTCCAGGCCGGGGAATTTGTCGCCAATGAGTCGCTGGTGGTGGCGGATTTTCTGCGCGAGCGGGTGGTGCCGGGGGATTCGCTGTATATCTGGGGTTTCCGGCCAGAAATCTACTATCTCAGCCAGCTCAACCCGGCGACACGGTTTATTTTCCACTTCCCGCTGATCGGCTCCTGGTACCCGGAAGCATGGCAGGAGGAGAATGCCGAGGTGCTGTGGGCTGCGCTGCCGCCCTATGTGCTGGTGCTTCAGGTGGATTATATGCCCTGGGTGACAGGCCGAAATGAGGATTCCAATACCCTGCTTCAAGAGTATAATGAGCTTTACGACTGGCTGATTTTTAATTACGAGCGCGAGGCGCAGATTGGTAACTTTTTTGTATGGAAGCGCAAAACCGACTGATGGCTGACCAGACACCTCCTAATGTGATCCTGCGGACCGCCACCCCGGACGACATCGAGGCGATTATCGCCTTTGTAGAGCCGTTTGTAGAATCCGGCACGCTGCTGCGCCGTACCTATGGCGAAGTGGAAGAGTGGCTGCCCAACTTCTTTATCACAGAGGTCAATGGCGAAATTGTGGGCTGCGCCGCGCTTGAAATCTACTCGCGCAAGCTGGCGGAAATCCGCAGTCTGGCCGTATCGCCAAAGGTGCAGGGCATGGGGATTGGTAAGATGCTGGTCAATGCCTGTGTCGAACTGGCCCGGCAGAGGAACATCCTTGAAGTAATGGTCGTTACCTCAAATGAGCAGTTTTTCCGGGCTGTCGGGTTCGATTTTACGCTGCCCGGCGAAAAGAAGGCGCTTTTTATCCAGACCCGCGATGCGGATTAACACACTGAAGCCGAAAGGAAGCAAGAGGACCGCCTGATGCGTCGATTTCTGCTGCCGCTGTGCCTGCTGCTGGCCGCGTGCAATCTGCAGCAGCAGCCACCCGCTGCCATCACCCCATCACCGGCGCCGCCGGATGAACAGATCAGCACCAGCCTGCCACCGCAAACCCAGCCGCCTGCCGGCCTGCCCACCATTCAGCCGGGCTTACAGCCCACACCCACCCAGATCACGCTGGTAACAGTCACGCTGCCGCCACAGCCCACCACCGTAGAGTTCAGCAACCTGGAAGGGCTGCCCACGCTCGACCCGGCACTGGCCGACGAACAGTACGAACTCCAGGTGCGCGATGGCGCGACTGTGGGCGTCAATTACGAGGTGACGCTGATCACGGGCACGGTGGATATGGTGCTTCAGGGGCCGGATGGCGTGCTGTGGCAAAAGACCTTTACCAGCAGCGAAACCGGGCGCGCCGAAGTTCAGGTGGAGCAGGGCGGCACCTATCAGGTGCTGGTGAACAGGAATCGCTTTGATGGCAATTATTCAGTATCCTGGGATTAATCGCTGCCTGTACCTGTACAAGAGGGGGGAATATGGACAATACCGGCCAGACGCTGCTGCTGCTGTTCGGGCTGTTGTGCCTGCTGCCGCTGCTGATTTTCGCGGTGCTGGGGTTTATCCTGTACCGCACCGGGCAGCAGCGCCTGGAATCATGGCTGGGGCCGGACGTGGATAAACTGGAGCAGCAGTACGCAGACCTGCGGGTTCGTTATCCGGATGCCACACAGGAGGCGCTGGTGGCGCGCATTATCCAGCAGCAGGCGGTCCGGTGCGGGGTGATTGGCGCGCTGACCAGTGTCGGCGGCCTGATCACGCTGCCCATTGCGCTGCCGATTGATATTGTGCTGTCGTTTCGTATCCAGACCGCGCTGATCAATTTTATCGCGAATCTGTACCAGGGCAGCGCGCCAGACGGCACCAGCGCGAAGGTGCGTAATTATCTGGTGATGACCGGCAGCAGCCGCATTACCCAGTCCTCCACCAGCTTTCTTTCCCGGCTGGCCCTGCGCGTGGTAGGGAAGTCGTTTTCCAAGCTGATTCCCGTCATCGGGGCGGTGATCGGCTTTGGTGTGAATTATGCCATTGTGCAGGTAATGGGGCGGGCGGCGCTGCGCTGGTATGTGCGGCAGTCCTCCGCCCGCGCTGAATAGTCTCTCGGTAAGCGGATCTGGTCTGCTAGCTGCCAGCCAGATCGCAGGCGCCGGTGGTGTTCAGGAAGTCGGCGCTGATCCATCCCTGCGTGTTGAGATAGACCACCCGGAACCAGTCCTGTGTGCGTTCTGTGGCCCGCCAGGAGCTGCGATAGGGCAGCCGGGTCATGATGTCGCTTTCGATGTTGGGGGCGGTGCGCAGCCGCACGATACGGGTCGTCGTCACCTGGCAGTTGCTCAGGGGCACGGCATCCGCCGCAGATTCGCTCACCATCACTGGCTCTTCTGCGGGTGTGGTGCCGCCGCTGCGGTTGGTTCTGGACTGAATACTGACCACAGGCGGTGCGTTCTCGCTGCCAGCGGACGGGTTAGGCGCATCCGGCGCAATAATCGAGGTGGCGCCATCCAGCGGTGCGCCGGTCACCGGGTCCAGGTGATACAGATCCGACTGGCCCCTGTACCACACCACGATATAGGGCGTGCCATCTGCCGAAAACGTGTTGAGCTGATATTCGCCCGTCGTCAGGCGCGAGATAATCACCGGACGGCCGTTGACCGGGTTGGTGCCCTGGCCGATGATGGTGTTGGCATTGGCCGGAATGTCGGAATCCAGCGGCGCGGTGGCGGCCACCGGGTCTGGCCCGGGCTGCGCATCCACCCCCAGCACGATAATCTCATCGCCCTGCAGGAAGATCGCCACCGGGGCGCCGCAGTCGCGGTGCGGGCGGGTGTTGATCCGGCCATCCGCCAGATTACAAGGGGTTTGAACCAGTGCCTGCGCCGCCACCACTGGCAGCAGCACAGCAGCAAGCAGGCCCAGCAGCACAGGCAGTCTGTAACGTCTCATCAGTCCTCCTTCAGCGTAAATCTTTTTCAGTAACGCTTTTATTATTTCCGCTCTCTGCCGATGTGTCAAAGAAAAACACTGGATGCTCAGCCGTCGCGCAGCGACCGGAACTGATACAGATCGCCATCGACAAAGCCGCGTTTGCGGTAATAATCGCGCGTGCCAATGGCAGAGATGACGGCGAGCTGCGCATAACCCCGGGCGCGGGCGATTTCGGCGGCGTGTTCGATCAACTGCCTGCCCAGGCCCAGGTGCTGGGCCGTCCCCGGCGCAGATTCGCCAATTTCCAGCGACTGGCCGTACACATGCACCTCGCGGATGATCGCGGCTCCGGTCAGTTCCGGCGTGATCGGCGCTTCGGTGGGCAGGCTGAGCCGCAGGAAGCCGGCAATATCGCGATTCTCTGTGATGTATTGCAGGAAAATCTCTTCGCTGCACCCGCCGTCGTAGTGGATTTCATCCAGGTGCAGCGCATCTGGTGCCACCGATGCATGGCGGATTTCGCGGGCGCGAATATCCGGGCTGCGCAGCCCCTGCCGGCGCAGTTCTTCCTCGACCAACTGCCGGAAGTTCGTCAACTGGTTGCCGCTGACAATATCCGTCGAGGGGATATCGCGGATCACCCGCGTCAGGCGGCAGTATTCCGGCGTCTGCTTGAAGCATTCCACCAGCACATGCAGCAGCTCATCATGCGTATAAGGGCGCCACGAGCCATCTTCATAGCGCTGCATCAGCTCGGCACTTTCGATCAGTGAACAGGGGTAGACCTTCAGTTCGTCCGGGCGGAAATCCGGGTCATCGAACATACGGCGGTAATCGTCAATGTCCGCCTGCGGGTTGGACCCGTACAGGTTGGGCATCCAGTGAGCGTGAATTTTGAATCCGGCCTGGCGCAGCAGCCGCACTGCCCGGCGCGTGGCCGCCACTGTATGACCGCGTTTGTTCAGCCGCAGTACGTCGTCGTTCAGGCTCTGGAACCCGATCTGGACTTTGGTGCAGCCCAGCCGCCGTACCCGCAGCACTTCCTCCTCGCTGATGTGGTCTGGCCGGGTTTCGATCACCAGCCCCACACAGCGACACGCCGCCGTTTCGTTTTCCTGATGCGCCGCTTCCAGTTCTTCCCACGTGGCATACTCATCGACAGGCGTGCGCGGCAGTTCGCCCCGGGCGATAGCTTCTGCCATGTCATAGGACCGGCGCATTTCATCGCGATAAACGGCCTGCACGGTCTGGTTATAGGAGCGCGAACTATCCGTCCCCATCAGCCGCACATTGGCGGTGTTGCGTTCCGGGTGAAGCTGCGATTTTTCCAGCAGCGCCGCCCGCACTTCTTCCCGGCGGTCAATGCCCTTGCCAAAATCGTGCAGCGCGTCAAATACCCGTTTGATGAACCAGATCTGATAGGATTCCGGGTAAAACGACCATGTGCCCCCCAGAATAATCAATTCGATTTTGTCTGTGGGGTGGCCGGTGCTGTAATACGACACCAGCCGGGTGTAGGTCTGTAAATATGGATCAAAGCCGTTCTGTTCTGCCCGCTGCGCCCCCGGCTCGTCTGAAAGATAACTTTTCGGCATGCGCACATCGTTGGGGCAGAAGATGCAGGTGCCGGGGCACGGGAAGGGCTTGGTCAGCACGGTGACCGGGGTCACCCCGGAACTGGTACGCACCGGCTTGCGGCGCAGGCGCATCAGCACCGCGTCGTCAAAGGGCGGCAGGCCATGCGTGCCGGCCAGTTCGCGGTAGGCATGAATCAGATCGCTGCGGCTGTACATCCCGCCGCCGGGGCGGGGATAACGCCGCTGGAGTTTGTTCAACTGGTGCGGAGAGAGCGTGTCAGATGCGATGACCGCCTTCAGGAGTGGGACAAGCTGCTCGCGATGACGGTCATCGAGTTGTAAAGTCAGAGGATATGGCATCAGAATCACAAAGTCAGGTCAACAGTTGCTGCCTATTTTACCAGACTGTGATCGTTAAAAATATGCCGCCTCAGTTATCGGTTTCCTGAATCTTCTGCCGCTTCATGGTCTTGCCCATCACCCGTGTCAGGTCGTCTGCGGCAATTTCCAGAGCCAGCATGTACCCATCATAGGTGCTGTTGGGCTGCGCTTCTGCACGAACACGCGCATGATGGGAAAGTTCATGCCACCGTTTCAGTAACTCCGTTAATTCTCTGAGTAAATCCGGTTCCATCGTGTACCTCAAAACTAAAATCGAATACGAACAGATCGCTGGAATCGACTGATCAACAGCAACCAGCCTGCGCCGCCCACTTATTCGTAGATGTCATCCATGCTGGCCGAGCGTTTGCGCTTATCGAATTCTTCTGTTTCCACTTCCAGTTCCAGCCCGCCAACCCAGCGTGCGCTCAGGTTGTAGGCCAGAGCCAGGATCACGCCGCCAATGCCGCCCGCAATAGTTGAGAACACGATGTAGACTACATAGAAAATGCACAGTCCGGCCAGACCAAAGGCATTCATCATTTCGATATCTGTGCCGGAAAGCCCACTACTGAAACTGCCGGAATCGACGGACAGAGACATAAGGCCTGTAAACAGACTCATGAACAGGGCCTGCATGCTGACAACCAGCAGACCAGAGATAATGGCGGTAATCAGGCCCATTATCGCACCGATCTTAAATGCAGAATTAATACCAATCCGTCTGAGGATCATCATCCCTGTTACCAGTTATACACATGAGTCCATTTACTCACTATATGCCATGTCTTAATTGCGAAAACATAAAGACTTCTTAAAATAAGCATATAGCAATGTCTGCAATCTCTCCACTGACCATATCCAAATTGGTCATATGACATATGACGTAAGACGTATGATCTCTTAAGCAACTTCTAACCTTTATCTGTTTCGCTTCTCCCAGCCAGAAACGTTATACTCGCGCTATGGACGATGCAACGATCCAGCGCCTGAATGCCATCAACCGCGAGTTTTACCATATTACCGCCGATGCCTTTGATCAGACCCGGGGCCAGCCCTGGCCTGGCTGGTGGCGGCTGCTGCCTTATCTTCAGTCACCGCTGCATGTGCTGGATGTGGGCTGTGGTAACGGGCGGCTGGGGGTCTTCCTGGCACAGCAGGCTGCGCTGGCGGCTTATCATGGCGTCGATAACAACCCGGCGCTGCTGCAGCGGGCACAGGCGGCCCTGGCCCATCTGCCCCAGATTACGCTGGAAACACGGGATATTGTCGAAAACCCACCGGATTCCGGCAGCTATGGCCTGGTGGCGCTGTTCGGCGTGATGCATCATATCCCGGGCAGGGCGCGGCGCCAGTCCCTGTTACGGGCGCTGGCGCAGCGGGTGGCGCCCGGCGGCGTGCTGGCCTTTGCCTGCTGGCGCTTTTATGAGTTTGAACGTTTCCGGCGGCGCATCGTGCCCTGGCCGCAAGACCTGCGCACAGAGCCGCACGATTATCTGCTGGACTGGCGGCAGGGGGAAACGGCGCTGCGGTACTGCCATTATGTCGATGAGGAAGAACACGCGGCGCTGGTGGCGGCCAGCGGCCTGGAAGAAGCTGAGCGTTATGAAGCCGATGGCTTCAGCGGCACCGTGAACCGCTACAGCATCCTCCGGCGGCCCTGACCACCGCGGCCAGCGCCGCCGGGGTCATTGTTTGATGTAGACTTTCACTTCACTTTCGCCCAGCGTATCCCGCAGATGGTGATCGTGAATCTCGACATCATAATCAAAGATGGCCTCGTGCCATGTGCCATCGTCCAGCCCTTCATGCCGCAGTTCCACATCCCCGGCATAATCTGGCCGCAGGTTCGCCACCACAACCACGATATTGCCCTCATTGCTCCAGCGCTTGAAGGCGATGATAGCCCGGTTCGGGTCATTCATCAGCACTTCGTAGGTATCGCTGTAGAGCGCCGGGTTAGTTTTGCGCAGTTGGATCAGATGAGCGTAATGCCGGTGCAGGTCCTGGTTGCGCTGATGCTCCAGCAGGCTCCAGTCCAGCGGCTGAGTATCCTGAGTTTTGGGCGCGGCCTGGCCAAATTCCTCGCCCATCCAGAGGGCCGGAACCCCCGGGGCAGTCAGCAGCAGCGCGGCGCCCATTTTGCTGCGCCGGAAGGCGGCATCGTCGAAGGTATGGGCCACCTCGCCCAGCAGGCGCATCACCCGCTCCTGATCATGGTTGCCCAGGTAATGCACAGTTTTATGCGCGCTGGGGAAGCCATCATTCCGCCCATCCATCAGGCGCACCACTTCATCCGTGTTGAACGGTTCGCGCCCTTCGTGCGGCACGCCCAGCGTCGTGGCGATCATCTGCCGGTAAAAGTTGTCGTGCCATGCCGCGTCCATGGGGCCATCCGGCCCGGCCACCGCGCTGTCCTG
>CAZQIY010000026.1:17737-62854 GCA_964593565.1 uncultured Anaerolineaceae bacterium
TTGGTTTCGTAGAACCAGTAGTTATAGTCGATCTGCGTCAGCGGCGCATCAACCGCCATATGATTATAGACCGCGTCATGCAGCACCCGGATACCCCGCGCATGGCATTCATCCACCAGTTGGCACAATTCATCCGGGGTGCCGTAGCTGTTTTCGACGGCGTAGATGCTGTTCTGGCTGTAGCCCCATACGGTGTCGCTGGGAAATTCGTTCACCGGCATCAGTTCAATCGCGTTGATGCCCAGTTCCACCAGATAATCCAGTTTTTCGATGAGCGATTTGAACGTGCCCCACTGCTCCTTGCCGGTAAGGGATGGATCGCTTGGCTGCGGGTTGAAGTCGCCCACATGCAGTTCATAGATAATCAACTGGTCGCTGGGGGGCAGCGGGACATCATCATGTTTCCACTTGTGAGTCGTCAGGATACGTTTGCCGCCCTTCACCCGCGCAATGGAACTCTCACGCCTGTTATCCAGTGCAAACTGGATCGCTTTAGGGTCGGCAACGCGGATCTTCTTGCCGGCGGCGAATGGGCTTACCGACACCACTTCAAACTGGTACTGATATTCACCATCCGCCAGCGGCACTTCCACCCGCCAGGCGCCGCGTTCGTCGCGCTCCATCGGGATGGGCTGCCAGTCGTTCCAACTGCCCAGCAGGGCGATGGATTCGTTATAAGGCGCTAAAAGCTCGAAAGCCACCGGCTTTTCCTTGCGCTTTGCCATAGATGTTTCTCTCCTGTCCGCCTGAATGTGGCGGGTGATTCTGCAGGTTCAGCAGCAGAAAATATACGCTTGCTGCGCCGTAGATGCATCCTGCCAGTGGGCAGAAAAAAACGCCCATCTGTCCTACCTGATGCTGGTCACAATAAAAAACAGGCGGCCCACCGGCCACCTGCTGATCTGAAAGGATTGCTGCGCAATGCAGACAGAAAACACGCCCCTGCCTAGGCGGTGGATTTCCACACCACGACGGTTTCTGTGCCTTCGCCCTTCACGCTGTTGATTTCCAGGTCCGCGTTGATGGTTGCCGCCCGTTCGCGTATGGATACCAACCCCAGCCCGGCGTACTTCTGCGCCGTATCGAAGCCCTGCCCGTTGTCCTTAATCCTCAACTGCACTTCCTCGGCATTCTGACGCAGCTCCACACGGCACAGGGTCGCCTGGCTGTGCTTGAGGATGTTGTTAATGCTTTCCTGCACGATGCGATACAGGGCCAGATGGGTATCTGGCGGCAGGCTGGCCTGGCCTTCGATGACCAGTTCCGTATCCAGGGTGCGCCGTGCCTGAATCGCCTCGATCAACTGCCGTACCAGATCGTTAAGCGGCGTATTGAGGACGGCTTCCGGGCGCAGTTCCAGCAGCAGGGTGCGCATCTCGGCCATCGCCGCGCGGTTCAGCGTGATGACCTGGCGCAGATATTCTGCGGCGCGGTCCGGGTCTGTTTGCCACAGGCGCGGCACGGTTTCTGCCATCGTGGTCGCAGAAAACAGGGCCTGATTGACTGAATCATGCAGTTCGCGGGCCAGCCGCTGCCGTTCCTGCGCGGCGACTGCTGCCTTGGCCTGCTCGGCAAGCTGTGCCCGTTCCAGGGCCTGCGCGCACTGATGCGCCAGCGCCATCATAAAGACCTGATCATTGGCGGTGAAGGTCTGCGCCTGATAAAAACGCACCCCTATGCCGCCGATGGTGCGCCCCTGTATCACCAGCGGAACGCAGGCCAGCGCCTGGGTCTGGGTGACAGATTTCAGCCTGTCAACCACATGCGGATAACGCTGCTCGTATTCCTCAATGGTCTCAATCCACACTGGCTGGCCTGTGCGGATGGCGTCCGTCATGGGCAGGGAGGCATCCAGCGGCACGTTCTGGAAGCGCTGGGAAATTTCGCTGTCCAACAGGGGATAGGCAAAGGTCTCGACCGTTGTGCCATCTTCGGTCAGCAGGGCCATACCGCCGCCGCTGCCGCCCAGCACTTCAAACCCCTGCTCCACGATGATACGGATCACCTGTTCCGGCGTCAGCGCGCCTGCCAGCGCTGCCGTGATGGCTTGCAGGCGGGCGATACGTTCTGCGGTATGTTCGGCTTCCTGCCGGGCGATGTGCTCTGCCTCGTACAACCGCACCCGTTCCAGGGCCTGCCCGCACAACTGCGCCATCACAAAAAGGAAGTTATGTTCTTCTGCATCCAGCTTCTTTGGCTGCGTAAAAGCGATATACATGCCGCCTGCGACGCTGTGTTCGCCCCAGATCGGCAGGCAGATGATCCCCTGCAGGTGCAGGTTTCTGGCCACTGTTTCCAGATGCGGGTACTGCTGGATAAAATCTGCCAGAGAAGGCAGCACGATGCTCTGCTGGGTGCGCACACAATCAGTCAGCGGGTAAGACTCCTCCAGCCTGATGGTGCTGCTCTGGACAAACTGCGCATCGATGCCGCGTGTATCCAGCCGGTGCAGCATCTGCTGGTCATCTGACAGGCGAAAGACGGCGCCAAAACTGCCTTCCATGGTGGCCAGAATAGAATGAGTCACCACCTGGGCGACCTGCTGCGCTGTCAGCGCGCCCGCCACTTCAGAAGCAAGGCGCTGCAGGCTGTGGCTGAGCTGCTGCGCGTATTTGCGTTCGGTGATATCGCGCGCCACCCCCTGAATACCGATCACCGTGTTGCCCTGGCGCGCCAGCCGGCTGTTTACTTCCAGCGTGCGCTGGTGCCCGCTTTTTGTCATGATTTCCAGTTCGTAGGTAGTCTGGGTTTCGGGCTGTTCCAGTTTGCGCTGGCGCATCTGCTGCATGCGCTGCTGGCCTGCTTCGTTCATCAGATTCGCGATGGGCATGCGCAGCAGTTCTTCGCGGCTGTACCCGGTAATCGTTTCTACGGCTTTATTGATCGACAGAAAATTGCCATCTGCATCCAGCAGGTAAATGATGTCGGTGGCGTTCTCTACCAGGGTGCGATACTGCTCCTCGCTGGATTCCAGCGCCTGGCGTGCGCTGCGCTGCTCACTGATATCGCGAAACACCAGCACCGCGCCCACAATCTGGTTGCTGGCATCGCGGATCGGCGCGCCGCTGTCGTCAATCGGCCTTTCCTCGCCGGTTCTGGAAACCAGCACTGTATGATTCTTCAGCCCGGCGACGACGCCCTGCTGAAGCACCCGGTCAGTCGGAATCTCGGCGGGCTGGCGGGTGTCTTCGTTTACGACCTTAAAAATATCGCTGATGCTGCGGCCCACAGCTTCTGTTTCCGGCCAGCCCGTGAGCGACTGCGCCACCGGGTTGATGTACGTCACAATACCGCGATCATCCGTAACAATGACGCCATCGCCGATGCTGGCCAGGGTAATCTGCATCTCCTCGCGCTGCCGGTAGGCCAGCATTGCGGACTGCCGTTCGCGCTCTCGCAGCCAGCTCATGAAGACTGTCGTGGTCGCAAAACCGAGCAGCAGCAGGATTTCCCCGATGCTGCCAGCAAAGCTGTACAGAGGCGGCAGCAGAAAATAATCGACCAGTATGACGGCCAGCACGCTGGCAAACAGGCCTGGCCCAATGCCGCCGACCCAGCCCAGCAGAATGACCAGCGGCCAGAACAGGAAAAACGGCATGTCCTGGAAGATGTTAAACAACGCCAGCTCAACAACCGTTACAATCGCCAGCGCCCCGGCAGCCACACCATAAACTGGAAGCTGCATAAACAGGCTGGGGCGGGTATGAATAAGTTTGTCTCTATATTTTAAAGGTGACCACTGCATCGTGATTTTCCTGACACACTGATCTGACTACAAAAGATTTAACCACCACTAACACGTCTAACAGCAAAACACCGGAAGGCAGCAAACGATGAGTTGGCAAATAGTTTATTCTCTGCACTATGCATTACCAGACCTCAGATATTACCCTTGAATGACCGGCAATCAAAATAAAGCCTGTAATAGTTTACACCGGGTCAGGTGTTTTGGTGCAATAAATTTCATGAATCCGGTGTGCAAAATCTTTGTCGTTTGCGGCCTCAGCTATGGAGATAATTAAAGCAAAGCATGTTTGCAGGAGTGCATGACCTTGACTGATTCTTCAGATTACCGCATTCGTCAGCGCGAATGGCTGCGTGTGCTGGTCTTCGCCGTGCTGGTGCTGCTGGTGGTGTCGCTGCCGTATGGGCTGGGCTGGGCACAGCAGGGCGATGAGCGCGTCTTCAGCGGGTTTTTGTTCGGGGTGGATGATGGCAATTCCTACCTGGGGAAAATGCGGCTGGGGGCGCAGGGCCGCTGGGATTTTCATCTGTTCTACACGGCAGAACCCCACGACAGCGCGCCGCTGCTGTTTTTGCCGTACATCCTGCCGGGGCAGGTGGCTGGCCTGTTCATGACGGAAACCGACCCGGCCCTGACCGGGGTGCTGCTGGGCATCTTTCATCTGATGCGCATTGTGTTTGGCGCGCTGCTGATTGTGGTGACTTATCGCTTTATCGCGACGTTTATCGCAGAGGCGGGCTGGCGGCTGCTGGCGCTGGTGCTGGCGACCCTGGGCGGCGGTTTTGGCTGGCTGCTGCTGGGCGCCGGGCCGGAGAATCTGCCGCCGGAGTTTTACATCCCGGAAGGATTCACTCTGCAAATTCTGCTTGGCCTGCCGCATCTGGCGCTGGCGCGGTCTGCGCTGCTGGGCGGCCTGCTGCTGATGATTTCCGGTGTAGAGTCGTCGCGCTGGCCGGTGCGGGCGCTGCTGGCCGGGGCATGCTGGTGGCTGGTTGGGCTGGCGGTCCCATTTTATCTGGTGATTCTGTACGCTATTCTGGGGGCGTGGGGGCTGGCGGCCTGGGTGCGCTTCCGGCGTTTCCCCTGGGCGCTGCTGCGCATCACGGCGCTGGCTGCCGGGCTGACTCTGCCGCTGTTTATATACACCGCTGTTGTATTTACCACGAACCCGGCGTTTGCCCAGTGGTCCGCCCAGAACATCCTGAAATCGCCGCCGCCGCTGCATTATGTGCTGGCCTATCTGCCGCTGGCGCTGCTGGCGCTGATCGGCGGGCGGCAGTTATGGCCCCAGGCAAAGCTGCGCCATACGCTGCTGATCGGCTGGCCGCTGATTGTGCCGGTGCTGGTGTATCTGCCCATTAACATCCAGCGGCGTCTGGCGGAGGCGGTGATCGTGCCGCTGGCGGTGCTGGCCGTGATGGGGGCGGCGGCGCTGGCGCGGCGCATCTCCCGGCGGGGGGTGGTGCTGGCACTGCTGGCGGCGGTGCTGCCCACCAGCCTGATTCTGCTGCTGGGCAGTTACTTTACGGCGCTGGGCGGATCGCCCCAGGTAATGTACCCGGCGGCGCAGGTCGAGGCGTTCAACTGGCTGAACCAGCAGGCCCGACCCGATGAGGTGGTGCTGAGCGTGTTTGAAACGGGCAACCGCATTCCCGCCTATACGCATCTGCGCGTTTATGTGGGGCACGGGCCGGAAACTCTGCACGCCATAGACAAAACTGAGATTGCGCAGCGTTTTTACAGCGGCGCGATGGATGCCGCTGAGCGCGCCGGTTTGTACGAAAGCATGAACATCCGGTATGTGTTCTATGGCCCGGATGAGCGCCAGTGGGCACCAGATGCCGCCGCCGCAGCGTGGCAGCAGGATTTAACCCGCATCTACCAGGCCGGGGATTACGAAATCTTCGCCGTTGATGATTAAGCCGGCGTCACAGGCTTAATTGTTGTGGCTGTTGTTCGATAATTCGGCAAAGATCATGCGCCCCGTAGGTTTGTTAATCAGCCGGGTGACGGTGACGGTGATGGTGCGGTCCATGTAGTGCTTGCCGCCGGCAATCACGACCATCGTACCATCTTCCAGATAGCCCACGCCCTGGTCAGGGTCCTTGCCTTCCTGAATGACGTGAATCGGGAAGGATTCGCCAGGGATATAGACCGAGCGCACCGCGTTTGCCAGCAGGTTGATATTCAGCACCATGACGTTCTGGGCTTCTGCGACACGGTTCAGGTTGTAATCGTTGGTGATGATGGGCGCGTCCAGTTGTATCGCCAGCATGACCAGTTTGTCATCAACTTCGGATACACCTTCAAAGTCGTCTTCGACAATGCGCAGGGGAATGTCCTCGTTGCGCTGGAGTTCGTTGAGCTTGGCCAGCCCGCGCCGTCCCCGGCCCCGCCGCAGCGGGTCTGAGGAATCCGCCACCTGGTGCAGTTCCGTCAGGACAAAGCGCGGCACCAGCAGGCTGCCGCCCAGAAAGCCGGTTTCGGCAATTTCGACAATACGCCCGTCAATCAGCACGCTGGTATCCAGCAGCAGTTCGCGTTCGCCACTCATCGCCAGGCTGCGCCGCGCCGTCTTTGACCCCCACCGGTCACGCAGAAAGGTCCACAACTCGCGTGAGCGAATGGTAAAGATCGTCAGGCCCAGGTAGGTAGAGATCAGCATGAACGTGGCCGGCAGGATATTGCCTACCGGGCCTTCCAGCAGCGACAGCGGATAGGCCGCCAGCAGGCCGATGACCAGCCCCAGAAGCATCCCCACCAGCGCCGTAACCAGCACATCAATGGATAATTCCGTAATGGTTTTGCGGGCGAAGCGTATGGGACGAATGGTAATCCAGGGGGTGATGATCAGCCCGAACAGCATGCCCACCAGAGCGAAGATAAATGAGGTGGCGATCACGGGCAGCGCGAATGAAACAGAAGCATCAACCCCGATTCGCGCCCCCACCAGCGCGAAAATCAGCATACCAATAATGCGGAAAGTAAACTCCGAGGATAACATGTTTTAAAACTCCCCACGAACGCAACTTATTAATAATGAGGGCATAAGTTGCCAGACGAACCCGGTGGCAGTGCAGAGATGATGGAATGTCAGAAGAAATGATCAACTATGATTCCTGTTTTAAGGGTATCATGGCCAGTTAACGGCGTCAACGGAACAGCCAGCAGGGGCATAAATCACAGACAGGCGACACTAGAAACTGGTGCCGCCTGTCTGAAATTGGGTCTGAAAAAGCCTGTAACGCGGTGCAGCAGTCCCGCCTATGCGGTTGAATCCAGCGACACGACATAGACCGTCGCCACGCCGCTGTTAAAGACCTCCTCCAGATACGGCGCGCTGGCAGGGTCAAAATCACCCAGAAGCTGCTCCTCTGGCGAATACAGCACGTAATCGACATCAAATTCCTGCAAAATGGCCTGACGCTGTGCATCGGTGATGTCGCTGCCAAAGAAGGCCGCCACGTTTTCACGCTTGGTATAAAAATCCAGCGTCTGCGCCCAGTGCGCCAGGTATGCCCGCGCACCCGTCAGCGCCGGGACGAACTGGCCGGTTTCCAGGCTGGAAAGCACCACATCATCAGACTGCACGTTGGCTTCCAGATAATCCAGCGCGGCCACTGTATCCGTCGGCAGGTAGTAGGGCACAGATGCCCGGCGCAGGTCGATAAAGCGCCACGCGAACAGGTACAGATTGACCGGGATGACGGCCAGCAGCAGCAGGGCCGCCGCCACCCGCGCAAGCTGCTGGGGCGAACGGTTTTTAAAGCGTTTCTGGAGCCAGGGCAGCACGCGGGTATACAGGCCAATCGTCGCCAGCACGCCGGTGACAATCTGCCAGCCGCTGAGCAGGTGGATCTGGAAATTAACGGGCAGATAAACCAGCACAAAATGCGACAGGAACCACGCCATAAGAAACAGATGCGTGTCGTCCCGGTCCTTCCAGGGGGTGCGGATATCCAGCGCCCAGATAGCCAGCAGCCAGGCAAAACCCATCAGGATCGGCAGGTAAAGCGGGCCAGGGGTAAACGCCCCGGCGTTATCGAACTGCGCCAGCACGCCACTCATGACCTCATCCAGCGAGGTAATCAGGAAAGCCTGAAGCGCGGGCCAGACCGATACCAGCACCACCACGACGCCCAGCTTGAACAGATACAGCGGAAAGCGGCGGTCGCGCACCCAGAGGAACAGGCCATACAGGCCGATCACCGGGTAGATGATGAGCATATCGTAGGCGTGCTGCAAACTGAGCAGCAGGCTGACCGCCGCCGCCAGCCATGCGTAGGTCATCTTCTGCGAGCGCTGCCCCAGCAGCACCAGCCCGAAGATCACCGCGATCAGCCCGGCAGCGATGGAAAAATGCGGGAATGCCAGCACATTAAAAAAGGTGTTTGGTTCTGAAGTAAACAGCGTGAAGGATTTGGCCAGCGACGGATCGACGCCGGTCACATATTTCTCGACAATCCATATCCAGCCGAAGCCGCCCCCCACCGTGCCGATCAGAAAGGCGACCCAGCGTTTGAACCGGTTGCGGAACACCACCCCACAGAAGAAATAGGTCGCCGCGATGACAAACGCCCCGGCCAGCCAGCGGGTGATCTGGTACAGCCCGGCATAATCCAGCCCAGTCAGGACTTCCAGCCGCCCCAGAGTCCACCACAGGAAGTTAAACAGCAGCGGCGCGCTGGTTTCCGGCGTCATCTGGTTGGGGACCAGCACCTGTGTGCGCGATTCGCGCATCCAGGAAAAATACTGGAAATGATCGGGAATATTGACCATCACCCCCATAAACTGCTGGTCATCCGGTGCGGACCAGTAGCCGTAAAAATAGGGGATGGCCGTGGCCGCCACAATGACGACGATAAACGCCCCGACGAACAGCCATTCACGCAGGGTAAACAATGCTGTTTTCGTCGAGGCATCTGGCGGTGCGGCGATGGAGGAAGTTGTTTGTGCGTGACTAACCATGAATGACCGTCCTCTGTTGAACAAATGCTTCGATCAGTTCTACAAAGCGACGACCAATAATCGCCGCATCATACTCTTTAACGACCACCTGCCGCCCGGCCTGGGCCAGCCGCGTCCGCAGGGCTTCATCACCCAGCAGTGCGCAGATCATATCCGCCATCGCTTCCGGCTCATCGGCAATCAGAATATCCGTCCCCGGGTGTACATTCAGTCCTTCGGCACCTTTGGGCGTAGACACCACCGGCGTACCCATCGCCAGCGCTTCCAGAATCTTCAGGCGGGTTCCGCCGCCCTCTCTCAGTGGCACCACCACCGCCCAGCTCGACTGCACCGTATGGGCCATCTCTGGGAGATATCCGGTAAAGCGCACGCCGGGCTGTGCCATCAGCGCGCTGACATCCACATCGCCGGTGCTGCCGGTGACGGTAAAACAGATATCCGGCACGCGCTGGCGGACCAGCGGCAGCACGTCGCGTACGAAGAAAGCCACCGCGTCATAATTCGCGCTGTAGGTGACGGCGCCCGAATACAGCAGGGTGTTGGGCACGGGCGGGATGCCCTCTGGCTGATAGACCTGCGTATCAATCCCG
Source organism: uncultured Anaerolineaceae bacterium (assembly GCA_964593565.1). GTDB lineage: Bacteria > Chloroflexota > Anaerolineae > Aggregatilineales > Phototrophicaceae. The sequence goes on from CAZQIY010000026.1 coordinate 27,041, forward strand.
TTGGGGATGACTTCGATGTGTGCCCCGTTGGGTGCAATTGTCCGCAGATATTCCTGCTCCTGTGCAGAAACCACCGTCATCGCCACGCCGCGCTGCAGCAGCCTGCGCAGGGCGTTTTCCAGCTTGGTGACCGTCATCTGCGCCCGCAGGCGTTCTCCCGCGCCGCCAGCCCGCCGCACCCGGTCATGAAAGCCGGTGACTTCAATTTCCTCCAGCAGCGCCGGAACATGGGGCACCAGTTCCAGGTAGCGCAGCGTCTGCTGCTGAGAGCCGATGATGATATCTGCCTGGGCGCCCCACCGGCGCACATGCTGCGCCATGGTTTCGCTGTAGGTATCGATTAAAGAGCGCGGCCAGCGGGAAAAATAGCCGATCTGAGAGCGAAAGCTGTCTGGCTGGTAGGTCGGCTTTGGGACGATTTCGACGTGCTGGCAGAACTCGCTCAGATGCGCCACCTGTTCCAGGGTCGCTTCGTCTGGTTCCGCAAACGACAGCAGATAGACCTTGTGCGATTCCGCCAGATGCCGGAGTAAGTTGTAAATGCGAATTTTGGAGCCATTGCTGGCCGGGTAAGGCCACCACCAGGAGATAAAAACCACGCGCATGCTAAACCGCCACCTGTCCAAACCTGCCTACAGAAAAATCACGAATGGCCCGCAGCATGACGCCGCGCAGGTGACGGCGATCCTGCCAGCGAGGCCGCAGCGACCAGCTTATAAAGGTGCGCGCATATTCCCCCAGGGTATAAAGCCATGTTTTCAGGCTGGCCCGGGTACAGCGCAGGAACAGCAGCCGGTTACGCGTCATATAATAATAGGTGCGCGGCGATGTGCGCCCATCCAGCGGGATTTTGTGCCATATCATCGCCATCGGAATCTGGCCGATTTTGAACCCGGCCCGCGCGGCCCGCACGCACCATTCCGTTTCTTCGTAATACATGAAAAACTGGTCATTCAGCAGACCGGCGACTTCCCACAGTTCGCGCCGTGTCAGCAGGGCACAGCCTGTGACAAAATCCACTTCGCGCACGGTCTGGCCAAACTGCCCCCGGTCCTCTTCGTTGACACCGTCCATCCAGGTGCGGCCATGTTTCCAGTCGATGCTGCCCCCGGCAGACCAGATTTTTTCCGGATGATCATAGTAATAGATGGTCGGCCCGGTCACGCCCAGCGTTGGGTCTGCTTCCATGGCTTCCACCATGATATCCAGCATATCCGGCGCCACGATGGTATCGTTATTGAGCAGCATGATATAATCTGCCCCGTTGCGCATGGCGCGCTGGATGCCGACATTGTTGCCCCCGGTAAAGCCCAGGTTTTCCCCGGTTTCGATAATTTCCACCTGTGGGTAACAGGCGCGCACAAGCGGGACTGTGCCATCCGTAGAGCCGTTATCGACCAGGATAATGTGGGTGCGCAGGTAGGTCAGATGTTGCAATGAACGCAGACAGTCCAAGGTGTCGTCGCGGCTGTTGTAGTTGAGTACGATGATGTTGACTTCTGGCTGCTGTGTCATGATTTCGCCCTGCTGCTTTAAAGATCGCTAAATCTCTTTTTAAGAAGCTGTTTGTGGCCTTATGCTAAACAGGCTGGCCTTGCGTATGGCTAAAGCTACCCTAACGACCCGCTGCTGCAGGAGGATGCCCTGATGAGTCTGATCATACGCCGTGCCCTGCTGTCCGATGCGCCGCAGATTGCGGCTGTTAAGGCGCATGTCTGGCCGCAGGAGGAAACCGCCGAGGCGCAGATACAGCAGGCCCTGCAACAGCCCGGCCATGCTGCGTTTGTCGCTGCTGCTGGTGATCAGGGGAGTGACAATGAAGTCGTGGGGTTTATCGACAGCTTCCCGACGGTGGGCGCGGGTGGGGTGCTGCGCTGGGAAGTGGATCTGCTGGCGGTGGATGCGGCCTGGCAGGGGCAGGGCATCGGCAGGGAACTGATCACCGCCGCAACCAGCGCCGGTGCACAGGCGGGGGCGGCGCTGGCACGCGCACTGATCCAGACTGAGAATATCCCCAGCCAGCGTGCCTTTCGCCGCTGCCAGTACACGCCGGAGGCCCCGGTGTACCAGTTGATGATCAGCACCACTGCGCCAGCAGATACTGCGCCGCATCTGCTGGATGATGCGCAGTTGATTAACGTGACCACCATGAATTACAGCGGCTTGTGGCTGGAAGGTGCCCGCACAGCCAGTCATCTGCGTGCCGCCCAGGCCGAGCAGGCACGGCGGGGCGCGGCGCTGGTGGGTGCGCTGCTGCCAGTGCAGGACCCGGCGCTGCTGGAAGCGGCGGCGCGCTGTGGCTATCAGCCAGTGGCGCAGTTCCAGTGGTGGGTGCTGCCCCTGGGCTAAGTTTCGTCCCTCAGTACAGCACCAGCGTCAGGGTGCTGTCGTCAATCACAATTTCCGACAGAGTGTAATTTTCGCCCCCGGCCTCGACGGCCAACTGCCGCAGGATGTCATTGGTTACGCGCGCGATTTCATCCACAGCACGGACCAGCTCTGGTGGCAGCGCGCTGTAATCATACAGGCCGCCGTTGATGTCGATGCCGGCTACCTGCAGTGCGGTACGGGTGCTGTCCAGTTGCAGCACCACGCCGATGCGCTGCCACACCAGCCCGCCCACATTGACATCGGCATAAATCACAGCGCCGCCGGGCCGCAGATCAAGCTGGACGCTGCGGTACTGGTCATTGCCTTCGCGGCACAGGGGGCTTTGCTGGGCACACAGCGCCAGCAGGCCGGCTTCTGTAAAACTGGCCCGTGCGATGCGGGTGCCGGTTTCGCTGCTGCCGGTGACAAAATCATACTGCTGGTCGTCCACATTGATGGTCTCGCGGCCATACTGCCCCAGGTTAATCGTCACCTGCGGCGGGCTGACGGGATTCTGGACGACAGCCGTAGGGGGAACAACCACATTTTCAAAGACGGTGCCTGTATCGCCGACGCGCGGCACACCGCCCACAAGCTGAAATGCCAGCCCGGACAGCACCGGCGAAAACATGTATAACAGCGTAAAGACCAGCAGCGCCAGAAATCCGCCCACCAGGGCACAGCCACATCCCCACTGCAGCCGCTGGCTGCCGCGCCGGTCGTATCGTTCGATGCGCCTGCCTGCCATAGACTTTCTTTCCTCAGCCAACAATTGGTGGCCATTCTACAGGACGACGGCCCGGACCGGAATGGGACACGCGGCCAGTCCTGGCTGGCCCACATTGGTAGAGTCCAGTGCAGATGCAACTTGCCCCGGCCTACGCTACACTTGAATCGACATCTGTTAGCAAGCGAGGCAACTATGCGCGAAAACAAGGTTAAGACAATCTGGGAAGCAGGCGGCGCGGTCGTCAATGGCTGGCTGCAAATCCCCAGCACGTGGTCCGCAGAGGTGATGGCGCACCAGGGCTGGGACAGCCTGACGATTGACATGCAGCACGGGCTGGCGGACCTGAACGCGGCCTTCCAGATGATGCAGGCGATTTCCTCTACCGATACCGTTCCGCTGGTGCGCGTGCCCTGGAACGAACCCGGCGTCATTATGCGCTCGCTTGATATGGGCGCCTATGGGGTCATCTGCCCGATGGTGAACACCCGTGAAGACTGCGAAACGTTTGTCCGGGCCTGTCGCTATCATCCGGATGGCTACCGCAGCATCGGCCCGACCCGGGCGCGTGTCTATGCCGGGGCAGATTATGCCGACCACGCCAACAAGACCGTCCTTACTATGGCGATGATCGAAACGCGGGAAGCGGTGGACAATCTGGAAGAAATTCTGAGCGTTCCCGGCCTGGATGCGATTTATATCGGGCCGAATGACCTGCACCTGAGCCTGTATGGGGTGGGCGGCACGGATAACGAGGAGCCGGAATTTCTGGAAGTGATTGATACCATCTCGGCGGCGGCGCGGCGGCACGGCGTTTACATGGGCTTTCATACCGGTTCCACCGCCTATGCCCAGAATATGATCCAGCGCGGCGTCCAGTTTGTGACGATTGCTTCCGACGCGGCGCTGATGATGAGCGCGGCCAAACAGGTGATCGCCGAAATGCAGGGCGCAGCGGAACCTTCTTCCAAACGCACGGAAATTTATTAATTCGAGACTCTGTTATACAAAAAGCTTCTGGCTGAGATGATAAAACCGGGGCAGCGCCCGCCAGGCTGCCCCGCCTAATCTGTAATGATGCCCTGTGCCGCCAGCGCATCTGCAATCAGTTCTGCGGTGACGCGGTGCCCGGCCGGGTTCCAGTGGCCGTCGCCCTGGTAAAACAGCGCTTCAAACGGGCGCTGGCCCACAGACCGGGCATAATCGGCATAACGCTGGCGCGTCAGCACCAGTTCCACCCCCAGCGGCGCCAGAATCTCGCGCAGACGGGTATAGGGCAGGTCCACATCCCACACCCAGTTCTGCTGCTCATTCGGGTAGTAGGTGGAAATCTCCGTAATGCGCTCGACAGAAATATCAACCGCCACCACCATTAACTGCGCGTCATTGGCCCGGGCCGCCTGTGCCCAGATTTCATAGGCGCGCTGTGTCCGCCGCCAGCCTTCCGGATAGCCTTCGATCTGCGGTTCGCGCACGAAGATATAATTCTGCGGATGCGCGTTGCCCAGATTGCCCGCCAGAGTCACCACCTCACGCGGCGGGTTCAGCAGGCGGCGCAGCAGGGCCGCCGTGCGTGTCTGCTGGATACCCTGCGGCAGCGCATCCAGCCAGCGCTGGGCCGGGCTGCTGCTGGCCTCTTCCGGTGCGCGGCCATCGCGGATCAGCCGCACTTGATCGCCCTCAAACGCAAAGTCGATTCCCCGGCCTGTGTAAAACTGCTGCGGGTGATTATCCGCCACATCGTTGATGATGAAGACATGGATAATCAGGTCGGGGGCGAAACGATGGCCTTCGTGCTGGTAGTACAGGTACGCCTGCAAGGTGCCCCAGCCAGTCGCGCCCACGCCAAACACCTCAATCTGCTTGCCGTCCGGGGTGCGCGCATCCGCCAGCAGATCGCTTAGCTGGGCATAAACGGTGTCCTCGTAATTGACCTCGCGTGCTTCGATGAAGGAATCGCCCACCAGCATCACCCGGTACACATCGGCTGGCTTATCGTAGCTGATCTCCGGCCCACGAAAACCCAGGCTGTTGTATTCCACCTGCGCCTCATAGACGCCGTCCATCCAGTAACGCAGGATGGTATCGGTATTGGTGCCCCAGCCGGTCATTTCGCCCCAGGCTGGCCCTCCGCCGCGCTGGATAACCTCGACCTGGGGCGTCAGCCCGCCGGGGGGTGGGGTGGCTGCGCCTGCGCTGATCTGCTCAGCATCCAGCGGGCTGGCGGCTGCGGCCCGGGCCGCGTTGATCGCTGCCTGCTGCTGCACGCGGGCAATGGATTCCGTCAGGGTGGGGGCCAGCAGTTCGACCAGCAGCAGCGCCACCAGCAGCGACGCCAGGCTGATGCCCAGATTGACCAGGCTGGCCCGGTTATGCTGTCTGAAAAACAGGTTCAGCAGGAGCAGGGTGAGGTTAAAAATCACAAAGCTGCCGATGACCCATCCGCCGCCGGGAAGCTGCGCCGGGATAAGCCACCACAGCAGCGCGATCAGCAGGTTGGCTGCCAGCAGGCGCAGCGCCATCGTGCCAGCGCGCCCCGGACGCGGCAGGCGCTGCCATAGCGTATCAGGCAGCAGATGAACAACCAGGGCGATGAGGAAAAGCGCCTGCACCAGCGGCTGATGTGCCGAAAAAGCGCGCCAGTCCGGTGCCACATGGCTCGTCCACAGGGCGACCAGACACAAAAGCGCGCTTAACAGCCAGTGTATCGCGATAATCACGGGGCAGTTTTTTCTACCAGGGTACAAAAAAGGGGTGCATGGCAGCACCCCCGCAAAGGCGGTAACAGATCAGGCGGTAGGAATTACCCGCACGCCCGGTCCCATCGTCGAGGTAAGTACAATGCGGCGCACATACACGCCTTTGACCGCCGCCGGCTTGACGCGGTTCACTGCATCGATCACCGCCTGCGTATTTTCCAGCAGCAGCGCAGCATCAAAGCTGGCCTTGCCCACTGGCACATGCAGGTTGCCGGTTTTGTCGTTGCGGAACTCTACACGCCCGGCCTTGCGTTCTTCAATCGCTGTCGCCAGTTCGTTGGGCTGGACCACCGTCCCGGCTTTGGGGTTCGGCATCAGACCGCGCGGGCCGAGGATACGTGCCACACGCCCAACCTTGGACATCATGCTGGGCACGGCCAGCGCCGCGTCGAATTCCAGCCAGTTTTCCTGCTGGATGCGCTGGATAACGGCATCATCGGCGATCACATCGGCCCCGGCAGCTTCGGCCACGCGGGCATCCTCGCCTTCGGCGAACACCAGCACGCGCACACTCTTACCCAGGCCGTGCGGCAGCAGTACGGTGCTGCGGACCTGCTGGTCGCTGTGGCGCGGGTCGATCCCCAGGCGCATGTGCAGTTCTACAGTTTCATCAAACTTGGCTGTCGCCATCGACTTGACCATGCTGATGGCGTCTGACAGCGGATAATTCTCGTCACGATCAAAGGTTTTGATCGCTGCTTCGTAACGTTTGCCACGATCAGGCATAATGTTTTCTCCTGTGGTGCAGTCGGGCGACAAGGCCCTCCCACGCTTGTAGATACAATAATCAGCCGGGGTGTTTAGGGTCCGGCTCAGTCAGAAATGGTCACACCCATCTGCCGGGCGGTGCCTTCGATCTGGCGCATAATCGCCTCGACATCGCTGGTATTCATATCCGGCAGCTTGATCTCTGCGATCTCGCGCACCTGCTTGCGGGAAAGTGTCGCCACTTTTTCCGCATTCGGGCGCTGCGATCCTTTGTCCAGCCCGGCGGCGCGCTTGATCAGAAAGGCCGTGGGCGGGCTTTTGAGAATAAAACGGAACGAACTATCGCTGAAGATGGTAATTTCTGCGGGGACAATTTCGCCCATGCGGTTGCTGGTGCGGGCGTTATATTCCTTGCAGAACGCCATCAGGTTGATGCCATGCTGGGCCAGCGCCGGGCCGATGGGGGGGGCAGGGTTGGCCTTCCCGGCGGGGATTTGCAGCGTGACGATTGCTTTGATTTTCTTTGCCATTGATTCTTACCTCGATCAGTTTTTCTCGACTTCCAGGAAATCCAACTCGACCGGTGTATCGCGCCCGAAGAAATTGACCATCACCCGCACCTTGCTTTTCTCCGGGTCGATCGCTGCGACGGTGCCAATGAAGTCGTTAAATGGCCCATCAACAATGCGCACTTTCTCGCCAACGCTGAAATTGACCCGCACCGGTGGCGTTTCCTGCGACATGCGGTCCATAATCTTCTTGACTTCTTCCGGCCTCAGCGGGGTAGGCTCGTTGCCCATCCCGACAAACCCGGTCACGCCCGGCGTGTTGCGCACCACATACCACGAATCTTCGTCCATCTTCATCTCGACCAGCAGATAACCGGGGAAGACTCGCCGTTCGACGGTGCGCCGTTTGCCGTCCTTAATCTCAATTTCTTCTTCTGTGGGTACAATCACATCGAAGATCTTGTCGCGCATGCCCATCGACTCAATTCGCTGTTCGATGGAATAGCGCACCTTGTTTTCGTAACCGGAATAGCAGTGGATGACATACCACTGTTTTTCGCTGTCCGCTTCCTCTGTCCCATCTTCCAGAACGATGTTAATACCTTCATCATCATCGTTGTTTGCGTCGCCATCGTTCTGGTCCAGGTAGATCGGTTCCGGGTCGTAGGCGTCGTTCAGGAAATCGTCATCAGTCACAATAAAGGCTCCTCAAAATCATCAGCGGGCTAATAGGTCGGCGTGCTGCTGCGATTGGAGCGACGATACAGGATGAAACCGATCACCAACATCAACACAAAGAAACCCAGGAAGATCATCGGTTGTTCCAGCCCAAGCCGGAACAGCTCGCTGTACAGCAGGGCGATCAGCCCCAGCACCAGCGATGCAATCACCGTCGTCACCAGAACGATGACACTGAGGCGGCGCGTTTCTTCGCGTGTGGGCCACGAAACCTTCTTGATTTCGGACTGCACACCTTCAATATACCCGAACAGGCCACCTGTGGTGCGTGTCACCACATTACCACCTTCTTCCTCGGGTGTGGTTCGACGGCCCGGTGTTACGCGCCCTTTACGAGCGGTGACACCCTGTTCCCGTACAGCTTCTTCATCATCAGAAGACGATGAACCGCCAAAAGGCCACCACCCACGTCGGGGCTTTTCATCCGCAGTCTTTGGTGTAGACATAGACTCTCCTTGACTTGCTCACACCGGGCTTGTTATGCAAAACACCGTCACAGGGACGGTGTCTCGGCAAGTTAGCAGGGGAGGCAGGAATCGAACCCGCAACCTACGGTTTTGGAGACCGCCACTCTGCCAATTGAGCTACTCCCCTATAAATGCACCTACTTCGTCTCGCGGTAGATGACATGCCGCCGAACCAGCGGGTCATACTTGCGCAGCTCCAGCCGCCCGGTGTTTGTACGGCGGTTCTTGGATGTGATGTACATGTGCCCGCTTTCGGTACTTTTTAATTTGACGACAATCCGATTGCCTTTTTTCGCCATCGCCGTTCTGTCCTTACTCGTTCCTGTCTTTCAGAGCCTTTGATGGGATTTGAACCCATGACCCCACCCTTACCAAGGGTGTGCTCTACCCCTGAGCTACAAAGGCATCAATCTAAACATGGTGTTACAGTGGGCCGGGCTGGATTCGAACCAGCGTAGGCTTCCGCCAGCAGATTTACAGTCTGCCCCCTTTAGCCACTCGGGCACCGACCCAGATTGTAAAACTTCCCACAAGCCGCCGAAGGGACTTGAACCCTTAACCCCAATATTACAAGTATTGTGCTCTGCCAATTGAGCTACGGCGGCGTGCTATGTTGATCTATTATAGCACGGCCAATCAGCAGGGTTCAAGGCGCGTTTTTCGGCATTTGACAAGCCGCAAGCATTTTATCGGGGACGCCCCCCATTGTCAATGCTGCACTGGAACTATAGAATGCGAACAGCGAATTGTGAGGGAAGGTGAAACCTGTTGAGCAAGCGGCACATCCTGATTCTGGTAAGTCTTGTCGTCGGGCTGGCGGGGTGCAGCGGGCGGCGCGGCCAGCAGTTGACCAGTATTCCTACGCTGGCTTCTCCGGCAGAAGCCGCGACCGCCTACTTTATGACGGAGAACGCGCCACCCCCCGGCTTCCGCGAGGCAGTTGCTTTCCCACAGGTCGATGCCCAGCTTCCGCAGCTTGAAGGCTGGCGCTATGAAGTCACGCTGCAATTTGATGGCATCTTCGCCCGCACCCCGCGCGAAACTTCGGCCAGTGCCCGCGCTCAGGTCTGGTTTAATCAACTGGGATCAGCCCGGCGGGTGGTGGTCGAAACCGCTGGCGAGCTGATCGGCCAGGAAGAAGATAACAGCTTCGAGGCGGTGCGGATGGGGCCGGATGCCTTCCTGGTGACCAACAATATCTGTAACACCGGGGCAGATGCCGAAACAGCGGCGGACCTGCGGGCCGGGCTGCTGGTCGGCGGGGTGCATCATGCCATACCGACCGGGCATCATGCCACGCTTAACGGCGAAGAAGCCTGGCAGTATCGCTTTGAGGCGCAGGACCTCAATCTGCCGGCCATCCGTCTGGATGAAGGCGGCACGCTGGCGGCTTCGGGTGAAATGTGGATCGCACCAGAGCACAACGCTGTGGTACGTTTTTACGTAAATCTGGATGTGGAAAACGCCTTTATTTTTGACCGCCAGCTTCCGGTGACCGGGCAGGTGATCCTGCGGTATGACCTGTACGACATCGGCGAGCCGGCGCCGGTGACAGTGCCTTTTGGATGCTAGGTCGCTGTGAAATACGATTGCCCTCCTGTGCCTGTGCCGTCTCTTGACAGCCGTTCATGGCTAAGCTAACCTGTGGAGGTTATGCAAAAAGGGGGGAGTAATTAAAGAATCTGTAAGCCAGTCTGAGGCTTCATTGATCTGATGCAAATCAAACGTGATTATTCTCAACCCTTCTTCAGCACCCGCAGGCGGCGGCGCACCGGCAACCGCTTTTTGTTTCTCTATGGCCTGTTTATGGGGGTGCTGCTGGTGGGGGTGTATACCCAGTTCGACAGATTGCAGCTTGCCGCCCTGGATGCTGTCGGGATGGCCCCTACCGCCACACCGTTTGCCAGCACGCTGGCGACCCAGGGCGCAGAAGCCTTTTTAGGGGGGGATGTACAGGCGGCGGCGGAATTATTCGAGCAGGCACACGCCCAGCAGCCCAGCAGCCTGGATTATGCTTATGAATATGGCAAGATGCTGGTCGAGCTGAACCGCGCTGAAGAAGTGCTGGAGCCACGGCCCACCCTGCGCAATATGTCGCTGGCGGACTGGGCGATTGACCTGAACCCCGCAGACCCGCGTGGTTATGCCCTCAAGACAAAGGCCCTGGTGTGGGTGGGCGATTCTGCCGAGGCGATTCCCATCGGGGTTTCCGGCCTGGAACAGAACGCCAACTTTGCCCCGCTGCACGCGGCGCTGGGGCGCGCCTATACCGCCATCGGGCGTTACCAGCAGGGGCTGCTGCATGGCGGACGCGCCGTCGAGCTTGACCCGATGGACATTGACGCCCGTCGCAGCTATGCCTATTCGCTGATCTGGGTGGGGGCGCGGGCAGAAGCTATCGCCCAGCTTGAGGATGCGGTATCGATTAACCCCAACCTGACCGCCTCCTATTTTGAACTGGCGGCGCAGTATCTGGCGTCAGATCAGGACGTGCTGGCGATTGCCACCTACGAACGAATTCTATCGCTGGAACCGCGCAACGAACGCGCCTATCTGCGCCTGTGCGAATCCTATAATAAGGTCGGGCAGAATGACCGCGCCCAGGGATACTGCGAAGATGCGCTGAACATCAACCCGGAATATGCCCCGGCCTGGAAGCGTGTTGGCATGGCCCGTTATACTCGCCGCAATTATGAAGGCGCGATTCAGGCGTTTAACAACTGCGTCGATTATGGCTCCACTGACATTGAATGCTGGTATCTGCGCGGGCTGGCGCATTATTACCTGGGTGAGTGTGACCAGGCCTGGACGATTCTGACGGAATCGCTGCCGATGGCCGAACAGCTTGCAGATAACGACCTGCTGATTGGAAATATCCGCGAAGGGCTGCGCCTGACCACGGTCTCCTGTGCCAACTATGCGGGCCGCGCACTGCCAACGGATATTCCGCCGACTCCGATTCCGCCAACACCGATCGGCGGGTAAGGTTTTCCTGATGTATTTACGCACCCCTAAACGTTACCGTCAAGGACAGCGCCGCAGCATTATTTCCCTGCGCTGGCTGTGGCTGTGGATTCTCACGCCGCTGGTGGTCTTTGGCGGCATACAATTGTACAACCAGCGGGAGGCGTTTATCCCGCAGATTAAGGCCGTGATGTCTGACGCGGTCGATCAGGCGCAGGTCAGCATCGCCACTGTAACGGCCCCCACGCCGCTGCCGACGGAGAATCCTTCTACACGGCTGGCCGCTGCCGATGCCGCCTGGATGCGCGGCGCGATTGACGAAGCAGTGAACATCTATCGGGAAATTGTGGGTGCGCTGCCAAATAACGTGGGCGTGCATTACCGCATGACCCTGGGGCTGATTATGAGTGGTCATTTGGAAGAAGGCCTGCAGGCCGCAGAGCGCACTGTCACCGCCGACCCCTACGACCCGAATGCCTGGGCGATCCGGGCGATGGCGCTGGACTGGAACGGGCGCTATGGCGAGGCCATCGCCAGCGCACAGCGGGCGCTCGACCTGGCCGGGCAGGACAACCCGGATGCCCAGGCCCGCGCTCAGGCATTCATGGCCGAAGCCTACTACGATCTGGCGCAGTATGATCGTGCCCTCAGCACCGTCAACCGGGCGCTGGAAATCAACCCCAACAGCTACGAAGCCTACCGCACCCGGGCGCTGATCGTGCAGAGCACCCTGTTTGATTTTGACGCGGCGCGGGCAGACCTGGAAATGGCCAACGAACTGGCGCCCAATCTGCCCTACATCACCATGGAACTGGCGCTCATCTACAACCGTGATGATGCAAACACGGCTGTTTCCATGCTCACCGAACTGGTGGACCTCAACCCGCAGAACGTGAATGCGCTGTTCCGGCTGGGGGCGCTCTATCTGAACGCCATTGGCGACCCCCACCAGGCCATTGATTATCTGATCCGCTGTGTCGAAGCCGACGTGGATAACATCAACTGCCATTACACGCTGGGGCGCGCTCAGGTGCGGACGGAACAGTATTCTGCGGCGTCGGATTCTTTCAAGAAGGCGGTGGACCTGGGTTCGACCAACCCCTACCATTACTGGTGGGCCGGGCGGGCACAGGTGCTGCTGGGAAGCTGCCCGGCGGCGGCCACCTATCTGCAAACCGGGTATCAGATGGCGCTGGACTTTGGCAATGAGAATCTGATCGCGGACTATGAGGATCAGATGCGAAGCTGCCGCCTGCTGGCCGAACCCGAAGCGACGGAAGAAGCGACCGAAGAACCCGCTGACGCCAACGCGTGAGTGGCAAAAAATAACCCCGGCAGACAGCCTATTCCGCTATGGTGAGGGCTATCGCCTGATGCTAGAATAGCGGGCGTGCGCATCCACGCCATGTTTATCGCCCCGGTCAGATGATCTGCATCTCACTGGTGACAGCATCAACACACGCATAGAGGAATAGGCTTATGCTGAATATTTACCGCTGGTCGCAAACAGACCCCCAGACCCGGCAAAAAATTCTTGGCCGCGCCATGCTGGATATTTCCGAAATCCGGGATTATGTGGCGGGCTGGATGGACATCATCCGCACTGAAGGGGATGCCGGGATCGTCCGTTACACGCGCGAGTTTGATAAAAAGGATTTTGACCTTAAGGAACTGCGCGTCACCAGAGCAGACATTGAACATGCCTATCAGGTCGTGCCGTCGCGGGTGGTCGATGTCCTCAGGCGGCAGATTGAAATTTCGCGCGAGAACGCGCTGGCAAAAGCACGTCAGGAAACCGTCCTCAGGTCCTATGTGCCGGGCGTGACAGTGGGCTATAAGGTGACTCCGATTGAATCTGCGGGCATGGCGGTGCCCGCCGGGCAGGTGCCGCTGCCCACCGTGATGCAGATTCTGACGGTGACGGCCAAAGCCGCCGGGGTCCCGCGGGTGATTGCCTGCTATCCGCCTACGGGCGATTACCCTGAAATGCTGATCGCGGCGGACCTGGCCGGGGCGGATGAAATCTACCGCGTGGGCGGCGTGGCGGGCATCGCCGCGATGGCCTATGGCACAGAAACGATCCAGCCGGTGTTAAAGATCGCCGGGCCGGGCAGCATTTATACCCAGGCGGCCAAGATGGCGGCCTATGGCAAGGTCGTCATTGATATGGTCGCCGGGCCTTCAGAAGCGGTCATCCTGGCGGATAAGGATGCCAACCCCAGCTACTGTGCGGCGGATATTCTGGCGCGTGCCGAACATGCCCCGGATGCGGCGGGCGTGCTGGTGACGGAGTCGGAGGCGCTGGCAGAAGCGACGGCAAAGGAAGTGGCGCGGCAGGTCCAGTATCTGAAGCGGCGCGACGTGATCGAACAATCGCTTGACCGCTATTCCTGCGCAGTGGTGACGGAGTCGTGGCAGGAAGCGATTGATTTCACCAACGAATACAGCCCGGAACATCTGGAAGTGCTGGTGGATGAACCTTTCGCCGTGCTGCCATTGATTAAAAACGCCGGGTCGATCTTCCTGGGCGAATATGCGCCGGTGGCAGTGGGCGATTATGCCAGCGGCACCGGGCATATCCTGCCTACGGGCCACTGGCCAAAGATGGTTTCCGCTGTCAGCGTCGAGACGTTCCAGAAATCCACTGAGGTGCAGTATCTCACCCGCGAAGGGCTGGAAAATCTGGAAGAAATCGTCGATGTGGTTTCCGGCATCGAAAAGCTGGACGCCCACTGGAACAGCGTCAACGTCCGGCTGAACAAACCGGCCCGGCTCTGGGATGAACTGAACGGCGGTTAAAGCCCGTCAGCTCTGGTAAGAGCACAGGATGCGTGCCTGTCCCGCCAGCCGGTAAGTGCCCTGGCTGGCCGGGATCAGCGCCGTCCGCCCCTTCGCCAGTTCGACCTCGGTGTCATCGGTGGTGATGCGCGCCGCGCCTTCGATGCAGGTCAGAATATGGAACCGCTGCCCGCTGGTATCCAGGCTGAGATGCGTGCCATTGGCGTCGTTGAGCTGGTATAACAGGGTTGTGAAATACTGCTCCCGCAGAATATCGACTACCTGCGCCGTGTCTGCGGCGGTGTGGACGATCTGCGGCAGCGCCCCCAGGTTGGCGACCTGTGTCCCCTTGTCGATGTGCAGTGTGCGCGGCTGGCCATCCAGCCCGACGCGCCCCCAGTCATACAGGCGATAGGTGAGATCTGACGACTGCTGGATTTCATAAATGAGCAGGCCCGGCCCCAGCGCGTGGATCGTCCCGGCGCGGATGAACAGCACATCCCCCGGCACGACATCGGCATACACCAGCAGGGATTCCAGGGTGTTGTTTTTGATCGCCTCCGCCATCTGCTGCGGCGTCGTGCCCGGCCGCACCCCGATCACCAACTGCGCGCCTGCTTCCGCCGCAATCACATACCATGCCTCGGTTTTGCCGCGTGGTTCGCCTTCCAGTTCGCGGGCCTGCGCATCGTCCGGATGAAGCTGTACCGACAGCCAGTCGCGGGCATCCAGAAATTTTGCCAGCAGCGGCAGCCCCTCCGCCGGGTCGTTATCCGGCCCCACCAGATCATGCCCATAGTCCGCTAGCACATCGCCCAGCGTGCGCCCGGCCAGCGGCCCATTGGCTACCTGCGCGCTGTCGTGCATCTCCCAGGATTCGCCATAGGGTTCGTCTGTGGGCAGGGATTTGTCCATCAGCGTGGCCAGTTTGCGCCCGCCCCATACCTTCACATGCAGCGCAGGGTCCAGCAGAAAAGGGTACAGACTCATCTTTTATCTTGCTCCTTGTGTGGTGGGTAGTTTTATTTCCCAACTGATTGTTTGTTTCGCTTGCGGCATACAAAAGACTGCCTGACCGTCTAGCCCCGGGCCAGTTCCTGTGCCAGTGAGGGCTGGTTCGACAGCAGGCGATAAACTTCGCCCACATCGCGGTTCGTCAGCAGGCCCAGAAACTGCTCCCCCTGAACCACTGGCAGCGCTTCCAGATGTTCCGCCATCATCCGCTGCTGAACATCGAACAGGCTGTCATCCGGGCTGGCAGGCTGAATATTCGTCTGCATGATTTGCTGCACTGGCGTCTCAGGCGGGTAGGCGTTGAGGACCTCGACCAGGCGCGTGTACGTCACCAGCCCGACCAGCCGCTGGCCATCGCACACCGGGAAATCCGCCTGAAACGATGACAGCATATGCTCTACCGCCTCCTGCAGCGAAGAATCCGGGCTGAGCACGCGGGCCTGCCGTGAAAATGCCTGCCGGACTTTGAGCCGGCCCAACACGCGGCGGAACTGCACCATCTGGCCTTCCTGCCCGGCGCCCATGTAGATAAAAATGGCGATGAGAATCAGGAAAAAGTTGCCGTTCAGAAAGCCCCACAGGCCCATCAGCCAGGCCAGGGTTTGCCCCACATTAACGGCGATGCTGGTGGCGCGGCCATAATCCATGCGGCTGGCCAGCAGCGCCCGCAGCACCCGGCCCCCGTCCATCGGGAAAGCCGGAATCAGGTTGAAGATGGCCAGAAACAGATTGGCGACGAAGATGTACCCAAAAACAGCGGCCAGCCCGGGATTCTGAAGCCCTCCCATCAGCGCCAGCGGGTCTGTGAGTGAGCCGACAATGCCAAAAAGCTGGTTGATGACGATCATCACCAGGGCAATAGCGAAATTCACGGCTGGCCCGGCAATGGCGATGATAAATTCATGCATCGGGTTTTCCGGGATGCGCTCCAGTTGGGCCACGCCGCCCAGCGGCAGCAGCACAATCTCCTTCACCTCGATGCCATAATTCTGCGCGGCGATGCTGTGGCCCAGTTCGTGCAGCACCACAATCGTAAACAGCAGCAGCGTGACGATGATCCCAAAAATGGCGCCGGCGGCCCCCTGCCCGGCAAAGACGCCAAACTGAAGCACTGCCCACACCAGAATCAGCGGGAAGGTGAGGTGTATTCGAATCACAATACCACGAACCGTCAACAACTGAATGGAGTCGCTCATCACAGTCCTCGTATTTAACGGCTTCGCGGCAGATTATAACGATGAATTTGTCGATAATCCCAACATCTGGTTTATGGCGCGCCTGCGGCCGGACAAACGCCAGCCCGTCCCCGCTGCGCTAGGTGTAATCTTCCAGATGGCACCCGGCCACCGCTGTGCCTTCGCGCTGAATGCGCGCGATCTGCTGCTGGCTTGCCTCGATGGCGTGGGCGCTGTGCAGCACATCCACCTGAATCTGAAACTGGCGGCTTTCGCCCGGCGCCAGCATCACCAGACGCCCGCTGCGGCGCGCCCTGTTGCGGCCTTCGGGGACGCAGTTGCCCGGTTCCACCCCGTTGACATAGATGCCCTGGCGCGTGTTCTTCCACTGGGTCAGGTAGGGCAGTTGATCCGTCGGCCAGCGCAGCGCCAGCCCAAAATCATCGCGATGCAGCAGCACCTCGGTTTTATCGTTCATGGCCCGCAGATGATGCAGGTAGACGATGGCCTCGTACTGTGGCACCGGCCCCGCATAGGTCGCCCAGGAATCAAGCTGGGCGCGGGCCGCCTCGTCCATCGGGTAAACATGTTCGTATGGGGTTTGCAGGTGGGTGCCTTCTGCCACCAGCGGAAAGCCAAAGTTGAAATGATACAGGATCATGAAGGGGGCCGGCTCATCGCCCAGGTTGGTGACATAATCCTCAAGGTACAGGCCCGGTTTGCCCAGCACGATGGTGAGGGTGCGTTCCAGTACCAACTGCTCGGCATACAGGCCAGACTGCGGCACGCGCCCGTACAGGCTCAGGCTGATTTCGCCGCCGGAAGTATCGACGTCGCCTATGGACACCTGCTCAGCGCGCATGCGGTTAAAGCGCCCGTGAAAATCGCGCTGTTCGCCGGTCTCATCGTCAGTTTCCGGCGCGCCCACATGAGTCAGCCCGCAGGTCGTCAGCAGGCCTCCATTCGCCTGCTGCAGCCAGGTCTGCCCAAAATCCGGTGGATGCGGCGCTCCCTGGCTGATCCAGGTCAGCGGCAGGCCGTTGTAATGGGCCGTCCACAGGTCCAGCCCACGATCCGGCAGGATGGTAAAGGTCAGGCCGCTGCTGTTATACGCCTCGATGATGCGCTGGCCGTTGGGCAGCACCGCCTGCCGGAAGTCGATAAACTGGCGCATGTTCACGCTGTGACGCATCAGGTCTTCGGCGGTCCATGTGGTCGGGTCGATCATGGCGGGGTTCTCCTTTGTAAAGGCGCGTGCGTTCAGCGCCGCAGATAACGTATCGCCACCAGCAGAATCAGCGAGCCGAGGATGGCCGCGACCAGGTCATCAAACGTGAAGATCAGGGCGGGTACGCCCAGGCGGATGCCAAACAGATCGAACAGCACCCGGCCCAGCAGCGCCCCCAGCAGGCCCAGTCCCAGGCTGCCCAGGTCGGTTACGGGCGTGCGCTGGCGATAAAACAGCATGCTTACCAGCGAACCCGCCACCGCGCCGATCATGATCCAGACGATCAACTGCTGGGTGTTTGTGTTTAGCGTCATGATCTAACCGCCTACCCAATCTCGCAGGTACAGGAAATCGTGCCCGATAGTGCGGCTGCTGACTTTAGCGATGTTGGGCATGGTGCGCTTGTAATGATTGGCCTTCACCCGCCGCCACACCTTCTCGACAAAACTGCGCTCGAAGCCTTCGTCAATCACTTCATCGACGGTGTAGCGCTCATCCACCAGCAGGAACAGCACCTGATCCACATCATTATAGGTGAAGCCCAGTTCGTCCTCGTCGGTCTGCCCGGCCCACAGGTCGGCTGATGGCGCCTTGTCCAGGATGGCCTGTGGCACCCCCAGCGCGCGCGATAACTGCCGCACCTGTGCCTTGTACAGGTCGGCAATTGGCTGCATGGCCACGCCGCTGTCGCCATAGATGGTGGAATAGCCCAGCAGAAATTCGGTCTTGTTGCTGGTGCCCATCACCAGCCCGCCCCATGCCACAGACTGATCGTACAGGATAATCATGCGCTGGCGGGCCATGATATTGCCCTTGCGCACGCTGCTCATATCCGGGAACCGCTCGATCAGCGGGTCCACCATCGGCGTGATGTCCACCGTCAGGCTGGGCAGCCCCAGGGCCTCGATCACCGCGTCGGCATCCGCCAGGCTGGCCTGGGCCGATGTGCGGTAGGGCATGCGCACGGCCAGCACATTTTCCGGCCCCAGCGCCTGGGCCGACAGATAGGCCGACAGGGCCGAATCGATGCCGCCAGACAGGCCCAGCACCGCCCGCTTCATGCCGGCTTTTTCAATCTCATCCCGAATAAAGCCGACCAGAATCCGCGTGGTCAGGTCCGTATTGATCTCCAGCCGGTGCAGCAAATCAGGTTGGGTGGATGTGGTCATAAAAACCGCCCTTGCAGATAATCCCTCAGGTTTCCAGTGGTTGGTGCTTGTATTCTGTTACCCGGTGCGGGTAATCCTCCTCGACGGCCAGTTCAGTCAGGTACAGCGACTCGTCCTTCTGGGCCTGCATCAGCACGACGACCCGGTGTTTATCGGCCGCGATCACCTGATACACCCGCAGCCTGCCGGCCTGTTCCGCCAGCGCCCTCAGCGCCGCCAGCCGGTCCTCTGCGGGCTGAGCTTCCAGGGCCGCCCCGGCATAATGGTCAGCAACGAAGGTGCGTATACGCTCGAAATCGCCTTTGTTCAGCAGGGTCTGCTGGGCGATCAGGCGCATGCCGGCATTGCTGGTGACCAGCGTGCCCTTGTCACTCACGATAATCGCCTCCCTCCCGCAAAATGCGCGCCAGTTCGCTCTGGACCAACTGCGGGCGTTCATCGCGCAGCAGAGGCATGCGGCTGCGGGTGCGGTGCAGCTGGTTCAGGTCGATCTGCTGCGTGATCAGCGTTTCGTCAAAATAGTGGCCGTGCACCAGAAATTCGCCTTCCGGGTTCACAATCAGCGAGCCGCCCCAGAAATTCTTGCCGTCCTCATAGCCAACGCGGTTGCACATGAGGATGTAATCTGTAAAGGTGCTGCCATACGCCTGGGTCATCAGTTCCACCCAGCGCGCAACGGTCAGGCGGCCGCCTTCGCTGGCGCTGACGCCGCGGCCCGGGCTGCTGTTGGCAAAGATCATCACATCGGCCCCGTCCATCCACAGCACATAAGGCGCGGACATGTGCCAGAAATCCTCGCAAATGAGCATGCCCACCCGCCCGAAGCGGGTATCGAAGGCGCGGATGCCTGTTCCCTGGTCAAAATAGCGGCCGTCATCGAACATGCCATAGGTCGGCAGGTAAATCTTGTGGTGGATGTGCAGGCATTCCCCCTGCGACAGATACGCCTGCGCGATATAGAAACGCTGGCGCACATCGGCATGCACAAAGCCAAAGGCGATGTCCATATGGGTGCTGGCATCCAGCAGGGCGCGGAAGGTTGCGTCGTCGCGGGTGGCGCGGATAGCGACCTCCGGCACCAGGTCCTGTACCTGATAGCCTGTCAGCGACAGTTCCGGGAAAATCAGCAGATCGACGCCCTGTTCGTCTGCCTGCCGGACGAAATCGAGATGTTTTTCGAGATTCGCGCCGACATTGCCTAATTTCGGGTATATCTGCGCCAGGCCAACAGTAATGCGCATGGAACTTCCTTTGGTTATGTGTGGTTATGTGCCGCACTGTGAGTAATGGTAGATCAATTTGATGCTGAGTAAAAGAGCTTTCTGGAACCAGCCGCTACGAATCAAAGAAGGCCCAGATTTCGGCGCTGGCGCTGATATCGTGGGTGGCGCGGCCCGGCAGCCCCATCTGCCAGATCGAACGACTGCCCGGCCAGCGATGCCCGCCGCCATCAATGGCATAATACCAGACCCGCGCATCCTCGCGGCAGCCAACATACATCTCGCGCCGTACATCGGTGCCATCCGCCGCCGGGTCCAGCGCCTCCACCACCGGCACAAAATCGCAGCCGTACAGCCCCACCCACGTCAGCACCGCTTCCGGGATCGAAACAATCCCCTGATGGCCATCCAGCGGCAGGCGTTCATCGGCGGTGCCATGCATAATCATCACCGGCACAGAACGCGCCGGCAGGCAGGATTCCTGCACCGGTTCGGCCATCGCCGCGCTGACCGCCGCTACCGCCGCGAGCCGGTCCGAAAGTTCGCAGGCCAGCCGCAGTGCCATAAATCCGCCGCCGGAAAAACCCACTGCATACACTTTTTCAGGGTCAATCGTGTACTGCTGCGCCAGATGGTCGATCAGCGCATCTGTAAAACCGACATCATCCACCCCGGCGCGGTCCGCTTCATAGAGGCCGCTGCCATCGGCCCAGCTTCGCCCATAGCCATCGGGATAAGCGACGATGAATCCCTCCTGCGCCGCCAGCGCATTAAACCCGCTGATCTCCTGCATCAGCCAGCCAAGACCGCCCTGCATATGATACACCAGCAGCAGCGGGGCGGGCTGAGAGGCGTCGTAGCCGGGGGGTACATAGAGATGATAGGCACGTTCCATGCCGCTGGCGGTCAGGTGATGCCGGCTGAAAAAAAAGCTGTTGAGCAGCACCGCCGCCAGCAGCACCGCGCTGAGCAGCAAAAGCAGCGCGACAAGGCGCAGCATGCGCCACATCCGCCGCAAGCTCACCGGCGTCGCCTCCACAGCAGGCCGCCCAGGCTGAGGATGCCTGCGCCCATATCCAGCCACTGATCCGCCCGCAGACTGCCGATGCTCAGCGCGTAATCTGCCCGGAAGAAGCCAATTACGAACATGCCGGCGCTCAGCACCAGCAGCGCCAGCCAGAAACGCCGTCCGATCAGCCAGCCGCGCCAGAACAGAATCAGCACGATGCCAAGCACCAGCCCACCCAGCGCCAGCCCGAAAAGCTGCGTGTTGTAACGCGGGGCCGGGATGCCATACACATCGCGCAGTTCGGCCACCACCAGCGGCGGATAATTCGCCAGGGTATCGACCTCTGCGCCATAGCCACAGTTGGCCGCCCGGCAGCCCCACCATCCCGCCAGCGCCAGCAGCGGCAGCACCAGCGCCAGCGCGTCGATCAGCCCGGCCAGGGGAAGCCGCCGCCAGCGGGCCACCAGTGCCATCCCCAGCAGGCCGCCCAGCAGCCCACCGTGCCAGTCCAGCCCGCCCGCCTGGATGCGCACGATTTCACCGGTATTGTAGGCAAAATATGGCCAGTTGAGCAGCACATGCCCCACCCGCGCCAGCAGCACCCCGACGACCAGCCCGCCCAGGCAGACATCCACCACAGCACCCCGCTGCCCCGGCACGCGCCAGACGCTCCACGCGATGCCAGCCACCGCCGCCAGCGAAAGCGCCAGCGTAAAGGTCTGCAACCGCAGTGGGCCTATGGTCGTATAATAATCCAAGGCTGCTCCTTCCTGCCTATGGCGCGGATTGTAGTAAGAATGTGCAGGCGCGTCAAAACAACATAAGAATACCCACAGAATCTGGGGTAGTGGTTCGGATATGTTTATAGGCCATGATATAATTAGCTAGCTAAAGAGGCGATCATCCTGAACAGTGTTTTATTCCACACCCTGAATCTTTACAGGATAAGACACAAAACAGATTATTCTGGTGCGCAGCAGCGTTCTACCATGCCTCTAAAGACAACCTCTGGTCTACGTTCTGTTCGCGCTTTAGCGGACCTGAAAGTCAATCCACAAGGAGAGAATCTTAATGGGTGGAATTAGTTCATTACTTGGCGCACTTGCGCTTCTGGGCTTCCTCGGTTTTCTGGGCGGCATCGGGCTGGTGGTCGTGGCCGCGTCGCAGGGGCGCCCGGTGCGCGGCGGCATTTCACTGGCGCTGGTCGGGCTGGCAGTGGGGCTGGTGTTCAGCGTCATCAGTCAGGGCATTGTCATTGTCGAGCCGCAGCAGGTGGGCGTCGTGTTTAATACCCTGAACGGTGAACTGGGCGAACCTCGGCGCCCGGGCACGCATATCGTCGTCCCGGTGCTGCAATCGGCCACACTGTATCCGATTGAGCAGCAGCAGTACACCATGACCGGCATCCCCAGCGAAGGGGGCGTCGTGGGCGACAGCGCGGTGCGCGGGCGTACGCTCGACGGCCAGGAAGTTTTCCTGGAAGTCACCGTGATTTACGGTATTGATCCGGAAGAAGCCAACACGGTGCACATCCGCTGGCAGAACCGCTATCAGAACGATCTGATACGCCCGACCATTCGCGGCCTGGCCCGTGAGGTCGTTTCGCGCTTTCGGGCTGAGGACATCTTTGGCGAGCAGCGCACCGCTGTAGAAGATTCGCTGGAGGAACTGATGGCGGCGCGTCTGGATGAAGAAGGCTTCATCCTGACCGATCTGCTCATCCGCGATGTGACGTTCTCGCAGGCTTTTACTGACTCGATCGAACGCAAGCAGATTGCAGAACAGCAGGCGCTGGAAGCCGCCTTCCGCGTGCAGGAAGAACAGCAGAACGCCGAGCGTGTGCGTGTGACCGCGCAGGGCCAGCGTGACGCCGCGATTTCTGAAGCTGAAGGTCAGGCCCAGGCCATTGTACTGCGTGCCCAGGCCCAGGCCGAAGCGCTGCGGCTGGTCAGCGAGCAGTTGGCCGCCAATCCGTCGCTGATCCAGTACGAATATATCCAGCAGTTGGCGGATAACATTCAACTGGCGCTGGTGCCATCCAACAGCCCCTTCCTGTTTGATTTCCAGAGCCTGGCCGAAGCCAACCCGGATTTTGTAGCACCCTCTGTGCCGCAGGCCGTCGCGCCATCCGCACAGGATCTGCCAGACCTTACACAGCCGGACAGCGACACTGCGGACGGCGCAAACAACAACTAACAGGGCTGCATTCAAAGCCCCTGCCCATAACCAGACTGACCCCTCTCCCGGATGCACGTCCAGGAGAGGGGTTTAGTGCTGTATCCCCCTGGGCGGGTTTTGGCCTGACCTCAGTCACATTTGCTGAAAAATTGAGAATGTCTACAATGAAGGATGAGGATTCATTCTTTGTTATGGATAGCCCACAGGGGAGAGGAAGCCCATGACTCGACTGCTCAGAATGCGCGCCGTGTGTATCCCGGTGTTCAGCATGCTCCTTTTGATGCAGGCTGCTGTGGTCCTGCCGCAGGAAAGCACGCCCCAGGCAGCGGCGCCCACGAACGTGCTCACGTGGCTGGAAGCCGGGCCTGGCCCGCAGCAGAGTTCACCGTCCACTGCCGGCGAACTCGGCCTGATGGACGCCAGCGGCACCTTTACCAAACTGCTGGATGTGCCGCCGCAGACCAGCCGCCTGCAGGCCTGTGGCGAGGAAGCGCATTCGCCGGATGGCTCGATGTTCGCTTTTTACATGGGTCTGGACAGCGGCGCGCTGTATGTCATGAAGGGAAGCGAGGCGCCCCAACTGGTGGATGAAGTCCACGCGCTTACCTGCCTGGGTGGGGGCACCCTTCAATACAGCCCGGACAGCAATCGTCTGGCCTATATCGCCTATGAATCTGACGCGACCACCAGCGAGTTTGCCGATGGTTTCCTGTACGTGAATCGTACCTCAGATTTCAGCGAGGAATTCCGCTACGAGAACGTCACGGCTTTTGATGTCGCCAATGAGGGCGTAGGTTTTGTCAGCTTTTTCACCAATGATCGCAGCGAAGCAGATGAGGCCGCTGTGTTCTGGTGGAACGGTAATGCCGAACGCGAAGTGACCACGCTGCATCCGGATGAGAACTGCCGCTATACCAGCGCCAGTATCGCAGTCCGGCCGGATGGCAATCTGATGCTGGTGCTGGGCCATCGCTGCACCAGCGGCGATACCCGCACAAGCTGGCAGCTTTACCTGGTCGATGTCGAATCTCGCAGCGCGACCCTGGCCGCCAGCGAATTTCAGGCGGGGCAGTTCGCTTCGTTTGCCAGCACCAACCAGATTATGCTGCTGCCGGATGGCGAAACGGCGTGGTTCCTGGTGCCGGATGGCATTACCGCCAATACGGTCAGCATTCTGGCCGTGAACCTGAAC
The DNA here is from genome assembly GCA_964593565.1 of uncultured Anaerolineaceae bacterium. Classification (GTDB taxonomy): domain Bacteria; phylum Chloroflexota; class Anaerolineae; order Aggregatilineales; family Phototrophicaceae. The sequence goes on from CAZQIY010000026.1 coordinate 51,246, forward strand.
GATCTTTCGACCTCCGAAGTGATTCAGCAGCAGGCGGTTTTCCCCACCTTCAGCGGGTCGCCACACGCCTTCCCGGCTGTCTCGCCAGATGGTCGCTGGCTGGCGATGGTGGTGACATCGCCCAACAACGACAACACCCTGACCGTGATCGATCTTACAGAGCCGGACGCCGCGCCTATCAGCGTCAGTGCGGGCGGTCGCAACGACGTGATCTCCGTCATGCAGTTCAGCGATGACAGCCAGTATCTGGTCTTTGTGGCCGGTTCGCCGGATACAGGCCGCAATGCCAATAATTCGCTTGTCGCGCTTGATCTGAGCACTGGCAGCGATTTTCGCATCAAGCGTGGGCGGTTTGCTCCGGCGCTGGCCGTTGCCCCGGATGGCAGTTCGGTGATCGCGATGGATTATCAGGTGCTGGAGGACGAACGCCAGCCCCCTTATCTCAACCTGGTGGAGATTGATGTCGAGACCAGCGAAACGACGCTGCTGTTTGAAGGCGCGGAGATCGTCAATGGCGAGGTGACCAACCAGCAGTTTGCCATGCCGCTTAGCTGGCGGTCATAATAACGCCTGTTGTACATGTTGTCTGTCTGCCGGGGAATCAGCTTTATTCCCCGGCAGGCTGTGCAGGCTATGCCGCGCCATTGGTGCCGTTGTCATGCTCGTTCGGGCGGCTGTCCCGGCGGTCGACAATGCGTTCCGTCACCGGGGAGGACAGTACAATCGAGGTCGTGGTCTGGCCGAATATGCCAATCTGCCCGATCAGTGTTTCCAGATGCGCCATTGATGGCACTGCGATTCTCATCACCATGCAGTCATCGCCGGTAATGTGATGACACTCCAGCACCTCCGGGCAGCGCTGCACCACCCGCTGAATCTGCTCTTTGCGATCCCCCTGAATACGCACCCGCAGGATGGCCTGAATAGGCAGTCCTAATTTTGTCACATCCACCCTGGCTGTGTAGCCCGTGATAATGCCAGCTTCCTCCAGACGGCGCACCCGTTCCATCACCGCCGGGGCAGACATGCCCACCCGTCGCCCGATCTCTGCATAGGACAGGCGGGCATCTTCCTGCAGCGCGCACAGGATTTCCCAGCCCACATTATCAAGCAGTTTTTCTGTGTTTTCGATATAAAGGTTTGTCATGATTTTTCCCTCAAATCCATAGGCGAGCGGGCGAAACTGCCTTTGTTAGCCCATGTAACCCAGAGCCATTATTGCTTATCATAAACATGAAGCTGAGGGCTGACAAGTTCCATCATTTCACAATTTGCCGCGAACGTAGTTATAGGTGTAGTGCCATACATCGCTAACGATCTGGCGCACAGGTTAGGGTCATGGCCTGTTTCTACAGGTCACAGCCTGTATTTACGGATCATGGTTCGCGGTCTTCGAAGAATCAGCAAGGGAGATGGGCAATGTTCGATAACGAGGGGTGGATGATAAGCCAGGTGACAGACCGGCACGGTGATTTTCAGCGCGAAGCGGCGCAAAGACGCCTTGTGCATCTGGCCAGGGGCAGCCAGAAGAAACAGCGTTTCAGCTTTTTGCGGTGGCGGTTCCGCCTGCCGGCAATGCGCCACCCGCGCCAGCGGCGCACACTCCTGCTTTCTGACGCATCTTAAGATTGGAGACAAACGATGTTAAATCAGGCAATCCAGCGTAAATGGTCGCAGTCCATCAGAAATCTGCTGGTCGGGGTACAGAAAACCACGCCGAAGCACGACTGCCAGCGCCTGACCATCACGGAGCAGGAGGCGTATACGCTGCCGCGCAGCACCCGCCGGATTCGCGTGCTTCAGGGTGGCGCGTGGGTGTCGCACCTGCGGGAGGACATGGTGATCTGTGCCGGAGAAACCCTTACCCTGCTGCCGGATCGCGAAGGGGTGGTTATCACGGCGGTTGGCCGCCAGCCTGTCGAACTCGAAATCTACACGTAAATCGCCTTGTCTGACAAAAGCCATGCAGACAAAAAAACACCCCTGTCCGTTATCCGAGCAGGGGTGTTTCGCTTTTTCATGCTGGACGATCAGCAGTCGCCCTTGCGCAGCGTGTAGGTGATCTGGTTGCGGTTATCGTCTTCGTTGGTTTCGGGAATAGAGTTACCGGGGTCCACGATCACGCGCAGGGTGTGCTGCTCTTCAAAGAACCCAACCACCGTAATCGGGATCGGCCCCACGTTGATGGTCTGGCCCGGTTCAATTTCCCCAAACGCGCCTTCGGTAGATTCCACGACCTGATCTCTGGCAATATCCTCGATGCGGACGCGACCACCGGGCGATCTGGACTCGCCGAAGTTGGCAATATCCACATTCACACGGAAGGTTTCGCCACACACCCGTTCTGATGGGTTGGTGGTGATGTTGCCCGCGACCAGATTCACATTAATCTGTGGGGTCGGCGTGGCCGGGACCGGCGTCGGGGTCAGGGTTGGCCGGGGCGGGCCTTCGTCTACCGGCAGGTTATCGATGTTGCCGGAAACTGTCATCAGGTTGGCAAACACCCAGCCCTCAGAATTATAGTAGCGCACCTTGTACCATGCCCGGTCGGGGCTGACCGCCAGCACTTCGGCGCTGTCGTTGGCGGCATAGCTGCCAATCGGTGGGTCAAAAACCGTGTCTGGCCCCCGGCGGACATTGACCCCGGTGGTGAACGTCGCCATCGGCACATTGGGCGTGGGCGAGTTGGTGGGTTCCGGCGGGTCGGTGGGTTCTGGCGGATTGGTCGGGCGGGCGGTGGGCTGGGCCTGCGCCTGGCTGTCATCGTCCTCATCCTCACCGCCGGCGGGGTCAGCAGTGCCATTGTCGCCGCTGACATCATCCGTTGCCTGCGGCGTCGCCTGGCCCTGTGGCTGAGATACCTGACTGACCACCGAAATGGTGACGGATGCCGCCTCGCTGGTGGTGCCATCTGCCCGCGCAGCAGTCACAGAGATGGTATGCGTGCCCGCCTCGTCCGCAGGCCAGCTTTCCGCCACGCTGAACGAAGGTGCGCCTGCGGTGTTCGGCTCTGTGACCGAGGCAAACACGGTGTCATCCACGCTGATATCCACCTGGGCAATATCCGCCCCGGCATTGGTCACCAGCACCTGAATATTGACAGGCACCCCTTCCAGATAGGTAGCATTGGGCAGCGGCGACACCATCTGCACAACCGGCGCGCCTGTGATTGGCAGGTTGGTGTTATCCGGAGCCATGTTCAGGTTGCAGGCAGCCAGCAGCACCAGCAGCACCAGCAGGCATCCAGATAATGTGTGTTTCGACATAAATCCTGTTCTCCATCGACGGTACAGACAGATAGAGTATTATTCTGACCTACAGACTCTAACGCACCGCCGGGATTCTTGCGAGTGTCGATACGGCAATCGCCGGGTAAGGGCAGGTCAGAGCGTCATAATTTCTTTTCGAGTTACGGTTGTGCCTGACCATGATCTATGCTATAAAAGGGTCGTGACAACCAAAACGCCTGTTGGATCACTACCTCGCCTTTTTACTTCCCACCCAATCCTTAGCGAATAGTGAAAATACTTCAGGTTCCTTCCTGACAACGGATGGAAATTTAATTTCCCGTTCGCATTTGTCCAAAATTGAAAGGAGTAAGCTATGGCAGAGGCTAAATCGGGTGACAGTGTAAAACTGCACTATACAGGCACCCTCCAGGATGGCACCGTGTTCGATTCATCGCAGGGGCGCGAACCTCTGGAATTTACGCTTGGGTCTAATCAGGTGATTCCCGGCTTCGAAAGAGCTGTCGAAGGGATGAGTCCTGGCGAGGCCAAGACCGTGAATATCCCGGCATCCGAAGCTTATGGCCCGCGTCGTGATGATATGATCCTTCAGGTTTCGCCGGAAGAATTTCCGGAGCACATCAACCCGCAGGTTGGTGACCGGCTGCAAATTCGCCAGCCAGATGGCTCGACCTTCAACGTGACGGTGAGCGACATCGGCGAAAACGCCGTCACGCTGGATGGCAATCATCCGCTGGCGGGGCAGGATCTTACCTTTGAAATTGAGCTGGTAGCCATTAATGGCGGCTGACGCACCGGCTTAAAACGGCACGGGGATTTTGAACCCAAAGGCGCTGCCCTGGCCATAGACGCTGTGAAAACGCATCCGGCCATGATGCCGTTCGATGATGTTTTTGACCAGGTGCAGCCCTAACCCCGTGCCATCAACCTGGCGCGTTTCCTGGGTGCGGGCGCGGAAGAAGGGCTGAAATAACCGCTCCTGCATCTCCTCCGGGATACCATAGCCGTTATCGGCAACCTCAAACCAGAACGAATCATCCTCTTCCCACAACCGCACAACAATTTCACCGCCATCGGGTGTGTATTTGAGGGCGTTGCTGATCAGATTGGTCAGCGCCTCGCGCATCTGGGCCGCATCGCCTTTGATCCACATGGGATGCTCTGGCAGTTCGAGCGTGAACTGCTGCTGGCGGTGCGCGGCCTGATGCTGGTAGGCTTCATACGCCTGCTGCACCAGTTCTGCCAGTTCAACTTCTTCTGTCAGGTTACCCTGCGCCAGTTCCTCGATGCGCTGCAACGACAGAATATCGCGGATGATCTTTTTCATCCGCATGGCGGAGTCCTTGACAATCTGCGCGTGTTCGCGCTGCATCGTGGTCAGTTTGCTTTCCAGCAGCAGATCAATAAAGCCGGAGATCGATGTCAGTGGGTTGCCCAGGTCGTGCGCGGCGATACGGATCATATCCGTCTTGAGCTGTTCCAGGCTGGTGATCTGACGGTACAGGTCCTGAAGTTCGGCAAGCTGCTGGCGGGTGGTGTCGTAAAGCTGGGCGTTATCCACTGCCGCCGCGATGCGTGTGGTAATCAACTGGATAAAATCGAAGACTTCAGAGGTGAACCGTTCCGGCTTGCGCGTTTCCAGAAACAATACCCCAATGGTGCGATCCTGCGAGAGCAGGGGAATGGTCATCTGGGCGCGCGTGCTAGGGATATAGGGGTAATAATCCGGGTCCTTTGTGACATCCAGCACCAGTTCCGGCCTGCGGTTCTGCACCACCCGGCGCACGATGCCAGCGGGCGCTTTGGGATAACGATTGATGTAGTCCGGGGGATAATTGCCGATCACCATGCCGGTGTACAACTGGCCATCGCGCAGCAGTTCGATGCAGCCCGCATCCGCCGCGCTCAGGCGGACCGCCGCATCCAGTGCCATCGACAGTACATAGCGAATATCCAATTGATGAGTCAGTTCGGCATCGATGCGCTGGAGGGTGGCCATCTGGCCGATGCGCTTTTCCAGTTCTGCCTCGGTCAGGTTGCGCCCGGTGATATCGCGCATGACACCGGATACCCCGCCAGTCTGCGGCGTAATCATCTGCTCGACCCAGACATCCTGCCCCTGGCGGTTGACCAGCGGCACTTCCAGCAGCACTTCGGCGGCTTCGCTCTTAAAGACGCTGAGGTACAGGTGGCGGATATGCTCTGTCCATAACGGGGACAGGTATTTTTCGTAGTGCTGGCCGATCACTTCTTCCGGGGCATAATCAAGAAGCTGCTGAATGCGGGCATTGACATAGGTAAAATAGCCGCCTTCATCCAGCGTAAAAACCACATCGCCCAGCGCATTCAGAATCGCGTCAAAGTGCTGGGATATCGGGGCTCGCTGTGCCTGATTGCTGCTCGATGCCATTGTCCATCCATTCCCTCTGTTCCCTTACCCCCAGCATACCATATTCGTTATAGCTGTGCACCGTAAGGCTTGTCAGGGGTGGCGACAGTATATTGTCACAAGTGATTCGTGAAACGGCAGTCTGGGTATATGACAAACATCATCTGGATGGGCGCTTTTATGCAGTGGGTGGATTTCAGAGGTCTGGCATCCCCCGGATTCGCCCGCTGATCGCCGCCCCTTTCTGCAGACGTGTCACCAGGCCGGTATAACGTTCTGCGACTTTGTTGTTCTGGACCGCCATGTATACCGCCCGCCGCGTGCCCACCAGCACCACCATCTGCCGGGCGCGGGTGATGGCCGTATACAGCAGGTTGCGCTGGAGCATCATGTAGTGCTGGGTCAGCAGCGGCATGACCACCACCGGATATTCTGACCCCTGGCTGCGGTGCGTGCTGATACAGTAGGCATGCATCAGGTCTTCGGTTTCGTGCCACTCGTAATACAGAAAGCGATCATCCATCACCACTTCAAAGCCGCCGCCTTCAAAGTCGATGGCGTGGATGCGTCCGATATCGCCGTTAAACACGTCCTTGTCATAATTGTTGCGCGTCTGCATCACCTTGTCGCCCACGCGGAACACCCGCCCGCCAAGCTGCTTTTCGGCCGTGCGCCGGTCGCCATTGAGCGCCCGCTGCAGCGCATCGTTCAGGTTGTTGACCCCCGCCGGGCCGCGATACATGGGCGCGATGACCTGCACATCGCGGATCGGGTCGAAGTCGAATTTGTCCGGCAGGCGCTGCTGTACGATGTTCACAATCAGGCTGGCACAGCCGGTGGGATCATCTTCTGCGAAGAAGTAAAAATCGCTGCTCTGGTTGTCCGTCAGCGGCATGTCGCCGTTGTTGATGCGGTGCGCATTGAGGACGATATGGCTGTCCTCGCTCTGGCGGAAGATGGCATCTAACCGGGTGACGTGCGCCACCCCGCTGTCGATCACATCGCGCAGGACATTGCCCGCCCCCACGCTCGGCAGTTGATCGACATCGCCCACCAGCAGCAGATGAGTCTGAGGTTTGAGCGCCCGCAGCACCTGATGAAACAGCAGCAGATCGACCATCGAGGATTCATCGATGACCAGCATGTCGATTTCCAGCGGTTCATCCTCGTCGTACTGGAAGCCTTCGCCAGGGCTAAAGCGCAGCAGGCGATGAATGGTGCTGGCTTCGCAGTTGGTGGCTTCCGCCAGACGCCGTGCCGCCCGCCCGGTGGGGGAACACAGCGCAAACGAGCATTCCAGCGTGGCCAGCGCCTCGATCACCATGCGCAGGGTGGTGGTCTTGCCGGTGCCCGGGCCGCCTGTCAGCACCGAAACCTTATGGGCGAAGGCCGCCCGCACCGCCCCCTGCTGCTGCTCTGTCAGGCGGATGTCGCTGTGGCGCGCCAGTTCCGCCAGCAGTTTTGGCCAGTCCAGCGTTTTGCCCATCTCTGTCAGCGATGAAGGCGTGTTGGAAATGGTCCGCAGGCGCGCTGATGCGTTCTTCTCTGCATGATAAAACACCGGCAGGTAAATGGCGGGTTCTGCGGTGGTGACGCTTTCATCCGCGATCAGATCGCCGGCCAGTATCTGCTGGTTGAGCACGGTTTCCAGCGTGTCCGAATGCTCAATGCGCAGCAGTTCGGCGGTTTTATTCAGCAGCACATCGCGCGGCGCATAGACATGCCCATCCTGTGCAAGCTGGCTGAGGGCATAGCTTAGCCCGGCCTTCATCCGCTGGGGTGAATCTGCACTCATCCCCATATTCAGCGCGATCTGATCCGCTTTCACAAAGCCGATTCCGAAAACCTCATCAGCCAGCACATACGGGTCGCTCTGAACGACCTGCACCGTCAGGGTGCCGAACTGCTCATAAATGCGGCGCGCCATTTTGCTGGTGACACCAAAGCCCTGCAGGAAGATCATCACCTGCCGCACCGACTGGTTTTCCTGCCAGGATTCTGCAAGCTGCCTTGCCAGCGATGCCTTGATAATCTCGCCCAGGCGCTCCGGCTCCTCATTGAGCACACGCAGCGTATCCTCGCCAAAATGCTTCACAATGCGTTCTGCTGTGCGCGGGCCGATGCCCCGGACAATGCCGCTGCTGAGGTAGTTGATGAGGCCCTGTTTGCTGGTCGGGACGATGGGCGTGACGGTTTCGGCGCGGAACTGAAGCCCATAACGCGGGTCCTGCACCCATTCGCCGCTGAATTCCACTGTTTCGCCGGTGTTCAGTTCCGGCATGGCCCCCACCACCGTGATGGTGCCATCGCGCGCGGCGGCGTCTCGCTGAAAAGCGCCATCGGGTGTAATTTTGACGACGGTATAGCCGTTTTCGGGATTATAGAAGGTGATGCGCTCGACTGAGCCGTTCAGCGTGTCCATCCTGCTCCAGACGTAGGTTTTCTGAATGCCCACATTGTACCATCAATTTTTATGGCGGCTCCGGGCCTGCGGCCAATGCCGCACGAAACAAAAAGGGCGACCTATACAGCCGCCCTTCACTTCGACAAACTTCTTGCCCTGTACTGCTACATCAGCAGGCGCATGGGGCTTTCCAGCAGTTCTTTCAGCGCCTTCAGGTAAGCTGCGCCTTCCGCGCCGTCGCTGATACGATGATCGACGCTGATGGTGACGCTCATGCGCCAGCCTACGCCCAGGCCGCCATCCTCCTGGACCACCGGCACCTTTTTGGCGGTGCCAAAGGCCAGCACGCCAGCCTCAGGCGGGTTGATGACAGCGGCGAAATGGTCCACATCGAACGCGCCCAGGTTGCTGGTGGAAAAGGTTGCGCCCTGAATATCTGCCGGTTTGACCTTGCCTTCGCGGGCACGCAGGGCCATCGCCTTGTTCTGTTCCGCCAGCGTGCCCAGCGCCACCTTGTCGGCATCCTGGGCCACGATGTACATCACACCCCCCTGCGGCAGCGCGACGGCGATCCCGATATTGATGCGCTTGTAACGCACCGCCCGGTCACCATAATAATGCGAGTTGAGGTTGGGGAACTGGCGCAGCGCCAGCGCGGTGGCCTTGACCACCATATCGTTGACGGTGATCTTCGTGCCATCTTCCGGCAGGCTGTTGTTGAGCTGCTTGCGCAGGGCCAGCATCGCTTCCGCGTCCACTTCTGTGGTGACGTAGAAGTGCGGGATGGTCTGCTGGCTTTCCACCGTCGTCGCCGCGATGCGCTTGCGCATGGTGGTAAATTCTTCGTGCACCACGTCTTCGCTTTCGGGCGGCGGCGTGCGGGTGGGAAGCTCCAGCGCGGGGCCAGCCCCTGCCGGGGCGGCACGTTGCGGCGTTCTGGCCGGGGCCGCGCCAGGCTGGAAGTTCTCCACATCCGCCTTGACGATGCGCCCACCCGGCCCGGAACCGGGCACGTCTGCGAGATTAATTCCCCGTTCCTCTGCGATGCGGCGCGCCAGCGGCGAAACCTTAATGCGGCCATCGTCCGTGGTGGCCGGGGCGGGGGCCTGCTGTGCGCCATTGGAGGCCGCAGGCTGTGCCGGGGCTTCTTCGTCCTCGGCTTCTGCTTCTTCGGCGGCTTCGGCTTCGCCGGTGGGCTGCGGCTGCTGGGCGGCTGCGCCGTTGGTCTGGGCGGTCCCGGCGGGCGCTTCGCTGGCTTCGCCCACCTGACCAATGACCGCGCCTTCGCTGATGCTGTCGCCCGGTTTGGCGCTCTGCGCGATCAGCACGCCGTCGGCCGGCGCCTCGATTTCAACCGTCGCCTTATCCGCATCCATTTCTGCGACAATGTCGCCACTTTTGACTGTATCCCCCACCTGCTTCAGCCAATCGATCAGGGTACCTTCCATAGAGGCGGTAATGTCCTGAGCCATTAAACAATCTCCTTCACCGCGTCAATAACCTTGCGTACATCGGGCAGGGCCATTAACTCAATTTCCTTGGCATAGGGCAGCGGCACATCCATTGCTGTCACACGCTTGATCGGGGCATCCATATAGTCAAAGCAATGTTCCTGAATCTGCGCGGCGATTTCGCTGCCAAAACTATACATGGGCAGGGATTCTTCGACAATCACACAACGGTTGGTTTTGCGGAAGCTCTCGAACACCAGATCCATATCCAGGGGCCGCAGCCAGCGCATATCCACCACTTCACAATCAATGCCGTCTTTTTCCAGACGACTCGCAGCATCCAGCGCCCATTCGACACCGCGCGCATAGGTGACGATCGTCACGTCGCTGCCTTCGCGTTTGATGTCGCCTTTGCCGATGGGAAGCAGGTAATCGGGGTCGTCATCCGGCACCGGGCCGGGCTTGCTGTACAGCGCGATGCTCTCTGTAAACAGCACCGGGTTTTCATCGCGGATCGACGCCTTCAGCATGCCGTAGGCGTCGCCCGGTGTTGCGGGGCAGCCCACATACAGGCCGGGGAAATGGGCAAAGATGGGTTCCGGCGTATGCGAGTGCGTGGCGGTGGCCTGGTCTCCCCAGCCACTGGCGGCGCGGATCACCAGCGGCACGGTGAACTGGCCGTTAAACATGTAATGAATCTTGGCGGCGTGGTTGATGATGGCATCCAGCGACAGGAAGGCGAAGTTGATCGTCATAATCTCCGCTACCGGACGCAGGCCCGCCATTGCCGCGCCAACTGCCGCCCCCGCGATTGCCATTTCGGAAATCGGGGTATCGCGCACCCGCCGGGCGCCAAATTCCTCATAAAAGCCGCGCGTGACACGGTGAGTCCCCTGCCACAGCCCTACCTCCTCGCCCATCACGAAAACGCGCTCGTCGCGTACCATTTCTTCGTGCAGGGCCTTGCGCAGGGCCTCGCGCATCGGTTGATTTCTTGCTGCCATAGTGTTCGCTACTCCACATACACGTTGCGGATCAAATCTTCATAGTCTGGTTCCGGACTTTGTTCGGCGTAATCCACCGCATCCTGGACGATAGCACGAGCTTCGTGTTCGATCCGCTGCAAGTCCTTGTCCACGTTTTTGAAGCGTTCTTTAATGTGGTTGCCCAGGAGGGTAATGGGGTCCTGGTACGTCTTCCAGTGTTCCAGTTCTTCGCTCAGGCGATCATTGTACTGGCGATCCGAAACGCCATGTCCCCGGTAGCGGTATGTGAGCGCTTCGATCAGTACGGGGCCTTTCTTGCGGGCATAATCGACGGCCTGGCTCACCGCCTCGTTTACCTCGGTGACATTCTGCCCGTCAATGCGCCCCAGCGTTTCCATGCCATAGGAGTCTGCGCGTTTGTAAAGTTCCGGCTGGCCGGAGGCATCCTCGACGCGCGTGCCCATGCCATAGACATTGTTCTCGATCAACCAGACAATCGGCAGATCCCAGATCGCGCTCATGTTCAGCGATTCGTGGAAATAGCCGTTGTTGGTCGCCCCGTCGCCGATAAAGCACAGCACCACCGCGTCCTTGTCGTTGTAGCGCGGCTCCATGGCGATGCCCACCGCCAGCGGTAGGTGCCCGCCTACGATGGCATAACCGCCCCAGAAGTTGTGGTCACGGCTGGCCAGGTGCATCGACCCGCCCTTGCCGCCGCTGACACCGGTCTTCTTGCCCATCATTTCCGCCATCAGGGGTTTGGCGTCGATGCCACGTGCCAGGGCAACGCCATGATCGCGATAGGCGGTAATAAGGTGATCATCCGGGCGCAGGGTGGCCACCGCGCCCACCCCGATCGCTTCCTGACCGCTGTAGAGGTGCAGGTACACGCCGGTGATGCGTTTCTGTGTGTAGAGAGTGTTGCAGGTTTCTTCAAACTCCCGGATCAGCACCATCTGCCGGTACCATTCCAGGAGCGTATCCTTCGTTGGTTTTGCCATAGAGTCCTCCACCAGGAATTAGCCCGGCGGCGCTTCGGTGCGTCTGGAGACCGGACAAATTCGCATTCGGTTAAACAAATGATTTTATAAAGGAAGCCGGGCCATGCTGCCCGACGATGTTTTATGATGA
>CAZQIY010000027.1:0-8871 GCA_964593565.1 uncultured Anaerolineaceae bacterium
ACATTCATCATGCCGGTCATTATACCCTGAACAGTTGGCAATTCTCGCAGAGCATTTTATGCTTGAATCAGAAAGCGAGGAAGAATGATGCTCAAACATGTGCTGGTCCCTCTCGATCAATCCGAACTGGCGGAAACCGCGCTGGATTACCTGCCCAAACTGACAGGTCCGGAAAGCCAGGTCACGCTGCTGACGGTGATTGTCCCACCTGATCTGTCGCTGAACACGCTGTACGGCCCGGCGGAAGGCATGGCGCATACCGTGACGGACCCCACCTTTTACGAAGGTCTGGAACGGCAGATTCGTGTCCAGGCCGAAGATTACCTGCGCAACAAGGGCAAACGGCTGGCATCGTCGGTGGGCCGTGTCGAAACGATTGTTCAGGTGGGCCAGGACGCGGATGTGATCGTGGAACTGGCCGAATCGCTGGGGGTGGATGCCATCGTCATGGCCACACACGGGCGTTCCGGCCTCAGCCGCTGGCTGCTGGGCAGCGTAACACAAAAAGTGCTGAGCGCGTCGCCCTGCCCGGTATTTGTCATTCCCAATACGCGGCAGGTGGAATAACAACCGCTTCAGTCGCCCGCGACGGCCGCTGCCGACGCCGGGAGGTCTTCCGGAAATAAGGGCGTGACCAGCGGCAGTATCCAGTCATCATGCCAGATATCGCGGGGCTGGCTGGCAAGGTCCACCTGTGGATCGATCATAAGCTGCGGTTCGCGCCCATTGAGCGAGACCATCGCGCGCGCATGGATCGAGAAGTTATCGCGCCCCTGCGCCCGTAACTGATCCGCCACATGATGCGCGAACAGCAGGATCATATCCGGGCGCGTGCTCATTTTGTCAAGCTGCCGCGAAGTCAGGCGGTCGTACAGGTTGATTTCTTCAGTGGTGTACGTCGCCGGGTCAAAGATGTACATATTCAGCATGCCGCCCTTGCCGCGCAGCTTCATGTGCCACGAAAAATTGTGGCCTTCCTCTGTCCAGCTTACATAGCCGGGATACAGCCAGTGACGCAGCGGCATCAGCACCTGCCACGCCACATACAGGCCCACCAGCGCCACCGTCCAGCGCTGCGCACGCTTCAGCCGCCGGGGTGTCTCTGGCAGCTCCGCTTCGGCATCCGGCACGCCACCCCAGCGCCATAACGGGGTGCGCCGCAGCCAGTCCGGCGCGAACAGGATGAACGTCGCGGCGATCATGAACCAGGGGAAAATGCCAATGCTGAACAGGCGTGCATTGGTCAGGTGGAACAACAGCGCCACCAGCAGAGCCGGGGTGCGGGTGCGCCGCCACAGCAGACACGGCACCACCAACAGATCAAACAGCAGGCCGCCATAGCTGAACAGCAGCGCCATCCAGTATTCGGTAAACAGCGAACCGATCAGCGGAAAATCTGTCCGGGCTGCCAGCCAGTAATTCATCGGTACGCCCTGCAGCCAGTCCGGGTTGATCTTGGCGATGCCGCCGTAAAAGTAGGCCACCCCGATCTGAAAGCGCATTAGCCACAGCGTCCAGTTGGGCGCCGTATCCGCCAGCAGCGAAGGCCGCCGCAGCGCATCCAGCGACAGGGTGCGGTGGGCCGGCATAAAGATCATCAGGAAGCTGACCAGCGAGATCAGGTAAAAATGGTTGAGGTAGTTGGTCTGGTCGAGCAGAAACCAGTAGGTGAATCCCAGGAAAAACAACAGCGCGCTGACCCGGTAAAACAGGCCCAGCATAATCAGCAGCGCCAGCACCCCCATGCCATAGAAGAACAGATACATGGTCTGGCCGGGCAGCGGGTGTATCCAGTCGAAACCCAGATAGGTGAAGAAGAAGGTGGGCTGGATGTAATACCGCGCGATCCAGCCATACTCGAAATAGCGCCACACCTCCCACAGCATGATCGCGCCAAAGGCGATGCGGAAGTACACCAGCGGCGCGATAGCGGTAGGGGCGAACAGGCGCGACCAGAAGGCGGCCTGCTGTTCAGCAGGAATCGTGCTGGCAGCACCGGGATGTTCAAGCGTTGTGGACATCTTCACAGCCTATGGGTATCCAGCCGGTAGCTCCTATTATAACCTTAATTGCGCTGGCAGCCTTACACCCTCAGCACGCCCCGGAACCCGCGCGCGGCATAGAAGGAAGGGGCGCTGTTATGAGACACAAAGACCCGGCCATAGCGGCGATTCCCAAAGATGGCCCCGCCCAGTGCCCTGATTTCCTCCGGCGCCTTTAGCCAGCTTTCCGTTTTGGTGTCAAATTCGCCCAGCTTCTGCAATTCGTGATACTGTTCCTCGTCCAGAAGCTCGATTCCCATCTCAGCGGCCAGATCAACAGCGTTGCCGGCTGGATTCACCCCTTTCTTTTCGCGTTCCTTCTGCCCGGCGCGGTCATAGCAGATGCTTCTGCGGCCGGCAGGGCTTTGCTCTGAGCAATCATAAAAAATGTACGCATCGGCCTTCTTGTCGTACCCTACGACATCCGGTTCGCCGCCCGTACTCTCCATCGCATAGAGCGAGGCCAGTTTATCAGCATCCGCTTCCAGCTTTGCCTGCACCTTCTCCCACTTCAGCCCTTTATGGCGGCTCATGTTATTCTCAAAGCGGTCTTTCAGGGTGTTCAGCAGTTCCTCGCCCTTGTCCGATGGCAGTTTCTTCGTGACTTTGATCTTTTCAATCGCCTTACCGCTGCCCTTTGGCATGATCTTCCCCTCTCTCTAAGACCTGAATTTTCATCTTACAGCTTTTGCACACATTTTGACCACAGATGTTCAGATGTACTTAGAGACCTCTAAGGCATAAACCACACAGGGAGAGGCAATGTGTCCTCTCCCTGCTGGTATTCAGGTATTGATGTGGAGCGCGGCGCTGTTATTCCGCGTCGATGACGGTGACCGGCGCAACTTCGGCAAGCTGCGGTTCGAGGATATCGGCATCGCCCACCACCACAATCAGGAAGTTTTCTGGCAGGATATACTGCTGCGCCACGTCGATCACAGCATCCTGATCCACTTCCGCCACGCCTTCCGGATATTCCTCCAGCGCGCTGATGGGCACATCCCGCAGCTTGAACGAGGCGATCTGGTTGACAAACTGCTGGTAGGTTTCCAGCGCCAGCGCGAACCGTCCGATCATGCCGGCCTGCGCGTCATCCATCTCACCCGCCGGGATTTCCTCAGTCTGGATACGTTCCACCTCGTTCAGGATTTCCTCAAGCGCCAGCGCCGCCACTTCGTTGCGCACCGCCGCGCTGATGCTGAACGCGCCCCGGTCTGCGGGCAGGCCAAAGGTGGAGTAGATGCCGTAGGTGTAGCCCTTGTCCTCGCGGATGTTCTGCGACAGGCGCGAGGAAAAACTGGCGCCGAAAACCTCGTTCATCACGCGGATGGCGTACAGGTCTTCGGTATCGCCAAAGGCACCGGGATTCCCAATGACGAATTCCGCCTGCGAGCTGCCCGGGCGATCCACCAGATAGACCTGCGTTTCCGCCGGGGTTTCGACTTCGGGGAAATCGATGCTTTCCGTTTCGCTGCTGGCTTCCCAGCCGCCAAAGGTGGATTCGGCCAGTTCCAGCGCCTCATCCGTACTGATATCGCCAGCAATAATCAGGAAGGCATCTTCCGGGTCTGCCTGCGACTCGTAAAACTGCACGACATCATCTCGGGTCAGCGGAGTCAGGGTATCCGGGGTGATGGTGCTGCCGTAAGGATGGCCTGCGTAAAGCAGCCGGTTGAAGGTGCGGTTCGCCAGCAGCGCGGGCTCTGACAGCACATATTCCAGGTCCGTCAGCGCGGCGCTGCGTTCTACTTCCAGCTCGTTTTCCGGAAATGTGGGGTTCAGCACCACATCGCCCAGCAGCTCAAACGCCAGTTCGGTATGCTCGCTGAGGGCAAACACCCCGGCAGACAGGCTGTCGCTGCCGCCGCCGCTGCCAATTGCCCCGCCGACCTGTTCAATGGTGCTGGCGATTTCCTGAGCGCTGCGGGTTTCGGTGCCGCGCGTCATCAGGCTGCCGGTCAGCGCGGCCAGCCCGGCCTGATCCGGCGGCACGGCGCTTTCGCCCCCGCGCAGAAACAGATCAAGGGAAATGATGGGAATGCTGGGTTGTTCGATGACGATGACTTCCAGCCCGTTGTCCAGCGTGGCCTCTGTGATCGGTGGCAGCGTGAATTCGGTAATCGGCAGTGGTTCCGGCGGGGTGTCCTGTTCAATCAGGTATTCAAACTCCGCCGCTTCGTCGGCTTCATCACCGGTGCCACCCACTACCGGCTCCGGTTCTTCCGCAGGCGCGGCATCCGACGGAATCACGTTGATGACATGGCGATCTTCCGGCGCCAGATAGGTTTCCAGCACGCGCTGAATATCTTCCGAGGTCACTTCCTCAAAGCGGTTGATCTCGCTGAAGACGGCGTTGGGGTCGTCAAAATAGTAATTGGCCGCCTGTATGCTTTCCGCCAGATTATAGGCACTTTCCAGGCCCAGGATGCGCTCGCTGCGGATGCCGTTGATCGCTTTTTCAAGCTCATCTGCGCGCACGCCTTCTTCGCGGATTGCCTCCAGTTCATCGTAGTAGATCTGTTCGACTTCTTCCGGAGATACGCCGCTGTTGGGCAGGATCAGAATGGCGAACAGGCTGGGGCCGCGTCTGCCAAAGACATAGGTATCCGCCGCCAGCGCCTTGCCTGTATCCAGCAGGCTGATCGCCAGACGGCTGGAATCGCCATCGCTGAGGATGCGCGCCAGCAGTTCCACTGCGGCATAATCCTCATCGCTGCGCGACGGGACTTCATAACCCACAATCACCGCTGGCAGGTTGGCCAGCCCATCCTCCACCGTCAGAATTTCGGCCTCGTCCTGCTGCTCGGCTTCAAACGCGGGCAGGGCCGGGGGTTCCTCGCCTGCCGGGATGCCCGCGAAGAAACGATCAATCAGGTCTCTGGTCTGGTCAATGTCAATCGCGCCGGCCACCACCAGCGTGGCGTTGTTGGGGCGATAGTAGGTGGAATGGAAATCGCGCACATCCTCGACGGTCGCATTGTTGAGGTCCTCAATCGAGCCAATGACGCGCTGCTGGTAAGGTTCGTACTCGTAGGGCATGGTAAAGAGCAGCTCAAACGCCTCGCCATAGGGGGCATTGCTGACCCGCAGTTTGTATTCTTCGATCACCACCGCCCGCTGGTTATCAAAGTTGGCCTGGCTGACCGCCAGCGACGCCATGCGGTCCGCCTCGAGCCACAGCCCCAGCGGAAGCTGGTGCGAGGGCAGCACTTCATAATAGCCGGTTATATCGGCATCGGTATAGGCGTTCAGGATGCCGCCCGCCCGCGTGATCAGCCGGTCAATCTCGCCGGTTTCGAGATGGGCGGTCTCCTCGAACATCATATGCTCAAACAGATGCGCGAACCCGCTGCGGCCTTCCGGGTCGTTGGCACCCCCGACATGGTACCAGACATCAATCGCCACCGTCGGCGCGGAATGATCTTCTACCAGAATCACTTCAAGGCCATTGTCCAGCGTATATTCGACTACGTTCAGGCTCAGGTCCTCCTGGGCCGAAAGCAGGCCACCACTGAACACCGCGAGCACCAGGAAAATGAGTAGTATCTTGTGTCGCATGTTGGTTCATTCCCTTATCTCATTGACAATCGTACCGCCAGTGCCTCATCCAGTCGTTATTATGCCAGCCCGCCACCCGCTTTGCCAGCAGGGCCAGCTTCGATGCGTCAACCGGGCAAAAGTGCGTTATAATAGAGGTATCGGAAAGGCATGGAGGGATGGGATCATGGAGACCACCAACGGTGCTGAAAAGACCGAAATTGATGTAAACGAAATTCGCCGGGAAGCCCTTGAAAAGGCCGATGAAATCCGGAAGGAAGCCGCTAAAAAGCTGAACACAGCGGCGGAAACTATTCGCAAGGAAGTTCGTGAAAACGAAGGGGACGAAGAAGCGGTGGCCAGGGCCGATGAAATTGCGGGGCACCTGGAAAGAACCGCCGTCTACCTGAACAACAACACCCTGGAGCAGATGGGCGAGGATGCGACGGAGGTGGTGGTCAAGAACCCCTGGCAGGCGGTGCTGGTCGCGCTGGTGATCGGGGTCATTCTGGGCCTGATGATGCGGCGCAGGTAGCGCAATTCAACAGACGACGTATAATCACACACCGGGCATAACAGCCCGGTCTTTTTTAATATCGCCACAGCGGTGAGTCTGCCTGGTGGGCGGGCTGGCGGCTGTGGGTCGTGAGAGGGTCAGCACATGTCTCAGTTCATGGTCAAGTTTATGATTCTGTTCGCCCGGCCAGATGATGCGGAGGCGTTTGAAAATACCTACAACGACTTTTTCGCGCTGGTAGAGCGCATGCCCAACATTACCCGCCGCCAGGTGATCGACGTACTGGGCAGCCCGATTGGCGAAACGCACCTGTTCCGCATCCTCGAAGTGTACTTTGAGGATCAGGCGACGATGGAGGCCGCGCTGCGGTCCAGGGCCGGGCAGGAAGCCGGTAACGAACTGCGGCGTTTTGCCCCCGGCTCGTTTGAGATGGTTTTCGCGGATATTTACGAGGAGGAAGGCGGCGGCCAGCCTTCTGCGAATGCGACCAACACAGGGAGATAGACAGATCGTATGCAGCGCTTGAAAGACCTGATTCTTGCCGAGGGCCAGAACCTCGGCGGCGGTATCCTCAAAATCGACAGCCTGCTGAACCACCAGCTTTACCCGGATGTGATGATGGAAATGGGGCGCGAACTGGCCCGGCGGTTTGAAGGTGTCGGCATAGATCGCATCCTCACGGCGGAAATTTCCGGCATCGCCCCGGCGCTGACCACGGGCGTCGTGCTCAATGTGCCGGTAGTGTATGCACGCAAGAAGAAGCCGATCACCATGGCCGGGCCGGTATTTCTGGAAACAGCGCCCAGCCACACCAAAGGCGGCGATGTATCGCTGCTGGTATCGGCGGAATTCTTACATGCCGGCGAACGCATCCTCATTATTGATGACTTTCTGGCGACAGGGCAGACCCTGCTGGCGCTGGCGCGCATGGTCAAAAGCGCGAAGGCGGAACTGGTCGGCGTGGGCACGGTGGTCGAAAAGGAATTTGAAGGCGGGCGGGCGCTGCTGCATAAACATGGCTATACCGCCGTACCGATTGAAGCGCTGGTGACGATCACCAATATGGACGATGACAAAATCGTCGTTGCGGATTAATGCGCTGCTGCTGTCTGGCGCGATGAAATGTGGAGCCAATGTCGATGAACACTCCCCGCCTGGGCGGAATCGCCATTCTGGATTTTGGGTCGCAGTATACGCAGTTGATCGCCCGGCGCGTGCGCGAACAGGGGGTCTATGCGGCGGTTTACCCCTTCGATGCGCCCGCAGAGGCCATTGACCAGTACCAGCCTGCCGGGTATATCCTGTCTGGCGGGCCAAACAGCATTTATGAGGACGGCGCGCCCCAGCTTCCGGCGCATCTGCTGCGCAGCGGCAAACCGATTCTGGGCATCTGCTATGGCATGCAGGCACTGACCTATGCGCTGGGCGGCAGGGTCGCGGCGGCGGTTTCGCGTGAATATGGCCCGGCCACCATCACCCACACGCCGCACAGCCCGCTGCTGGATGGCCTGCCCTCCACGCTGCGGGTGTGGATGTCGCACGGGGACCGCATCGAACAGCCGCCGGAAGGGTTTGTGCCGCTGGCGCAGTCAGAAAATTCGCCCTATGCCGCCATCGGCCATGTGGAACGCTGCCTGTATGGGGTGCAGTTCCACCCGGAGGTGGCGCACACCCCCCAGGGCATGAACATCCTGCGCAACTTCATCTTCACTATCTGCGACTGCCGCGAATCGTGGTCGGCAGAAACCTTTATCGACGCTGCGGTAGAGGCGATTCGCCAGCGAGTCGGCACAGAGCGCGTGATTCTGGGCCTCAGCGGCGGCGTGGATTCGGCAGTGGCGGCGGCGCTGCTGCACCGGGCGATTGGCCCGCAGTTGATCGCCATTTTTGTCAACACGGGCCTGCTGCGCAAGGACGAACCAGAGGACGTGATTCGCGTGTTCCGGCAGGAGCAGGGCGTGAATGTGGATGCCGTCGATGCGACAGAAACCTTCCTCAGCGCGCTGCAGGGCATCACCGAACCGGAGCAGAAGCGGCGGATTATCGGCAGGCTGTTTATTGATGTGTTTGCCGAAGAAGCCCGCACGCTGGAAGGCGTGAAGTTTCTGGCGCAGGGGACGATCTATCCGGATGTGATCGAAAGCGCCGCCAGCAGCAAATCCGCCCGTACTATCAAGAGCCATCATAATGTCGGCGGCCTGCCGGATGACCTGCATTTTGAGCTGATCGAACCGCTGCGCGATCTGTTCAAGGACGAGGTGCGGCGGGTCGGCACGGCGCTGGGCCTGCCGGAGCATATCGTCTGGCGGCAGCCTTTCCCCGGGCCGGGGCTGGCTGTGCGCTGCCTGGGCGATATCACCTGGGAGCGGCTGGAAACGCTGCGCGAGGCGGATGCCATCTTCCGCGAGGAGCTGGAAAAGGCCAACCTGCTGCGCAGCGGTACGGCCCAATCGTTCGTGGTGCTGCTGCCGGTCAAAAGTGTGGGGGTGCAGGGGGATGCCCGCACCTATGAAGAAGTGGTGGCGCTGCGGTCTGTGACCACCGACGACTTTATGACTGCCGATTGGGCGCGGCTGGATTATGACCTGCTGGCGCGGGTGAGCAACCGCATCGTCAACGAGGTGCGCGGTATCAATCGCGTGGTGTACGACATCACCAGCAAGCCCCCCGGTACGATTGAGTGGGAGTGATGCTTTTTCTGCTAAGGGCCAGGACGAAATGAGTTCAGGAGACAGGGCCGGTGCAGAGTCTGCTGCCGATTCTTAGTGGATTGGC
>CAZQIY010000027.1:8971-13080 GCA_964593565.1 uncultured Anaerolineaceae bacterium
GAGTTCAGGAGACAGGGCCGGTGCAGAGTCTGCTGCCGATTCTTAGTGGATTGGCTGCCGCGCTGGTGGTGATCCTGCTGGCGCGCCGGGTGCGGCCCACGCCTGCCCAGGCAGGGGAGCGCTGGCTGGTCGGGTATGGGCCAGTTTATAAGGTGCTGTCGGCGGCCTTCTTTCCTCTTTCGGCCTTCGTGACCTATGCCGCCAGCCAGGCATCGCCGGACCAGACCACGCTGGCGGCGGTGATCGCGGCGGGCTTCTGGTTCATGACGCTGTACCTGGCCTATGAGATGTTTCTGGTGCATCTCAGCTACGATGACGCCGCCGTGTATCATCAGTCACCCCTGCGCGGGCAGCGCCGCATCCCCTGGGAGGCAATCATAGAGGTGCGGTATTCACCGCTGACGCAGGTGTATACCCTGCGGACGGAGGGCTATGGCAGCGTGTCGGTGTCGCCGCTGGCCGATGGACATCAGGCGCTGCTGGAACAGGCCCACGCCCGGCAGCAGGCCCGGCCAGACACGGCTGAGTGAGGCGCGTTACCCCGTGACAGGCACGCCCTGCGCCGGCACTTCCTCCCCGATGCGCCGGAGCCTGCGTAACTGCGGCGAGCGCCACGCCACCAGCCCGACCACCGCCAGCGTGCCCAGTCCGCCAAAGACCACCGCCCCCACCGGCCCCAGAATGGCCGCCACCGTGCCGGATTCAAACCCGCCCAGTTCATTGGATGTGCCGATAAACACGGTATTGACCGCTTCTACCCGCCCGCGCATAGCATCCGGCGTATAGGTCAGCAGCAGCGTATGCCGGATCACCACGCTGACGTTATCCAGCGCGCCCAGCATCGCCAGCATCGCCATCGACAGCCAGAATGAGGTAGACAGGCCGAAGATAATCGTCGCGATGCCGAACCCGGCCACCGCCAGCAGCAGAGTCCGCCCGGCATGGGCGAACGGCTCTCGCCGGGCCAGATACAGCGCCATCAGCAGCGCACCGACAGACCCGGCAGCCCGCAGCAGGCCCAGGCCGCCCGCGTCGGTGTGCAGGATATCGCGCGCGAACACCGGCAGCAGAAACGTGGCGCCGCCAAACAGCACCGCGAACATATCCAGCGTGATGGAGGACAGGATAATCGGCGCGCTGCGCAAAAAGCGGATGCCCCCGCGCAGCGCCTCCAGCGGCGGTTCATCACGCAGGGCGTAGCCTTTCTGGCGGGTGCGGATCAGCAGCAGCGCCGTGACCAGCACCGCGCCGGCCCCGGCGTTGGTCAGATAGACCACAGCGGCGCTGTTGGTGGCGGCGATAATCAGCCCGCCCAGCGCCGGGCCAATAATGGCCGAAAGCTGCCACACGCTGGAACTCCATGCCACCCCGCTGAAGTAATGCTCTGGTGGGATGACCTGCGGCGTGAGCGCGGATTCCGCCGGGTTGTTAAACGCGCGCGCCGCGCCGATGATCGCCAGAGTCAGGTAGATCAGCGGCAGCGCGCCCTGGGTCAGCGACAGGGCCGCCAGCACCAGCGAGCAGATGATCAGCACGACCTGAGAAATGAGCGTGACCCAGCGGCGGTTATAACGGTCTGCCACATAGCCGCCGGGCAGCGACAGCAGCATCACCGGGATGACCTGCACCAGCCCGACCAGGCCCAGCGCAAATGAGTCGTTGGTACGCTCGTAAAGCTCCCAGCCGATGCTGACGCTGACCATCATTTCGCCGATCTGGGCGATAAAGCGCCCGCCGATCAGCAGCCGAAAATCACGAAAACGCAGCACGGCATACGGATCGCGCCGCGCAGAAGATGGCGATGTATCGTTGTGCATAGAATTAGAATAATCCTGACTGATGGAATTTGAGGTTGTGCTTCTTAGTGTCTGCGACCATTATGCGTAGGGCACTGTTGTCACACAACAGACCATTGCAGGCCAGTGACCCCCAGAGGGTCATCAGGCGTGCCGGGCCGCGGCCAGCCCCTGCGCCAGCAGGTCCATGATGTGCATGGTGCGGATCGTCTTGCCCTGGCGGCTCAGCCCGCCGTTGATATGCGTCATGCAGCTGCTGTCGCCGGTCAGGATCACATCCACGTTCACGGCTTCGATGCTCTGAATTTTTTCCTGTAACATGGCGTTGCTGATGGGGGCCATCTTGACGGCAAACAGGCCGCCAAAACCGCAGCACTGTTCCGCGCCGCTCATTTCGTGGATCGACACGCCTTCGATGTGGCTGGCAAGCTGGCGCGCCTGATCTTTCAGCCCCAGGCCGCGCAGCCCATGACAGGCATCGTGGAACGCGACGCGGGTGGGCGGCAGTTTCGCGCCCAGGTCGGTCACGCCCAGGCCATCCACCAGATATTCGGTCGCTTCCCAGGTGATGCTGGCGGCGCGGTGGGCGCGGCTGCGCCAGACGGGATCATCCTCGAACAACTGCGGGTAATAATGCCGCACCATCGTCGCGCAGCTTCCGGATGGCGTGACGATGACCTCTGCATCGGCAAAGGCGCGCAGGAACTGCCGGGCGACCTCGCGCGCGTCATCCCAGAAGCCGCTGTTGAAAGCGGGCTGGCCGCAGCAGGTCTGCGCCATCGGAAAGCGCACCTCCACCCCCAGATGGTCCAGCACCTCCACCACAGCGATGCCGGTTCTGGGGTACAGCGCGTCGATCATACAGGTGACAAAGAGCGAAACCGGCTTGTAGCGCGGGGATGGGCGAAGATCGTCTGCCATGAAATTGTCCTGCGAAATGTTCTGCTGCCGATAGTGACGGCGGCTATTATAACCAGCCCACTCCCACTGTGCGACCTATCCGCCCAGATGCACCGCCCCCAGATCAATGACGTGATCCGGCAGGGGGTCCCCGGCATCGTTGGTCACGGGCTGGCGCTGCTGGGTGTCGATTTCATACAGGCCGGTGCGCAGTACATAGTCGCCAGCAGGCAGATCAGCGGGCAGGTCAAACTGCCAGTCCGCCCGCGCCCGCAGGCCCGGCGGCCAGTCCTGCGTGGGGAAATCGCCGGCAAAGGGCGGCTGATCGACCCCGAATATATAATCACCACTGGCATCAAAGACGTGCACAAACTGCACCAACTGCTGGTCGATGGGGGCGCGGCTTTCCCAGGCGAATTGCAGCGAAAGCTGGCCGTCCTCTGCGCGGGCGCTGTAGCCCGTCAGCGAAAAATCACCCTGAAAATCGTAGCGTACGGCATGATCGACCGGTGTATCCGCTGCCGCATCCACTACCGGGATCGTCTGTAAAGCGGCCATGTCCGGCGTCAGGGTGTAGCGGTCCGTTTGGTGGATGGTCTGGGTGATGAAGTTGGGGCGGCGGTCTGCCCACGTCGTTAGGGTCAGCCAGTAGCTGGCCGGGGTGGGAATATCCGGCGGCAGTTCCAGAATCATGCTGGTGCGGTACACCGCGCCCGGCGCAGCCTGTCCATAATGCGGGTTGTGTACCAGCTTGTTGACGCTGGCAGCGGATTCGCCCGCTGTGCGGCTGACCAGATGCGCCGACAGGCCATGCGGCCCGTCGATGCCGCCGGTGGTGCGCCAGTAGACATGCAGCGTCAGCGTGTCGCCCGGCTGTAACATCCCCTGCGACATGCGGTAGCCAAGCACAGAAAGCTGGCCCTCCATGTAGTCAATGGCCACTGGCTGCGCGAAAAAGCGCAGTTCCGTTGCGGGCACAATCCACGACCCGCTGAGGAAGATCAGCGCGCTGGCCAGCCCGGCCCCCACAACGACGCGCCGCGCCCGTGCCCAGCCTGGCGCAGGGATATGGCGGCCTGCATACAGCAGCACCCCCAGCAGCGAGGTCAGCACGCCCAGGTTTTCCAGCACTTCCTCGATAAACGGCAGGCGCTGGCAGGTTTCCGGTACATAACCAAAGCAGCTCACTGCTGCCAGCGTTTCCAGCCCGACCCCGCCCACACTGGCGATGCCCAACCCGCCCAGCAGCATGACAAACACGCGCAGTTCGCGCCGCCGCAGGCCGTACCAGTACATCCCGGCACTGGCCAGAGCAAGCAGCCCGGCCACCGCCATATAGATCAGGACCCAGTGCTCCAGGTCTTCGTGCACCAGGAAATATTCATCCATGCTCAGGTAGCCCAGAAAGAGCGC
>CAZQIY010000027.1:13180-18031 GCA_964593565.1 uncultured Anaerolineaceae bacterium
CGCCTGCCAAATGACGACAGATCCGGGATTACATAACGCCGCAGCAGAAACAGATGCCCGCCAAACAGCAGCAGGCAAACGAGCGCAACATCTAAGGTCATCTTTTGTTCTGAACCACTCTGTACCCTACGCAGCAGGCAATTATAGGAGGCACGGCTGATTTTTTCCACCAGCGGCAGGCAAGCGGTGGGCAGGCATGGTGCTATAAGCGCGGGCGGCCTGTGTTTATCATGCGATGAGGAGCATTGGTCCGGTGGAGGCAGAATTATGGATGCTGCATACAGCGTGCGCCGCGCAGCGGCAGACGACATTCCCACGATTATTTATCACAGGCGCCGCATGTTCGAGGATATGGGGCAGCGCGCCTATCTGGAAGCCGAGGGGATGGACGCGGCCTATACGGCATGGATCACGCCGCGTCTGGCTGAAGGGCAGTATGTGGGCTGGCTGGCGCTGTGCGAGGGCGTGGTGGTTGGCGGGGCCGGGGCGGAATTGTACCAGCGTCACCCGAACCCGGTAGACCTGACGACACAGCGCGCTCATCTGGTCAATGTGTATGTGGAACCGGCCCACCGCCGCCGGGGAATCGCCCGCCTGCTGGTGCAGACCGCGCTGGACTGGTGCAGGTCAGAGGGGATTCGCACCGTCACCCTGCAGGCCAGCGCCGAAGGACAGTCGCTGTATGAGAAAATGGGTTTCAGAATGACCCGCGAGATGATCCTTGTGTTTGATTCTGTGATAAAGTAAGCAGTAATCCGGTCATTGAGTCTGGTGATTGAGAAAGGGATGGGGCCGAAACTCCCGCGCCAGCGCACGTTGATGATGTGGTTCAGGCTGCTCAGACTCTCCGTTATCCTGACGTTTGGTTTTGGCGTCGTCGTGGGGCTGGTGCGGCTGCGCCCGGCAGAGAATGTCGATATGCGCGCTTTTCTGCTGCCATCAGAAGACTGCGCGGCGCCCTGTTTCCTGGGGGTGCAGCCCGGCACCACCACCCTGCCGCAAGCCGTGCGAATTCTCCAGGCGAATGACTGGATCGACCACGTCTCCCAGAGCGCCCACTTTTATGACCTGCTGTGGAGCGGCAGCCAGCCCGCCTTTATCGATACCAGCGCGCCTAATTATTATATGCCGCGCCCGGATAACCGGGTGGGACAGATGCGCCTGCGTACCAGCCTGCGCCTGGGCGATGTGATGGCCGTACTGGGCGAACCGGACCTGCGCTTTTCGCGGCTTGCTCGCAGCGGCATATTTCATACTATAATTTACACACGCCTGGGGCTGGAAATCAGCGGCTTTGCGCCCTGTTCCATGCCATACCGGGAAATCTGGTACATTCCCGTAGAAATCCGCCTGCACGATATCGTTTACGACAGTGCCCAGTGGCAGCACAGCGAATGGGCACTGATAGGATGTACATGAGACTGTTGTTATGCTGCGACGTGTTCTTTTAGGCCCCAGCGCCGGACTCACACTGCTGTTTATGCTGCCCATCCTGCTGATCCGGGCACAGCCGTACGAAAGCGGCGATCTGGGCCGGTTTCTGACCCCGCCGCCCAACTGCGATGTGCCCTGTTTTCTGGGGGTGCGCCCCCGCCATACCACCGTAGCACAGGCCCTGGCGATTTTGCGGGCCAACGAGGACATCGAATTTGTCCAGCTTGAAAACAACTACACCGGGCAGTCGATCTACTGGCGCTGGAAAGAATACCCTGCAGAGTATCGCCGCTATACCTTTGAGGTGAGCGAAGACAATATCGTTACGCGGCCTTCACTGCCTTCCACAACCCGGCTGGGCGATTTGCAGCTTATCCTGGGGCAGCCAGAACGGGTGACGGCGGCTGTGGCCAACGAGTATATGTCGCGGGCGGTCTTTATGCTGGAATATCCCTCGCGCGGGCTGCACCTGTTTATCGCGTTTTACCCGTGCGATGTGAATCAGCGCGATTTCTGGCAGCTCCGGCAGGATTTTGGGGTGTATGGCACCTTCTTTGTCGGGCTGGGCAATGCGCGCTATTCCCGCATTCTGCCGGATACCCGGCTCGACCTGGACCCGCAGACCTGGACCAGCCAACTGAGAGATTTTTGTAAGAGGTAAATCATGCTGCTGCGTGCCGGCCTGGTGCTGAGCCTGTTATTCACCCTACCCATCCTGCTGATTCGCGCACAGCCCTATCAGCACGGGCCGCTGGATCGCTTTTTCAGCCCGTCGGCAGGGTGTGCCGCCCCCTGTTTTCTGGGCATCCGCCCCCGGCAGACGGACGTGGAAACGGCGCTGGCTATGCTGAGGGCCAACGATGCGGTGGGCAATGTGATCTTCCGGGCGTACCGCGATGGTCAGGCGGTTTTCTGGTACTGGTCCGCCTATCCGCACAGCCAGAAGCCCTATGGCTTTGTGCTGAACGATGGCGTGATCGACTGGCCGCTGATCCCGGATGACAGCACGCTGGGCGAGGTGCGCATGGTGCTGGGCGAGCCGGATCGCATTGTGCTGGCCACGCACCAGACCGAACCAGTCAAGGCCGCTTATGTGCTGGAATATCGCGAACGGGATATCTATATCTTTGTCGGGTTTCGCCCCTGCAATATCACCCGCGATGAGTTCTGGCGTATGCGTGCCAATGGCGACCTGACCGGCAGCTTCTATATGGGGGTGGGCATGTCGGATTATATCCCCACTCTGTATGGCCACACCACAGAGCTGGACCTGCGCAGCTGGGCCAAACAGGTGGAGGATGTCTGCCGCCGATGAACTCGCTTGTTCGCATCATGGCCTGTACGGCAGGCAGCCTCGCGCTGGCGCTGGTGGTGCCGATCCTGCTTATTCACGCACAGCCTTACGATGGCAGCATTGTCGAGGACCTGCTGATGCCCCCGGCGGGCTGCCCGGCCCCCTGTTTTCTGGGGATGCGCCCCGGAGAAACTCCCCTCAGCGAAGCACTGAACTTCTTTGAGCAGCAGTCTGATCTGGTGTTTTTTGTGGAGCGCGGCGACCCGGCAGATGGGGTGGTGCTGGTCCAGTGGCGCGACCCACAGACGAGGCTGAACGGCGCGCTTCATTTTGTGGATGGGCATCTGGTGGAACTATCGCTCAGCGGGCTGCCGCTGTACGAAATCTGGCTGGCGCTGGGCGAGCCGGACGGCACGCAGATGGTCAACGAAATGATGTACATTGACGATCAGCGTTTTATCCTGCTGCCTACCGTCCACAGCGGTTATTACGTCGCCAATTCGTTTCAGGTCAATTTTACCAGCGCCTGTACCCATTTCTGGTATCAGCCAGCCTACATCGTTCTGGGGCAGACTGTGCTGCCGGACCGGTTGAATAACGCGCAGTCGCTGGCGGAACAGCGCCAGATTGCCTGCGAGCAGCAGCGCGCTTTTCTGCGGGTGCAGCAGGGTGCCGGATAGGGGCGAAATACCGATGATGACTGGCCTGTGGTTTCGTGTGGGGGTGGCGCTGGCAGTCGTGCTGACCGCTGCGGTGCTGCTGGTGCGGGTGCAGCCCCAGGGCGACAGCGCCCTGCATCTGCTGCTGGCCCCGGCGGAAGAATGCCCGGACCTGTGCCTGCTTGGCCTGCGCCCCGGTGTCATGACGGTGGGCCAGGTGATGGAGCGCCTGCAAAATCATGCCTGGGTGAACGAACTGCGCCTGTCGGCTTCTGGCGCGGGCTATGGCGAAATTCGATGGCAGTGGAGCGGCCAGCAGCCCGATCTGATTGACGCGATGCAGCCCGGCCGCGTGACGTTCTACTGGGAAGAAGCGGCGGAGGTGGACTATGACCTGCAGGACGCACTGATCGAAACCGTCTCTGTGTATACTCATGCGCGCATTTATCTGGTGCAGCAGTGGTTCGGCAGGCCGGATAACGGCACGGCGGCGTTCCGGCCAGATGAAAGCCTGGGGTATGCCGCCGCCTATAACGCCCGCAACGGCATCATTGATGTTTCCACAGTGCTGGCCTGCCCGGCCCATCTGCTGGCCTACTGGGACGCGCGCGCCAAGATCACCCTCAGCATTGGGCGCAGCAACGGTACCTTTGTGCCCCCGGCGGATGCCGTGCGCATGTGCTGAGCGGGGCTACCCCGTGCTGTAAAGCCGCTTTACAGCGTGCGCCCGTTCAGCCAGTCCAGCACCAGCCGGTTAAACGCTGCGGGCTGTTCCATATTCGGGACATGCGCCGTACCAGACATCACCACTTTCTGCGCCCCGTCAATCTGCGCCGCCAGCACGTCGGCAATCTCCAGCATTTCCGGCTGGTCGAGGTCGCCCACCATCACCAGCACCGGGAGCTTAAGCTCGCTCAGGCGCTGCGCCGCCGGCGGGTCCAGCGGCTGATTTTCTCCCACCCCGCTGGCTTCGTTGCGCAGGGCGATCACGTTCATAGTACGCACCTTATCGCGGATCGCCGCATCCACCTGATCGGGCTGGCGGCTGGGGCCATCTACCCAGGTCCGCACCTCGAATTCAGAGACTCGTTCGTAATCGCCATCGCGGAAGGCCTGCACAATCTCGGCCCATTCCGGCGGTTCTTCCTCCTCCTGCGTGCTTTCAAACCCGCCCAGCGCGGCCCCCACCAGGATCAGCCCGGCGGCCCGGCCCGGATATGTCAGCACAAAATCAGTGGCGGTGCTGCCGCCCATCGAACAGCCCAGCAGGAAGGCGCGCTCAATCTCAAGCTGATCCAGCAGGGCGCGCAGGTCTTCGTGATGCGAAAACTGGCCCGCTGCTGGCTGAGACTGCCCAAAGCCGCGCTGGTCGTAACGCAGCACGCGGTAATGCCGGGCAAATACCGGGAACTGATCGTCCCACATGGTCGAATCGCCAATGCCGGCATGCAGCAGCACCAGCGG
>CAZQIY010000027.1:18131-28843 GCA_964593565.1 uncultured Anaerolineaceae bacterium
GCCAGCATCACCACGCCGAAATGATGCAGGTCGTCGTGCCGGGTGTTGATCAGCAGTTCATCCAGCGCCGGGTAAAGCTCGCGCACCTGATGATCGACAATGTGGGTGATGATGCCCATGTTCACCACCGCCCGGTCACGCGGCAGGAAGATGTCCATCAGATCGCGGTACAGCGCCGCCGGAAAATCCGCCCCCAGAGATTCCAGCGCCTTGCTGAC
Organism: uncultured Anaerolineaceae bacterium; assembly: GCA_964593565.1. Taxonomy (GTDB): domain Bacteria; phylum Chloroflexota; class Anaerolineae; order Aggregatilineales; family Phototrophicaceae. The sequence continues at coordinate 18,350 of CAZQIY010000027.1, forward strand.
GACTTCGTTCAGGCCATATTCCAGCGCGTCCAGCCCGCTCAGCAGCAGATAGGCATAAATCGGCTGGGTCTGGCGGCGCTGGCTGAGCAGGTTGATGGCGGTGATTGCCGGTTCGCCGTTGTACTGCGACGTGGACTCGATCTCGCACAGCAGCCGGGTGGCATGGGTGAGGGCCAGATCCGGCTCGTTGGCAGCCAGCCCCACCAGCGATACCGCCCGCACATTCTGTGTCACTTCGCCCATCATCGGGACAATTTCGTAGGTGGCCAGCCCGCGCAGGTACAGGTCGCGCTCGTCCGGGTGGCTGATATCCGCCAGCATACGCAGCAGCTTTTCGCGGATCAGTGCTCCGGCGTCGTCGCGCGGGCGCTCGAAATAATGCCAGGTGCGCCGCCGCAGCACAGGCCGGGCCGCGTCGTTCAGATCGGCCTGTTCCAGTGTGTGCAGCGCCGCGTCGATCATCTCGCGCCTGCGGCTGGTATCCAGCAGTTCCAGCGCCACATCGCGGGCTTCTGTTGGGTCGGTGGTCTGTCGCAGTTGCTGTAAAAGACTGGTCTGGGTCATGAGTCTCTCTGCCAGCAGTGGCCAGGATGAGGTGGTCAAATGCAGTCTAGCATACCAGCAGATACCGCAATCGACCACTTGTTCTTAACGGCGTTCAGTCCGTGTAATCGCCGCCGAACTGCGCCAGCCGCCCGGCGACATCCACGTTGTACAGAATGGCGTCAATGTGCCAGGTGGCCCAGGGTGGGGCGTCGTCCCACTGCGTTTCGGCCCGCCAGGGGATTTTCACCCCGTTGACTGTCCGCCATTCCAGCGCCCGGTTGATCCAGCGGGTGCGCTGGGCGGAGGCGGGGTCCTGATAGCGCAGCGTCGTTATATCGGAAAGCAGGCCTGTGTGCGGGTCAAAGCGGACAGTGAAAGTTTCCTCCGGGGCCGCAGCCGGCACGATCAGCCGCGCGGTATGCTCGTCCACTGGCTCCCAGCGCACGCGCTCATCCGTGAACCAGATCGACGGCATCCAGATGCCTTCGGCCCACAGGCCCAGATTGCCGGCGGCGTTGGTCTGGGCGTTGTTTTCGATGCGGTTGCCCGGCAGATCGAGCACCGCCTCGCCATGCTGGTAACGCTCGTTGACGGTCAGCAGCGGCAGCCCAAACCACGTGGTCTGGATGTAATGGTAGTAGGCGTGGCCTGCCTCGTAATAAAACCGGAAGCGCGCCGGCAGCACCAGCCCGTTAAGGCGCAGCCTGGCGGTGCCGATAATCAGCGCGGACTGCACCACCGGGATGCGGTCCCCAAAAACGGCCTGTACATAGCGGGTCACCGGGGGCGGCAGGTCTGCTGGCGGCGCGATACTTCCCATCTCGCGGCTGTGTCTGGCCGGGATGGGGAAACTTTTCACTTTCCAGCGCGTGCCCAGCCAGCCCAGGCCGATCAGCGCGAGCAGGGCGGTGAGGAGGCCAGCGATTATCCTGAACATGAGCGTCACGTCCTTTCCTGCCTGTTTGTCCGCCTGGTCCACCAGCGATGTTAGTGCAGCGGCCCCGCTTTCTCCAGTGGCGATTTGCGGAAATACACAACCGGCGCATCCTGCGCTACAATCGCGCCCGTAAACTCAGCATTACACGCAGGAGGCAGTATGCAGTATACCGACAATGGCCCGATGGGCTACTACTTCGAGGAAGTGGAAATCGGGCAGACCTTTGTCACACGCAGGCGCACCATCACCGAAGCCGATATTGTGCAGTTCGCCGCCCTGACTGGCGACTATAACCCGATGCACACCGATGCCGAATATATGAAAACCCACCAGATGGGCCAGCGCATCGCACATGGAATGCTGACGCTCAGTTATGCCATCGGCCAGATTTACCAGTTAGGCTTTATGGAACGCACCGTCATCGCCTTCCGGGGCCTGAATATGAAATTCAGCCTGCCGGTCTTTATCGGCGATACGCTGCACAGCGTCATCAAGATCAGCGAAAAGAAGGAAGCGCGGCGCATGGGCGGGGGCATCGTCACCGCAGAGATTAAAATCATCAACCAGGAAGGCAAAACCGTGCAGTCCGGCACCATGACGCTGGTGCTGGCGCTGCGGCCCACAGACGCCGAAGCAGAAGCGCAGGACTAAAAAAAGCGGCTGCATCAGTGGGAGATGCAGCCGCCTGCCTCATTCCTTCTCGTAAGGCACGCCATCCGCCGCCGGCGGGCGTGACCTCCCTACCAGCCCGGCCAGCACGATGATGGTGACGATGTAGGGCGTCATCTGCAAAAACTGCGGCGGCAGCGTGGCCCCCAGAATCTGGAACCGGGTTTCCAGCGCAGACGAAAAGCCGAACAGCAGCCCGCCTGCGAAGGCCCCAAAGGGCAGCCACTTGCCGAAGATCATGGCGGCCAGCGCGATAAACCCACGCCCGGCGGTCATGTTGTCGTCAAAGGTGCCGGTTGTTTCTATCGACAGCCAGGCCCCCGCCAGCCCCGCGATCATCCCGCCGATGATGACGTTGATCCAGCGGATGCGCTGGACATTGACGCCCAGCGTATCGGCGGCGTGCGGATTTTCCCCCACAGCGCGGGTGCGCAGCCCCCAGCGGGTGTGGAACAGCATCACATGTGTCAGGATGAGCAGCACGAACATCAGGTAAAAAATGGGCTTGCCGGTAAAAAACAGCTCGCCCAGGATGGGAATATCGCGCAGCCCCGGGATCGGCGCGGTGGGCAGGGTGGCCCGCCCCGTATCCTGCGCCAGCGCCAGCAGCACTTCGCGCCGGATAAAGCTGGTCAGGCCAATGGCCAGAATATTGATGACCGTCCCGCTGACGATCTGATCGGTCTTGAAGGTGATCGACAGCCAGGCATGCAGCACCGCCATCAGGCCGCCGGCCAGCACCGCGACCAGCACGCCAATCCACAGGCCAGTACCCACCGGGACCAGCGTCACCACCAGCGCGAAGGCCACAAACCCGAAACAGGCCCCGGTCAGCATCATGCCTTCGATGGCGATGTTGACCACGCCGGAACGTTCGCACCAGATGCCCGCCAGCGCGCCAATCACGATGGGCGTTGCCAGACGCAGGCTGGAAGCCAGCATACTGGTGGCGTTGGTGCTCTGCCCGGCGGCGGCCAGAATCAGAATGCTGGGGAAGATCAGCACCCCGGCCAGCAGCAGCAGCCACAGCCTGGCCCGCTGCAGGCGTTCAGAAGGCAGCAGGCTGACCACCCCGGTCAGCAGGTACAGCACCGCGATGACCGTCATGTACTGCACAACATTGACCGTCAGCGCCAGCGACTGATTGGCCGTAAAGGTCAGCGTCGTGGTGGCGTCTGGCTCTACCTGCGGGATGGCACTCAGCAGCATCCACAGGCCAAGCAGGATAAACGCGATGGCGAAGACTCCCGTGCGGGTCACACGGACATAGGAGCGCCAGTTGCGGGCGGTAAAGGTGGGTGCAGGTGCATCGAGCGTCGTCATGGGTTAACCTCCCCAACCTTTGGAAAACAGCGCGGCTTCTTTTTCTTCGGCAGTGGCTTCTGGTACGCGCCACAGATACCGGATAATCACATCAGCCGCCACAAACATAATAATCAGCGCCTGGATAATGCGCACCAGGTCAATCGAAATGCCGGCGTTGATCTGCATCAGCCCGGCCCCGGTCAGCAGGCCGCCCCACAGCAAACCCGCCGCGATCATGCTGCGGGGGTTGGTGCGGGCCAGCAGGGCCACCGCGATAGCATCGAACCCCAGGCCGGAGAAAAAGGCGGGCTGCATGTTGTGCACCACGCCGCTGATTTCAATCGTCCCGGCCAGCCCGGCCAGCATCCCGCTGAGGGCCATCGCCAGCACCATATTACGCCGGACATTCATGCCAGAATACTGGGCGGCGTTGGGGTTGGTGCCGACCGTGCGCATTTCAAAGCCCAGGGTGGTACGGTTGAGAAACCAGTCCGTCAGAAAGACCGCCAGCAGCATGATGGCAAAGCCCAGGTGAAGCTGGTTGCGGACCGCGATCCAGGACAGGAACAGCCCCCCCAGCGCGACCAGCACCCCATAGATGGCCGCCCGCACCAGCCCGCGCGAACCGTGCCTGCGCCAGACGAACGCCAGCACCCCCGCCACCAGCAGGCCGATGAGGATAAAATGCAGCGCCGAAAATTCACGGAACACCGGCAGCTCTGCCGTTGGGTAGATAAAGGGCGTGCGCGGGATACTGGCCGCCGGGTCCTGCATCAGCCCTGGCGCTTTGATGATCCAGTCCACCAGCAGAATGGCGATATTGTTCAGCATAATGGTGGTGATCACTTCATGCGCGCCGGTATAGGCCCGCAGCAGGCCGGGAATCGCCCCCCACAGGAAGCCGCCCAACATGCCCGCCGCCAGCACCAGCGGCACATGCAGAATCTGTGATTCAAAGTAGAAGTTGTAGCCGACAAAGACCGCCAGCATCGCCCCGGCATAAAGCTGGCCCTCCGCGCCGATATTGAACAGCCCGGCCTTAAAGCCCAGCGCCACCGCCAGCCCGGCGATGATAAACGGAATGGAGCGTGTGATGGTGGATTCCAGGTTGGAGACGATAAACATCAGCACGTTGTCGCCCAGGCGCAGGTACATTGTGCCGGGGCGCAGTTCGTCACGGTTGCCCCAGATAATGCCCGCCGGGGCGTTGACGCCTTCATCAATCAGCAGGCGGTTGCCAGGGCGGCGCACCACCAGGTTATTGGCCAGCACCGTGTCAAATTCGTTCTGCAGCGCGTCGTTCACGCTGTCCGCATTGCTGAACAGGTCCTCATCAAACATGCGGCGCACCATGGTCATCTGCTCGGCCGCCACCGGCAGATTAACCACGCCCGCCGCATCCAGTCGGGCCTGCACCGCCGCCAGTTCGCGAACATTGCTTGTGCCCAGGGCCGCTATCTCCGAAATCAGGGCGGCGTCCGGGTCATCAGCCGACAACCCCATGTCGCTCAGCACGGTCTGCTGCTCGGCCAGTCGCTCCAGGGTGGCGATGCCTTCCAGGTTGACCACTTCCATATAGCGCAGCAGGTCTTCATCGCTGTAATCCGCAGCGGATGGCGCGGCGGCTTCCAGTTCGGCGCGTTCCTCGGCGCTCAGGTCCTCCTTGCCCCGGTAGGGGTCCGCCAGGGCGCGCACATCGGGCCGGCTCATCTGGCTCAGGTCGTTAATCAGGGGCATCATGCCCGCCAGCGTGTCTGTGCCCAGCGCCTCGATTTCGGCGATGCTTTCCGCCAGCGCGTCAAATTCCTCGTCGGTCAGGTCATAGCGGTTGATGACCTCCGCCATCTGCCGGATCGTTTCTGGCCCGGCGTTGTGCAGCCGCGAAGTCGCCCGCGCCAGGGTGTTAAGCTCGCGCGCGGTCATGTCCTGCTGCTGTGCCAGCGCAAAAACAATTGTGGCGTCATCGTAAGAAACCCGGTCGTTGATGACCAGCCCGGTAGAGCCTTCGATCAGGGCGCTGTAGGCCACGCCGGAAACGCGCAGCCCTTCGCCCAGGTCGCCCCGCGCACTGGTGAACACCATAAAGGGGATGCCGATGATAAACGCTGTGATGACAGCCATCAGTGGAACCAGTCGGGGAGAAACCCGCCGCCAGCCTGTGATCAGCGGGGCCGCCGGGGAGCGTCTGGTGTCCTCAGCCATAAGGGATGGTCTCCTGTTCTGCACTGGATTGTTTCACGCCGGCCATCAGCAGGCCAATCTGTTCGCGGTTGGCGGCTTCAATCGGCACCGTATCAATCACCTGTCCGGCATACATGACAGCGATGCGATCCGAAAGTGACAGGATTTCATCCAGTTCTGCAGACACCAGCAGCACCGCTGTGCCTTCGTCGCGCATACGCACAATCTGTTTATGAATAAATTCAATCGAACCGACATCCAGGCCGCGTGTCGGCTGAGACACAATGAGCAGCCGGCTGGGGCGGGAAAATTCGCGGGCGACAATCGCCTTTTGCTGGTTGCCACCCGACAGGTTGCCCATGTTGACATGGATGCTGGGCGTGCGTACATCGTACTGTTCCACCAGCCGCTGCGCGTTGTCGTCCTTGGCATCTTCATTCATCAGGATGCCGGTGGCAAAGGGTTCGAGATAGTAGGTTTGCAGCACCAGGTTATCGCAGATGGGAAACGAAGCTACCATGCCATCCTTCTGCCGATCTTCCGGCACGTGGCACACCCCAGCCTCCGTAATCCGGCGCGGCGAACGTCCCGTCACATCCTCGCCTTCGATCACGATTCTGCCGCTGACCACCGGACGCAGCCCGGTAATGGCCTCGACCAGTTCGGTCTGGCCGTTGCCCTGCACCCCGGCCACCCCCAGGATTTCGCCGGCGCGCACCTCCAGCGACAGTTCGTTGACCGCCAGCAGATGACGATCATCCAGCACCGTCAGGTCCTGGATCGTCAGCACCGGTTCGCCGGGGTGGGCCGCGCCTTTTTCCACCTGCAAAATCACCTCGCGCCCGACCATCATCGCCGCCAGTGATTCGCTGGTGGAGGTCTCTGGGTCTGCATGGCCGACCACCCGGCCGTTGCGCAGCACCACGATATCATCGCAGATTTCCAGCACTTCCTTCAGCTTATGGGAAATAAAGATGATGCTGACGCCGCGCTGCTGCAGGGTGCGCATGATGGAGAATAACCCCTCTGTTTCCTGCGGGGTCAGCACGGCGGTCGGTTCATCCAGGATCAGAATATCGGCTTCGCGGTACAGCGCCTTGATGATTTCCACGCGCTGCTGCACCCCCACCGGCAAATCCTCCACCAGCGCATCCGGGTTGACTGCCAGACCAAACTGATCGGCGATTTCGAGGATGCGGCGGCGTGCAGAGCGCCGGTCCAGAAAGAGGCCGCGCACGGTTTCGTTGCCCAGCATGATGTTTTCCGTCACGCTGAGGACTGGCACAAGCTGAAAATGCTGGTGGACCATGCCGATACCCAGCCTGATGGCATCGTTGGGGTCATGAATGGTCACGGGCTGTCCATCAATGAGGATTTCGCCTTCATCCGGTGTGTACAGGCCGTAAATCATGTTCATCAGGGTGGATTTACCAGCGCCGTTTTCCCCCAGCAGGCCGAGTACCTGGCCTTTATTAAGTTTCAGGTCTATGCGGTCGTTGGCGAGGACGCCGGGAAAGCGTTTGGTGAGTCCGCGAACTTCGAGTACAACCGGCGTTTCGGACATGTCTTGCTCCAGATAAAACGGTATGTTTCTGCCCCAGAGTATAGCGAGGATATGTCAGAATTAAAAAAATTAATACCTACCCGGCAAGCCGTCCTGTTCAGGGTATAATGCCAGCAGCAGGAGGGAGGAAAGCCATGACAGACCGGCACAATATTTCATCGGGCGCGCCCTGGGAGGCGCAGTTCGGGTATTCCCGCGCGGTGCGGCTGGGCAATCTGGTGCATGTCGCCGGGACTGCCGCCAGCGACGAACACGGCCACATCATCGGCATCAACGACCCGGAGGCGCAGGCGCGTTACATCTTCCAGAAGATCGAGCGGGCGCTTCAGCAGGCTGGGGCTTCGCTGCGCGATGTGGTGCGCACGCGCATGTTTGTGACGAATATTGACCAGTGGGAAGCCTATGCCCGTGTGCATGGCGAATTCTTTGGCGATGTGCTGCCCGTATCGACTATGGTGGAGGTCTCGCGGCTGATCGCCCCGGAAATGCTGATCGAAATCGAGGTGGAGGCCGTCATTTCGGATTAGCTCGCCAGACATTCAGGGGGTGGTCACGGTGCGCGATTCCGGCGGGGCATAGACCGTCACGCGGAAAGGAATCGGCGTGCTGAGGGTGGAACTGCCATCCGCCAGCAGCGCCTGTGCCACCAGTTCATGATCGCCCGGTTCCAGTGCCCACCACAGCGCCCAGGGTTCTTCGTCCACCGTGCCCAGCACTTCATCATTCATCAGATAGGTGACGGACCGTGTGCCGGGGGGTGCGCCTACCGTCAGGCGGATGCGCTGCGACTGCTGGGGGACGCGCGGCGTGATCTGAAAGGTGGTGTGCGGGTCCGGTTCCAGCAGGCGCAGGCCCTGGCTGTCGTCGGGGCGCGGCGGCGCGCTGCCCGGCGGTGGCTGTGGGATGTTATTGCGGATCGCCCAGTCGCGCGCTTCCTGCGGCAGCACCGCAAACACCCGCTCGACCTGATCTTCTGGCGGGGTCTGGTCGTCTGCCAGCAGACCGGTGCGGCGATCTACGGTGAAAGTCTGGTAGATATTATCCGGCGCTGTGGGCTGTGTGCCTTCGATAAACAGTTCGACGCGGCGGCGCGGGCAGGCCGGCGTGGGCAGCAGCCCGCTGAGGGCGCAGACTTCCTGGGTGATGATGCCTTCGGGCCGCTGAAATTCCAGTTCCGGCTGCCCGATCAGCACCCGGCGCATAAACAGATTCCAAATCGGCCCCGCGCCGCTGACCCCGGTGACTTCAACCATCGGCGTGTTATCCGCATTGCCGACCCACACCCCCACCACCAGATTAGGCGTATAGCCCATCACCCAGTTATCGCGAAAATCGGTGGTCGTGCCGGTTTTAGCGGCCGCAGGGCGGCCAATATCCAGCGCGCTGTTGGTGCCAAAGGCGGGGATGCGGGCGTTTGGGTCGCTGAGGATATGCGAGATGAGGTAAGCCACCCGTTCATCCAGCACGCGGTTTTCCAGCCGGGGCGGCTGCCATTCGTACAGCACTTCGCCGCTGCGCTTTGTCACCTTCAGCAAAAAGGCGGGGCGGACATAATAGCCGCCGTTGGGGAAGGCGCTGTAGGCCTGGGCCATATCCAGCAGGCGCACTTCGCCGCCGCCCAGCGTGATGGACAGATCCACCTGGGCGTTTTCCGCCAGCGAGGCCAGCCCGGCGTTGGAGACCAGCCGCACCATTTCCTCAACGCCGACATGTTCCAGCGCGGCCACCGCCGGGATGTTGTAGGACGACGCCAGCGCCTCGCGCACCAGCACCGGGCCATGTTCCACCAGCCCAAAGTTGGACGGGGTGTAACTTTCCAGCCGGCGCGTGATAAACGGCGTCTCGATATCCAGAATCATCGTGGCCGCTGTCCAGGGGTCGGGACGGCTGGGGTTCATGGCGGCGGCATAGGTGAACGGCTTCAGCGCGCTGCCCGGCTGGCGCAGGGCCAGGGTCGCATTGACCGCGCCATCAACGGCCTCGTCGAAATAATCCGGGCTGCCCAGCATCGTCAGCACCTGCCCGGTAAAGGGGTCCATCGCGACCAGGGCCGCGTTGCGGGCATTGGCCGGAACCCGCGTCCCCGGCGGCGGGTGATTCAGCCAGTTAAGCTGCTGCTGCACGATTTCCTGTGCCGCGTTGGTCCAGTCCAGGTCTACGGTGGTTATCACGTCCAGCCCATCGCGGTACAGCATTTCGCCATAGTCGCGCTGAAGCTGAGTCCACACCGCCATTACGAAATGCGGCGCGTTGATAGGAAAGCGCGTGGCCGCAAACTGCAATTCGTCCCGCTGCGCTGTGTCGGCCTGTTCCTGGATGATGTAACGCTGGTTGACCATGAGCCGCAGGGTGTTTTCCTGCCGCTGGATGGCGCCTTCGAGGTTGGTCAGCGGATCGTAAAAGGCGGGGTTGGCGATGATGCCGCCCAGCAGCGCGCATTCCGCCAGCGAAAGCTCTGTGGCGGATTTGGCAAAGTAGGCCCGCGCCGCGCCTTCGATACCATAGGCCAGATTGCCGAAATAGGTCTGATTGAGGTACAGCGTCAGGATATCGTCCTTGCTGTAGCTGTTCTGCAGGCGGATCGCCAGGATGCTCTCGCGCAGCTTGCGCTGGAGCGTGCGCTCTGTGCGCTGTTCCGGTTCCATCAGCAGGTTACGCGCCACCTGCTGGGTGATGGTGCTGCCACCTGCCAGCACCTCGCCGCCGCGTACGTTAATCCACAGGGCGCGCGCGATACCCTCGATATCCACGCCGGGATGGCTGTAGAAATTGGCGTCTTCGGTGGCGATGATGGCGTTGACACAGTGCGCCGGCACATTCGCCAGCGCCACCGCCGTATTGCGCCCGCCCTCCGGGGGCAGAATCTCGTACAGCAGTTTGCCGTTGCGGTCATAGATGCGGGTTGAAGGCAGCGCCAGCCCGGCTTCGAGGTCATCAATCGACGGCAGATCGACAAACAACCACTGATACACAAACATAGCAGAGGCCAGCACAACCAGCAGTCCCAGCAGAAGGATATGTTTACGATTAAGCCTGCGCAGTTTATTCATACTGCCCATTGTAACGGACAGCATGACCGCTTGCGAGACGCCTGGCTGACGACTGCCCACCGGCAGGCTGCACAAATACCCAGGGCGATTTCACAGAAAATTAAGGAAGATTAAGATCGAATTTGCGAAACTGCATGCACAATGAATAAATATTAACTACATTACTATTGAAAGGGCATTCCTTGAAGCACATGCTTTTTTCAACGTTTGGTAAGTTTTTTATGCTGGCGGCGGCGCTGCTG
>CAZQIY010000027.1:28943-62515 GCA_964593565.1 uncultured Anaerolineaceae bacterium
GCTGCTGCCGACCCCTTTGTTTCATATTGCGACTACTTATTAGGAACAGGCAAGATAGGTTTCATTAGTTTTCGCCTGGCAGCGGGAGACGTAATTTCTGTCTATGCTTACGCTGTTACTGGTTCCCCAACACAGGTCAGCCTGATTGTGAATGGAGTCACAGTGGACACCAGCAGTGTGCCCGGCACTCTGAGTGTAACCATCTCCACAGACGGCGTTTATTCAAGTGTGATTTCTGCTGATACAGGTAACGTTGCAGGGGACTGGAGCTGTCGCAAAGCGCCCGTTCCAGCCAGCGGCTCTGAGTCTAAAGCTGGCCCGCCGGCGATGAACCTGCTGGATGGCCGCCTCAACGACGTGCAGGATAAGGATGTGGCCGCGCCGGTGGCGCTCTACAACACGCCGCTGAGTATCTTCAGCATCGACCCGGAAACCGGCAATGGCTGGCTGACGTTCAGCATCAGCGACGAGGCGATTGAGGCAGCGGGTATCCCTGTGGATGCGCCGGTGCTGCTGGCCCAGGGGACGAATCCTCATACTGGTATGGATATCTTTGTCTATCGCCTGCCCACCGGCGAATTCCAGATCAACACGCATTATGCCGATGGCACGCCTTATGTCTTTGTGTGGGATAACAACGGCAGCAGCTATCATCTGCCGCAGTAAGCCACCCAACCCAGGGCCGGAGACCCACACCTCCGGCCCTATGCGTTCTGGTAACATAATACTCTCTGTAACATATCTTAAGGGAATTTTTTCCCTGCTATTGTCTACACTGAAACCAACTGACAAATTACATCGCAGGCAAGGGGTATTATCATTGATGCATCGCAGATTGTATTTTCAATTTATTATGGCGGCGCTGCTGATGGCTGTCATTTTTGCTGCTCAGGGCCATCAGGTCGCACTGGCCAAAGACTGTGGTCTTGTAGAACATGATTTGGGTTTGGGTCTGACTATCCTGACATCAGAAGGTGTTCTGGAGGCAGGCACCACCATTACCATCCGTATCACCACCGAACCAGGGGCGGGCACGTTCATAATGATGGCGATAGTGGATGAGAAGGGCAATCCGGTGGATTATAAATTAGTATCGGGCGGTCAGTCACTTTCGCTGACCTACACGCTCAAATCCAACGGAATAGTGGCTATCATGATGGCGGCAGGTGACCTGCCGGAAGATGAAGACGATATTTGCAGTTGCGAGCTTGTCCCATTCACCTATGTCATCGAAGTGTCTGGCTGCTCCGGCCCTGGCGCGCTGGCGATGAACCTGCTGGATGGCCGCTTCAACAACGTGCAGGATAAGGACGTGGCCGCGCCGGTGGCTATTTACGGCGACGGAATCCAGATTTACAGCATCGACCCGGAAACTGGCGATGGCTGGCTGGATGTGCACATCACCCAGCAGATGATTGACGAAATTGGCGTGCCAACCGACGAACCGGTACTGCTGGGCCAGGGGACGAATCATTACACCGGCATCGACATCTTTGTCTATCGCCTGCCCACTGGCGAATTCCAGATCAACACGCACTATGCTCATGGCACACCCTATGTTTTCGTGTGGGATGCTGAAGGCAGCAGGTATCATCTGCTGCAGTAAACCATCTGACACGGGAAAAGAAACAGGGCCAGATGCACACACATCTGGCCCTGGAGCTTCTGCGTTATAACAGGCCATTTACTTGACCTGGATGCCACCGCGCACCGGGGTTTCGCGCCGGTAATCCTTCAACCAGCCATAGTGCAGCGGGTCGTTGATAATCAGCTCGTCCAGCGCCTTGTTGTCATACGAGCGGCGAATACCTTCAGAGATGATACGGGCATAGCCGTCTTCATCTGACCAGTTAGAACCGCGCTGGATCAGCAGTTCACGCAGTTCGGTCTTGGCCGTCTCGATCCGCTCCGCAAGGCTGGAGATCTGATCCTGTGTTGTGCGGACCATCTCGACCCGCTCCGCGATCTGCTGGTCGATGTAGTCCAGCAGTTCGGTGGGGTTGCCATTCTGTTTCATTGCGTCGCTTACCATTACTTCTTCTCACTCTCTGATCATCTTGCCCCGCCCGCTGGCCGGGGTTGGCTGATTTGTTCCCTCCGATAGGCTTAAATATAGCACAAATGTGCTGTTTATGCAAGCCCACACTTCAATTTCTGCTGTGTTGATGGCGGGAAAATCAAGCGGTGCCGGACGGGTTTTGAAGCTTTTTCAGTATACAAAAATCGCATAAGAATCGCGTCGACAGCATATGAGAGTCAGGTGTGCCCTAAAACTTGCAATGGTTTGAGATTCACAACATAAATTTTAGTCCCTCGTAAAGGAGTGTTTCTAAAATGACGACGGAGCCAGCGTCGATCATAAACATAGGGTACAGCCCCCCGAAATTTAGGCGTTGAAAAAAGTCAATTATTGTTATAATCAGGTTGTTACAAAGTTCAGGAGGAAGGAACTTATGAACCAGTTGTTCCAGGCGGGGGAACAGCAGCGGGGGCGTTATCGCGTGCGCTTTACCAGATTCTCGCGTGGGGGGTGGCATACCTATGGTCCCTGGATGCGGGTGCTGGTGACAGATCAGCGCCTGATTATCCTGCCGGATGAGGTGCGCCAGCAGGAGCAGGCGCCGCTGGTGATTGCAGCGGGTGATATCGCGCATGTGTGGAGTGTCGGGCTGCGCAAGCGTGATGGCGGCGTGCTGGAACTGAAGAATGGGACACTGCTGTATTTTTATGTGGATTGGTCGCAGAGCGGCAGGCTGATTCAGGATATTCGCGCCATGATCCGCCCTGCGGTAGCCGCCGCAGGCCAGGCCGCCGCCACCGGCAAGCGTTACACCCGCTGATACCGGCGGGCAGCACAGCGTCCCTATGCGGGCGCACCAACCGTACAGAGTAGTTTTACGCAGGGCGTTGCGATGGTTGTCACCATGGATATTACGCAGTTACAGGCAGGCGAATATCGTGCAGGAGAATATCTGGTGCAGATTGCACGGCGGACGGCCACAGGCTGGGTCGCGAGCATTCCGCCGATTACGGCCACCATCACCAACCGCCGCCTGATTCTGGTGCCGCAAACGCGCCGGCCCTATCCTCCGGCCAGCATCCCCGGCATCTACATCCTGCGCGTGACCAATATCACCCTCAGCCAGCGCCGCGCGGTGCAGATTCGCCTGAGCATGGGCCATATTCTGAATTTGTTTGTGGGCTGGGGCCAGAATGAGGAATTCGCGACCCAGTTAAAACGCACCCAGTTACCCACGCTGCGCGGGCGTTATGTGCCTGCCATCCCCCAGTCAGACCTGATCCGCCTCATCGAACAGATCAGCCAGCTTTAGAACAGGCTAAGCTGCTGCAGCGGGGCGTCGTCGTCTTTGGGCGGGGGCTGCTGCGGCCCGCCTCCACCTCCGCCGCCGTTTCCGGTTGCACCGCGCCGTTTCTCCACTTCTTCCACAATCTCCGGCAGACGCCGCACATCAGCTTCCATCACCTTGCGCAGGTCGGGGTTGCGCAGCACCGCCGCCGGATGAAACAGCGGATAATAAGCGATCACCGGTTCGCCTTCATATTTGGGCTGCCCGTGAATCTGGCTGATCTTGCCTTTGGGGAAGTAGCGGGCCATGCTGAAGCGGCCCAGAGTGACGATCACGGCCGGTTGAATCAGCTCGATCTGGCGGTCCAGATAGGGCTTGCACGCCATAATCTCATCCGGCAGGGGGTCGCGGTTGTCGGGCGGGCGGTGCTTGACGACGTTGGTGATAAATACCTTGTCCCGGTCCAGCCCGATCAGTTGCAGCAGCTGGTTCAGGTAATCGCCAGACCGCCCCACGAACGGCAGCCCTTTCTGATCTTCGTAATAGCCGGGGCCTTCTCCGATAAACATGATCTGTGCGGAGGGGTGCCCGGCGCCAGGGACCGGATTTTTCGTGCCCTTGTATAACGGGCAGCGGGTGCAGACTGCCACCTCATCGGCGATGGCCTGCAGCGCTGCCGCGCGTTCATCACTCATCAGAACGTCTCCTTGCGCTTACTCCAGCGGCGGGCAGGGTTCCACCTGACTGACGGTATCGCTGCGGATCCAGCCGCGAATCGAGGCGCTGGTGCCCAGATTGACGCTGACCAGATACCACAGACGGCCATCCTGCGCGCCGATCTGCTGCCCCGCGACTTCGACAATGGTGGCGGGCGGAATGCTGCCGACCTGACTGGCGGTGATAGAGGGGCCAGACCGCACGTTGATCCCCTGTGTCCCCGGCACAAAGACCCGGCACAGCACCAGCGGCGTCGCGGTGATCGTGGGCGTATCGGTGACGGTGGGCGTATCCGTTGGCGTGTGAGTCACCGTTGGCGTCGAAGTATGCGTCGGCGTCAGGGTATGCGTCGGCGTCTCCGATGGTGTGACGGTCCACGAAGGCGTCATGGTTGGCGAGGGGGTCGTCGTTTCCGTCGCCGTTGGCGTCGGCGTATAGGTGCTGGTTTCCGTGGGGGTGTTGGTTTCGGTAGGCGTATCGCTGGGCGTATAGGTGATGGTCGGCGTGCTGGTGGGCGGCGGGAACATCAGCGGCACCCAGATTGGCTGAGCCAGCGCGATGCCCAGCCCGCCAAAGATGATAATGAGCAGCGCCATCGTCGCCAGACGGACGCGCCTGCCAGAACGCTGGCCGCGAATGGCCGCTTCCAGCCGCTGTACTTCTGCCCGGCGGCCCAGGATATTAAACGGCTCGTCGTCCGTTGTTTCCAGCCATGCGGCGGCTTCTTCCAGGTTGCCATCCGCCAGCGCATCTTCCACCCGTTCCAGGTGCCGCGTGAGCAGATCGCCCACCACCGCCCGGTAACGGGCATCCTGCGCGTACTGGGTCAGCCCGGCCAGCATCGAGCGTGCCTGCGACAGTTCATTTTCAAAATTCTGGGCGATCAGCGCCGCCGCCCGTTCGATCATCTGCCGCGCCCGTTCCATATCGCTGGCGCTGGCCCGCGCCCCCAGCAGCGCATCCGAAAGTTCCGGGTCGCCAGGGGCCAGCTTGACCGCCAGTTCCAGCAGATGCAGCGATTCGTTGGTGAGCGTCAGGCGTTCTTCCAGCGAATTGGCGTTTCTGGCGCGGGCCAGCCCGGCCTGGGCCTGATCCTGCAATTGAGTCCGGATTCCTGCCAACCGCTGGCGTGATTCATCCAGAAGCTGCGCCAGCCGCTGGCTGTTGGGCAGTCGCTGGCGTGCCCGTGTGATGATGGTCATGATGTTCTGAAGCTGCGACGCCTGATCCTGCAGCGATCCGCTGAGCATGGTCAGTTGGGCTGCGGCCTGGTCGGCATCCTGCTGGACCCGGCGCGCCGTTTCGATGCGTTCTTCGGCCAGCGGATCATTGGCGACCACCCGCAGCGCGCCTTCATACTTGCGCAGCGCCTCCATCCAGTTGTCGGTCGCCATCAGCCGGTCGCCTTCGTTCAGCAGCTCTCGCGCCAGCGCCAGGTCCTGGATTTCCAGCAGCGCCTGTTCGGCATCCTTCCAGCTTAAAATACCGCTGCGTTCGGCCAGGTCGCGCGCCTCGCGGTACAGGCGTTCGGCTTCGTCATAATTGCCAGCGCGCACCAGCGAATTGGCCCGGTTATACGACACCCGCGCCTCAAACGGAATGCGATGATCTGGCACCACGCCGCGAATCAGGTTGTCTTCGGCCTTTTGCCGGTATTCCAGCGCGGTGGGGTTGCCCGGCTGCTGGCTGAGGATGCGGTTTGCCAGATCGACGGACTGCTGATAATCGCCCGCGTAATAGGCCTGGGTCAGGTCAGACAGCATCTCGTCAATATCCGGCCCGTTGTACAGCGGCCCCTGGCCCGGCATGCGGCGGGTAGGTGCGTCCTGCCGGAACTGATCCTCTGGTGGCGGATAGCCGGAGGAGGTGGGATAGACTGGCAGCGACCCACTGGATTCTGTGGGCGGCGGGGTTTCTGCCGGGGATTCCGGAGATTCTGGCGCGGGTGGAGGGGGCGGCTGCGGTTCGGCATAGGCCGGCGGCGCGTCGATATCATAACGCGCGAACAGATCGCTGACCCGCTGCCGCGCCTGCTGGCTGTAGGCCCCCGCCTGCTGGAGCATGGCGATCACGGCCGGGTTCTCCGGGTCGAGCGCCAGCGCTTCGGAGAGGATGTCGATGGCCTCATCAATATCGTCATCGTCCCCGGCAATTTCGATGCGAATGCGCGCCCGGCGCAGCAGCCCCCGGATGGTGGCCGAAGCCGGTGAGGTCGGGTTGCTCATGCGGGCCAGTTCTGCAAACAGCGCCTGGGCCGCCGCTTCGTGCGGGGTGTTTTTCGCGTCGGTCAGCAGCACCCGCGCTTCGTTTTCCAGTGCGCTCAGCACATCCGGGTCATCCAGCGCGCCCAGCAGCCGCCGTCTGATGTCATCCAATCGCGCTTGAAGATTGTTCATTGAAATCGAGCTTCTTCCACCTGAACAAAATGCCCAGGATGCCGGCATGCCGCAGGGCATTCACTGCAGCTCGTAATCCTGAGCCTGATGTTTCCTTTGTTCCAACGTTAAACACTACCCCATTCCATGATAAGCGGCAAGAGTCAACGGGGCATCTGCCGTCTGGCAAAGGCAGCGATTGACCAACGCTTTACATATCATCCGCCCGTTGCTGGCCTGTTTTTCAGGCGGATGAATCAGCCGGGCCGCAGGGATGCCTCATCGGCCAGGGCGCCATCATGGGCGCGCCGCTGTCGCAGCCACGAGATCAACTCGACCAGATTCCAGATCGCCCAGCCGGCGAAGATCACGCCCCAGATGCCGTAATTGTTGTTGAGGATGCCGCCCAGCCCAAAGAGCGTGCGCGCGATGCGCGTCGTGTTCCACAGCAGCGCAATGATGCCCGCCAGCAGCACCGCCCCGCCCACCAGCAGCGGCGCCGGGGCACGTTCCAGCAACGGCAGCTTCAGGCGGTCTGGCCGCAGCTTCTGCCAGTCCACATAAAACGGGTAGGCACCGATCACATATGGGAACAGGATGCCCAGCACATAGGCGTTGAACACATGAAACAGCGGCAGCAGCCGCAGATAGGCCCGGCGGATAAAGCGGCTGAACAGCGCCAGCGGAA
Source organism: uncultured Anaerolineaceae bacterium (assembly GCA_964593565.1). Taxonomy (GTDB): domain Bacteria; phylum Chloroflexota; class Anaerolineae; order Aggregatilineales; family Phototrophicaceae. Next base: position 36,032 of record CAZQIY010000027.1, read on the forward strand.
AGCTGATTTCAAACAGCATCACGCCATACTGGCTGAGGGTGGCCAGCCAGGGCACACTGGACAGCAGAATCGCCGCCGGGTGCATGGGCGTGCCATTTTGCAGATAGCTGTGAATGCTCTTGCTGAACAGCAGGCCCTGAATCCAGTTGTCGTAGCGCAGCCAGTCGCCCGCCGCCAGCTTATAGTAGCCGCTGGTAAAAAACAGAAACGCCATAAGCACCAGCAGCGTTTTTGCCGGCCAGGCATAGCGCCAGTGTGAATCGGAGGGCGCGGGGACAGGCTGGCCCCGGCGCCGTTTCAGCAGCGCATCGAGCGAATAGGTGCTGCCCCATTCTGAAAACAGCATAATCAGCGGGACCAGCACCAGCATCAGCGCGCTGACGCGATCCAGCGTGAAGGCGCTGGTCTTGAACGCGCCCCAGAACAGCCCCAGCCCCAGCAGCGCCAGCGTCATCAGGCGCACCTGATAGCCCAGCAGCAGCAGCACCACCACCCCAATCAGCAGCGATTCGCCCACCAGCAGCAGTTCTGGCGACGGCGGCGGCAGCCAGCTAAAAACGGTGGGCGGATTCCACTGCAGCACCGCCCGCCCGGCAGATTCGACCAGGTACAGGCGGCTGAACAGCCACAGGGAAAACAGGCAGTAGACGATGCGCGCCAGCCCGATTCGCCCGGCGGCATTGGGCACGGGCTGACTCAGCCACTGCTCAAAACGTGCTTCCAGGGTGCCCAGTACGTTCATGAGCCGGCCTCGCTGTCGCGGACGGTAATCGTGGTCAGGTAGGCGTAGGTATCCATGCCCGCAGGCGCGGTGACAGGCAGGCTGTCGGTGGTGTTGACATCGTACAGGCTAACCAGCAGGTTGTAATCACCGGCGGGCAGGTCGCATGGCAGGCCGATCCAGCGCCGGTCCAGCGCGGTGTGGCCCGGCTGCCAGGTGAGGGTGTACTGGTCGGCCAGGGCGCCATCGTGGGCGGCGCGGCCTACGCCGCTTTGATCCGCCAGCACCATCGTGATCTGGTAATTAGCGGCGGGCACACGGGCCGCCTGCCACCAGCTGCGCACATACAGCGGCTGGCAGGGCTGCGCCTCGGCGCCGTCTGGCAGGACAAACCCCAGCAGATCAAGCTGGTCGCCAAAGGTGATATCGGCGGTTGTGTCTGGCGGGTTGAGGTCGTAATAGGTCGCCCGGAACTGATCCACCAGGGTGATGCTGTCCGGGTTGTCGGGCAGGATCGGCGGGTAGCGGGTGGGCACCACCGTCCACACACTTTGCCAGCCCTGGATTTCGACCACTTCGCGGTTCAGCACCGCTTCCGCCCGGTCGATCAGATGAGCGCGGGTCTGTTCCATCTGGGCCACTGAGTCTGCTTCGGCAAAGGCGGAATCAACCAGGGTTCTGCCGCTGCGCTGGTAGGAAAAATCATCATCCAGCGTGTACAGGTCATAGCTGCGCAGGATATGAGTCTGACCGGCGGCGTCGGTGACATGCAGTTCGATGGCCGTCGCCTCGCGCAGCCACATCGGTTCGCCCCGCGAAAACACATCCCAGTGGTTCAACGGCCAGGATGCCGCCACGCCGCTGGACAGCACCAGCGCCAGCAGCAGCCCCACCGTCAGGCCCTTGACGCCCAGCAGACGGCGCGCCTCGGCATCCAGTTTAGAGGGTTCGTTCTGCATAATAACAATCGCTCAGCAGGCGGGGCCAGCGCCTAGTAATCCTGCATCAGGCGGATGAACCACACCGGAATCAGCGGCTCGTATACGCTGTCATAAACCGGCGCATAGGGTTTGATATCGAGTACGGGCGTGCCGTCGATGGCATCCAGCCGCCGCACAGTCAGGATATTACCCTCTACCTTGACCACTTCCACCGCCGTAACGCCAATGCCGTTGGGCCGGTTGGGGCTGCGCCGCGCAAACACCCCGACAGCCGGCATATCGTCGCGGTCACGCGGGCGGCGGACCAGGTCTTCTTCCGGATCAAAAGGGGCCTGGTGCATATAATACACCACCATGACATGCGACCAGTTTTCGATGCCCTGCAGGCCGGGGGCATAGGCCGAGTCGATGTGAATTTCTGAAACCACATCGCTCCAGTGTTCTTCTTCTGCGGTGGTCACCGGCGAATGAATAGTGCCGATAGCTTTAACTTCCATCTGTGCTCCTTTTGAATGAACAGCCCAAGTAGTATAGCGGAGTTTCGCGCTGGCGGCAGCAGGGAGCTGTCAGACCATTGAGGATCGCGCACACAACCTGCGACTTCTTGTGTTTTAACGACTCCAAAGGGTGTGATATACTCCTGCGCATACTTGATCCCGGCATCACGGACAGCAACATGAGCGAACTGACCGATCTCACGATTACTGAAGCGCTGGCGGCGCTGCGGGCGCGTGAATGCTCTGCGGTAGACCTGACCCGCGCCTATCTGGACCGCATCGCCCAGCTTGAACCGACTATCCAGGCTTACCTGACGATCACAACGGATTACGCGATGCAGGCCGCCGAAAAAGCCGATGAAGCCCGGGCGGCAGGCGAGAATAAGCCGCTGCTTGGCATCCCGATGGGCATTAAGGATGTGCTTTCCACAAAAGACGTGGAGACGACCTGCGCCTCGAAGATTCTCAAGGGTTACGTGCCCATATTCAGCGCGACGTGTGTCGAACGGCTGGAAGCGGCGGGCATGGTGCTGCTGGGCAAGACCAATATGGACGAATTCGCCATGGGGTCCTCGACGGAAAATTCCGGTTTTGGCACTACCACCAACCCCTGGGATACGGCGCGGGTGCCGGGGGGCAGCAGCGGCGGCAGCGCGGCGGCGGTGGCGGCACGGCTGGCGGCGGGCACGCTGGGCACAGATACCGGCGGCAGCATCCGCCAGCCAGGGGCGTTCTGTGGCATCGCGGCGCTGAAGCCCAGCTATGGCCGTGTATCGCGCTATGGGCTGATCGCCTTCGGGTCATCGCTGGACTGCCCGGGGCCGCTGGCGCGCTCTGTCGAGGACGTGGCCCGCATCCTGCAGGTGATGGCCGGGCACGATCCGCTGGATTCTACCAGCATGCCGGTAGACGTGCCGGATTATCTGGCCGGGCTGAACGGCGAGGTGAAGGGCCTGAAGGTCGGCATCCCGCAGGAATACTTTATTGAGGGGATCGCGCCGGAAGTCGAGCAGGCCGTGCGAACCGCCATCGCCCAGTTGGAAAGCCTGGGCATGGAGCCGGTAGAGATCAGCCTGCCGCACACCGAATACAGCCTGCCTACCTATTACATCATCGCCCCGGCGGAAGCCAGCGCCAACCTGGCCCGTTACGATGGCGTGCGCTTTGGCCTGCGGGTCGATCAGGGCGAAATGTGGCCCACCTACCGCGCCACACGCGGCCAGGGCTTTGGGCCGGAAGTCAAACGGCGCATCATGATCGGCACCTATGCGCTGTCCGCTGGCTACTACGACGCCTATTATGGCAAGGCGCAGGCGGTGCGCACCCTCATCCGGCAGGATTTTGACAAGGCCTTCGAGCAGGTGGACATTATCGCGACACCCACCACGCCGACAACGGCCTTCCGGCTGGGCGAAAATACCAGCGACCCGCTGAAGATGTATCTGCAGGATGTGTTCACGCTGCCCGCCAGCCTGGCTGGCCTGCCCGGGCTGAATGTCCCATGCGGGTTTGATGACCATAACCTGCCGGTGGGGTTGCAGCTTATCGCCCCGGCGTTTAAGGAGGATTTGCTGCTGCGCGTGGGCCATGCCTATGAGCAGTCCACGACATGGCACCGGCAGCCACCGGTCCTGGCCTTAACCTGATTTGCTGATCTGTGCTGTAAGGGCCAGGGCAACCTGGACGCTGCTGCCGCGAAAGGTGAACCAAACCTTGACCACTGACCCGCACACCTTCTTTATGGAATCCGTCTGGCCGCAGATACCAGCGGACGCCAAAGCGCAGTTCGAGGCGCGCTATCCGAATGTACGCCTGCATGATGCGCCGGAATTTGTGCCGCTGTCGCAGGTGCCGGTGTGTATGGTGGTCGGGCTGACTGGCACCGGCAAAACGACGACCCTGGCCGCGCTGGCGGATTTGCAGCACAGCGGCGGCACCCGCTACTGCGATGATATCCCGGAACGGCGCGAACTGGCCGATCTGGTGATTATCCCGGCGGCGCAGGTGGCGGCGGGCGAACCTGTGCAGCCTGTAAGAGATCGCGAACAGCGTTTCGAGCTGACCCGGCGTTTTGCGCAGCAGGTCGATTCCGGCGGGTCTGCGGCGGCCTATGGCTGGCTGCATTACCGCTGGGATGGGCACACGCCGCTGCTTTCGGATGGGCTGCGCGGGCCGGGCGAAATCGCGTATGCGCTGGCGCATTATCCGCGCTGGAAAATCTGCGAACTGTGGGTGGATCCGGTGGTGCGGCTGCGGCGGCTCAGCCATCGCGAAGACCGCTTTGATTTTCTCGCCAATACTCAGGCCGTGGCTGATCTGAGTTTTCTGCCGGAGGAACGCCGCCTGGAAGTGCAGCAGCTTCTGGAGGAGGGCGAAATCACGGCCAAGGCGGTCGTGACGGCGCGGGCAGAGGCGCGCAATTACGGCGGTGATCCGTATGATGCGACCAACCAGACGCCCCATTATCGCTGCCTGCGGATTGATGATCTGGCCCCGGCGGCAGTGGCGCAGCAGATCGCCGCGCTGATGAGCGAGGCAGAATGATGGCCGCGCATACAAGACGACATGACAGTTGACCATGTGGATTCACAGGATGAGTATGCGATGACGGTGACGATTACGCGGCTGTGGACGGAGCCTTTGAACCTGGAACTGCACCGCGCGCTGAGCTGGGGCAAAGCGCATAAGCTGGAAGCGCTGAATCATGTGCTGGTGTATGTCGAACTGAGCGACGGGGCGCGGGGCGTGGCCGAAGCGCCGCCTCGCCCCAGCATCTATGGCGAAACACCGGAATCCGTCGCGGCGATTGTGGCGCGGGAATGTGCGGATTTGCTGGTGGGCCAGCGGATGAATACGCTGGCGGATCTTCACGCTGTAACCCGGCGGCTGGGCATCATCCGCAACAACAACACCGCCAAAGGCGCGCTGGATATGGCGCTGCACGTTGCCTATGCCCGTTCGCAGGGGCGGATGCTGGCTGATCTGATCGGGGTGGCGCGGCCCCGCGTGCCAGTCAGTTTTATTCTGGGCACGGGCACGCTTGACGAAGTGCTGGATGAGGTGCGCTGGGTCTATGAGGCGGGCGTGCGCGTGCTGAAGGTCAAAATCGGCCAGGATTTTGAGCGCGAACTCGAACAGGTGCGGCATATCCGGCAGCAGTATGGCGATTCGCTGGATTTATACGCCGATGCCAACCAGTGTTACGAACTGGACGAGGCAGGCCGGGTGCTGTTTGAACTGGCGGACTGGGGGGTGCAGTGGTGCGAGGAGCCACTGCCGGTGTACCAGCTTCGCAACCGGCAGGCACTGCGGCGCCACGCCATTATGCCCATCATCGCCGATGATTCCGCCTTTACGATGCACGACCTGGCTCGCGAAATTGAATTTGAAACCTTCGACATCCTCAACATCAAGACAGCACGCACCGGCTTTGGCGAATCCAGCGTGATGCTGCGCGGGGCACGGGCCGCCGGCAAGGGCATCATGGTAGGTTCTCAGGCCGGGTCGATGCTGGGCTGCCTGCACGCGCTGCTGTTTGCCGCGCAGGATGGCATCGATTACCCCACAGAGGGAACCTTCTATCTCAAGGTGCAGGATGGCTACCGCGACCTGCTGCAGATCCACCAGGGCTGGGTTGATGTGGTGCAGGTGGGCGCGGCGCTGCGCACGCTGGAAACCGACCTGCTGGACTAACGCTCGTAGGTGCCATCATCAAAGATGCCCGTCGGGTGGCAGCCGAGATTGGCGGCGCGGGCCTGATCTTCAAGCTGGCGAAGCTGCTCAAAATGGGCCGTATCCGGCGGGTAAGAGACCACCTCCGCATAGCCCATCTCCACCAGCCGTGCCTCGACAAACACCCCATCCACATAGATATAACGCAGCAGGCGGCCAAAACGATCTGTATTGCTGATATCGCGCACCAGCGTGACAGTTTTGCCATCCACAAGCTGGGCATTGGCGCGCCGGGCTTCGCCATAGCAGGGTTCGTCGCGTTCCGGCGTGTTGATCCCCACATAACGCACGCGCACGGTCTGATGCCCCACCCGCACATCCACCGTATCGCCATCAATCACGTTGGTGACGATGCCCTGTTCGCCCTCCGGCACTTCGTCAGCGGTGGGCGGCACCGGGTCAAAGCCGTAGGTAAAGTTACACGCCACCAGTCCCAGCAGGGCCAGCATCCACAGTCGTTTCATGTCGCATCCTCTCCGGGCATTCAATCCTGCATGATTATATCAGAATCCAGCACGTCTGTTCGGCCAGCGGCGGGCGGTGCTGATTTTGTCTCTTGCATGGGCAGCGCCCTCAGCGGTACGATCATAGGCGGCCCAGTGTACCTGAAGGGGAAAACATGACGGAGATTTCTGCTGCTGCACCGCGTCTGCCGGATTCTGTGCTGGCAAAGCGGCAGCTTTCGCTTAAGCCGGCGCCAGTCACGCTGACGGGGCGTTATGTGCGCCTCGAACCGCTTGATCTGGCACGCGACCTGGAGGCGCTGTACGCCGTTTCCAACGGCCAGCCCACGACTCTGGGTGATCGGTCAGTCGAGGCATATGATGCCGATGCCCTGATCTGGCGGTTTATGCATGGTGGGCCGTTCGCCAGCGCGGATGAACTGGCCGCTTTTCTGCGCTCGCAACTGGAAGCGCCCAACGGCCAGCCGCTGTGCGTGTTCGATATCGCCACCAACCATCAGGTCGGCGTCGCCAACTACATGAACAATGTGCCGCAGTTTCTCAAGGTGGAACTGGGCAGCATCTGGTACAGCCCGCTGGTCCAGCGCACCGGTGCCAACCCGGAAGCGACCTACCTGATGCTGCGCCATGCGTTTGAGCTGGGGTACCGGCGCGTGGAATGGAAATGCGATGCGCTGAACCTGCGTTCGCGGCAGGCGGCGGAGAAAATCGGTTTCCGTTTTGAAGGTATCCAGGAATATCACATGATTATCAAGGATCGCAGCCGTGATACCGCCTGGTTCCGTATTCTCGATCATGAATGGCCCGCGATCCGCGCCCAACTGGAGCAGCGGCTGTACGGGGCCTGATCGCGCTGCGCACCGTCCGCAGCGCCAGGGAGCTGCTTATGCGATTTGGTTTTCTTTTACCCAACCTGCTGTCCCCCATCAGCCAGGCCCACGCCATCCGAACCAGCGCCCGCCTGGCAGAAGCGGTGGGCTTTGATTCAATCTGGGCGACAGATCATATCCTCATGCCGCAGCAGTATCCCCAGTATGGCGACGGGACGGAATCGCTGGTGACGCTGGCGTATCTGGCGGCGGCTACCCAGCGCGTCAGTCTGGGGCTGAGCGTGCTGGTGCTGCCGCTGCGCAATCCGCTGACGGTGGCCAAACAGATCGCTTCGATCATGCATCTTTCCGGGCGCGAGATGATCGTGGGGGTGGGCGTGGGCTGGAACCAGGACGAATACCGCTATCTCAACGCGAATTTCCGGCGGCGCGGCAGGCTGGCGGATGAATACATCACCATCATGCGCAGGCTGTGGACCGAGCAGCACCCGGAACACGAAGGCACTTTCAGCTTTTCCGGCGTAATTTCGTCCCCCCGGCCCAGAACCGCGCCGCCGGTCTGGATTGGGGGTAGTTCGGAAGCGGCGCTGAAGCGGGCCGCTCGCCTGGGCGATGGCTTTCACCCGAACCGGCCCGCCAGCGTGGAAGCCTATGCCGCGCAGGTGCAGCGCGTGCGCGAACTGAGCGAGGGCCGGCCCATCACGATGAGCGTGCGCCTGATGCTGGATATGCGCGATGGCACGTCCGCCGCTATCGACTACCTGAGCCAACTACGCGAGGCCGGGCTGGCCTATCCGGCAGTCGGGTTTGAACACGATACACTGGGCGATCTTGTCAGCCAGATCGAGGCCTTTGGCCGCGATGTGATTCCGGTACTGCGAGAGTAATTTTGGCTGAGCTGACCATACGCCACGCGCTGCAGGATGCCGCCCGGCAGATCGCCCCGGTTTCGGATTCGGCGTCGCTGGATGCGCAGGTGCTGCTGGCCGAGGTGCTGGGGGTCAACCGCGCTTATCTGCTGGCGCACGGCGATGAAGTGCTGGCTGCGCAGCAGGCCGCTGCTTATGCCCGGCTTGTGCAGCGCCGCGCCGGGGGCGAACCAGTGGCCTATCTGCTGGGGCGGCGCGCCTTTTATGACCGCGACCTGATCGTCACGCCCGCCGTGCTGATCCCCCGCCCGGAAACCGAACTGCTGCTGGAGGAGGCGCTGCGTTTTGCCAGCCAGCGTTCGAAGCTTAGCGCCGCCGATATTGGCACGGGCAGCGGCGCGCTGGCCGTCACTTTTGCCGCCCACATGCCGCAGGCCGCGGTCTATGCCATCGACATCAGCCCGCAGGCGCTTGAAATCGCCCGGCGCAATGCCGAACAGCAGCAGGTGCAGGTCACGTTTCTGGAAGGTGACCTGCTGAAGCCCTTGATCGAACGCGGCATCAAAGCCGATGTGCTGATGGCCAACCTGCCTTACGTCGCCAGCGGGGACCTGCCCGGTCTGGCCGTCAGCCGTTACGAGCCGCAGCTCGCGCTGGATGGCGGGCCGGATGGCCTGGACCTGGTGCGCCGTCTGCTGGTGGATGTGCCCCAGGTGTGCGATGTGGGCGCGCTGGTGCTGCTGGAAATCGGGGCGGACCAGGGCGCGGCGGCGCTGGCGCTGGCGCAGGAGGTCGTCAACCCCCAGCAGGCGGCGGTGCTTCAGGATTACGCCGGGCTGGATCGCATCATCCGCCTGATTCTGTGACTTCCCCCCATAGATTGTGGTGCTTTGTGTCGAGCTTCCTGTTGTACACTACAATAGACTCTAAAAATCAGGCGTTCATGAGAGGAGAGCGTGAACGATGTCATCGCTGACCGAGGCACAATTTAACCGGCTGGAACGCACTGCTCTCAATAATCCGTCGGCTTCGGCCCGCAAGGAAGCGCTGCTGGAACTGCGCAAGCTGGAGCATCCGCGTGTGGATGAGGTTTTTCGGCAGGTGATCGCGCAGGACCAGAATGCCGAGGTGCGCGACCTGGCCCAGAACCTGCTGCGCAGGCACGAGATTCAGGACATGATCGCGCGCGGGTCCTTTGAAGCCCCGCCGGTGACGCCCGACAGCAGCACGCTGGCGGATGAAATCGAGCAGATGACCTATGATGACGCACCGGTGCCGACGGTGGGGGAAATCCTGTCGGAACCAGAATCGAACGCGGGCGCGGACCGCTGGACCTGCCGCTTTTGCGGGACCGAGAACACCGGCGGCCATTACTGCGACTCCTGCAGCGCGCACCGCGCCGCGACAGAACGGGCCGTCAGCGCGCCGCGCAAGCCCAGGACGAAGATCGGCGCAGATGATTTTGAGGATGTATTTCTGCTGCAGCCGGGCAACCGCCGTTTTCTGACTGGGGAGCGCCAGACGATTGTTACCCCGCTGAACACGCCCGGCTCAGGCTGTGCGCTGCTGTTTCTGCTGCCGTTCGTCCTGGTCGGCCTGTTTTCCCTCGGCATGGCGGTCTACGAATGGCACAAATACAACCTCCTCAATACCACAGGCGTGGTTACCCAGGGCGAATATATCGAACGCTACTATGAGGACGATGACGACGGCGGCAGAGAGTATTACGCTCGCTATACCTATGAGGTCGATGGCATGCGGCTTGACAGCAGCCACAGAATCCCGTATGAAGTCTATAACCGGGTGGAACGGGGTGCGCGGGTCGATGTGCTGTATGTGCCGTCTGCGCCGGATATTTCGCGCATTGATGGGACGAACGGCAACGAGGAAGCCATCTTTTTTACCATTTTTGGCGTGCTCTGGAATGCCATCACCTGGGGCATCCTGATCGGCTTTGTCTACAGCCACAAACGCGACCAGCAGCTTGCGCGTGAGGGCCAGCTTGTGCGCGGCGAACTGTTAAGAACGCGGGGCACCTGGCACAAGAGCAATTACAAACTGCGGGTGGATTATCGCTTTATGCCGCCGGATGGCGACAGGCCCCTGCAGAAGAGCCAGACCGCCACCCGCAACGACTTAAAACAAAAGCCCCGGCCCGAAGAAGGAACGCCGGTGGCCGTGCTGTATAAGGATCGCAGCCATTTTAAGATGCTTTAGGCTATCAGCTTAGCTTAGCGCGCCGTGCGGCAGGAAAGCATGCACCCCCTGCGCGGCGTTGACGATCTGGGTCACGCGCAGGTCCACCGCCACGCTCGCCAGCGCCAGCGCTTCGGCCCGGCGCACGCCATACTGTTCCATGATTAAATCCAGCATGGCACTGAGGGCGGTGGCGGTGGCCTTGTTCAGGTCCTCATGAAAGCCAAACGTCAGCCAGCCAGTGGGTGTGTGGGCGCGCGGGGTGGTCAACTGCCAGTCGTCGCGCAGCTCAAAGCGCAGTGTACAGCGTTCCATTGGGCATTCAATCGCCGTGCCGGAAACTTCGCCGTCGCCCTGTGCGGCGTGGCCGTCGCCTGTAGAAAATAACCCGCCTTTTACAGCGACAGGCAGATACAGCGTGCTGCCAACCCCCAGTTCCTTACAGTCGATATTGCCGCCGTTGGTGCGCGGCGGGCGCGTAGACTGCACCCCCGGCTCATCGGCTGGCATGCCCATGACGCCCATAAAGGGCGACAGGCGCACGCTGTGCCCCAGGTGATTGCGCCCGGTCATGGCGTCCGGGTCCAGAGTCCACAGCAGAAAGACATCCTCCTCCACGACCCCCAGCGGATGGCCAGCTTCTTCCAGCCATATGCCGCCGCCCGCGTTCCAGCCCCAGGTGCCGGTGCGCAGCTCCTCCACCGTCACCGCCAGCACCATGCCCGGCTCTGCGCCGCGTATCGCCACCGGCCCGCACAGCGCATGGCCTGCATCCAGTTGGGCGTCGCGCGGTTCAAACTGGTTGTCGGGCCGTCCCGGGATGGTGGGCGGCGCTGTTCCCCAGGCCGCATCCAGCGTGCAGAACTGCACCGTATCGCCGGGGTCGATAGTGAGCACGGGCGGCAGATCGCGCGACCAGTGGCCGTGCAGGGTGCGGCGTTCCGGGTCAATCTGGTGATGGGTCATCGGAAGCTCCTCGGACGACGTAATGCGATTCTTCAAGGCGAAAATTTCCCTGCGTGATCACAAAGGTGGGCAGGCGGTTGCCATAGGCATAGACGGTGGGGCCGGTGTGCATTTCCAGGCTGATGTACACCCGGCGGGCGGCCTCGTTGCCCGGCAGCAGCACCCCCATCACCTGCGGCAGGCGCAGCGTCTCGAAGCCATAGCGCAGGCAGGCATAGCCCGCTTCTATGGGCAGATCACCCGTGACATGGGGCCGCCGCATGGCATAGGTCAGTTCGACATTGGCCGTTTCGCCCAGCCGCTGCAAACCGCAGTGACCGATCAGGGCGTCATCGTCGCGGTGGATGACCGCCCACAGACCATAACCATATTCCTGCCAGTGGTCGATGTGATTTTCGATGATGGAACGGGCGCGCTGCGGCGGGGTGGGGCGTCCGGTGGGCAGGGCGCGCGTCGTGACCGGGTCTGATAACACCGCCTCGTAATAGGCGTCGGCGTCTTCCGGCCTGAACCCCCGCAGGATCAGGTGCTCGGTTTCAATCGTTGGCGCGTTCATTGGCCCGCCTGTTCCAGTACATACAGGCCAGCATCCGGCGCGAAATCCTCGCGTTTCAGCCGGTAGATGACCAGTTCAAACCCGTAATAATCGCTGGTGAGGCCTTCATGCGTCATCGCCAGCTTCTGCATGACCCGCTGCGACGCCAGGTTGGGCGGCATCGCCAGCGCGATAATCTCCTTCAGCCCCAGGGTTTCAAAGCCATAGCGCAGCATGGCGCGCCCGGCTTCGGTGGCATAGCCCTGCCCCCAGCAGTCACGGGCGAAGGAATAGCCGATTTCGACATCGCCATTGGGGAAGCGGTGCAGGCCGCAGTGACCGATCAGGCTGGATTCGGCCTTGTTCAGCACAGCGGCGATACTGAAGCCGTTCTGCCGTTCGTGGTCCATGAAATAGGCGACGACATCCTGCGTTTCTGCCCGGGTGCGTGTTCTGCCGCCGGGCAGATAACGTGTCACTTCCGCGTCGCTGTAGACTCGCTGGTGATAGTCGTCGATATCATCCAGGCTGAACGGGCGGATTTTAAGGCGTGTTGTTTCGATGGTGTGCATAATCAACCACAGCATTCCGGACCGGCGATGATGACTGCCCTTGCAGGCTGGCCCGCTGGTGGCCAAGACTACCCCGAAACCGCCTCTCGCACAACCAGATCATCAAACTCGACCTGCACGCCCAGCCGGTTAGAGGCGCTGGCGGCCAGCCCGACCTGCCCGCTGGTGTAGGTGTCGTCGGTGGCGTCCGCCACAAATTCGCCGTTGATATACAGGGCCAGGTAATCATCCTGGCAGATGGCCCGCAGTTCGTTGCCTGCCGGCCCCCGGTTGATATGGTCGGATGCGGTCCAGTTAACCAGCGGGGTGATGGTGCGCCCGCGTGACCGGAAAATCCCGTAAGAGCCGCTGCCCTGAACCAGGAACAGATAGCCATCCCCATTGGCGATGCTGATCTCCTCCTCAGTTTCGGCTTCAGCTTCGGCGGTGGCTTCGGCCTCAGCTTCCTCAGTTTCCTCGGTGGGGGTGGCGCTGGCCGCTTCAGCTTCGGCAGTCGCTTCGCTGGCTGCGTCTTCGGCTGCTTCCGTGACAGCTTCGGCGGTGTCTTCCGCTTCTGTGGTGGCCTCGGCCGTGGCTTCTGCGGATTCTGTCGCTTCTGCGGTCATGTCGTCTGCGAGCGTGTCCGATGTATCCGGCGCACCTGTGACGATTGCCGACAGGGTCGGGTCTACAGACAGCGGCTGGCCAACCTGCCCGCTCAGACGGCAGGCGACTCCATACGCGGTGCCCTCGGCTTCGCTGGTTTGTTCTGCGACCACATCAATGACGACGTTTTCCAGGGGGTCGCCCCACTGCGCCCACCAGATTTCGTTATCGCCCCGGTTGAGCGCGATACGGTAGACGCCATCCACAATGCGCAGCGATGCATCGGCATAGGCGCCTTCTTCAAAGGTCGCTGGTTCAGAAAAATCAAACAGCGCCAGCTGGTCGCCTGTCTGGATCGTACGCTGTGGGCCGGTGCTGCACCCGACCAGGATAAACACGCCTGCGGCAGCAAAAACGATAGACCTGAGAACGGTACTCACACGAACTGCTCCTGTTGGTTGAGATGTTACAGCATAGTGTTGGCTCATCATGGCCTGCCTAGCTACCGCTGCTGTTATGCGGTAGGCCTGGCGGGTGAATGCGGTGTGGTCGGTTTGATAAGACCCCCTTAAAACTCTACCACAATCCGCCAGACTGGGGATTGCCCATCCAGAGCCTTTCATCAGACTATTATCTTGCATGTGCAGGTCTTCTGCGCACAGAATAACCTCGTGCTACAATGGCAGATACACGCAAGTGCATCCAGAGAGGAAAGATGATGTCAACTGAACAGGTCTTTCAGGCACAGGCTGCTGTACAGGAGGATTTGCTCAAGCGGGCCAACGTCGTTGGCGTAGCGATTGGCAACAAGGGGGACAAGACTTCGCCAGAGGGGGAACGCGCCGTCGTGGTGCTGGTGGAGCGCAAACTGCCCCTGGCGGCGCTGGCGGCATCCGATATTGTGCCGCCAACGATTGATGGGGTGCGCACCGATGTCTATGAGGTGGGGTATCTGCGGGCCTTCCAGACCCCGCGCGACCGTTTCCGCCCGACTGTTCCCAGCGGCGTCAGCATCGGCCATTACCAAATCACCGCCGGGACGTTGGGCACCATCGTGACGGACCGCAATACCGGCGAAAAACTGATTCTGTCGAATAATCATGTGCTTGCGAACAGTAATGACGCGCAGCAAGGCGATGCGATCCTGCAGCCCGGCCCGGCCGATGGCGGCCAGAACCCGGGGGACCGGGTGGCGACTCTGGAACGTTTCGTGCGCATTCGTTTTGTTGGCGAACCAGACGATCCGCCACCGCCGCCCAACGGGGGCAACGGGGGCGAAAATGGCGGCTGTCTGCTTATTCTTGTGAATATTCTCAACCTGCTGAGCAGCCTTTCCGGTGCAGAACAGCGAGTGACCACCGTCAAGCCGCTGGCCCCGGAGGAGGTATTGGTGCCGCAGGAAGTGCCCAACCGGGTGGATGCGGCGGTGGCAAAGCCGCTTGACCCGAATATGTTTACGGGCGAAATCCGAAATATTGGCGTGGTCAGCGGCACCAAGCTGGCCAGCCTGGGGATGACTGTGCGCAAGAACGGGCGCACTACCGATTTTACGACGGGCGTTGTCACCCTGCTGAACGCCACCGTCAACGTGGCCTATGGCGCCAAAACAGCGCGCTTTACCGGGCAGATTATCACCACGCCGATGAGTCAGGGCGGCGATTCCGGCTCGCTGATTGTGGATGGCACGGAAAACAAGGCGGTGGGGCTGCTGTATGCCGGTTCGCCCCAGGCCACCATCTTTAACCCGATTGATGAAGTGCTGGATGGGCTGGACATCAATCTGTAAAGCCAGCATCTGTTCGTAAATCTCTCGTCGCGCGTCGTCAGGAACATTCCCTGACGACTTCGGACTTTGAGGAGGAAATCATGTCCGAAGATATGACCGAACGAGCCAAAGCGGTGCAGGCCCGCTATAACGATGAACTGATGGCCAAGGCGCATGTCCAGGGCACCGCCATCGGCCTGGCAAAAAAAGACGGCCAGTATACCGGCCGGATCGCTATTGTGGTGATGGTCGATGAAAAGGTGCCGCTCAGCCAGCTTGCGCCCGAAGATGTGATTCCTCAGGAACTGGATGGTGTGCCCATCGATGTTCAGGAACTGGGACCATTTACGGCGCAGTAGCCCGCTGTCGCACTACAGCGGGCAGATTCTATCCTGATTAGCCCTGCACCAGATAGCTGCGGTGGACAGGTTTTGTGCCCGCGCGGGTGATGATGGCCGCGCCCAGGCCCACCGACCCCAGCGCCAGCAGCGCAAACAGGCCGATGATGCGGCTGTATGGGGTGAGTACCAGCACATTCCAGGTCAGCAGCAGCGCGATGTTGCCCACCGCAGCGATCACCAGCGGCGGCAGAGTCGCGCGGGTCAGCCGGCGCAGGATCATGTCGCCCACAATCAGGGTCATCGTCACCCACCCGGCCAGCGCCACCCCCACAAACAGCAGCCCGGCCACAAAATAGACTGGCACCAGCACCAGCCCCAGCGGCGGCACGGTGACGACTGCCAGCGCCAGCGCGAAGGTGATGCCCCCCGCCAGCGCGATCACCATCAGCCCGGTGCCGCCCAGGCTGCGTGGGTTGGTGCGAATTGCTTCTTCTATATGGCTGATCTGGCGCGGGAAGACCACCACGCCCAGGATGGCGACGCCGGACAGTGCCACCGAACCCAGCAGCGAACTGAGCAGCATGACCGCCGCCCCGCTGATGGTGATGTTGAGCAGCGGCAGCACGAAGTTCGGGTCCTGCAGAGCTTCCAGCGTGGCGGTGGATGACCACAGATCGCTCTGGTCGCAGGGGCGCACACTGGCGGCATTGTCTGGGGCGCGGGCATCGGTCAGGGCGTCCGCACAGGCAAAGACACTGCCCGCGATGGCCGCCTGTGGCTGCAGCGTGAGCGAATCGCCGCGCACATGCAGCGCCCCGTCAATCTGCCCGCCAATCTGCACATTATCCGACAGCAGCGTGGCGTTGCCGGCGATCTGCGCGTCCGGGCCGATGATCACCTGTTCCGCCAGCACGGTTAGATCGCCGCTGATGGTGGTATCCACATCCACCCGCCCGCCGATCAGCGCCACATCGCCTTCGATATGCCAATCCGCCGGCAGGGTGATGCTGTCCGACAGGACGACGAGGTCTTCATAAATAAACTGGTTCAGGGTGAAGGTATCCTCTACCTTCACCTGGGCGCTTTGCAGCAGCGGCTGGCGCAGCAGGGCAACACGGGCCGCATTCGCCAGCGCCACGATGCCCACTACCCCTAATGCCAGAACGAGCAACCCTTTCCAACGCATAGACTGTCTCTTTCTCCACCCCTACGGCATCGAGTCCGCGCGTTTGCGGGGTGCAAATCGTATCAACCAGAGCAGGGAAACCGGGATCAGTCCGATCATCAGCACCAGCAGTTCCGGGTTTGCAGCCAGAAAGCTGTGAAGCTGCTGCAGCAGCGTTTCCGCCATGTTCAGAATGACGGCCAGCAGGGCCACCACCCGTTCGATGGCCGCCACCAGCCCGGCCCCGCTGCCAATCACCGTCAGCAGCAGCCAGCCTGTCAGCGCCAGCAGCGGCATCATGACTGCCCCGACCAGCCCCAGCGCGACCGCCAGCGCCAGCCCGGAGATGCGCGAAAGCTGCCGGGGGTCCATCTGCTCCGCCATTTCGGCCAGGCGGGCCATAATCGTGGCCGCCAGTCGCTTGGGCGCGCGTTCGTGTGGCGCGCTGCGCAGCATGGTATCCACCGTTTGCAGACGCTGGTAGGCCTGGGCGTCGCGCGCGCTGGAAGCCAGATGGCGGCGCAGTTCCGCCTCCTCTTCGGGGGCCAGTTCAGCATCCAGGGCCTGCTGCATCAGGCGCTTCTGTCGTTCATTAGCCATTACAGACTCTCCAGTAACGGTTTCACCAGGGGATTAACGGCAGACTGCGTTTCTAAGTGGCCTGCCAGGGCTTGCCGCGCCCGGAAAAGCCGGCTCTTGATGGCACTTTCAGTCGTGTCCAGGATGTCGGCAATTTCTGCATAAGAATAATCGTACCAATAGCGCAGAATAACAGCGGCCCGGTATTCCGTACTTAGCTCGTTTAACAGACTCTGCACAGCCCGGCTGCGTTCGTCGTGCAGGGTCGCTTCTTCCGGTTCTGGTTCGTCGCTGCGCAGGTGAATATTGGGCGGCAGTGTATCGTCCAGCGATAACCAGGTCAGCCGTCGTTTCCGCAGCCGGTCAATGCAGTGATTGGAGGCAATCGACAGCACCCAGGTTTTAAACGACCGCGCCGGATCATACCGGTCCAGGTTCAGATAAGCCCGCAGGAACGCTTCCTGTGTTGCGTCTTCGGCCTCAGTGCGTTCCCCCAGCATGCGATAGCACAGGTTGTAAACCGCATTCTGATAGGTGTTGACCAGTTCAGCGAAGGAATCCTGATTGCCGTCAAGTGTGTCTTCCACCCATCGCAGGATGATCGGATCTTCCACAGACATTGTTTCCCTTGCATACCACCAGTGTGGTATCTAACCGACTATACGCGGGGTCGGTATAAAAGTTGCGCTGTGAGGAATCATCGGGTTCCGACCGGCCCGAACGGAGCCTTGTATTTCCGGATACGATGATAACGCCGCCAGGCTTGTTTTAGCTACGCTGTTTTTTGATTGGTGCGAGAATACTCACCCTTGTAACGTGACACTTATGTTACAATAACGGTGCCAGCACAACCTGACCACCTGTACCCTGGGACTGCGGAAGAATGACGACCCCTGCTGACCTGCTCTGGCGTGTGAATAATGAGTATCAGAAACGGCTGAAACAGGCGCAAACCTGTATCGGACTGCTGGAACAGTTGATTCTGATGCAGGGGGGCGACCAGACGACGCTGACGGTGCTGCGCCACGCGCTGGAACAGCTTGAACTGCTGCTGGCGGAACATCGGGTCTGGCGACACAGCTATTATTACGAATCGGAAGATACGCGGCGCATGGTGCAGTCGCAGCGGGCGATTCAGCGGGCGATTGCGCATTTCAGCCAGATGCACACACACCACGAACACGCCCTGAATAACCTGCACACGCTGCTGGAGCATCTGCAGCGCCCAGACCCGGCGCTCACCCGGGTGCCCAATGGCGACTTATGGATGATGACCGAATATGCGCTGGATAACCTGTGGAGCTTTGATGATTATCTGCGGTCGCTGGAACGGGTAAGCTGAACGGCTAGACCGTGTGCAGTTCTTCCAGCAGGATATGCCCTTCGCGCAGGGCCAGCAGCGCGGCTTCGTGGCGGTCCTGCGCCCCCAGTTTGTTCATCAGCCCGGCCAGCATTTCGATCACCAGCGGCATAGCCAGGTTCAGGCGGCGCGAAATTTCGTCGTTGTCGTACCCTCTGGCGACATACAGCAGCAGACGCCGTTCGATTTCGCTGATGCCGCTGTCCACATCCGGGTCGCGCAGAAAGCCCGTGACGACCTTTTCCGTCACCCCATGCCCCAGCACCAGATGCCCCCGGTTGACGTTGATCAGCGCGTCAATCAGTTCGTTTTCGTCGGCGGATTTGAGGATATAGCCGTTGGCCCCGGCACGCAGCGCGCGGATAATATAGCCGCTTTCTTCGCGGCCGGTCAGCACCAGCACCCGCACTTCCGGCGCCTGGGCGCGGATAATGGGCAGCACATCCAGGCCGGTTTTGCCCGGCATGTTCAGGTCCAGCACCAGCACATCCGGCCGCAGCGCCAGCGTCTGCTCCAGCGCCTCGTCGCCGTCGCCGGCTTCGCCCACCACATGAAATTCTGGCTGTGTTTCCAGGGCGCTCACCAGCGCCTTACGCAGCACACTATGATCATCCGCCAGCACCAGACGAATCAGGCGGTCTGGCGGCACAGCCGGGGCAGACAGATCAGACGGCGCCGGGCGCTGAGGCGAAGTGGTAGTGGGGCTGGAATGCAGTATGCCTTGCAGCGCTTCTGCCATGGCGCGGCAGGATTGAAAACGGCGGACCGGATGTTTTTCCAGCGCCTTCAGGATGACGGCTTCCAGTTCAACCGGCAGGTCCGGTACGATCAGCCGGGGTGGCGGCGGGGGCTGGCGCACCTGCTGAAGCAGCAGGGCGGAAATTTCGTCGGCATCAAAGGGAAGCTGGCCGGTGGCCATCTCGTACAGGACGATTCCCAGCGAATAAATGTCGGTGCGCGGGTCGAGCGGCTGGCCCTGGGCCTGTTCTGGCGACAGATAGGCCGGCGTGCCGATAATCATCCCCTCGGCGGTGACGCGGGTGGCCTCGCGCGGCAGCGCCAGGCCCAGGTCCATAATTTTCACCTGCATCTGGGGGGTGATCTGAACATTGGCTGGTTTAATGTCGCGGTGGATGATCTGCCGTTCGTGCGCATAATCCAGCGCCAGGGCAAGCTGTATCCCCAGGCTGGCCACCACATCCGGCGCTGAGGGGATAAAATCTGTGAGGGGGTTGCCTTCTACATATTCCGTGACCAGAAACGGCTGCTCATCATGCTCCACCATGTCATAGATGGCCATGATATTAGGATGATTAAGCTGGGCCGCGGCCTTTGCTTCCTGGAAGAAACGGCTGCGCGTGCTGCTGCGGACGTGTGGCAGCAGAATCTTCAGCGCGACCTGACGCCCCAGCCGCAAATCCTCTGCCTTGTACACGGTAGCCGTCGAGCCATCCCCCAGATGTTGGATAATGTGATACCGATGAACTAACGTCTTCCCGATCATGATTCAGCGAACCCGGTATACACCACTTTAACGTTGGCGAGCATGGTCCGAAGCCACCACAATAAACGTCCGGCTTAACCCCGCTTGATGAACAGGCGCCCACTGCCACACCTGATACTGATATTATTCATACTTTAGCGGATTCAGCAGTTTGAGGCAAAAAGCAGGTGGTCAAAAAGCCTTGTCGCAAAGGCTGAATGGCCCATCAGAGTTGTGTTATACTCAGTTTATTACTGTGACAAGTGTGTCTCCATTTCACCGGCAGGACAAACCATGAACAGTGAGGCAGTGAAAGAATCGCGCCAGGCGCTGCGGCGGGTGCAGGATCATCTGTATCAGGCCCACAGCAGCCTGAGCGCACAGTGCGAATCGGTAGGGTTGGTGGATGTGTTTTATCATCCGTCCAGCACACTGCCGAGCCTGAATTACGTCACGCCTCGACGGGGCACGGCCTGGGTATCCGGCGAAATGGTGGCACAGGGGCTGGCCCGCATGCGCCAGCTCCGGCGCGGGCCTCGCGTCACCTACATTGAAGGACTGTTTCCGCCGCTGTTTGCCAGCGCGCTGGCAGAACTGGGCCTGCACAAGGCCTGGAAACTGCCCCTGATGGTGTATCGCAAAGAGGGATTCAGCGGCCAGACGCCCTGTCTGCCGCGCCTGGGCCGAATGCCGAACGCGATCACGATTGGCCCGGTGAACGATCAGCGCGGCGCGCATCTGTGGTCAACCGTGTGGCACCACCCGGATTATCGGATCATCACCCTGGGGGTGGAACCGCTGCTGGCCGGGCCGGATCATCACGTCCTGAAGCAGGGGCTGTGGGTTGATCTGCTGATGCAGCGCGCGGATGTCCCGCTGGGGCTGGCGCGCCTGAGCATTCAGGGCGATGTGGCGCATGTGCTGGCGCTGGCGCTGACGCCGGAGGCCGCTGCGCCCAAGCTGCTGCGCCGTTTGCTGGTGGCCATCATCCGAACAGCCCAGGCAAAGGGCTGCACCCTGATCTATGCGCCGGGGGACAGCGAGGCGGAACAGCAGATGGCGCGGGCGCTGGGTTTTCGGAATTTTGGCAGCATGGTGGGGTATACCGCTGCCGTCGAACCTGAGATTCATGAGGTGCACGATGACTATATCCTGGGACAGCCTGTACTTGCCCTCCGCTGACCAGCAGGGGGTCGCTGCTACCCTGCGGCAGTCGATGGAAAATCTGGGATATACCCTTTATGATGCCTTTGGGCCGCTGCCCGGCAAAAGTTATGCCCGCACGGTGCGGCTGTTCGTCGGCCCGCCCACAGAGGGCTGGATTCGTGTGATTGGCACGCCGGACCCGCGCCTGCTGATGCCGCTGGCGTCCAGGGCGCCCTGCCTGTATCTGGGGCTGGATGGCGAAGTGGGCGTGATTGATCTGTATGCGCCGGGGGGCAGAACCCAGCCGGAAGTGGTGCTGCTGCCCTATCTGCGCGATGGCTGTGCGGCGGATGATCTGCGGCAGGTGCTGTATGGTGAATATAGCGGCACGGGTGATCAGGCCGGCGCGGAGTCGTTTGCGCATCTGCCGGATGATGTGCAGGCCATGACCGGAAAAGTGAACGCACGCCACGCCCAGAAGATGTTCCAGCGCCTGAGCGGTAATCTGCTGAAAAAGACCGGTGCAGATGCCCAGACGGCGGAGGCGGCGCGCGCGCTGCTGCAAACGCCAGACTGGACCACCCCCGGCGCACAGCGTCTGCTGGCGCTGGTAGACTGCCTGGCCCTGCCGGACAACTGGCGCGAACCGGATTTTGTAGCCCTGCGCGATGCTTATCAACTGTATGCCCGGCGGCAGCGCAAACCGGATGCGCGCCTGTACCCCGGCGACGAGGACATCATGGCGCGGGTGCCGGATGCGCTCGATTATATTCCTGTCTATGGAGGCCGAGACGACTGATTATGTCTGCCGAAGACAGCAAGCGCTGGGACGCCATTTACCGGCAGCGCCAGCAGGAATCCTTCCCGGAAGCGGACCCGTTTCTGCTGGAGTATGTGCCGCCTGCTGCCCAGGTGGGCGAAGACCGCGCGCTTGATCTGGCGGGCGGGCTGGGGCAAAACGGCCTGTGGCTGGCGACGCAGGGGTATGTGGTGGATGTGATGGATGTCAGCCGCATGGCGCTGCTGCAGGGCCGGGCGGAAATGGTGCGGCGCAACCTGCGCAGCATCAACTTTCTGCTGACAGACCTGGATGAAGCCGACCTCAAGCAGAACAAATACCAGGTCGTGTGTGTGTTTCGCTATCTCAAGCGCGACCTGTTCCCACAGCTGCGCGCCTGTGTCCAGCCCGGCGGGCGCATCATCTATGAGACCTTTAACACCAATTACCTCGACCTGATGCCCGGCTTCAACCGGGATTTTCTGCTGGCACCGGGCGAACTGGCTGGCTTCTTTGCAGACTGGAAAGTTCTGCATCATGCTGAATCCGGCCATGTGTCGCGGCTGGTCGCGATCAAACCGCTGGGGTAAGCGCCGATGCACGTGTGGTTCGTGCGCGGCCTGCTGGCCGGATGGCTGCTGTTTGCTTCCGAAATTCTGCTCTGGACAGACCCGACAGGACGCCCCCCGCTGGATTGGGTGTGGCTGGTGGTGGGGTATATGGCGCTGGCGGCGCTGCTGCTGGATTTTGCGGCGCGTTACCGGGCGCGCGATGTGTTTGGCCTGCTGGCACTGGCGGGCATCTATGGCCTGCTCAGCAGTCTGGCGCTGAACCCGCAGACGGCGCTGGCCGATGTGCCGCGCACCTGGGCGACACGGGTGCTGGGGGCGCATACGCTGGCGGGCGCGGGCGCGCTGGCCTGCTTTTTGTGGGTCGCTGCGGCGCGCTGGCGCTGGTTCTGGGCGGTGGCGGGCGGCATCGGGCTGGTGTGGGGCGTGTGGGTGCGCTGGCTGCCTGCGCTGGCCGAAATCACGACGCAGGCCGCCCCGCCGGAACAGATGCTGCTGGCGGCGGTGGTGCCGCTGCTGGGGCTGGGGGTGCTGCTGCGCCTGTCTGTAGGGTGGCCCGCGCACCTGCACGATCTTCAGTTGGGGCCGGTGGGCCGGTTGGTGGTGGCCGGGGTGCTGCTGGCGCTGCTGATCCGCCATTGGGCACAGGTGGACCTGATTTCGCTGGGGGTGCTGCTGGCGCTGGCGGTATACTGCTGGCTGATGGTGTGGTTCCAGAAACGCGAACAGGGGACAACCCTGCTGGATTCTGCTGTGCCTGTAAAAGAATCGCCGCTGGGGGCGCTGCTGGTGCCGGCAGGATTGTTCCTGCTGGCGGGCGCTGCTGGCTATCATCTGCCGTTTGAAGACAGCGGCATCCTCGCGCCGCTGGTGGGGCTGTTCGCGGCATTCGGGCTGGTGTGGCTGCCGACGGTGTCGCTGGTGCTGGGGGTGCGTGCTTACCAGCGTCTGGGGCGGCAGCGGCGGCTGTAGGCGGGATGTGTTGCCGGAAAAACAGGCGCGGTGTATCTTAAAAACGTATTGAGAAAAGGATAGGTAGGACAGGTATGATGTTGAGGCGATATGCTGGTTTGCTGCTTTGTGGTTTGCTGCTGCTGCCGGGTCTGGTTATGGCCCAGGGGGTGCCGGATCAGGTCAATATTGCGCTGGAACGATTAGGCGGCGAAGTCAACCGCAACCTGACACTGAACGACCTGGATAACTGGCGCTGGGCGCAGGACCTGTACCCGGACATGAGCCTGGGCTGCCCCCAGCCAGATGCCGCCTATGCGCAGATCAGCACGCAGGGGTTTAAGTTTCTGCTGACTTATGAAGGCGTCGTCTATGATTACCGGGTGTCTGCCGATGGCAGCACCGTGATTCTGTGCAGCCAGACCAGCGAGAGCGAAGCTGCCGGAGCGACCCCCACCGTGGTTGATGCGGAAACAGTGGATACGACAGTGGCCTGCCCGGACCCGGAGCCGGGGGTGGTGTATCTGCCACAGCGTCTGACCTCTGGCATTCAGGCGCAGGTGGTGGCCGGGCCGCCGATTATCCAGCGCAGCGAACCCAGTGACAACGGCGCCGTGATTGGCGAGATTCCGGGGCAGGCGGTGCTGAATATCGCAGCCGGGCCGGTGTGCGCCGAAGGTCAGTTGTGGTGGCAGGTGGATTATGACGGGCGCGCCGGCTGGACGGTTGAAGGGCGCGATGGGTCTTACTGGCTGGAAGCGGTGCCTGCGCTGCCGCTGCCGGCTGGCCTGGCTCCTATGGATGCGCAGAACGCCGGGCAGGTGGCGGAGCTTTCGCGGGTGGAGGCTAATGTGGCCCCGGCGCTGGCGGCTGCACCGGATTCTGATACCGTCGCGGTGCTGGGCGGCGCAGGCGTGAACGGAGTCTGGTTGTACACGCTGTCCGCGCTGGATACAGCCCCTGGGCTGCTGCGCGGCACGGTCCAGCTTACGGATGTTGGCTTTGGCCCGGCGGGTGATCTGCTGCTGCTGGGCGATGTGCAGGGCGGCATTCGTCTGTGGGCGGCAGACGCACAGGTATCGCTGCTGGAACGCTGGTTTGACCAGGGCCACGAAACCCTGACCACTGCTGTCGCTTTCAGCCCGGATGCGCAGACCGTCGCTTCTGTCGGCGATGTCGCGGTGACCAACGTGCCGGTTGAACCGGCCAACGCCATTCTGCTGTGGGATATCGATTCCGTATCGCAGCAGGCCGCGCTGGGCGGGCACACCGGGCAGGTCAATGCGCTGGCCTTCAGCCCGGATGGTGCGCTGCTGGCGTCTGCCGGGGAAGATCAGACGGTGCGGCTGTGGGATGCCGCCGATGCGGCTGAGGTGGCGGTGCTGGAAGGGCACAGCGGCCCGGTGGTGGCGCTGGCCTTCAGCCCGGATGGCGCGCTGCTGGTGACGGGCAGCAGCAGCGGCGAGATTATCCTGTGGGATGTGCAGTCGCAGGAGCAGGTGAGTGGAATCGGAGAAGCGGGCCTGCCGGTAGCGGCGCTGGCCTTCAGCCCGGATGGTGCACTGCTGGCCTCTGCCGGGGGCGACGAAGCCGCGCCGAATTACGCGATCCGGCTGTGGGATGTGGAAAGCACCCGCGAACTGGCCCGGCTGTCCGGTCATACCGATGTCGTGGGCGGCCTGGCTTTTAGTGCGGATGGGACGGTGCTGGTATCTGTAGGCGAGGATCGTTCTGTGCGCTTCTGGGGTGTGGGGGGATAGAGGCTGTGGCAGAACGAACCCGCCGGGACTCGTCATGATAAGGAGACTTGAGGATGTATAGATTTTTGATTGCAGTGCTTTTACTGCTGGTGACTATGACTGTTGGGGCACAGGAAGACCAGACCCCACTGCGCGATCTGGCAGAGGAACATGGCATGTGGGTGGGCAGCGCCATCCATACCACCGCCTTCTGGACCGATGAGGAATACCTGTCGACGGTGGAGCGCGAATTTAACATCGTGACGCCGGAGAATATGTTCAAGTTTGGCGAACTGGGTCTGTCGCCGGGCCGGTATCTGTGGCGCTCGCCGGATGCCTTTATGGACTGGGCCGAAGAACAGGGGATGCGGGTGCACGGGCATACACTGGTGTGGCATAACCAGCAGCCGGTGTGGCTGAACGAAAACCGCTTCAGCGCGGAGGAAATCGAGGCGCTGATGGAAGATCACATCAAAACGGTGGTCGGGCGCTATAAAGGCCGCATCCATGAATGGGATGTGGTGAACGAGGCCATTGATGACGCCGGCGGCCTGCGCAATACCATCTGGCTGCGGGCCATGGGGCCGGACTATATCGCCAAGGCTTTCCGCTGGGCGCACGAAGCCGACCCCGACGCGCTGCTGTACTACAACGACTACAGCGCGGATACGCCCGGGCGCAAGGCGGACGAGATTTACGAACTGGTCAAAGGACTGGTCGAAGATGGCGTGCCTATTCATGGCGTCGGGCTGCAAATGCACCTCACCTGGGAGCAGCGCCCCACCGCTACCGCGGAGCGAATCCGCCAGGTGATAGATCGGATTGGCGAGCTGGGCCTGAAAGTGGCGATCACGGAGATGGATGTGCGCATTCATCACCCGAACCGCACCCGCGAAGAAATGCTGGAACGGCAGGCGGAAATGTATACCGAAGCGACCCGCGCCTGCCTGGAAGCGCCCAACTGTGATACGGTGGTGGTGTGGGGCGTCAGCGACCGCTATTCCTGGATTCCGCAGTGGTCCGGCAATGCGGACTGGCCGCTGCTGTTTGATGAGCGCCTGAACCCCAAACCGGCCTATTTTGCGGTGGCGGATGTGCTGGCCGGAGAAGCCGCGTCCACTGAATAAAACACCGAATAAAACAATGATCCGGCCGCGCCGGATCATCATGCTAACGATACTGCTTTGCAGGGGTGGGGCCTATTCCAACAGACGGCCCCACTCTTCCATGATCTGCTCAAGCTCATCCTGTGTCCGTGTATAGGCGATTCCCAGGGCCTGCACCCGGTCCGCGTTGCCCGTCGCGCTGGCGCTTTCAATATCGGCAGTGAGCTGTTCCAGTTCCGCTTCGAGCGTGTGAATCTGCGTTTCCAGCGCATTGACGCGCTTTTCCAGTTCATACGGGTTCAGGCCGTGTTTTTTCTTCTCGCTGGGGCGCGATTCTTTGGCGCGCCCGTTGGTGCTGCTTTTCTGTACGCTTGCTTCTGCGGCCTGCTGCTGCTTGCCGATAAATTCCGCATAGGTTCCCTCAAAGACTTCCAGGCTGCCCGGCGTGGCTGACCATATCTGCGAGGCCAGCGCGTCGATCAGGTAGCGATCATGGCTGACGAGCAGAATCGTGCCGGGGAAATCATCCAGCACCGCCTGCAGCACTTCCTGGCTGTCGATGTCGAGGTGGTTGGTTGGCTCATCCAGCAGCAG
>CAZQIY010000028.1:0-61907 GCA_964593565.1 uncultured Anaerolineaceae bacterium
CTTTCGGGAATCACCGTATCGCGCTGGATGAGCACCGGGAAAATGAATCGCCCGAGATGTCGCGCCAGTTCGTATTCGCGCTTGCAGTATTCAGAGGCGACGGATTCCGGGGACAGCAAATAGACGAAACCTTCGCACCATTCCAGCCGGCGCATGATTTCCTTCCACCAGTTCTGTCCCGCGTGCAGTCGCTGATCGTACCAGATTTCATGGACTTCGAGCGCGCTGACGATCTGAATGCAATAGGGTTTATCAACGCGTGCATAGCTAATAAATAACTTCATCGGATGTCACCGCCTGTTTGGTAGATACACCCGTATTCCCCCTGAGATCGTGATTAGAAAAAACCTAATGCAATCTTACCATCAATAATTTTGATCTACCCTTATTATCAAAAGGTGAGGGTCACTGGTGTAACGCATAAACCTGACTAAACATTACAAATGTAACCCTAACTCTCAATGCTACCAAATATTTGCTCTTTCTGGTTTACAAAAGAGCAGGGATAGTACCCTCATTGGCAGCATTGGCAGCTAGGGTTGTGCGGCCCGGCTGGCTTCCCATGCGGCAACAGCGGCCTGTGCTTCCGTGGTGCCAATGCGTCGCAGGGCTGCCGCGGCCAGTTGATTCACCTTTTCTTCTTCCCAGTAGGGCCCACCGGAATCCTTCAGTGCCTGAATCAAGGCGGGCACAGCTTCGGCATTGCCATGCTCGCTAAGGGCATAGGCGGCGGCCCATCGTACATGGCCATCTTCATCCTGCAGCGCTGTGGTTAACGGCTTCACCGTTGAGGGATGATTGATCTGGCCCAGGGCAACAGCCGCTGCCAGCCGCACAAAGGATTCTGGATCTGAAAGCGCGGTTTCAAGATGAGGCACGGCGGCAGGATGCGCCAGCACCCCCAGGGCTTCTGCCGCGGCTTCCCGCACTGCATCCTTGTTGTCTGCCAGCATTCTGGTCAGGGCCTGAACGCTGGACGGGTCCCTGATTTCGAGGAGCGCCCGCACCACAGCAACCCGTACCATCCAACTGGAATCCTGCAGGGCTTTTACCAGCAGCGGCACGGCGGCGGGGTCACCGATCCAGGCCAGCGCTTCTGCGGCGGCCCACCGGATCACCCAGTCAGCATCCTGCAGGGTGACACCCAGCCGTTTCAGAATCTCCGGGCTGCGGGTGCCGTGCAGGGTTCTGGCATATTCGCGCAGGGCCTTGGCCGCGCCTTCGCGGTCTCCCCATTCTGCACGATGCAGCGCGTCAAGCAGTTCGTCCAGAATTTCGCGGCGCTGCTGTGCGGTTTTCTCCGGTTCAGGTTCAGCAGCGACAGGCGCTTTGGTCGGTTCCGCCGCCGGGGCAGGTGAGCCAGGGGGCGCGGCGGGTTCCTGTTTTGGTACGGCCTCCAGAACCTGCAGCGCTCGCGTGGCAATCTCGCCAATGGTATGCGTTTCACCGGGGACGCTGTCCGTACTGGCAACCAGCGGTTTCAGGTGCGGGACGGCGGCCTTATTGCCAAGCTGGCCCAGCAGCGCGATGATGCGGGCGCGCAGCACCGGGTCCGGGTTGGGCAAATGACCGGCCAGCAGCGGCACCGCCGCACCCCCCAGCGCCTTCAGTTGATGCGCGGCGGCTGTGACCACAGCCCGATCATCGTCCTGCAGGGCTTTGACAAGGGCATCCAGGGCTGCCTGCTCGTTCAGGGTTGCCAGGGCTTCTATCGCGGCGATACGAACTTCCGCTGCGTTGTCTTCCAGCGCCCGCAGCAGGCGGATCATCGCAGAAGCCGTGTGGTTATGCTTCAGCGCCAGCACAGCATCCCGGCGCGCCTGCCATTCATTTTCTGAAGCAGCAGGCGTTGGCGCGGCTTCTGGCTGTGCGGGTTCGGCCCCATGGGTTCGGGTAATACGTTCCAGACGGGTTTTCGCCTCGTTGGCGGATTTTTTGGGTACTGGCGATCTGGACAGCATGTTCTTGGGTTTGGGTGCCAATGGTGAATCCCCCTCATCTTTCTGCCATTGTTCCAATGCAAGTTGGGCTTCTGGCGTTTCAATGTGAGCCAGCGTACGGGCTGCGGTATCGCAGACCCGTTTTCGGTTATAACGGGTGTTGGATGTGTCAGAAAGGCATTCAATCAGCCGCTGAACAGTTGCATGGTCAGGATACCTGCCCAGCGCGTCAATAGCTGTGGAACGTACTTCCGCGCTTTCATCATAGCTGGCATCCAGCAGCACCATTGGAACCGTTGGATCATCAATTTCCTTAAGTGCCTCGATAGCCAGCCGGCGAACATCCTCCTCTTCATCCTGCAGGGCGTCCAGCAGGTAATCCATCGCCGGCGTGCCTATGGCCCCCAGTGCCTGTGCGGCGGCCTTGCGCACACGCCAGTTACTTGTGTATTTCAGAATTTCGATCAGCCAGGGGACACCGGCCCGATCCTTGATGTGGCCCAGCGAATGGGCCGCTTCGGCGCTGATCAGATGATCTTCGTCGTACAGCGCCTGGATCAGGCCAGGGACACCCGCCCGATCATGCACACAGCCCAGCGCCCAGGCCGCACCCCGCCGCATTTTCCAGTTTTCATTTTGCAGCAGCTTCAGCAGCGTCGGCAGCGCGTTTGCCCCCAACTGCCGCACGGCGGTGCTGGCCGCCTCCTGAATATCATGCTCCAGCGTCCACAGCACATCCGTCAGCCCGTCAAGCAGGGAAATATCCAGCGCCTGAAGGGCCAGAGTCGCGGCCCAGCGCACATCCCAGCTGCCATCGCGCATCGCTTCCAGCAAAACAGGAATCGCCAGATCATGATTAATGCGCCCCAGGATGCTGGCGGTGCCAACCCGTGCATCACTCTCCGGCGTATTGGCGACACGAATCAGCTTGCTGATGATTGGATCAACCACGTAATCAGAAGCATTGATGCCGTTCGCAATACATTCCAGCGCCAGGAAGGGGTTGATATCCGCGATTTCCAGCAATGCTTCATCTGTGTTGGCGGTAATGCCGGCATACAGGATCACCGGCTGATCCCAACTGCCGGAGATATACTGTCCGCCCTTATTAAGCTGGGGCGTCAGGATGACCGCGTGCAGACTGCTCTGATCTATGGTGAGCGATGCGAAATAATCCTGGAAGAACTGCTGCGTAAAGCGCACATTTTCTGCGTGCACTTCGATAAACCCGATCCGCCGCGCGGTTTCCAGAAGCGTCTCTGTGCCCACCAGTTCCAGCGCGTAATTATAAGAGACATAAATCCCGGCATCCGCCTCTATAAGCGCCGCTGCCAGGTCTGCCAGCGCGGTCTGTAGTTCCTCAAAAGTCGTACCTGGCGCGCCGGTCCGGCTGCGTTCACGCTCCCAGATTTCAGCGACCAGACTTTTCATCAGCATGCCAGTGTTGTCTGGCACGTCGCCATAAGGCGAACTTTTATGCAGCAGAATCATCGCGCTTAACAGGAAGGGGCTGCTGGCCAGGTGATAGCGGTGCTGGTTCTGGCCTTCCTCCCAGGCATTTTTAGGCACGACATGGCTCAGGAAGATCTGCGCCAGTTCTTCGCCCAGATAATTGGTGGCGAAGCGCTCGATATGATGGCGGTCCATATCGCAGATCAGCGCGGTGGGCAGTTCCAGATCCATGGAATCATCATAATCTGCGCGGCGGCAGGTGATCACTGCCCGTTTGGGCCTGCTTCTGGATGCCAGCCAGTCCCGCAGCGCCCGGACCTTTTCTACCCGACTGCCGCCAATCTCGCTGAGGCCATCCATATAGAGAATGATATCCCCTCGCGAGAGCAGCTTGAGTGGGTCTGTATCCAGCGGCCACTGCGCGCGGATAAAATCTTCCAGGCTGGTCCCGTCTTCCCACGCCACCAGGTCCAGCAGCAGGGGCAGCGGGGCATCTTCTGAAGAATCGGCCTGGTGTGTGTAGATGGTATCCAGCACCAGCCGTCGTATGGTTGCCGTTTTGCCGCTGCCAGGTTCCCCCAGCAGCACGACCTGCGGCCACTTCTCCAGGATTTCGTCAAGGTCCTTGAATGTCTGCTTCTGATAATACCTGCCCGCCGGTGATGATTGCAGCAGGGCATAGGTGGTGTGGCTGGTCCAGAATTTGACAGAGTGGGGTTCCGGCCGGATAAAATCCCGCTTCAGCCATTTATCCGCTTCTGTCGAAAACTCCAGATATTCCGCCAGCCCTTTCTGGGTTTCCATGGTGGCGGCCAGGTTGGTCAGGTACTGGGTTTTGGGGTCCGGGGCGACGCTGATCTGTGCGGCAAACTTTTCCTTCAGGATCGCCACCAGACGTTTGAGCTGCTGCTGGTAGATGCTGTCGTTTTGCCAGTCGCTGAAGTCGATGTACTGCTGGCGCTCGATTTCCAGCGGCCAGTCCGCTTCTGCAATCGACCCCAGCAGGACGGGGAAAACCGGGCGGCTGAGTCGATCTGCGCGGGCGAGTTCGCGCCGGCAGTATTTTGACGAGACATAGGCCGGGCTGAGGACAGAGATGAAGGCGGCGCAGCCATAGACGGCACTTTCCAGCGACTTGCGCCAGTCATCCCCTGGGCTAATATCCAGGCGATCCATCCACAGGTTGACCCCGGCGTTTTTAAGATCAGCCGCCAGTCTGAGAGCAAATTCAGCTTCGGTGCTGCGATAGCTCAAAAAGATATGTCTACGCTCACCCACAATGCTCTCCAATCACCCCCATCGTTTGCGAATCGCTTGAAAATGGGTCACATAAGGTTAATCTATTGTAACAAAAGTTAACAGTCACAGCATAATGACTTAGATGAATCTCAGGATTGTAAGGTTTGGCAACGATATATTAGAAGAAAATGCCATATTTTTGGCGTCTTTTCAAGTTCCTATGCTACTTTATATGACAGATTTCCTGCTAATATCATTCGTGCTGTCTGCCAACAGAGGCTATACTGGAAGTTTAATTACCTTCTTTATCAGGTTGGTTTTATGCTTGCTACTGCTTATGCCTGTGCGATTGTCGGCCTGGAAGGCTGTATTGTTGAAGTCGAGGTGGATTTTAACCCCCGCGCCCAACTGCCCATGTTCTCGCTGGTGGGTTTGCCCGGGTCTGCGGTGCGGGAAAGCCGCGAGCGCGTGCGGGCGGCCATCAAAAACAGCGGCTTACAGTTTCAGAACAAGGTCTATGTGGTCAATCTGTCTCCGGCAGACCTGCCCAAACACGGCCCGGCCTATGATCTGGCCATTGCGGTAGGCGTGCTGGCCGCCACAGATCAGGTGCCCCTGCAGGCGCTGGAAAGTGCCCTGTTTGTCGGTGAACTGTCTCTGGATGGCAGCGTGCGCCATGCCAAAGGCATTATGCCGATGGTCCACACCGCCTATCAGGAAGGCTTTGAGCGTATTTATGTGCCGGCAGAGGACGCGCCCGAGGCCGGCCTGGTGGAGGGCATCGACGTGATCCCGGTAGAGTCGCTGGGGCAGTTGGTGGAGCATCTTTACAACCTGAACCCAATCCCACCCTATCAGGCACAGCCCATCGCGCTGGATGACCTGCCGCTGCCGGAAGGGCTGGTGGATTTTGCGATGATTAAAGGGCAGGAGCATGTCAAGCGCGCGCTGGAAATCGCCGCTGCTGGCAACCATAACGTGCTGATGCAGGGACCGCCCGGGGCCGGAAAGTCGCTGTGTGCGCGGGCGATGCCGGGCATTCTTCCGCCCCTGACGATGGCCGAGGCGCTGGAAACGACACGTATTTATTCTGTGGCCGATATGCTGCACAACGATCAGCCGCTGCTGCGTTATCGTCCGTTTCGCGCGCCGCATCACACCATCAGCCAGGCCGGCCTGGTGGGCGGGGGAACGATGCCCAAGCCCGGTGAGATCAGCCTGGCGCATCGCGGCGTGCTGTTTATGGACGAACTGCCGGAATATGGGCAAAAGACGCTGGAAGTGCTGCGGCAGCCTATTGAAGATAAGATTGTGACGATCAGCCGAGCCAGCGGCACCCTCACTTTCCCTGCCAATTTCCTGCTGGTAGCTGCCATGAATCCCTGCATCTGCGGCTTTTATGGCGACCCGGTGCGGGCCTGCACCTGCACCCCCACCATGATTCAGCGCTATCAGGGTAAAATTTCCGGGCCGCTGCGCGACCGCTTTGATATTCATGTGGATGTGCCGCGTGTGGATTATGATAAGCTGATGGGGACCGAGGAAGGTGAATCATCGGCCAGTGTGCGGGCGCGGGTGGTGCAGGCACGGGCGCGGCAGCAGGAACGGTTTGAGGGGCATGCGGGGTTGTTCGCCAATGCGGATATGGGGCCGGGCGAAATTCAGCAGTTATGTGTGCTGACGGCCGAAGCGCGGCGCGTGCTGGAACTTTCTGTGCGGCAGATGCAGTTGAGCGCCCGCGCCTATCATCGGGTGATGAAACTGAGCCGCACTATTGCCGACCTGGCAGACAGCGAAATGATTGAGGTGCAGCACGTCGCAGAGGCGCTGCAATACCGGCCCCAGCAGCAGGGCATGTCGTAGAAAGAAGGCTTTGGGATATGGATATTCTGATTATTAACGCACAGCAGGTGCGGCAGCTGCTGCCGATGGCAGCGTGTGTGGATGTCATGGCGGAGGTGCTGGCAGCCCTGGGGCGCGGCGAGGCGGAAAACCCCCTGCGCTCGATGATGTGGCTGCCGGACAAGCGCGGCCTGCTGGCCATGATGCCCTCGTTTATGGGCGACGCGATGGGCGTCAAGGTGATCAGCGTGATGCCGGGCAATCATGGCACGGAATATGATTCGCACATGGGGGCGGTGCTGCTGTTCGAGGCGACACACGGGCGCCCCCTGGCCCTGATCGATGCCAGCGAGATTACCGCGATCCGGACCGCAGCGGTCAGCGGGGTGGCGACTCGCCTGCTGGCCCCGGAACAGGCGGCGGATCTGGCGATTCTGGGCACGGGCGTCCAGGCGGATTCGCATCTGGAGGCGATGCTGGCCGTGCGCCCGATACAGCGTGTACGGGTGTGGAGCCGGCACGCCGCCAACCGCGAGCGCTTCGCGGCCCATGCCCGGGAACGTTACAACGTCGTGGTGGAGCCGGTGGAAACTGCGCAGGACGCGGTGCAGGGGGCACAGCTTATCTGCACAACGACCTCGGCCGCAGAGCCGGTGCTGCAGGGGGCGTGGCTGTCGCCGGGGGCGCATATCAACGTGGTGGGCGCATCGACCCCGGCGGCGCGTGAAGTGGACAGCGAAGCGATGCGGCAGGCACTGCTGTTTGTGGACCGGCGCGAATCGACGCTGAACGAGGCGGGCGATTTTCTGATTCCCCGGCAGGAAGGCGTGATCGGGGACGATCATATCCAGGCGGAACTGGGCGAGATTCTGCTCGGCCAGCACCCGGGGCGCACCTCATCGCAGGCCATTACCCTGTTCAAGTCGCTGGGGCTGGCGGTAGAGGACCTGGCTTCTGCGCAGTACATCTACCAGCAGGCACTGGCGCAGGGAATCGGCACGCAGGTAGGATTTGGTACGACGCGGGGGCAGGCTGGCTAACCCGCCTATGCGCCGCTTACAGACGCAGGCGGCCCAGCGCGTCGGCCAGCACATCGACCGCCCGCAGATATTCGTCAAGGTCGATATGTTCCTCTGGCGTATGATCCAGCGCGGAATCGCCGGGGCCATAGGCGATGATGGGACACCCCCACACCGGGCCGACCACGTTCATATCTGAAGTGCCGGTTTTGTAGACGAAGCGCGGGCTGCCGCCACTGGCGCGGATAGCACCGCGCATCGCCCGGCTGAGGGCGTGGTCGCGCTCGCTGACGAAGGCGATTTCCTGGCCGCGTGCGCTCACTGTGGCATCATCGTCAGGCTGCAGTGCTGCCTCGATTTCATGCGGTGTCAGGGTGGGGGGCAGGCGAAACCCTACCGTCAGCGCCGCCTCGCCATAAGCGCCGTTTTCCTGCGTGTTGATGGCCTGAAGCGTGGCGTCAAGCTGGGCGAATACGGCCTCGGTCCCCGCGTTGACCTGCTCCACATAGGCACAGACGCGCTGCCAGTAGGCCACGGCGCGTTCGCCCGGGCTGGTGGCCTGGCCTGCGCTGTGGGCCAGCGGGCCGCGCCAGCGCCAATCCAGCAGCAGGCGCCCCTTGTACCCCAGCGTCATACGGTCCCACTGCGACGGTTCACCGATGATGCAGGCCCGGGGCTGGTACTGGCGCGCGACATGACGCGCGCCTTTGCTGGTAGGGGCTTCTTCCTCCACCGCGCCGATCACGATCAGGCGAATATCCGGCGGCAGGGTGGCCCGTGCCCCGGCCGCCGCAAAGGTACACAGCGGCCCCTTCGCATCCACCGTGCCGCGCCCATACAGCAGGCGTTCCCGGCGGTACACCGGCAGATCGCCCGGGAAGGTGTCGATGTGCCCCAGCAGCACAACATCCTGCGGCCCCTGGCCGATGATGCCAACCGCGTTCCCGGCCTCGTCTATGAAGGTCTGCTCGTAGCCATGATCGCGCATCCAGTCCACCAGCGCCTGCACGACGGCGCCTTCCTGACAGGACGGGCTGTAGGCGCTGACCAGCGTTTCCAGCAGCGTTTCGGCGGCTGTGTCGGTGACAGGGGCGGCAGTTTTATTCATCCAGCGACTCCTGAATGGCGGTAACGATGTGTTCCAGTTCGCCCTGACTGATGACCAGCGGCGGCAGCAGGCGCAGGACATTGAACCCGGCAGGCAGCGCCAGCACCCCGCGTTCCTGCAGATTTTTAAGGATGGGGGTCACGCGGCCCCGCAGTTCGATACCGGTGATGAGGCCCAGGCCGCGCACTTCGCGAATCTGTGGATGCTCCAGTGCCCGCAGTGCCTCCATCAGCCATGCGCCCAGTTCGGCAGCGCGGGCCGGCAGATTCTCGCTGCACAGTGCGCTGAGCGTGGCCATGGCCGCCGCGCAGGCCAGCGGATTGCCGCCAAAGGTCGTGCCATGCGTGCCCTGGGGCAGGGTGCCCAGGCTGCCACGCCAGCACACCGCGCCCATCGGCACACCGCCCGCCAGTCCTTTGCCCAGTGTGACAATATCCGGCACGATGCTCGCATGTTCAAAGGCGAACCAGCGCCCGGCACGGCCCAGCCCGGTCTGAATCTCGTCAATCACCAGCAGCGCGCCGCGTTCATCGCACAGGCGGCGCAGCCCTTGCAGATAGTCCGCATCGGCCACATATACGCCGCCTTCGCCCTGCACCACCTCGACCACGACAGCGGCGGTTTCCTCAGTAATGGCGGCATCGGCGGCATCAAGGTCGTTAAAGGCGATGTGCGTGACCGCGTGCGATGTCCACTGTTCAAAGGGTTCGCGGTATTTCGGGTTCCACGTCAGGGCCAGCGCGCCCATCGTGCGACCATGAAAAGCACGTTTTGCCGCCACGACCTGCGACCTGCCGGTGAGCAGGGCCGCCGCTTTGAGCGCGCCTTCGTTGGCTTCGGCACCGCTGTTGCACAGGAAGAAACGATCCAGCTCCGGGGGCAGAATACTGAGGAGCAGGGTGTATAACCCGGCGCGGTGCCCATTGTAGAAAATTTCCGGGCAGGTCACCAGAGTCTGGGCCTGCTTTGCGATGGCGGCGGCTACTGCCGGGTGACAGTGGCCCAGCAGCGCGACACCCTGGCCGCTGGTGGCGTCGATGTAGGGCTGTCCAGCATCATCCCAGACGGTGCAGCCCTGCCCACGTGCCAGGGTCAGCGGACGTTTGAAGTATGCCCCGGAGGTATGCGCCTCTTCGATTTCCATAATAGGAGCGCGGGTCAGCAGCTCGCTCATCTTGTAAATACCGTTCCCTGACCAGCCAGCGCCTGCTGGACTGGCTGGCTCACGCGGCCATCGCTGATAATGACACGGCTGACTCCGCCATCCAGTGCTTCCTGGGCACCCAGCACTTTACGTTTCATGCGGCCCTGTGCCCATT
This sequence comes from uncultured Anaerolineaceae bacterium, assembly GCA_964593565.1. Lineage (GTDB taxonomy): Bacteria > Chloroflexota > Anaerolineae > Aggregatilineales > Phototrophicaceae. The sequence goes on from CAZQIY010000028.1 coordinate 9,920, forward strand.
CCAGCGCGGAGGAAAGCTGGTGCGACACAACCTGCTGGACAAAGCTGCTTTCATCCGGGAAATTGCGGTACAGGCCGCGCACATTGCTCAGGATCACCAGTTCGTCGGCGTGCAGGCTGCCTGCCACTGCCGCCGCTGCCCGGTCACCATCGATATTCAGCAGGCCATCGCTGCTGGTGGCCATGGGCGGCAGCACCGGGACAAAGCCTGCCTGCAAAAGCTGGCACAGGCGGGCGCTGTCTACGCCGGTGATGGTCCCGCTGTAATCATCGCGGACCACCCGCACGCGCCCGGCCACCACAGCGCGGATCGCTTTTTTGCGTTCGCCCACAATCGCCGTCTCTGCACCCGTAACCCCGACAGCGTTGATGCCCCTGGCCCGCAGGCGTTCCACCACTTCACGGTTGGCGATTTCGGATGCCTGAACAAAAATATCGCGGGTGATGGGGTCGGTATAGCGGGAGGTGTGGCCAGAAGGCGAAGCCAGCGTCTGTACCGGATGCCCGGCTTCTTCACACATGCGATTGGCCAACGCGCTGACGCCGTGCAGCACCACCATTGGGCGGTTGCGTGCCATCTCCGCCAGATCATCGCAGCTGGCATCCAGGTCCAGCCCTTCGCCACCGCCCAGTTTGACTACCAGGATATTGTCCACTGCCGTTGTAATCATGACCCCCTCTTCCTCTATGGATAGATGCCGGGGAAGTGCAGCCCGGCGCATTCGTCAACATTCAGCATCAGGTTCATACACTGGACCGCCGATCCGGCAGCCCCTTTGCCCAGGTTATCCAGCGCGGCGATGATCACCAGATGGTCGCCGGAGGCATCCATCTCAAAGCCGATGTCGCAGTAGTTGGTCCCGGCCACGATGCGCGGTTCCGGGAAACGATGCAGGCCGGTTTTGCTGCGCACCAGCCGGATAAACGGCTCGTCGTTATAGGCGGCCCGGTACAGTTTCCAGACGTCTTTTTCTTCGTGCTGCTCATTGAGGTAGCAGTGCGCCAGCAGGTGGATGCCGCGCACCATCTCGATAGCGGTGACGGAAAAATGCAGCGGAACCTGTGCCCCCAGCATCATCTCGACTTCGGCCATGTGACGGTGCCCGGTGGGGCTGTAGGTGCGCACCGCGCCGCTGCGCACGGGATGATGCGAGCCGGCGTTGGGCTGGTTGCCCCCTTCAGACGACCCTACTTTGATCTCGATGGCCGCCTGCCGCAGCCAGCCCGCCTGTACCAGCGGCCACAGCGCCAGATTGACGGTAGTCGCATTGCAGCCCACGCCGCTGGCATAATGTGCGCCGTGCAGCGCCTCGCGGTTGCGTTCCGGCAGGCCGTAGACGAAGCGTTCCAGCCATTGTGGGGCAGGGTGAGGTTCGCCGTACCAGCGCTGATAGGTGTCGCTGTCGTTCAGGCGGAAATCGGCAGACAGGTCGATCAGAGTCGGCGCCAGGGCTGCATAGCGGTCAATTTCTCTGGAAGCAGTGCCGTGTGGCAGCGCCAGAAAGAGCACGTCACAGGGCTGGAGCGCTTCCGGATGAATGAACTGGAGCTGTGTCACGCCGCGCAGGTTCGGATGTACGGTATGGACATAACGCCCGGCTTCGCTGCGGCTGGTGATCTGTGTCACTTCAACGTCAGGATGAAACAGCAGCAGACGCAGCAGTTCGCCGCCGGTATAGCCGCTGCCCCCCACGATTCCGACAGTCGTCATGCGGTCTCCCTCACCTGGCTCAGGGCATAGCGCACCACCTCCGCCGGGATATTCACGCCGGTGGGGGCGCTGCTGTTGCGAAATTCCATGGTGTGATTCACTTCGTTGACCAGCAGCTGGCCCTCCGGTGTTTCCAGCAGATCAATCGCCAGCACGCCGCCGCCGACAGCCTGCGCCGCCCGCTGGCACAGTGCATCCAGTTCCGGCGTGACCGGGCAGTTGGTGGCCTGGCCGCCGCGCGCCGTGTTGGTAATCCAGTGCGGTGAGGTGCGGTAGATGGCGCAGAGAGTGCGATCCCCCAGCACGAAAGCGCGAATATCCCGCTGCGGTTTGTCGATATACTGCTGCACGTAGTAGGTGTGGTGGTTGTAATCGCCCAGGGTCTGGCGATGTTCGATGATGGCTTCGGCAGCGTCCTGATCGTTCACCCGCGCCAGCAAACGCCCCCAGGAGCCGGTTGCCGGTTTGAACACGGCCGGGTAGCCCAGGGTATCCAGCGCCTGCAGGGTCGTATCCGGGTCGAAGGCCACCCGCGTGGGCGGCTGCGGCACCCCGGCGGCGGCCAGCGCGATGCTGGTGCGCACTTTGTCTGCACAGGTGGCGGCGGTGTCGTAGCGGTTGATAGTCGCGATACCCCAACTGTTCAGGATTGCCAGGGTATACAGGCCGCGCGATGTGCTGACGCTGCGTTCCATCAGCAGGTCGTAATCCTGCCAGGGCACGCCGGATGGCGCCATCTGCCCCGGCCCTGTGGTCAGGTCAAAGTTCAGGTCACGATCCAGCAGGATGTCCGGCTCGATCCCCTGTTCCTGAAAGGCGTTGATGAGCAGTTTTTCTTCTGCGCGGATGTGGGTAATCAGGACGCCAATGCGCATGGCCTATTCGCCCCAATCCTCTTCGACTTCCGGCGCGTAATCAAGTTCCACCGGGTTCAGGCTGACGATTTCAAGCTCGGTCCCGCATTCCGCACAGGAGATCAGTTCGTTCTCCATCGCGTCTGCGGGGATGGTGACATCGGCATCGCATTCGGGGCAGGTGGCTGTAGACATGAGTAGGTTTCCTTTTTCGTATGCTCGATCAATCGACAAAAAAAGCGCCGTCCAGTTCAGGTCTGGACGGCGGCGGCGTGCGGTATGCGGGCGCAGCACAACTATCCAGACCTGAGGGCCGGCTTCTTGACCTGCTTCTTCTTGCTTTCGACGAACTTGATCATGATGAAGGGTCCTGTTTTGCTGCTGCACCGTACAATAAAAAAACCTGCTCCGTCAGTCCGGGCAGGTTTGCTTTCACTTCAGGCAAAGCAAAAAACCCGAACTAACGGTTCGGTTCGGTCTTCTTCGCCTTCTTGGTGACTGGATTGCTGTTCATCAGTTTGATTCAAAGCACCCTGAAATTCTCACGTTTACAACTATAGCGAATTCTACCTTGCAATACCATATCTATTTCATCTGAATTTGTTTGTGCAATCTGTCAGAAGCCAAATTTCCGCACAATTTCCTCGATGGCGCTGGCATAGCTGCCGCCAAAAAGCCGGACATGCACCAGCAGTGGATACAGGTTATACAGGTCGCGGCGTTCCTCGAAAAAGCCAGGCGCAATCGGGCGTAGTTCGTGATAACGGGCGAAGAAGGGCGAACCAAACGTGCGCCCAAAGGTGCCGAACAGCGAGGTGTACGCCAGTTCAATTTCGGCGTGGGCATAATAAATCGCCGGGTCGATAAAGCCGGTCACGCGGCCGCTGTGCGTCAGGACATTCGTGGTCCAGATATCGCCGTGAATGAGCGAGGGGTGAGCTGGTTCGGTCAGCCAGTCCTCCAGGTGTTCGCTCAGTTTCTCGATGCGCCTCAGCAGGCTGGCGGGCAGTGGTCCGTCGCGGTGGGCCACCTGCGCCATGTACAGCAGGCGGTGCTGGCGGAAAAAGTCGATCCAGTGTTCTGTCAGCGGGTTAGGCTGGTGCAGCGGGCCGATGAGCGTATCGCGTTCCAGGCCAAACTGAGGCTGGCGGATGCTGTGCAGCGCGGCCAGCAGTTCGGCGGCGTGCTGCTGCTCGCTGGTTCCCAGGTGGCTGCTGCCTTCGATCCACGTCATCAGCAGCAGGGTATCCTCGCTGTGCAGGACCTGCGGCACGGGCAGTTGGCTGTGTTCGGCCAGGTAGGTCAGCATATAGCCTTCAATGCTGAGCTTCGCCGCCGCAGAGTCCGCCGTTTTGGCGACAATTTTCTGGCCATCCGCCAGCTCGACCAGGGATACATCGCCAATCATGCCGCCGGTGAGGGGCGACAGATGCACGGCAGAGACGCCCAGCGCAGCCTGTATCCTGTCGCTGAGGAGTCTGCTGATCACAACGTCTCGCGAACCAGCTTCTGGTACTGCTGGAAGATGGCTGCTGCTTCGTCTTCGGCAGTGGTGACACGGGGGATGCCGGCGCGCAGCCTGCTCAGAAGCTCCGTGTCCTGTAACAGGCGGCAGATTTGCTGTCGCAGGTCATTGGCATTGTTCAGCTCGAACAGCAGGCCGCTTTTTTCGTGTTCCACCAGTTCGGCCATGCCGCCCAGGTTGGTCGCCACCACAGGCAGGCCCATGGTAAAAGCCTCGGCAATCACGGTGGGGCTGTTCTCGTACCAACGCGAAGGCACCACCAGGGCATCAAACCCTGAAAGAATATTCCATACCTCAGGCGCATCATACTGGCCGCGCCAGCTTATAGCAGGGTAGGCAGCGGTAGCCTGACGCAGATTTTCTGCATAGGACGGTTCCTCTGTCTCTGGCCCCCAGATATCCACGCTGACGCTGGCCCCTTTCTTAAGCAGCGGCAGCACCGCGTTGATTAACAGGTCCGTGCCTTTGTGGGCCTTGATCTGTCCCAGATAACCAAGCCGCAGGGTGCCGTTGGCAGCGCGTGCCTCTCGTTTTCCGGGGGAACCCAGAATCGTCAGGCCGTGACGAATATATGCATACTGGCTCGTGTTATAGCCAAATTCCTTAAACTTCTCAATCAGAAACCGGGACGGGCTGATCACTAAATCGACCATCTCGAGCGCTTCGCGGAGGGTCTGGCGGCGGTAGGCGACTTCCTGCGCTTTGCTGGTCAAAAAGGCGCTGTTCTGATTCAATGACCAGAACAGGTCACTTAGCTGGGGCGTAAGCTGTGCCGGCAGGCGGTAACGCCGCTTCTCCTCGAACAGGCAGCGGGCACATTTTTTATCGCTTTCCGGGCCGCTGCACAGGTCGCCAGCAGGCCGCAGCAGATGCAGGCGTGCACACATGAACCAGTATTCAGTCAGCGTCAGGGCGACAGGGATACCGGCACGCTTGGCGATCTGGATCACCTGCCCGCCCAGCAGATAGCCGCTGATAATGTGGACCAGATCAAAGTGCTGGTGGTCGATGACCTGCTGGAACGCCTCCGCGATGGCGGGGTGTTCGTACATGTTCCGCAGCGTGCCCAACTGGTTAATATCATAATGCAGGCGATGAATGGTAAACCCATCTTCGGGCTGCGTATCCAGGAAGGTCGTAGGTGAATCCAGCTTTTCTACGGTGAAGACTTCCACCTCATGATCATTGGCGACCAGCCAGTGAACAAGCCGTTCCGCCGCCCTTTCTGCACCCGCATAATAGGTTGGCGGAAAACCATGTACAGCAATCAGAATCCGCATGAAGCACTATCCCCGGATAGGATTAGGATGCATGCGCCGTGTAAACCGTTTGACCAGGCCATAAAGACGCTCACGTTCAACCTTTGTCATGGTGGGCAGCAGCCAGATCATGACCAGATAGCTCAGGCCGCCCACCCCAATCACGAAGAAGATATTCAGGTCTTTTAGCAGATAAAGCAGCAGTCCCATGCCTGTGGCTGCGACAGCGATCCAGAGCAGTTTGCGCAGCATCAGGCCCGGCCCCAGTTCGCGCCGGAGCAAGGTATAAAACAGGGCCGCGCCAAAAAAGTCTGTGAGGACGGTTGCGAAGCAGGCTGCAGCGATGCCAAAACGCGGCACCAGCAGGGCGTTGAGGATCACATTAAGAATGCCTACGCTCATATAAATGCGCGCTGCCCTGGATTCCCTGCGGATGGATGTGGCAATGTTACCGCAGAAAGCATGATACATCACAAAGGGAACATCCCAGATGAGAATACTAAAGGCTATCGCAGAAGGCAAGAATTCCTCACCATATAAAGTCACTATACCATGACTCAGGATGGAACCGCCGACAGCGACAGGCAGGGCGATCATCATAATAAAACGCACGGATGTATGATACCAGGTTCGCACAGTCGCCGGGTTATTGGCATGTTCACGCGCCAGCGAGGGCAAAATCGCGTCGTTAAAGGAGCGCGATACGCTCAGCACCGTCAGGATCAGCCGGTAAGCCGCGCCATACCAGCCTACCACGGCATCGTTGGTATAGCGGCTGAGGAAGATGGTGTCGACCTGATAGGAAAAGGACAGCGAAAGCTGTACCGCCGCAAACGGCATCCCGGCCCGGATGACGCTGAGCCACATCTGCCGGTTGATTCTGAAGCGCGGCGGTTCCAGTTTGTTGCGGCGGATAATATGCCACTGAAGCGCCGTCACAATCGGCATGTTGATGACGCCGGCTACCACGATCCAGATGAAGTTCAGCCCCATAAACAAAAACACCCCGGCCAGAATCATAAAGACAACCTGCATGATGACCTGGGTCGCAGAGACCACATCCAGCCGTTCGTTGCCTGTCAGGATGCTCTGGGTAGGGGCAAACAGCGCCATGAAGAAAAACGTCGTGGTATACAGCGCGATGCCGATAACAATATCGGTGCTGTAGTCAGTCAGTAAAATGGCGCCGCCCACCGTGATAACCGAGGCGATGATCGCGAGGATAAAGCGCAGCACCACCGTATCCCAGAACAGCTCGCTGGCACTGTTCCTGTCGCGCGCGATTTCGCGGGCCAGATACTGGTTAATGCCCAGGTCGCCAATGACTGAGAACAACCCGGCCCAGGCCAGGACGATGGAATACTGGCCAAAGCTTTCATCGCCCAGGGTGCGAACCACAGCAATTGTAAATACGAAGCTGGCAATTCGCAGCACAAGCTGGGCACCAACACCAAAAACCGTGTTCCGTGCAATAATCTTTCCCACGTTGCGCGGGGGCGGTGAATTATCTGTAGATGTGCTGGTAGTGTTTGTGGGTGGCATGCTTCTCTCTTTCAAACCTGCACCAGCGTACTCTTCAAACCTAAAGTACAACTTGCAACCGGCCCAGGTCCTGCCACAGATGCAGCCTGATCTCCTGCCCTGCACAGACCTGCACAGAGGGGACCTGACAGAGGTTCCTCAGCAGTAACTTTGTTCGGGGTAGCCTGATCGAAAGTTGCAGGGTGAACCATGCTGCCACGGCTTGACATATTACCGGGGCGGCCTTTATAATGCACGGGTCAGATAACCTATTTTATCTCTTCTTGACGTTTCTGAGATTAAGGAACTGGTCCGATGGGTCCGTTACCAAAACGCAAAGTTTCGCGCAGCCGTCGCAACCGCCGCCGTGCGCATGATGCTCTGACTCTCAACCATCTGGTGGTCTGTGAAGGCTGCGGCGAGTACCATGTCGCGCATCGGGTGTGCCCGAACTGCGGGACGTATCGTGGCGAAACTGTCATCGAGGTCGATGCTGAATAGCCGCCAGGGTGACCGCCGCTTATCCTTAAGGGAGCCGTACAAGGATGTAAGGCTCTTTTTTGTGCTTCAGGAAAAAAGCTGATGATCGATTGGTCGAAAACTGCCTTCATGTTCCCGGGGCAGGGGTCTCAGGCCGTAGGCATGGGGCAGGATCTTGTTGAGGCATTCCCGGCAGCGCGTGAGGTTTTTGAGCAGGCGGATCAGATTCTGGGCTTTAAGCTGTCAGAGCTGTGCTTTTCCGGCCCGGAAGAAGCACTGAACCAGACCATTAACACACAGCCTGCGGTCTATACCACAGGCATTGCCACACTGCGCGCCTTACAGTCTCAACTGCCAGAGGCAAAGCCCGCCATGACGGCCGGGCACAGCTTCGGCGAGATTACGGCGCTGGTGGCAGCAGATGCCCTGTCCTTTGAAGATGGGCTGAAGCTGGCGCGGGAACGCGGCCGCCTCATGAAGGAAGCCGGCGAACGCTCGCCCGGCGCGATGGCTGCTCTGCTTGGCCTGGATATGGACGCCGTGCGCGAATTATGCGAACAGGCTTCGGCACAGTCTGGCGGTGTGCTGGTGGTAGCCAACGATAACTGCCCCGGCCAGGTCGTGATTTCGGGTGATTCCACCACGCTGGACGCCGCGCTCGAACTGGCGAAGGATATGAAGGCGCGCAAGGTCGTCAAACTTGCGGTCAGCATTGCGGCACATTCGCCGTTGATGCGCCCTGCGGCGGAGGAATTTCATAAGGTGCTGGCGGCGACCCCCTTTACGACGCCCAGCGTCCCGGTATATGCCAACCTGAGCGCCGCGCCGCTGACCAGCCCGGAAGCGATCCGCGATGAACTGGAAAATCAGCTTACAGGCGGCGTGCGCTGGACGGAATCAATCCAGGCGATGATCGCCGGCGGTGCGCAGCAGTTCGTGGAATTTGGTTCTAAGGACGTGCTGTGCGGCCTGCTCAAGCGGATTGATCGCGGCGTCCAGGGCATCCCACTCAACAGCGCAGACGCCCTGCAATCCTTTCTGGCGCAGTAACCTTCGCTTAAAGCAGCGCGTTCAGGCCCTCAAACAGCCGAGTTACCGCGCCCTGCGTCACTTCTGGCGGCAGCGCATACGAGAAGCGAACCCAGGTCGTGCCTGCATCCGAAAAATACATGCCGGGCACAACCGCGACCCCATAATTTTCCCCCAGGTATTTCAGCAGGGCTTCAGAGTTCTGGAGTCCGCCCGCTTCGATATATCGTGCACAGTCGATGAAAGCATAATACCCATCGCCCATAATGAAGGGGACATCCTGCGCGCTTAAGGCCGCCCGCAGCACCTGACGGCTCTGGCTGGTAGGTTCGATGATGCTGGCGGCGGCCCGGCTGAAACCGGACTGATAGGCGGCGATGGCCACCGCCTGAGCAAAAAAGCTGGGCACCACGCCATGCGATGCCTGGCTGGTGATGTGCCGGACAATGTGGCTGCCCGCCAGCAGATGCGCGCTGCGGATATTGGACGCGCCCAGGCTCTTGGTGATGCCATCCAGAAAGATCAGGCGTTCCCGGTCTGTAGTTGAGAATGCCTGCAGCACAGCGTTGATGTCTGTCGGGCCGTGATCTGTCACCCAGTGGTACATCCAGTCGAAGATGACATAGGCATAGCCGCTGTCCAGCGCCGTCTGGGCCAGCAGAATCTGCTCCTCGACGGGCAGGGTGCGCCCGGTGGGGTTATCTGGCGAGGTGATAATCAGCGCCGCGACCCCGCGCCCTTCCTTGCGGGCATAATCCGCACAGGCCCGCAGCGATTCCGGTGTCAGCCGCCAGCCCTCTGCCGGATCACCCGGCGCCAGCAGCACATTCAGCCCGGCGGCATATGGCCCCCAACTGTAGCTGACCCAGGGCACCTGGGAAACGACGAGGGCATCGCCCGTGTTTCCGCTGCCCTGGCTGATGATCGCGTGATAGGCTTTTTGCAGACCATCGCGCCCGCCCTGGCAAAAGACGATATTTTCCGGCCCCCACCCGGACGCAGGTTCAAGCTGCCAGTAATTCGCCGCCGCCTGACGAAACAACGGCGTGCCCCAGGGCTTGTCATAGGCGGTGCCATGCTCAACCTGAAGCCTGAAGGCCTGCTCAAGAATATCCACCGGGACACCGGGCAGGCTTTTGCCGCCGTCCCCCTGCGAGGCATCGTAAATGACGGCATCATCGCCCATGCGCTGCCGGTAGACATCGAGCGTGTCCTTAATCAGGAACATGCGCGATGGGGGAATATCGAGCATGGTGCCCGGGTAACCGCTGACGGGGATTCGGTTGGTCTGTGGCACGGCGAACCGGGGATGATCAGTTGCAACAGCGGACGTTTTTTGCACGTTCAGTCCAGCCTCCTTAAACGAAAAACACCCCGGATGGGGTGCTCTGGTACGAACCCTGTACAGGCAGAACCCCAACCTACAACGGTAGTTGACGAATGCGATCAGTCATGGTCACCATGTGGTTCATTGTGGATGTGTCCTGCTGTAAGAAAGTGATTTTAGCTTAACCCTTTCCCGGCGGATGCGCAACCTCAGGCGCACACCGGGTTGTCTTCGCTCCAGCGGTTGGTGCGGTTGGGGCGTCCCTGCTCCGCCAGCCTGCGCCGTGTTTCCTGCCACAGGTTTTCCCACGTGACATAATCATCCAGCACGCTTTGTGGATTTTGCCGGCTGCGCGCCGTAAAGCCGGGGAATTCATCGCGCCCGGTGGGCTGGCCGACAGGCTGGTAACGCAGGTCAAAGCTCCAGCGGATCGAACTGCTGACATTGGCCAGCGACGTATGCTTGGTCAGCCGGTGCATGAAGATGGCACTGCCCGCCGGAATAGGCAGCGACAGCACATTTTCGCCCACCAGCTTTTTGGGGATGCTCAGGATGCCGCCATGTTCACCTGCCGGGCAGTGATCGGTCAGGCCCTGGCGATGGCTGCCGGGCACCACGCACAGACAGCCGTTTTCCTCGGTCGCATCCGTCACCGCGATCCAGACGGTCAGCATGTCCGTGGCATCGGCTTCGGGCCGGGCGACCCCCTGATCCTGATGCCAGGGCGTGGTTTTGACGAGACTGCTCTGCCGGGCATTCTGCGCCACAACGGCCTCCGGCGGTTTGATGCGGATGTGCTGAATCGGGTTGCAGTAAACCTCCGGCCCGATCAGCAGTTCGACATAATCCAGCAGCCTGGGGTGACGCAGCAGGTTAAAGACCGGCTCACTCAGATGAATGGGCGATTCCTCATTGATGGGGCCGTGCGGCAGGGTAATATCCAGATGGCGGTAAAGGTCCTCATCCGTCTGGCTGATAATGGCGGTCAGACGCTCCGGGAAGGGTAAATCGCGGAAGGCGGACGGGATTCTGCCAGCGGTGTACCATTCATCAGCCAGGCGGTCCAGCAGGGCCTCGTAATCCTCGACCAGAGGCTGCAAATCTGTCTGCGGATCAAGCAGGTTTTCCACCACGATAAAACCCTGCTCATCAAACTGCTGCTTCAGATGCTGTTGGTTCTGCATGGATTTACCCTTTCTGTATGTGTTTTTTGATATGCTACTCTGATTCCCTGCGGATGCCAACGAAATTTGCAGGAATCGTGACGGACATGCTAAATTGGTCTGGTCGAGCGCTCAGATGTTCTGGGGGGAACAGACCACGATGGACAGACCACCCGCCCTTCAACCGGACCTGGTACGGGAATTTGTGATTGCCGGGCATGGCAGCATGGAACAGGTAAAAACCATGCTGGCCGAAACGCCCGGTCTGTTAAATGCCGCCTGGGACTGGGGCGGGGGAGATTTTGAAACTGCCCTGGCCGGCGCTGCGCACACTGGCAGTCGCGATATCGCGCGTTTTCTGCTGGCGCAGGGGGCGCCGGTGACTATTCACGCAGCGGCGATGCTGGGCGAACTTGAGCTGGTGAAATGTATGCTGGCGGTGCAGCCGGATGCACATAGCCATCCCGGCGCGCATGGCATCCCGCTGATCGTCCATGCCCAGCAGGGCGGCGAAGCAGCGGCGCACGTCGTGGCCTATCTTGAATCGCTGGGGCAGGGCCTGCAATGACATACAAAACATCAGCCGCGGCAGTGGGTGTGGATGTCGGCGGCACGAAAATCGCGGCGGGCATTATCACCCCGGCGGGGGAAGTGCTGCTGCCGCGCACCGTGCCCACCCCGGTCAGCCAGGGGCCGCAGGCGGTGCTGCAGGCGATCATCGAGCAGGTGGCGGACCTGCTGAAAGTCCTGCCGGAACAGAACGTGCAGGCTGTGGGCATTGGCACCGCCGGGCTGGTGGATGCTGAACGCGGGGTGATTATCCACGCCAACCCGAACCTGCCGGGCTGGACAGGCATGGCGATGGGTGAGGGGGTGCGTGCGGCGGTGGGCCTGCCGGTGTATGTGGATAACGATGTTAACGCGCTGGCGCTGGGCGAGGGGCGCTTTGGCGCCGGGCAGGGCCAGCGCGAGATTCTGTATGTCGCGGTGGGCACAGGCATTGGTGGCGCCATCGTGCGCGGCGGTCGTATCTGGCGCGGGACACATTACAGCGCCGGAGAAGTGGCCGCAGTGCTGGCAGGGTGGGATGAGCAGGGCCACCCGGTCAATGTGGAAGATCGGGCGTCTGGCACGGCGCTTGAGAAGCGCTATCAGGCTTTATGCGGCAGCGCCACCCGCGTTAGTTTACGGGATATCGCGACGCAGGCCCGCAGCGGTGATGCCCTATCGATCCGCGTGATTGAGGAAGGTGCGCGCATCCTGGGGGCGGTGCTGTGGCCGCTGGTGGCCGTGCTGGACCCCGAAATTCTGATTGTCGGCGGCGGCGTGCCCGGCATCGGTGATCTGTGGTGGCAGCCTTTTGAGCGTGCCCTGCGCGATAGTCCATTCCCGGCCCTGCAGGTGGTGAAGGTGGCGCCGGCGGGACTCAGCGCGCATGCCGGGCTGGTGGGCGCGGGGGCGCTGGCGCTCAGTATGCTGGAATTGTAGCGCAGAGAAAAGGGCGGGCCTGCTACACAAACCCGCCCTGTAGGATGCTTATTCCACCGTGACGCTTTTGGCCAGGTTGCGCGGCTGGTCCACATCTGCGCCGCGCAGCACCGCCACATGATAGGCCAGCATTTGCAGCGGAATGACCGCCAGCACCGGATTGAGCAGCTGTGATGCGGCTGGCACATACAGGACATGATCGGCTTTAGAGGCGATCAGCGTATCGCCCTCAGTCGCCAGCGCGATGACGATACCGCCCCGCGCCCGCGCCTGTTCGATCTGGCTGATCATTTTGTCGTACAGCGCATCCTGCAATGCGATAGCCAGCACCGGCATATTCTGGTCGATCAGCGCAATCGGGCCGTGTTTCATCTCGCCCGCCGGGTAGCCCTCGGCATGAATGTAGCTGATTTCCTTCAGTTTGAGCGCGCCTTCCAGGGCGATGGGATAATTGATGCCGCGCCCCAGGAACAGAAAATCCCGGTACTGGTACAGCGCTTCTGCCAGCGTGCGGACAGCGGAGTCGCACTCCAGTGTGCGGCTGACCAGTTCCGGCAGGTGGGCCAGGTCACGGGCATACTGCCGCTGCGTTTCTGCTGGCAGCGTGCCGCGCATCTGCCCCAGATACAGCGCCAGCAGGTACTGATCGACAATGCTGGTGGTAAAGGCTTTGGTCGAGGCGACCCCGATTTCAGGCCCGGCGTTCATGGTGATGCAGCCATCCGCGATGCGCATCGCCTGGCTGCCTACCGCGTTGACGATGCTCCACAGCGTCGCCTGTTTTTCTCGCGCTTCTTCCATGGCCGCCAGCGTATCCACCGTTTCGCCGCTCTGGGTAATGGCCAGAATGGCGGTATCGGCATCAATCAGCGGATCACGATAGCGGTACTCGCTGCCATAATCCACCTCGACATTCAGCCGCGCCATGTGCTCCAGATAAAACTTGCCGACCAGCCCGCTGTAATAGCTGGTGCCACAGGCAACCGTCACCAGCCGTTTTAGCTGGTGGGCGCGGTCTGCGCTCAGGTTGAGTTCCGGCAGGTGGACGCGGTGCTGCTCAAAATCCAGACGGCCTGCAATCGTATCGGTGATGCTGCGGGCCTGGTCATAGATTTCCTTCTGCATAAAATGCTGATATTCGCCTTTGACCGCGCTGACCGCATCCCAGGGGACATCGCTTGGCTGAAGGGTCACAGGCTGGCCATCCAGCGACTGCACCGTGTAGCCGCTGGCGGTGATGGTGGCGATGTGCTGATTTTCCAGAAAGGCGATCTGGCGTGTGTATTCCAGAATGGCGGGAATATCGGAGGCGATAAAGTGTTCCTGCTCGCCCAGCCCGATAGCCACGCCGCCCGCATTACCGATGCGCACGGCCACCAGCGTATCCGGCGAGCGCCGGCTGAGCACCACGATTGCCTGCGCGCCTTTCAGCCGGCGGGCAGCCTTGCGGGTGCTTTCCGTCAGATGATGGGCGGCACCGTTCTGGGCATAATGTTCGATCAGGTGGACAATGACTTCGGTGTCTGTTTCGGATTTAAACTGGACGCCCTCTGCCCGCAGTTCGTCGCGCAGTTCCAGATAATTTTCGACAATGCCGTTATGTACCACCACATAATCACCATACATACTGATATGCGGGTGGGCATTGTGTTCCGCCGGGGCGCCGTGTGTCGCCCAGCGGGTGTGGCCGATGCCAGTCGTGCCGGAAAGCGGCTGGTTGTGGACACGGTGGCGCAGGTTGCTCAGCTTGCCCACGTCACGCCGAATCTGAATGTCTTCTCCGTTCAGCAGGGCGATCCCGGCTGAATCATAACCACGATATTCCAGGCGCTGCAGACCGTCAAGGATGATCGGCGCAGCGTCGCGTTTGCCTACATAGCCAACAATACCACACATCGTCAGTACCTCCCTGGGGTATGATGCGTGCAGGATAGAGAACAGGTATGCCAATCGAACGCGGCGGGCGCGTCTGTGGCAGTACAAGGCGAATTATTCAGTTGTGGTATAACTGACCCCCTCCGTAAAAGCGGGGCACTGCGGGCCGCCTCACGCGGCCATACTCCACCTGCATTCCACCTGTCCCTTCAGTTACCTGATGGTTTTCGTGGTCTGCTTTCGTTGTACGGAGGAAACAGACAGAGGGTGGGGGAAACACCCTGGCGGCATCCGCTGAGAACTCGATTTTCTCCCGGTCCGGGATTAGTCCCATCCTGCGATGGGAAACCGCCACCTCGTCAGCCTTCTTTCAGGCTCAAGCGCTGTGTCTGCTTCATTTACCCTGTCACTAGTATAAACGCTCCTTTCTGCCTTTGTGGCTTGAGCATCTGCGCATTAAATAAACTCCAGAAACCTTTCAGATGCCTTGCTCAGGTCACTGTATACCCCGCGCATCGATTCATCCGACAATATCATCGACAACTGGTACATGGCTTCGTCGGTCATCGCTGTCAGATCATCGCGCGGGATGCGCTTCTGGCCTTCTGTCCGAAACCGGAAAGGCCGCCCAAAATGCACCTCGATATTCGGACGCTGCAGCTTCTTCCATTTTTCCTTCCAGCCGACAGCCCCGGCAATCGCGGCGGGCACAATCACCGCGTCGGCTTTGGTCGCCAGGTAAGCCAGCCCTTCTTTCGGGCGGGCCATGCCGGCGCGCTGGCGCGTCCCTTCCGGCGCAATCAGAATGCACTGGCCGCTCTTCAGCAGTTCAATCGAGTTGGTCAGGGCGGCGCGGTCCACTTCGCCCCGGCGCACGGTGTAGGCATCCCACCAGCGGATCACGAAAGCGCCCAGCGGCGTGTACGTGTTTTCGATCTTGGTCATCGGGACGACGAAGCGGTTGGTCACCAGCCCCATAATCAGGCCAGGATCAAGCGCGCTGATATGGTTCATCATGATAATCACCGGGCCGGTATCCGGGACATATTCCGTGCCGGTGACATGGAGCTTTAACATGCGGAACGGAATCTGCCGGATCAGAAACTGCATGATCTGGCGGCGCAGGCGGATGCCAGGGGAATCCTGGCGGGCAACATAGGTCTGGATCGCGCTACTTGTGCTTGTGCTCATAATGGCGTCTGCGGGTCTTTGTCTTCTGGTTACGGCGCTGCTGCGCATAGACAGTGCGAATAATCGGGTCCGGGGTGCGCAGCGCTTTCACGTCGTCTTCGGTCAGTTCGCGCCACTCGCCGCTGCGCAGGTTGCCAAGGCCAAGCTTGCCAATATGTGTGCGGGCCAGCGCACGCACCGGATAGCCAAGCTGCGCGGCCACCCGACGAATCTGGCGTTTTTTGCCCTCGGTCATCACGATTTCCAGGGTGGTCAGGCCGCGCTCGCTTTTCTGCACACGCACCGAACACGGCGCAGTCATTCCCTCGTCCGCCAGCTCGATGCCCTGTTCCCACTGGCGAATGACGGCGGCATCTGGCAGGCCATAGACCGTCACGCGGTAGGTTTTGGTGTGCCGATAGCGTGGGTGAGTCAGGCGATTAGCCAGGTCGCCATCATTGGTCAGGATCACCAGGCCGGTGCTTTCTGCATCCAGCCGCCCGATCATGAACAGGTGCCCCTCGTAAGGGACAAAGTCGCGCACGGTGCGGCGCGGGTCGCGTTTGTGCGGGGCGTCCGTAGAAAGCACGTTGATGGGTTTATTGAGCGCGAAGTAAACCTTGCTCTGGTCTTCCAGGCGCAGTACATCCCCATCGACCGTAATCCGGTCGGTGGCCGGGTCCGCCTTGTCGCCCAGGTGAATCACCTGGCCATTGACCTGGACTCGCCCCTGGCGAATCAGTTCCTCACACTCGCGGCGCGACCCGATATTGGCCTGCGCCATGAGTTTTTGTACGCGTTCTTTCACAACAGGTCCGTTTTCCGCTTGTCTTCGTTATCGATCGATTATAAAGCACGATCTTTTGAGAATGTAGGGTGGGCAGGGTGCATACATGATCTCGCTGCGCTGGCCGCCCACCCGGCAGGATCGTTCATTCTTTCAGCGGTTCATCCAGTTGAAGGCCCGTCAGCGATTCATAGACGGAAATAATCGCGCTGTTATCCAGTTCGCGGTTGCCCTGCTCCAGCATGGCGGTATAAAGCTGCATCACGACCGCGGTCACCGGCAGGGGGATACCATAGGTTTTGGCCGTATCAAGGATGATGCCCAGGTCCTTGTGCTGCATGTAAGCCTTAAAACCGGGCTGGCGATTGCCCGCGAACAGGCGCGGCGGCTTGACATCCAGTGTCCACATCTGGGCCGCGCCGCCCTTGATGGCTTCGACCACGCGGCTGGGGTCCACGCCGGATTTCTGCGCTGTGATGAGCGCCTCGGCCAGCGAGACCATCTGTGCCCCGACGATGATCTGATTGCACACCTTGGCAATCTGCCCGGCGCCGCTGTCGCCCACCAGCACCCAGGCTTTACCGGTGGCCTCGAATAACGGCACCGCCTTGTTAAAGGCGTCTTCCGGCCCGCCCACCATAATCGTCAGTGTGCCATCGCGTGCGCCGACATCGCCGCCGCTGACCGGTGCATCGAGCGCGGCAACGCCCACTTCGGCCAGCTTTTCGGCAATATGCCGCGCGGTTTCCGGCTTGATGGTGCTGTTGTCGATATAGATCAGGCCTTCGTGCGCGCCTTCGATGATGCCGTCCTTGCCCAGCACGACCTTCTCAACGTCGGGCGAATCAGGCAGGTTGGTGCAGACAAATTCGACCTGTTCGGCAACTTCGCGCGGGGATGACGCGGCGGTGGCGCCTTCGCTGACAAGTTCCTCGACAATGCGCTGGCTGCGATTATGCACCACCAGTTCATGCCCGGCTTTCATCATGTTGCGCGCCATCGCTGCGCCCATAATCCCCAGGCCAATATATCCGACTTTTGCCATTTTGCTGCTCCTTATGTGTTCGATGATTAAATTTTTTTCGTTACGCGGAATTGTAACGGTATGCCAGCCAGCAGGCGGGTTTGGGCCTGCATGGTCGGCAGGGCGACAAAAATAAGCGTCAGCACAAGCATCAGTGGAAAGCTGACGATGGTCAGAAAGCGTTCCCGCAGCGTTTGCGGGTGATCTGCCGGGCGCGGCGGGCGCACGATGACATCCTGATACCAGAACACCACCGCCAGCACAGACACCAGCATAAAGCTGGCCTGAAGCGCGACAAAAATCGGGTTCTGGATGTTCTGTTCCGTCAGTTCGGCCAGAATTTCCGGGTGAAACAGAAACGTCACCTGCGAGCCAACCGTCATAATGACCCAGCCCGCCCCAGCCAGCAGAATATCATGGGCGACCCGGAACAGCAGCTTGAAGGACGTGCCAAAATCAATTTCCGGATGTTCCAGAATCTTGGCGACCATATAGCCAACTTCCTTGCTGCCCCAGGCATGGCGCAGGGTTTGCAGGTAGCGGTTTTTGATGGCCTGCCAGACCGTTTCGCCGGTGGTGGCATAGGCAGAAAAGGGCAGGAACACACGCTCCAGCATGACATTGCCCTCGCGGGCGAAGTAGGCTTTGATAAACATGTGCCATTCATCGGCAATCACGTCCGGGTCCCAGTAACCGCTGCTGTCCAGCAGGCGCAGGCTGAGCGTATAGGACGACATGGGCATGGGCACCCACCAGGGCGCCGCCAGATACGCCAGTTCAAACGCGCTGGCATAGGCATTGACCAGCCGCATCGGCGGGCTGATTGCCCAGATGTTGGTATGGTAGCGGATGGGCGCCTGCCAGAAACGCAGGTAACGATCCGGATGGACAGCAAACAGATAGGTGAGGGCATAGAAGTAATCCCTGTGCCACAAGGTATCTGCATCCATCGTCGTGACGAGGATGTGCTCCATGCTGTAGCCCAGTTCATCCACCAGTCTGCGTTTGACCCAGCGCGCCGCCCAGGCCTGATTTGCGGATTTGCACTGCATCTCTCCGGGCAGCCCGCGCGGGTGCACCGTGAAAAAGATGTTGGCGAAGCAGCCCGCATACTCTGTTTGCAGACACTGTCCCTTTTCGATGGACCCTGCTTCTGCCGCTTCCATCGCCAGCACTACCGTCATGCGTTCCGCCGCCTGGTACTGCTGTTTCAGGTTATTCAGGGTATCTCTCAGGACGGCGACATCCTCTTTGTAATTGGGAATGATGACGACATGATGCACATCGTCCCAATCCAGCGCGCCCGGCCTGGCATCATGCAGATAGCGCGTGTACCAGTCGGTCGCTTCCCAGGCTTTGATCCGGCGCAGCCCCATGACGTTGGCGATGCCCGCGAACAGAAAGCGGAGCGCCGAATACAGGCCCAGCAGGACGGCTAAAATCAGGATCACATAGGGATAGGCCACTGCGGCAGTGAGCGACAGCAGCAGCGCCACCCATGCCAGACATCCGGGGATGCCATCCAGTGCCCGTTCGGTTACAGGCGGTGGGGCGGAACCACCCCATACGGAAGGTCCGACGCCGATCTGCACATTGTTACGGCGTCCACCACTTGATTGATACGGCACCAGGCAAAAATCCATCAAGCTTGAGGTTGAACGGCCTAAGGATAACACAGGCTGTCCGCTTACACCATGATCTTCCTGGTCCTTCCTGTTGCGCCGCGTCGTGCTACAATGAAGCTGCTGAGCATCATTGAGCACCGCTGAGCATCAATGGGGGAGAGGGCTATGGCTGCGCGTGTTCTGATTGTCGAGGATGATAACGACCTGGCCCGTCTGCTGCAGATCAACCTGGCCCATGCCGGGTATGATGTGCGCACAGCCGATGATGGCCGCGCCGGGGTGCGGTTGTTCGCCATGTGGAAGCCGGAACTGGTCATGCTGGATATCGATCTGCCGGGCCTGGATGGTTTGCAGGTCTGCCAGCGCATCCGCATGTTGTCTGATGTGCCGATCCTGATGATGACCGGCCACGCCGTGACCGAACCGGAAATCGCACGCGGGCTGGATGCCGGCGCGGATGAATACATGCTCAAACCGCTGGGCAATATCGAACTGGCGGCGCGTGTGCGGGCGCTGCTGCGGCGGACGGGTAAGGACGAGCCAGAGCAGATTACCAGTTATCAGGATGACTATCTTCAGGTCGATCTTCGCCTGCGCCAGGTGCAGGCCGATGGCAAGGAGATACGCCTGACGCCAACGGAGTTCAAGCTGCTGGCGGCATTTATCCGCCACCCCAACCAGGTGCTGACCTTCGAGCAGCTCCTTGAACTGGTGTGGGGGCAGGAATACAGCAGCGAGTATCATTACCCGCGCATTTACGTGTCGCACCTGCGCCGCAAGATCGAACGTGACGGCCAGAAACCGGAATATATCCGCAACGAGTACGGTGTTGGCTATCGCTTTATGACCAGAAACTGTTAAACGCGGCCTGCACCTCAGGAACGGTTGCCAGCAGAAGCAGCCCTGGCAGTCTTTGTCCCTTTGGCCCCTTTCAGCCCGCGCATTTTGGCCACGTTAATGAGGTCTGTGCGGTAATCATAGCTGCTGTGGCGTTTTTCGGCATGCACATCCCGCGCCAGTTCCACCAGTTGATGCACCAGTTCGCTCATACTCATGCCGCCTTCCTGCCACAGATAGAAGGCCAGCGACCCGGGCATGGTGTTGATTTCGTTCAGGTAAACGAGGTTGGCTTCCGGCTTCACCAGAAAGTCGATGCGGGCAATGCCACAGCCATCAATCGCCCGGAAAGCATCAATCGCGGTCTGCTGGATGCGTTTGGTCAGTTCGTCGCTCAGTGGGGCCGGGATAATACGTTCTGCGCTTTTCATGCCTTCATTCCCGCGCAGATACTTTTCCTCATAGGTCAGATATTCATCCCACGAGACAGGCTGTTCCAGCACAGACGCCTGGATCTGATGGCCGCTGCCCATCACCGAGCAGTTGATTTCCACATGGTTGGTGACTGCCCCTTCAATCAGGATGCGGCGGTCAAAATGGGCGGCTACGTCGATAGAAGCCCGCAGCATCATATCGTTGTCTGCGCGGCCAATGCCAATGCTGGACCCCGTCGTCGCCGGTTTGATAAACACCGGGTAGGGCAGCGTTTCCCGTATTTTCGCGATCACGCCATCCGGGTTTTCCAGCCATTCGGCGCGGCTGAAGTGCAGATCATCAATCACCGGGATGTCGTGCTGGCGCAAAACCACCTTCGTCATGATCTTGTCGTTAGCCACCGCAGAAGCCAGCGTTCTGCAGCCGACATAAGGAATATCCGCCAGTTCCAGCAGGCCCTGCAGGGTGCCATCTTCGCCGTGTGTGCCATGCACCGCCGGAAAGGCGACATCGATGCGCTGGATGTCGCTTTTGCTGAAGCGCCCGGCCATGGGGTTCAGTATCAGCCCGTGATGATGCACCCCTGGCGATAAAACCACCGGCTGGATGCCGTTGAGGCTGACAATCTCGTCACTGTAGTTTTTGAGGTCGAACAGGGGGTCGCCCGTGAACCAGCGGCCATCCCGGCTGATGTACACCGGCACCACGTCATAGCGTTCACGGTCAAAGGCGCGCATGATCTGATGTGCGGTGACTACGGAAACATCATGCTCGACGCTTCGCCCCCCGAAAATCACCCCAACGGTTGTTTTGCGTTTTGCGCTCATACAGGATGTCCCTCCTGAGTTGATTCCGTGCGTAACTATGCGCATGAATGTTTGAAAAGTCAATATGAACGTCAGGCAATCGTCAGGCACGGGGCCAGAGGACAGCGCTTATCTGATGGCTGCGATAGCCAGCGCAAAAGCGAGGAAAATGGCGAGGCTGAAACAGAACTGCACAATCGCGCCGATGATGTACAGCTTAACCACGATGCCCCCGGCCTGCATGGCCTGGCGCAGTTCGCGCAGGCGGCCAAATTCAACCAGCATGGCCCCGGCGACGCTGCCGATCAGCGTGCCGAAGATGGGCACAGGAATCAGGAAGGTGCCCACCACCCCGCCGATCAGGCTGCCCACTGCCCCTAGACAGCTTAATCCCCGCACCCGGACTCCAAAAAGTGGCAGCCAGAAATCACTGGTGGCCCCGGCGGCCATCAGCAGCGTCATCACCACCAGCGCAGGCACCGGCAGCGGCTGCACCACCACCGCATAGACAATACCAATCGCCCAGGTCAGGGTGGGGCCAGGGATATACGGGATGATCGACAGCAGCACCGTGCCGATCATCGCCGCAAGCGTAAAAATCAGGATGACAGACTGTGTTGGTTCCACAGCATGTACTACGCAGTTAGCTGGCCCTGGGTTGCGCCAGCCGGTGCGCGGTTTCCAGCAGCAGCGCCGCCCCAATAGGAAATGCATCTTCGTTAATGTCGAAGATGGGGGTATGGTGGCCGCGATTTTTCTCGTCGTAGCGCGCCCCCAGCATAAACATTGCCCCCGGCGCCAGCCGCGTCATATAGCCGAAATCCTCCGCGCCCATGCCGGCCTCCGGCGGCTCCAGACGGTCTGCGCCCAGCATTTCGCTGGTGATCTGTTCGATCAGTTTGGCGACCTGCGGGTCGTTGTAGGTGGCATCCAGGCCAGGGATAATCTCCAGCGTATAATCGCCCCCCAGCGCCTTGACCACCCCAAAAGCCTGTTCCAGCTCCTGGCACAGTTGTTTGCGCACAGCTTCTGAATAACTGCGCATGGTGCCGTTGAGGCTGACTTCTGCCGGAATAACGTTGCTGGCGTCGCCCGTGTGGATCGAGCCGATGGAAATGACCACAGGCTCCACCGGGTTGATGCGGCGTGACGGGATGGCGTAGATGGCATTCAGAAGCTGCGCCAGCATGAAGATCGGATCTGTGCCCCGGTGCGGCGATGCGCCGTGCGCCCCGGTAGCGTGGATGGTAGCAAAAAAGGCGTCGGCATTTGCCATGGCATAGCCGCTGCGAATCTCGATCTTGCCGGCTTCCAGCCCGCTGGCGACATGCAGCGCGATCACATGATCGACCCCTTCCAGCGCGCCATCCTCAATCATCCGCATCGCGCCGCTTTTGCCTTCGTCGTCCTGTTTTTCCTCGCATGGCTGGAACAACAGGCGAATCTCCCCTGGCGGGCGCTGCTCTGGCGGAGTCTCGACCAGCATGCGCGCCACCCCCAGCAGGATCGCGGTATGGGCATCGTGGCCGCAGGCGTGCATGGTGTTGGCGTTCAGCGAAGCGTAGGGCACCTCGTTTTCTTCCTGAATCGGCAGGGCGTCCATATCGGCCCGAATGCCGATCACCGGCTTGCCTTCGCCAATATGGGCCACGACGCCGGTCTTGCCAACGCCTGTTTCTACCTCGATTCCCATGCCGGCCAGTGTTTCCGCCACCAGCCGCGCCGTACGATATTCCTCAAAGCCCAGTTCCGGGTGCATGTGAATGTCCCGCCGCCATGCCACGATCTGCTCCTGCAGGGAACGGGCATGCTGCAAACGGTCTGGATGATAAGCCATTCCGGTTACTCCTTACTTACTGTCTGTCTGGATAGGGTGCGTTGTTCTGGTGCTGGCCACATCGGGCGGCAGACAGCGCAACTGCCACTCCACCTTACCTGTTTTCGGTTCGTTTTTCACGCGATTGCTGGCAGCGGGCGACAAAATCCGCAAAAAGCGGCCCGGTCTGGTCCGGGGGCATGCGCTCCGGGTGGAACTGGACGCCCAGCAGCCGCCCATCGGGCGATTCAATCGCCTCGATCACGCCGTCCGGTCCGGTTCCTACAGCGGATAATCCCGCGCCGACGGTGGCGACAGCCTGGATATGGTAGGTGTTCACGCTGATTTCCGGCTGGCCGATAATCTGCCGCAGGCGCGATTCCGGCGCCAGCCTCACCGGGTGATCTGTGCCGCCGCGCCCGGCGCTGTGCTGCAGTGCGCCGGGCTGCTGCGCCTGCACATCGGCATAGATCGTCCCCCCGGCCTGCGCGTTGATAAACTGCATGCCATAGCAGATGCCCAGTACCGGCTGCTGCGCCATTGCCTCAAAAATCAGCGTGTCGTTGCGATGCCGCACAGGGTCCACCGGCTCCAGATCACCCGGCAGTTCGCCGATCAGCCCGGTAGTGATGCCCGGCCCGCCCGTAATCACCAGCCCATCCAGCAGGGCGGCGAACTGCTCCGCCGCAGCGCGTGTGTCAAATACCGGCACGATCAGCGGCAGGCCGCCCGCCGCCTCGATGGCGTGGATATAGCGGCTGTCCAGGCTCTGCTTGCCGTCTTCATAACTGGTGGTGATGCCAATGTGAGGCCGGGTCATGGGCTGCGTCCCTGTCAGTATGAATAAGTATCTGGCAGATCGTTCAGGAATAATACCGTGTCGCCCGCTGCCAGGTTCGTTTGATACCACGCGACGGATTCCGCCAGCGTCTCGACCACGCGCAGCCGTTCCTGCGGGAAGCCCGCCTTCAGCAGCCCGCGCCGCACGGGTTCAGTCTGCTGGGGGCCGACGAGGATAACATCTGTGGCATACTGCGCGGCAGTTTCGCCCAGGCGCTGATTTTCGGCATCCATCAGCGGCCCCAGTTCGATCATGCCCGGGGTGATGAGCAGCCGCCTGCCGCTGGTGTGCATCCCCAGCACGCGCAGCGACTGCGCCGCGCCGACCGGATTGGCGCTGTAGGCATCGTTGATGATGGTGATGCCTTCCGGCGTGGTCTGCCGGACGAGCCGGGCTTCTGGCGGCTGAAGGGTGCGTACCCGCCATGCCACATCGCGCAGGGACATGCCTTCGTGCACCGCGACAGCCGTGGCTAACAGGATATTCGTCACGTTGTGCAGCCCCAGCAGCGGTGTGACAAAGGCTTCTGTCTGGCCGGTCTGCCGGTCCGTGACGGTGAAGCGGGTTTCGTGCAGCGCCTCTGTGATATCCGACGCGATAAAACGCGGGCCATCGGCCGGGGCGCTGGCGGGGTCTGCTTCCCGGCTGATGGCGATGCGCTGTGCCGGATAGCCGCGCTCGTACATCGCCCGCACGTGGGGGTTATCCCAATTGAAGATGCCCACGCCGTCCGCTGGCAGTGCCCGGATGATTTCATACTTGGCAGTGGCGGTGTTTTCCAGCGTGCCAAAACGCTCAAGATGCTGCGGCCCGACTTCGGTCACAATGGCGATCTGCGGCCGGGTGAGCGCACAGATTTCCTGAATTTCGCCAGGCACATAGGCGCCCATCTCCACGATGAAATAATCCACGCTGTGATCTTCGGCCAGATCGTTGTTGATTGCCAGGCAGACTCCCATCAGCGTGTTGTAGCTTTTGGGGGTGGGGTAGGCGTGGAAGCGCCCGTTGAGGATGTGAGCCAGGCAGGCTTTGGTGCTGGTTTTGCCATAACTGCCGGTGATGCCGACGACGGTAGGCTGAATATCCGCCAGAATCTGGCGCGCACTGTGGATAAAGCGGCGGCGGAACAGCGCCTCCACTGGCTGCATCAGCAGATTGCCGAGGATGAGAATCAGCGGCGCGGCCAGGAAAACGGCCAGTCCGGTCACGGCGATATAGGCAAAGCGCACCTGCGACATTTCCGGCAGCGCCCCGGCCAGCAGCAGCACCAGCGCGATCAGCAGCGCGGCCAGCACAAAGGCCGCCGCTAGCAGGCGTTTGGCGCGGGGGGTGGCGCGGAAGGGTTTTTTCACCTCACGCTGAGGCGCGGGCCATACCGCTGCCGCCGCCAGTGCCGCCCCGATAATGCCCGGCATCAGGTCGCCGGGAGCTTCCGTCAGGGTGAGGGTAAAGCCCAGCCCGATCAGCAGCGCCACCAGCGGACGATTGGGCAGCCAGCGCGTGCGCGTCGCCATCAGCCAGTGCAGGTAACGCCCGGCCTGATATTCCTCGATCTGGAAGTAATGTGCCTGCCGGTAGATGCGGTACAGCGTGCCCGCCAGCCAGACAAGCGCGATAATCGTCATAAACAGCATGCAGACAAGTTACTTTCTAAACGTCCGATACGGCCCTCATTATAATCCTGCTGCTGGGGTTATCCCACCTGCCGGAAAAAATGGTCAATCACCCGCGCCGTATCGTGCAGGCGGTCAAGATAGCTGTAATGACCGGCGCCTTCCCACACCACCAGCCCGGCATCCGGAATCGTTTTTTCCAGAAGCTGCCCCTGCCATAAGGGCGTATCCTCATCCTGATCGCCCCAGAACAGCAGCGTGGCGGGCCGGACGCGCGCGGCATAGGGCAGCAGGTCCTCGTTGACGACGCGAACGAAGGTCTCGCGCATGACGCCAGACACCGCCCGGTAATCGGCTGAGCCGTAGCGATTACTGTACCAGGTGCGCAGCCGTTCTGCCTGGGTGTTCAGCCCCACACGCCGGAGCACATTAAGCGCCTGCCGGTAAATTTTTAGCCGGAGCTGGCCGCGTCTGGAGGGCGGCGGGCGCACCCCGGCACTGTCAATCAGGGCCAATCTGTGCAGCCGGTCTGCCTGTTCTGCCCCTAAAATCAGGCCCAGCCGCCCGCCAAACGAATGCCCGACCAGATGCACCTGTGCCAGCCCGTTGGCATCCATGTATTCGATAACAAAATTCGCGTAGTCATAAACAGACCATGCCGCCGGGGGAACCTCGCTTTTGCCAAAGCCGGGCAGGTCCGGCACATAAACCTGATACCCGGCCGCAGCCAGTTTTTGTGCCAGCGGCAGCATCAGGTCGATGTGAGCGCCCCAGCCATGCAGCAGCAGCACCGGTGGGCCATCCGTGCCGAGGATGGTATGCGCGATATTAAGGCCACCAGCCTGAATAAACGTAATCTGGGTGTTCATTGCTGAAGTTCGATCTGTGCCCCGAGCGCCTGCAATTTACTGACCACGCCGCCAAAGGTATGTTCGAGCGCCTGCGCGTTGTCGATGGTGGAAACACCGCTGGCGATCAATGCGGCGAACAACATGCCCAGGCCCGCCCGCACATCCGGCGAGGCCATGTAGATGCCGAACAGCGACGAAGGCCCCACCACAATCGCGCGATGTGGGTCGCACAGGACAATCTGCGCACCCATCGCCTTCAGACGATCCACAAACAGCAGGCGGTTGTTAAACAGCTTTTCGTGGATCAGCGATGTGCCGCGTGCCTGCGTGGCGATCACCGTCGCGACGGCCACCAGATCGGACGGGAACCCGGGCCAGATGGCGGTTTCGATGGATGCATCCACGTCCTCCTCGCGGTTGAGCACCGAAAGCTGCTGGTGTTTGGGCACAAAGATGCTGGATTCATCAATATCGAGGTCGATGCCCAGGCGCTGGTAAATTTTGCCGATCATCCGCATGTCTTCCAGCCGCGTGCCCGTGATTTGCAGTCGACCGCCGCTGAGGGCGCCAATGGCGGCGATACTGGCTGCTTCAATGTGATTGGGGCCGATGGTGACTTCGGCACCTTCCAGCGTCTCCGGGCTGAGCACGCGCAGGATATTGGAGCCGATGCCTTCGATATGCGCGCCCATCGCTTCCAGCAGGTGGCACAATTCGCGGATATGCGGCTCGCAGGCGGCGTTGTGGATGATCGTTTCCTTGCCCAGCGCCGCCGCCAGCATCACCACAATGCCGGTGGCCGTGACGCTGGCCTGCGCCAGGATAATGTTCTTAAAATCCCACGTCGCAGCGCGGCATTCCACCGCGCCATGCATCGTCACCACATCCAACCCCAGGTCGCGCAGCGCTTCCAGATGGGTGCGGATGCGGTTTAGCGGGAAATCAATCTCCAGCCGGACATGCTGGCGACGTACCAGCAGCGGCGCCAGCAGCAGCATGACCCCCACAGAACTGCCGATCTGTTCCTCGGTCAGGGTGCGCTGGGTGAGCTGACTGCCCCGCACCAGCAGGGTATTATCATCCTGCCGCGTGGTTTCCGCCCCCAGCCATTCCACCAGCGCGATAAACGTCGTGATGCTGGTGGTGGTGGGGACATTGCGCAGCGTCACCGGCTGATCCGTCAGCAGGGCGGCGGCCAGCAGCGCCATCGCCGCGTTCGGGTTGCCGGATGGTTCGTAAACGCCGTTGAGTGGGTGCTGTCCTTCGACTTTTATTCGCATAAGCGCGCCTGCCCTCTCTGAATGCTGGCGCATTATATACCAACTTTCGGCGTGCTGTCAGGAGTCGAGCACTTTCTGACCGGCCGCCGCCAGCGTATCCAGCAGGAATTCAAGATCAGCCTCTGCGGTGCGGAAGTTCACGATGCAGGCGCGCAGGACGGTCTGTTCGCGAAGGGTCGTGCTGGTCAGGTAGACCTGGCCTTCCTGCTGCACCCGTTCCAGCAGCTTCTGGTTGATGTCGTTCAACCGGGCGGGGTCGGCCTCCGGTGGGTGATAACGAAAGCAGGTGATGCTCAGCGGCCCGGCGGCGAACAATTCAAAGTCGTCACGCTGGCGGATGCGTTCCTGCAGGAAACGGGCCAGCGCGATATCGCGGCTGAGCAGGTCGCTGTACCCCTGGATTCCGATCTGCTGCATCGTCATCCACAGCTTGAGGGCGCGGAAGTTCCGTGTCTGCTGGATGCCAAATTCGGCAAACCAGGGCAGCACGCGATCATCTCTGAGGTAGGTGGGCACCAGGCTGAATGCATCGCGCATGGCCTGCGCATCCCGTACCAGCGTGCAGCCGCATTCAATCGGGACGTACATCCACTTGTGCGGGTCCAGCGCCAGACTGTCCGCCCGTTCGATGCCGCTGTACAGGCCCGCTGTCTGCTGCGCGAGGATGCCCACCGCGCCATAGGCGCCATCGACATGAAACCACAGGTCCTCGCTCTGGCAGATATCCGCGATTTCATCCAGCGGGTCGATGGCGCCGGTGTTGACGGTCCCGGCGCTGGCGGCCACCGCCACCGGACGCAGCCCGGCGGTTCGATCTTCTGCGATGGCCTGCCGCAGCGCCGCCGTGTCCATACGGTAATCCTCATCAACGGGGATGTGCCGCAGATACCGGCTGCCAAAGCCCAGCAGCTCCACCGCTTTCTGCAGGCTGGAATGCCCCTGTTCGGAGGCATAGATGACCATCGGGGCGGGTTCATCGGGCAGGCCGCCTTCGCGCACATTGCCCACCGCCTTGACCGCCCGCATGACCGCCAGCCCGGTCAGGTTGGCGACGCTGCCGCCGCTGACCAGGATTCCGCCCGCGTCGGCAGGGAATCCCATAATCTGTTTGAGCCAGTTGAGCACCGCATGTTCGACATAAGTCGCGGCATGGTCGCCCCCGGCCACGCTGGGATTCAACCCGGCGGCCATCATTTCGGCCAGAATGCCCAGCGGCGCCGCCGGGGAATTGACCCAGGCGAAAAAGCGCGGGCTGTTATTGCCCATTGGGTAGGGCAGGATATCCTGCGCAAAGCGTTCAATCAGGGATTCTGGCGGGCCGGGCTGCTGCGGCAGGGGCTGGTGCAGTAACTGCTGGCGCTGCGTTTCAGTCAGGGGCTGGCGGGCCGGGCTGTCTGCGACGGTGGCCAGTTGTTCCGCCAGCAGATCAACCACGCGGTAGCCAAGCTGCCGGAATTCCTCCGGCGACATTTCCAGGGTCATCGTGCCTCCGATTTTGGGTGAGCCTGTCCACAGTCATGATGATGAATGATGCACCAGCGCGCAACATCCGCCCAAGACCAATAAAAATGAGCGCAGTCAGACGCCGCGCTCATTTCGGTGTTGCTATGATCTGCTTCAGCCTGCCTCAGGGCAGCAGCGTGACGTTGGGCACACGCTCTGCGCCGTCGTCGGGTTTGCTGCGCCGGCGCTCGCTCCTGGGCTTTACTGGGGGGCATTCCCAGGCTTCTGCCGGTGTCTGCGATCTGGTTTCTGTAAATTTGGGCAGGATACCACAGGCAAAACATCTGTCGCGACAGTCGACCCGGGTTTCTTCCTTGATGCTCATGCGATAATCTTCGAGCAGGAACTTCTTATGCACCGCCGCGTCGATATGATCCCACGGGAAGACCTCATCATCGCCGCGCTGGCGATGGGTATAGAACCAGGGATCAAGCCCGGCTTCCTCAAAGGCCTGCAGCCAGCGGTCATGATGATGATGATCCTGCCAGGCGTCGAACTTGCAGCCCAGGCTCCAGGCGCGTTCAATCACCCGGCACAGGCGGCGGTCCCCCCGGCTGAGGAAGCCCTCAAATTCGCTGCCTTCAATATCGTTCCAGCGCAGATGCAGCCCGTGCCCGCGCAGTTCCCGCTTGAGGATGCGCTGCTTTTCCAGCACCTGTTCGCTGGTGTCCTGCGGGACCCACTGGAAAGGCGTGTGCGGCTTGGGAATAAACGTGCTGACGCCGACATTTACATTGGCCTTGTTGCCCAGGATTTTGCGGCCTTCCTGCAGGGTTGCCTTGCACAGGTCGATAATGGCCCACACATCCTCAATCGTTTCTTCCGGATGCCCGATCATGAAGTAAAACTTGATGGTGCGCCAGCCGCGCGCATAGACGGCGCGTGCGGTGTCCAGCACCTGCTCTGTGGGCACATACTTGTTGATGATGTTGCGCATACGCTCTGTAGCGGCTTCCGGCGCAAAGGTGAAGCCGCTGCGACGTGTATCGCCCAGCTTGTCCAGCAGTTCCGTGCTGGCGGTTTCGATGCGCAGGCTGGGCAGGCTCATGCTGAGACCGAACTCCGCATAGCGGTCATGAATGGCGCCCACCAGCTCATGTACGTTGCGGTAATCGGATGACGACAGGCTGAGCAGGCTGATTTCCTCAAAGCCGGTATTCTCCATGATCTCCGCAATGGAATCGACCACTTCCTGCACGGACCGTTCGCGTACCGGGCGGGTGACCATGCCCGCATGGCAGAACCGGCAGCCGCGCGTACAGCCGCGCATGATCTCGATCGGGGCGCGGTTGTGGACGGTGTCGATATTGGGCACGAGGAATTTGGTAAATGGCTTGGGCAGCACCGGCACGATGCGCTTGAGCACACGCGCTGGCGCTTCCGGCACGTTGGGGGTGGCGCTGGCGACGGTGCCGTCCGGATGATATTCCACATCGTAAAAGCGCGGGATGTACAGGCCCTGCACATGCGCCAGGGCGCGTAACTGCGCTTCGCGGGTGGCACCGCGCATCTGTTGCATGATGCGCGCAATATCCAGAATGATTTCCTCACCCTCGCCAATCACGAACGCATCGATAAAATCCGCCATCGGTTCCGGGTTATAACAGGCATGCCCCCCGGCGATCACCAGCGGATACGATTCATCGCGATCCCGGCTGCGCACCGGTATACCGGCCAGGTCCAGAAGGTTGAGGGCATTGGTGTATAATTGCTCGTAGGGCAGGCTGATGCCGAGGATGTCAAAATCGCGGATGCGATGTTTGCTTTCGAGAGAGTACAGGGGAATATTTTGTTCGCGCATGTTCGCTTCCATATCCACCCAGGGGCTGAACACACGCTCCGCCAGCATGTCAGGCTGATTATTCACCTGTTCATACAGTATCATGATGCCCAGGTTAGACATGCCCAGGTCGTAAATATCCGGGAAAGCCAGCGCCACGCGGACATCAACCGCATCCCAGTCCTTCACGATGCTGTTGTATTCTCCGCCCACATAGCGACCTGGCTTTTCGACCTGCAAAAGGATGCGATCCAGGCTGCGCTCGATCTGTTCTGGCTGCATGGCGTACTCCGTGAAGCTAATTTTTCTGATGGACATGATCGAATTTCGCCCATTATAACGGATGACCCGAATGATGTATAGCGGCTTACACTATGGCGCTGCCCTGCTGGTGGCGCTGTGCGGCTTTGGTCTGGGCTTTGCCGGGGATGCTGCACCCCCTGTCATTGACCGGGGAAATGTTGACCTGCTGGCGCCTGTGACTGCTGTCGAATTTGCAGACCTGCCGCCAGAAGCAGGCCAGATCATTAACGGCAGGGTGTATCTCAGCGGTAATGGCCGCCGTGTCGCCGTGGTGAACCGCAGCAGCCAGGCGGTCTTCCTGACGGATGAGGGCGAACTGCTGGACGTGGCGGAGGTGATCCTGACGGAAGATGAATTTCCGGCCACGTTTATCGACGGTGCTTTTGATGAGGAAGGGCAGTATTTTGCCGCTGTGCACAGTGCCGGGGCGGCCTACTTTATCAGCCTGTATGCCATCCAGCAGGGGCATTACACTGTGCGGGTGCCATCGCAGGATCACCCGGCCGCGCTGTGGCTGGATGCGGAGACGACCTGGCTGGAGATGATGCCTGCGAACCCGGACAAACCGCCTTACCTGGCGAAACTGCCGCGCATGGTGGAAGGCGGGGATACGCCAGCGGCAGAAGATTTAAGCACCGTGCCACTTGTGCTGCTGGAACATGAAGAAGCCGTCGCCCGGACAGGCCGCCTGCCCGCGCCGTTCGCGGTCACCACCGGGGAAGATGGCCTTGCCATGCGCTGGAACCTGAGCACGGGGCAGCGCACCGGCACGGCCCAGCTAGAGGCGGTGCCCATCTACGGCGCGATGACCCCCGATGGCCGCTATCTGGCATGGCGCGACCCGGCCTCGGCAGCCCTGCACCTGCTGGATTTTGAAACCGGGCGTGATCAGTGTGTCGCGCCGCTGGATGGCAGCTATATTCCCTTTTTCCTGCTGCCCATGAAGGCGGACGTCGTGCTGGGGGTGCATGTGAATGATGAACCGCTGGTAATTGCCTGGGATGTTGCCACTGGTGACCGCCTCACATTAGGACTATATCGCCAGTGCCAGCGCCCCCCGGATATGGTAACTTTGGCGCGGGATGGCACCACACTGGTGATTGGCTGTGATGCAGGCCTTGAAATCTGGCGCGTGGTGGAATCATGAAGGACGGAGAATCAAAACCGGGGCACTGGTTCGAGCGTTTAGCAGGCAACCCGTATATCCGCTCAGTCATCCTTGCAGACAGCCAGGGGCGGATTTTGCGCAGCACACGCCCGCTGCGCAGCGACCAGGAAACCATTGCCTCTATGTTTCAGGCGTTCGATGTGCTGGCGCAGGCCCTGGCCCAGGAACTCGATGCGGGCGCGCCGCAGTTTATTCAACTGATGATGAAAGACGCGCATCTGCTGCTGTTCCCCCTGCTGAAATCTGCCTACTTCCTGATGATCGAGGTGGAACGCACCGCGCCCTTGCTGCTGCTGCTGATCGAAATGGAGCGTGTCACCGCAGAGGTGAACCCGGCGGATATGGACCTGATGCAGCAGGAAACACGTTTCTTTGCAGAGGACGATCTGGACGCCGCCGCGCTGATCGATGCTGTCGAAGCCTGGCTGAAAAATCGGCCATCCGGCAGCGGTTTGTAAGCACTTTACGCAGAATTAAGATTTTTTTCAGGCAGATTGTGCCATGCAATGTTATAATGTGTAACATGGGTTCGCGATGTGCGGACACATACACCATTGGGGGGAAGAGCTTCTAATGCGCAACTCTACCGCTGAAACAAAACAGGGCAACCCACATTACGGGATTTTTTGCCCTTATTGTCAGCGCCGCTTTGAAACATCCGATGAACTGACGCTGCATATTGTGACCCGCCATACCCAGGTCGGAATCAGGCGCGGGCCAGCATCCACTGGCAGCAGCAGCAAATAGATCGTTATTCTGTGATCGTGCGGTAGCGCCGGTCTCGTTCGGTTCTGGTGATAAACTGAGGATTCAAAACACCCTGATGCTGAATGCAGAAGGATGCCGCAACGGCGCCCATCGCTGCGGCCTGCGTTAAGGATTTGCCAGCGGCCAGCCCGGCCAGCATCGCCCCGCAGTAAGTGTTTCCCGCCCCTGTCTGATCGACAATAGAATCTACCTGCACTGCTGGAATCAGCACCACGTCCGGGGTGGTACGGTCTGCCACCAGAGAGCCTTCTGCCCCCATGCGCAGCGCCACCGCCAGCGCGCCATCCTCAAGCAGGGCCGCCACCAGCGCTTCCGGGTTTGCCAGCCCATAAACCGCCTGCGCCTCTGCCAGATTTGGCGAAATCACGTCAATCTGCTGGGTGGCCAGTACTGCCTGAAGCCGGGCACGGCTGCCCCGCACCATAATCTGCTGAAGTGGTTCCCAGAACAGCAGGCTGTCGCCCAGGGTCACCCGCCATGCGCAGATTCCATCAAAATCCTGAAGCAGATAAAAACAGCGGGCCTGCCGGTAAGCATCTGGCAGGTCTGATGGCTGCGCGCCCTGCGTAAACGGCTCCGTCACCGTGACGCGGTAAAGCTCGCGCCGGGTGCCATCCTGCTCAAAAATCTGCCAGGCCCGCATCTGCGGAATATCCAGAAAATGCAGCCCGGTGGTATCCAGCCAGGTTTCAAGATGCTGCCGGATCTGCGGGGGTAAATCGTAGCCTGCCAGCGCCACGATGCCGGGTTTTTCATCCCACAGAGCAGCGCCCATCAGGGCATGGACGACGCCGCCGCCAGGCTGGCTCATGTAGGTTCTGCCATCTGGCAGCACAATGTCATCGATAAAAACAGCGCCAACGCCAACAAGTCTGGGTATCGTCTGCGTCATAGATGGACCAGTGCGGCTGCGATAAGCGCGGCGATGCGCGCATTGTTGATCAGCAGCGCCATATTCGCCTGCTTCGATGCGCCGCCTGTTAACGCAACCACCCGTTCCAGCACAAACGGTGTGACTTCCTTGCCATGAATATTCTGTGCCGCCGCTTCTTCCGTCGCCTGCTGGATAGCCTGTTCGGCCGCCAGCACTGGCAGTTCGTCCGCTTCTGGCACCGGGACCGCCACCAGCAGGCCATGGCCGGTGTTCAGGCGGTGCGCTGCGGCGATGATCTGGGCCACCTGCTGCGGCGATTGCACGCACACATCCACTGGCAGGCCGCTGCTGCGGGTATAAAAGGCCGGCAGCGTATCGGTTTCCAGCCCGATGATCGGGACCCCCTGCGTTTCCAGCACTTCCAGCGTTAGCGGCAGGTCCAGGATGGATTTCGCTCCGGAGCAGACCACCGCCACAGGCGTTCTGCCCAGTTCGATCAGATCAGCGGAGACATCAAAAGGATGGCCGCGATGCACACCGCCGATGCCGCCCGTTGCAAATACCGGAATGCCTGCACGGTGCGCGATGATCATCGTGCCCGCGACAGTGGTGGCGGCATCTTGTCCCAGCCCGACGGCGATAGACAGATCGCGCCGGCTGCATTTGCGGACACTGCTGCGCGGGCGCGACCCCAGGTATTCGATCTCCTGCTGGCTGAGACCTACTGTAATGCGGCCCTGCAGCACAGCGATGGTCGCGGGGGTAGCGCCATTTTCGCGAATGGCGTTTTCCATCGCGGTGACGGTTTCGACATTGCCAGGGTAGGGCAGGCCGTGGCTGATGACGGTGGATTCCAGCGCGACCACAGGCTGGTTATTCTCCAGCGCAGCCGCTACGGTGGGCGAAATATGAATCTCTGGGACCATGTTGTACTCACGAGGGTTAACAGTAAGAGGCCATATTGTATCATGCCGCATAAAAAAAAGACCCGGGCATTATTGCCCGGGCCAGATATTGCACAGCAGCACTTACGGCGTGACCTGCAGCCCGTCCACATTGAAACGTGCTTTTGGTGTCTTGTTCTCGAAGATGATCTGGTGCGTGCCATCTCCCAGCCCATAGAACGCGATGGGGGTAAAGTAGCTGCCCTTACCGCTCTGGCTGAAGGTGCCGCATTCCAGTTCGTTGCCTTCGGTGCCATAGACCACCAGGCAGACCTGAACCTCGCTGCTGCTCTTCTTGTGAATCTGCTGGTACAGCGTCAGCACGTTGCCTTCGACAAACACCTGAAGCACGGCGCCGCTGTTGGTGGCCTGCTGCTCGGTTAGCTGCCAGGGGCCTTTCGGCGGGCCGGACTTGATCTTTGCCGGGCTGCTCCAGAACACCGCCGGGGCAAAGCGCACCGCTGCATGTTCCAGC
The DNA here is from genome assembly GCA_964593565.1 of uncultured Anaerolineaceae bacterium. GTDB lineage: Bacteria > Chloroflexota > Anaerolineae > Aggregatilineales > Phototrophicaceae. Next base: position 45,051 of record CAZQIY010000028.1, read on the forward strand.
AGGTCCGCATCGTCATAGATGCCGGGCTGCAGGGCGCCTGCGCTGGTGTAGTCCCCAAAGATCGCAATTGCATCAACCTGGAACCACTGCTTTTTGGCGTTGGTTACCGGCTGATCCACCCGCACACGGGCAACGTAGGTATCCGGCGTCAGGCCATAGAAGTTCAGGCCATACTGCGGGAAGTTCCCCTTGCCGACTTCCGGATAGTTCAACTGGCAGTCTTCTGGTTCAAAGCCGTCCAGCTCGAACCCGGCCTGCGATTCGATACAGACTTCGATGCCCAGGCGGTTGGTGCTTTCGACCGTGATGATCGAGAAGCCGCTGCCGCTGAAGGTGAAGTTCAGTTCTGCGCCCTGTGTCTGGGTGCGGATCACCTCACCGCCAAAGGTCCCCTTCACTTTGGTGCCCTTGGTGGGTGGCAGCTGCCAGTTGCTGTCGATATCAATCAGGCCGTCTTCCTGCATGAGATGGTTGTCGTACAGGCCTTCCGTCAGCACGCCATCCAAGATGGTCTGGAAGCCGTCGATGCGGAAGAAGCCCGGCGTCAGGGTCTGGAAGAAGACCGTGAACTCATCGGCAGACAACCCCGGATTCTCGATGGTGACGATCTGGTTGGGGTTGATCGACATGGTGTTCAGCGTGCCGCATTCCACCACTACATCCTCATTCAGGATGCAGTACTGCAGCTGGTCGCTGTGGTTCTTGCCCGCCTGGTAGGTGTTCAGGGCCAGTGTCAGGCTGCTTTGTGCGGCGACTTCCACCCGCATCATGGCGGTGGGGCCGGCATAAGCGGCGCTCACGCGGTTACGGGTATCCATCACGCCGCTGTAGCTTTCTTCGGTGGCACCCTTCGCGCCCTTGCCCGTTACCTGCAGCCAGCGATCAGCAGGCAGTAGCTGGATGTACGGCGCGCTGCCATCCGTGGCATCTTCGTTAAAGGTGCCGTTCATGCTGATGGTCGCCGGCCCTGGCTCGTTGAACACCTGGACGTAATCCACGATGAGCGTGGCCGGGTACTTGCTGCTGCGCGGGCCTGGGGTGCTGGGGATGTTCGTCTGCCCATCATCCAGGTGCCGCACACTGACAACATACAGGTCTTCCGGCAGGCCAACGACGCTGCGCGTGACGTTGGTGCTGGTCTTGTTGATTTCGTTCTGGAAGTCCAGACACTGCTCTGTGCCGCCGGAGCGCGTGTAGCACAACTGCATCTCGCTGCCGGTTCTGCCGACAGGCGTGCCAACGGCGAAACCTGTACCGTAGAACTCGAACTGAAGCGAATCGCCGCTGTTGGTGGTCTGCCAGGCAGTGCCGTTGCTGTAGCTCTTGTGGCTGATCGGTGACCAGCCAGTGCCCACAGCATCCAGCAGGCCGCCCGCCGCCACATAGACATCCTCATAGATGCCTGCGCCCAGGGTGTTGCCCTGCAGCAGTTGGAAGCGGTCCACCCGCAGATAGCCCGGCGTCAGAGTCTGGAAGAAAATGCTGTAGGTTGTTTCGCCCAGCGAGCTGTTGTCGATGGTCACCACCTGGAACCTGCTGTCGGGCATGGTATTCAGCACATCGCAGTGGATATCGAGGGCGGAAGCCCCGCCGACGATACAGTACTGCAACTGGTCGCTGCTGCCACGCCCTGCCGCGAAGGTATCCAGGGTGATAGTGGCCAGTTCACCGGCCGGCACCTGAACCCGCAGCAGCGCGAGGGGGCCCGCATAGGCCGAACTATCGCGACCACGAGTGTCAACGACGCTGGCGTAGCTGCCATCAGTGGCATTCTGTGCGGCTTTGCCGGTGACGCTGGCCCAGCGGCTGGCTGGCAGGAACTGGAGATACGGATCGCCGTCGTTGTTGGTGGCATCTTCGTTGTAGCCACCACTGGCCGCCGTACCAAGCGCGGGCGGCAGCGGCGCATCGAAGACCTCGACATATTCAAAAGTCAGCGTGGGCGGCAGCGATGGATCAGCCAGGCCGTCATCGCGGTTGAACACGCCGACGACATAGGTATCGGGCGTCAGGCCGGCGATGCTGCGGCTGATATTGGTGCTGCCCTTGCTGATTCGGTTCGAGAAGGTCACACACGTGTCGTCGCCATCCGCCCAGTCGCCATCAAACACGGCGGCTGTCTGATAGCAGATTTCCATATCAGCAGCGTTCGGTCCGGTGTGCGTGCCGATGCTAAAGCCCGTGCCCGCAAAGCTGAACTGCAGCATGTCATCTGCGACAGCCGTCTGCTGGGCACTGCCGTTGCTGTAGCTCCTGTGGGTGATTGTCTCCCAGCCCGTGCTGGCGCTCGTATCGAAGATGGCGGTGCTGTTCATCAGCGCATCTTCATACAGGCCGCCGCCCAGGATGTCGCCCGGGATGAACTGCAAGCCGTCGATACGGAGGTAACCGGGGGTCAGGTTGCTGAAACTGATCGTGCGCGTGTCTTCTGTACCACCGGTATTTTCCAGTGTGATCGCCTGATAGCGCTCGCTCTGGGCAGTGGTCAGGGTCTGGCACACGATATCGGTTTCAGCCGTACCGCCGACGATGCAGTATTGCAGTTGATCGCTGTTTTTGTTGTGCGTAGCCATCAGGTCCAGGATCAGTGTGCTGGTGCTGTTGGCTGGCAGCTGCACCTGGAAGGTCGCGGTCTGCCCGGCGTATGCAGTCGTTACGCGGCTGCGGCTGTCGATGACGCTGGCATAGCTACCTTCAGTGGCATTATTGGCGGAACGATCCGTGAAGATGTTCCATGCATCCGCCGGCAGAAGCTGCACGTATGCAACACCGTTCGCATCAGTGGCGTCGTCGTTGTAGGTGCCGCCGTCGATCAGCGGGGCAGGCAGGCCGTCGTACACTTCCACGAAATCGATGACCAGGGTCGCCGGGTAGTTGCTGGCGCGTGCCACTGGCGGATCGCTCAGGTCTGACATGCCGTCATCCAGATTCTGAATGCGCACGGTGTAGACAGCTCTGGGCAGGCCGGTGATGGCACGGGTGATGGTCTTGCTCGTTTTGGCGGCTTCGTTCTGGAATGTCACACACTGTTCCGGGTCGCCGGATGGTGTGTAGCACACCAGCATTTCGCTGCCAAAGCGGTCCGCAAAGGTGCCGATGCCAAAGCCTGTGCCTTCGATCTGGAATTCCACGAACTCGCCGGCTGTCTGCGTGCGCAGGTAGTCGCCGTCAGTGGTGCTGCGGTCAGTCCGGGTTTCCCAGGCGCTGTCATCGTTGAGATTGGCCAGGATGACCGGGTGATCGTTCTCATAGCGCCCCTCGATCAGCGGGTTGAGATGGTCGATGATGTGGACATAATCCACAATCAGTTCCGCCGCTGTCTGGTTGCGCACCCGCACAGTGTAGGTATCCACCCCATTGACGAATGGCGCACTCATGTAAACCTGGCGCCCCTTCAGCGACTGGCCGCTTTGCGGGAACGTCTGGCAGTTCTGATCCACCGCCTCAGGGTCGAGGACGATGCCAGTCACATAGCAGATTTCCACCTGCTCATAGGATTTGAGGAAGGTGCCCAGTTCAAGGATGGACCCGGTCATGTGGAACAGCAGCGTGCCATCCTGAGTGACGGTGCGCTGGCCGCGCCGGTTGGTGTAACTGCCGGATGTCTTGTTGTTCCAGGCGCTGTCGTACTTCAGCAGCGGATGATCTTCTTCGTACAGTCCTGGCAGCAGCGCCGTTGAACTGTCGAACACATCAATTGCGTCTAGCTGGAGCTGGCCACCGTTAGCCAGCAGGATAGACACCACGTGGGGGTCAACCATGCTGAACGGCCCATCAACCAGGCTGGACAGATGTACCACTGCCGGGTCACGATCCCCCGGGATGAGCAGACAGTTGCCAGTGCCATCGACACAGACCTGAATATCGGCAAAGCCGCGTTTGGCAGTGCGCACGATGCGCAGGGTATCGATGCCCTGAGTCTGGAAGACCAGCCCGGCGCCCATACCATTCCTGATCTGGTCGTAGTTTTCGCCAGAGAACTTCTTGGCTTTCTTGCCCTCTACCGTCTGCCAGTTGCCATAGTAGAGGAAGGTGTCTGCATCGGCGCTGTTGGCAAAGTTGGTTTCGTAACGGTCATATTCAGCCGTCAGGACATTGGTGGGCAGCGGGTCGTCGATCACCAGCACCGCGTCGAACTGCATCTGGCGGGTGCCTGTACCGCTGTTTTGCAGGTTGCGGATCACGACGGTATGGCTGCCCTGGGGCAGCCCCAGGACGGTATAGCCCGCCTGGTAGACTGCCTTACGGTTGTAGTTGGTATAGATGCGACAGTTCTGGGCGTTTTCCACTTCGTCAACAGAGGTGGTCAGCACGCCCGGCAGCCAGCAGATCTGGACATCACCAGCGTTACGATCCTGCGTGAAGTAGGTTGTAAAGCCGGTACCCGTCATCTGGAACAGGACGCCTTCGCCAGCGACATTGGTGCGGGCGACAGAAGTCCCGGAGGCTTTCTTGGTGGTTTTATCCTGCACGATGGCAAACGAACCGCCGTTGAGAGTCTCGCTGCTGTCGAAGAACCCAAAGCTGCCGTTGTTGCCGGCCAGCACCAGGTCCTCATAGTAGCCTGCCGTCAGTGGTGCGTCGTTATCGAAAATTTCGATTTTATCGACGTTGAAGACTTCATTCGTCAGGCTGAAGATTTCGACAGTGTGAACCGCGTCATCAGACCATGCCGTGCCCCAGCCATCCGCAAAATCTGTTTCGCGAATGACCAGCGGATTTGGCGCGGTGCGCAGGTTGTGTTCCTGGCATAACTGCGTGATGCTGGCTTCACCCTGTCCACGATCCACGCACACCAGCACGCTCTGGCTGTCGCGTTTGCCCGGCAGGCGGTACCAGTGGATCATATCTGTCGCATCCGGGACCTGGAAGCCGACAAACGGCCCGGCGGCGACAATGCCCCTGGCAAGACTGGTCAGGCTCTTGTTAGAGGCTTTCCGGTCGTTGGTATTGAGTGTCCAGCTGGCCGGCAGGCCGTTGCCAAAGACAATCGGCCCAATCTCATCATCTTCGGTGATATGATCGCTCAGGCTCAGCGGGGCGGTGGGGCGGTCCCCAAAGACGACAATGTCATCGATGACGAAGCGTGCGCCGTTGGGGATGTCGCGGATATGGATGCGCACCCGGTGCGAGTCCGGCGCTGCCGCCAGCGGGTTGTACTGGTAGCCAAAGAACGGACGATAGACGTTCCAGGTTGGTTTCTTCGCCGCGCCCAGGCCGTTATCGAAGGTCTGGCAGACTTCCTCGCCATCCGCGCCGTTGATGCGCGGTGTGATGCAGATATCATAGTCTGCACCGTTGTAGACGCTGCCATTCTTGGCACCTTCGAGCGTGGTGTTCAGCGCGAAGCCCGTGCCGCTGAAGCGGAACGTCACATCGCTGATCTGATCGGACGGTGCGGCCAGTGCCAGACCACCCGAAGCGGCTTTGTCCTGCACCACGTTCCAGCCAGCAAACAGCGTGAACAGGTCATGCTCCGTGACTTCGTGAACACCGGGCAGCAGCGGGTCGCCATCGAACAGAATGGCGAATGCATCGACAGCCAGCCATTTTTTGTTCTGGCGGTTGATCATCTGCACCGAGTGAGATTCATCACCGCGCAGGCCATCGCAGGACACGGTATAAGCGTTGGTGCCGTTGTTAGAGATCAGGTTGTTAGAAACTGGTGCGCGGGTGACACAGTTGAAGCCATCCGCAGCAGCTTTCCAACTGCCATCTGCCTGCTGCACCCATGTCAGTGCCGGTCTGATGCCTTCCGGATCATCGACGCGCAGTTCCCACAGCGCGCCGCTGCGCATGGCCTGCATGTAGATCACAAAGCTTTCACCCACGAAGTCGAAGGTGGCGACATCGTTCACGTTCCGCGTCTGGTGCAGGGTGTTGTTGATATTGGCCGTGCTGGCAACTGCCTGCCAGCCATCGGCCCCGCCGCCCAGCGTGCCATAGCGGAAGCTGAAGCTGCTGTCATCGTGCAGGCCGCGATCCGGCAGGTAACCCTTGACCTCAACGCGGATGGTATTAGTGATCGTGCTGCTGTTGGCGTCGGTCACATCATAGGTAAATTCTATGAAGCCGCGCTCGCCGTTGATAGTCTGAAGGGTGATGGTGCCATCCGGGTTCGGGTTGCTGATCTGATTTGCCAGATAGGCCTGCAGCCCGCTTCCGCCGTCATCCACGATGCCCGGGTTGTATTCCGGGTCATCCGGTTCGTTGATCTGGACATTGCCATAGGTAAACGGATAGTCCGCCTCACTGCTGCGTTCCGTCCCGGCTTCAGAGAAGCGGAAGTTGTTAAAACGCACCCAGGGGCGCAGGCGGAACTTCACCTCTTCGCCAGCTTCTGCCACGAACTGGTAGTTGACCGGCGTGGTCAGCGGGGTGTCTGTCTGGGGTGCGATGTTGATGGTGATGGTTTCATGCACCGCGTTTTCCAGGTCGTTCTGGTTGGAAAGCTGGTCGAAGACATAGTATTCAAACTGGACGTTATCCGGCACCGCAGGGTTGGCGTTGTCTGTATAGAAATGCTGCGGCGGGCAGTAGTAAGCCAGATACCCTTGAATCAGCAGGCCGTTGCCCTGGCAGGAATCTGCGGGATCCGTGCTGAAGTTTGCCGGGGGCGTCTTGATTTTGAAGACGTAGGGCTTGTACCCGCCGTCTACACCCTCGCGCAGGTCGATAGTGAAGGCTGTGCCGGTCTGTAGTTCATCTTCCATCCGGAAAACCGTCACCGGTTCCGCCGTCAGCGGCACCAGCTCAAACGCGCCTACATCTGGCAGTTCGATGCTGTCGCCGTCGCCATCGCTGGAGCGTGTGCTGCCTGCAAAATCAACCAGCGGCGGCATCAGCACACTGACATCGCCAGCGTCGATGCCATCGACACCCTGAAGCAGTTGGTAGTAGAAGGGGTCGCTGTTCGGGTTGAGCGCCAGCAGGGGGTCTGCCCCCATGAAGAGAAGCGCCGGGTCGATGGTATCAGGCAGGATCATATTGTTGTTCTGCGGATTCCCGTCTGATGAGATCGAGATATCGCAGGTATTGGTACCGAACCCGGTCTGCGTGCCAATGATCCAGTTGTTGCGCACGCCGGTATCCGGGCTGGCGTTATCCAGCGCCGCGCACACTGAGAAGAATGGGTTGTCCTGATTCTGTGACACGATCCGGTGCAGCGCCACCCGATAGCCGGGATTGTTATAAAACAGGTTGTTATGCACTGCCCAGGGATAATCCACCTCGGAACTGGTTGTCCGCAGCAGCAGGGTTGTATGATCGCCGGAAATGTTGGATTGGTTGACGACTGTGTTGTTGACGAACCGCACCTGTGGCGCCGGGGACAGGTGTGCAACCAGGTTGAAGTTGTTTATGAAGACGTTGCTGAAGATGTTGACAGCATTCGAGCCATCCGCATTATCATTTATGATGGTGAAGATGGCCCCGACATTGTTGCTCTGAAACAGATTGCCAAAGGCATCCACTGCGCTGTTTTCAATGCGGATGCTGGCGACACGGGTAGACAGAAAGCCGCTTAGACCTGTGATATCGCGGAAGGTGTTCCCGCGCAGCATGACTCGTTCTGTGGCGCTGTCGGCATTCTGAATCCGCATGGCGGTATGAGAGAAAAGGCCAGCGGAACTGAGGTCTTCGAAGATATTGTCCTGAACCTGGACGCCGTAGGCCGCATCGATTACCAGCGGCAGGCTGCCGGTAAAAGTTCTGAAGATGGAATTGCGCACGATGCTGCCGCCGCTGCTGACCGGGGTGGTGCCGCGGAACTGCAGGCCAGTAGGACGCTGGAAGATGTCATACGACCCAGCAACACTGATCGGATTCGCAGAAAGAAATTCCAGGTTATCAATGATGATGCCCGTGCTGTCTTCAACGTTGATGCCAGCCTGGCCATAGTAGCTGCTGTTGACCCAGATCGTGGCCTGCCCGTTGTACCCTTCCAGCACGATGTCGCTGCGGCCGACAATGCCGATGCCAGACGGATATTCACCCGGAAGCACCACAATACGGTTGCTTGCAGAATTATCCGCAGCCTCGATGGCACGAGCGATGTGGATAAAGGGATTGCTGGCGGTGCCCTCCTGTGCGGAACCGGGCTTGGCCTGCCCCACATACAGGGTATTCGGCTCGCCAATGTTGACCGGGTTGCTCACCCGGCTCAGATCGTAGGCCGGGTTGCCCAGGGTAGGCAGCCCCGCGCCATAGACGTTGTCAAAGCCATAACCACCGGCGAAGGCATCTGCCGCTGGTTGGAACAGATCAATGCTGTGCGTTTGCAGGTAATTCTGCAGTGCATCGGCGCGGTTGGGCGCGTTTTTGATATGGCTGGCCATCGTGTCGTTAGACAGCAGCAGCGCCGCCATACCTGCGATATGCGAGGCAGCGGCAGAAGTGCCGTTAAACCCGGTCGTGACTTCCCCATAGGAGGCACAGCTTTCTTCTTCTGTATTTGGTGCGCCATACTGCGGTGAATACACATGCGATGGCCCCACCAGATCAGGTTTGTAATCCTGGCGCGTGTTGGTCAGGCTGTCTGGCCCGGGGCCGGTGCCGCCGCTGGCGAAGATTGGGCCATGCGAGCTGTTAAACATGGGGGGGAAATAGCCATCGTTCTGTGCCGCACAGACCGCACCCACAGTCAGCGCGTAGGGCGAATCCGCCGGGCGGCCAATGTTACCGGCGCTGCTGTCGATGGTGGAACCCGTGACGCCGGTAATGCTGCCGGGCGAAGCAAGCTGCACCTGAACATAAAAGCCGGTGGTGTTGCCAAACCCGCCAAAGTCCAGCGTGACATCGCAGGTATCCTGGGTGCACTCGCCGGTAAGCTGGTAGCCAGGTTTATCTGGCCGGTTGCCAGGGCTATTGACCGTTGAAATGCCTGTGCCGGAGACGCTGGAGCGAAGGTTGGCGCTGCCGCCCCAGTCGCTCCAACCGACGTTGATATAAAAGTCACCTTGTTCCACTTCCATCTGGACGGTGGTGGCGGCATTGGTGTATTCAAAACTCGCATAGCTGCCGGTGTTGTTGCCCGCGCTGACGATGACGAGTTTGCCCGCCTGGCGTGCTTCCTGAATGCGGGTATACACCAGATTCGCATCCCCCTGGCCGGTGCCAGCGCTGCCGGTGCCATCCCCGGGGCTGACATGCGCGCCCAGGTCCAGCGTGATGAGGATGATATCGTTCGCGTTTTTCGCGCTGTTGAGCGCGCTGGCAAGCTGGGCGGTATTGCCAGCGTTGTAGGTATTGACCGTAGCGCCCGGCGCGATGGTTTTGATCAGCGACACAACGGCGTTGCGGTGCGTCCCGGCGCTGTCAATCACACCGATCTTGACGCCAGCCCCGGTGATGGAATCCAGATTCCAGTCGTTCCAGCCGATGATACCCAGGCTGTGGGGCAGGTCGTCTTCCTGCTGGGCAGGGGCCAGCGCTGCCGCTGGGCTGAAATCGGTGGATGTGGCCACTTCTGGCAGGAACACGGCGCGAACTTCTGCCGCATGAACCAGCGGAATCAGATTCTGCAGCGGGATTCGGACATTCAGGTTCTTCTCGTTGATGGCTGTCGTCACGCCGCCGTTGAACTCGACCACCGGCATCAGCGTATCCAGGGTCTCAGTTGGCCAGACGACGACCTCCACGTTGAGCGCCTCATCCAGGATGGTGACGTTCAGGGAGTTGGCCAGTGCCAGCGCCCCGGCTTCGTCGCCCTGCTCGTACAGGCTGAGCACCTGATACAGCGCATCGCTCAGCTTGAGGCTCGTTTCTTCTGTGAGCGTGACAACTGGCAGCGGGGTGGGGATGGGCAGTTGATCCTGCGAGAGCAGTTCATAAACGGTCAGGTCATCCAGGAAGAAGCTGGCCTCGCCGTTCGCCATCAGGGCGATTTCGCCGCTCGTCAGCGCTGCTTCGTCAGTGTGGCTGAATTCGGCCACGCCGTCCACTATCAGGCTGATCTGGCTGCCAACGGCCTCCAGACGCAGGTCGAACCAGGTGTTGGGCGTGCGCGCTGCCGGGACGTTCAGCAGCGGCACCAGTCCATCTGGCCCGCCGCGATAAAGTGTCGTCTGGGCCAGTTCAAAGGTGACCAGATAATGGCTGCCATCGCGGTTGCGGAAGATGATATTCAGGCCGCCTGTGCCTTCGCTCAGGAAGCTGACTTTCGCATCCAGACGCAGATCCGCCAGTTCGGTGATGCTGGCCGGGATCAGGCTGTCGCCGCTGTTGAACAGCAGCGCCTTGTTGTCGTCCGTCACAGCTACAATAACCGCGCCTTCGCTGGCGACCCAACCGGCCAGCTCACCTTCAAAATCGGCCGCCAGCACGGGCACCGCGACCTGCTCCGGTTCGACGGCTTCGGTGGCTTCCGGCGCGGGTTCGTCTGTGGCTTCAGGTTCTTCGGTGACTTCCGCTTCCTGAGTGACTTCGGCAGTGGCTTCTTCCGTGACTTCCGGTGCTGGCGGTGTGACGATGACCGGGGCATCCAGCCTGTTGATCACCACGTCATCCAGGTTGACCGCGCCGGTATTTTCCGCACCAGCCACAAAGGCGATGCCGCCTGCGGCCAGCGGGGTGGGGTCCTCATAGCCAAACTGGATCACCTCATCCACGCTGACGACAAGCTGGCTGCCCAGGGCCTGCACAACCACAGTCCGCCAGACCGCCTGTTCCGGGTCGGCTTCTTCCGCTTCTGCGGCGGTTCCCTGTGCCAGCAGCGTATCGTCCCTGTACAGCGTCGCCATGCCAGCGGAATCCAGCGCTACACGATAGCTTTCTGCCTCGCTGTGGCGAACCAGGAACTCAAGCGTGCTGCCGGGCTGCACTCGCACCCGCGCCTGTACATTCAGATGAGGCCAGTCGATCCCGTTGATTTCGGCAGCTGCGCCGGGGATCACCCCCTGAAGCAGCAGATTGCCATTGCTGGCGAACAGCGCCCAGCCGGGCGAGAGCGTCCAGCCGTCGGTGTTGCCATCCTCAAAGTTGTCCTCGAACACGCGCAGCGAAGGATCAACAGTGGGCGGGGGCACCAGCGTCGGCGGGAGGTCAGTTGCCGTTGCCTCATCCGTCGGGACGACCGTCGCCGTCGTTTCCGGGTCTACCGCTTCTGTAGATTCCGGCGTGACCGCTTCAGTGCTTTCCGAAGTTGGCGCGATCACCTCTGTGGTTTCCGGCGCGGGGGCCACTTCGGATGTTTGTTCAGCCGTCGGCTCCGCCGGTTGTTCTGGTGGAACCGTCGCTGTCGGGGGTGGGGTATCCGTCGCCGCTGGCTGTGTCGGTGTCGAGGACTCCGTTACCGGCGGGGCGGGTTCTTCTGTAACTTCTTCAATGGCTTCCTGCGCGGCTGCGATGCTGAGGCCCCACTGCGCGGCGGGCGCAACGAGTCCGAGGAGCATAGAGCCAAGCATGAGCGTATTGATGACAATGCTCGCCAACTTATGATGGGTCATTCTGGCCTCCAGAATTCGATCTGGCATGAAACAGCAGCGGGAAATGAAAAGTCCATATGCTGTGATGAGTCCCTAACGATGTGAATATTATATAGTTGACCCTTGCTGTCCGTGCCTTCAGATACTCACACCTTAATTACCGCTCAAGGGTTGCTGGCGTTACGGGTGAGTCGTGTGAAAATTGTAAAAATTTGTGAAGTTTTGTTTACCGCTGGGGTTCGTGGAGGTGAAGTTCCAGCCGGTGCACGGTGTGATAGAGGTGGTCGAGGCCCAGTTCGCGCAGGAGGTCTTCCGGGCGCACGTTGCCGCGCTCGCCAACAGCCACATGTGCCAGCAGATCGCCCCGGTCATCAATGGTCAGGTGGTAGATCAGCGGGCGCAGATCAGACACATGGGCGCGTCCTTTGCGCTCTGTGCGTTTGATGATGCTGTCGCGCGCGAGCAGATCCTCCACACGCTGGCGCAGCGTATCCGGCGGATCTTCAAAATGGATGTGATACAGGGTGCTGTGGACCAGCGTCTGCAGGGCCGGGTAGCGTACATCAATCGCTTTTAGCTCATGGATATCCAGCCCAGGCGGGCTGACAGCCAGCAGACGTTCGCGCACGCCTTCCAGCGAAACAGGTTCTTTCAACGATACATCCAGCAGTTCGCATTCGCTGGTAATGCCCAGCGGCAGGGCGGAGGCCAGTTGTATGCGCGGCCGGGTATTAAACCCCTGGGTATAAAGAAGCGGCAAATCGGCGCGGCGCAGCACACGCTCCCAGATTTTCGCAACATCAAGATTGCTGGTATATTTCAGGGCGCCGGATTTACCAAATTTTATTAATAGACGTTGTTTAATGGGGGTGGTATCTGACATGGCGCCTATTATGCCTGTGGCAGATGCCTACCGCAATGGTCAGGAGTACGATACAATCAGTATTAAGGTGAGGATTATGGCTCAACAGCAGGCACGTGCATCAGAAATCCAGCACCGGCGAGAGACACGGCGGTGGCTACTCCTGCCAATGATTCTCCTGGCATTGTTCATCCTGGCCGGGGTGGTGCTTGTGGTGCTGCTCGCGCGCGGTGCGCAGGGTGGGGCACAGGTATCCATCGTGGCAGATCTGCTGCTGTCGGTGCTGATGCTTTGCCCGCTGGTGCTGTGTATGCTGCCAGTCACTATCCTGCTCATTGGGGCGGTGTTTGGCATGAATCGTGTGCACAGCGCCGCTGCAAGTCCGCTGCGCAGGCTGGAGGACCTGTCCGAAACTCTGACTCAGCGCACCCGCAGCGCCAGCGCGACAATCAACCAGAAAACGCTGGACACGAGCGCTCGCCTGGGTTTTGTGTACCGGTTGTTAGGCACGTTTGGAGAAGCATCGAACGAGGAGGACAGTCAATCACATGGGCACTGATTTATCTCCCTTTGATAATCGATGGAAAACGCGCGTTTACGCTATTGGGGTGATCGGCGGCGTGGTATTTGGCCTGGTGGCGGCGCTGCTGTATTCCCGCGCTGCCGAAGAGGAAGCCCAGCAGGGCGATCCTCCACCACCGATTCCCACCGGCACCCTGCTCGGTCTGGTGCTTTCTGCCCTGGCGCTGGCCCGGCAGATCGCGGAAGCCGGCAAGACAGATCGAAAGAAATCCAGGAAATAGCGAGGTTACAAAAATCATGTGTGGGCGTTATGTGTTAACTGCGGATACGGATACCCTGCAGATGGCGTTTGATCTGACGACCGTGCCGGAAACGATGCCCCCGCGCTTTAATATCGCGCCGTCGCAGCCTGTCGCCGTCATCACCAACGACGATCCGCAGACACTGACCTATTTCCAGTGGGGGTTGATTCCTTCGTGGGCCAAAGACCCCAAAATCGGCTATAAGATGATTAATGCGCGGTCAGAGACTGTGGCAGAAAAGCCGGCCTTTCGCGCAGCATTCCGGCGGCGCCGCTGCCTGATCCCGGCCAACGGCTTCTTTGAATGGCAGAAGCGGGACGGCGGGAAGGTTCCCAAGTTCATTCATATGCAGGATAACAGTGTGTTTGCCTTCGCTGGCCTGTGGGAAGTCTGGTACAGCCCGGAAGGCGACGAACTGCGCACAACGACCATCCTGACCACCGACGCGAATGACCTGGTCGCGCCCATTCATGATCGTATGCCGGTCATTCTGGAACGCAAGGATTATCAGCGCTGGCTGGCCCCGGATGAGCAGAAGGCTGATGCGCTGACGCCGCTGCTGAAGCCGTTTGACCCGGGCAAAATGGCGACCTACACCGTCTCGACCTTTGTCAACAGCCCGGCCAACGATACACCAGAGGCCATAGAACCGGTGGCTTCCTGAAGCTCAGCGGTTGGTGAGCAGCAGGATTACCACAATCACGACCAGCACAACCACCACAACCGCGATAAATTTGCCCTGCATCGTCTGTGTTCCCGCAGGATGCAGGGCCACCTGTGCATGCTTCGCCAGTTCCAGCGCGACGGCTGTGGGGGTGATGGCCGCAAAATCCGCCATCTGGTCCGCCAGCGTATCATCCCGCTGGTGACCAATGCCGGTAATGACCGGGATTTCGGAGCGGCAGATGGCCTGCGCGACCCGCAGATCATTAAATACCGCCAGTTCATCCGTGCGCCCGCCGCCGCGAATCAGGGCGATGACATCCACACTGCGCTCATGATTCAGGCGCTCAATCCCCTGGGCGATCTGGTGCGGCGCCATCTGCCCCTGCAGGCGCACATCCACCACCTGGATGGCGGCGGCGCCGGGGCCGCTTTCGCGCCGGTAGGTATCCTCAAAATCATACAGGGCATCGCTGTGTTTGCTGGTGACGATGCCGATATGCTGGATAACGGCCGGCAGCGGGCGTCTGTGCGGCGGCCAGCATCCCGCCTGGGCCAGGCGCTCCTGAACGCTGCTGTCCATCAGAAAAGCATCATGTTCGATCAGCTTCACCGCCTCGACATCGATCTGAACCTTGGCCTGCTTTTCGTAGACACGCACCGCGCCGAAGACTTCCAGTTCCATGCCTTTGGCAATCTCAAAATTCAGCACGCCGCGCCGCCGTTCGTGCAGCATACAGCTAATGAGATAATCCTCATCGCTTAAATCAAAGTAGACATGCCCCATATTGGAGATGAAATAACGGCTGACGATGCCCCTTATCCAGAAAGGATATTCCAGGGTTTCCTGCTCCACCAGCGCCCGCACAAGGCTGTTGACCTGGTTGATGGTGCGCCGGTTTTCTGCTGGTTGCTCAATCACGAAGCGTCCTTAGGATTGGATCTGATCGCGTGTGCGCCGCTCGATTTCCTCTTTGAAAGGGTCTTCGCCCGGTTTGATGAGCACCCTGCGGCTGCGGCCGCCGGGTTCCTGCGGCCCGATCACGCGCAGTTCGTACAGCAGGTCGATAATGCGGGCGGCGCGTGGATAGCCCAGGCCCAGCTTGCGCTGGATCAGCGAGGCGGAGGCTTCCCCTTCCTCAATCACCAGTTCAATCGCTTCTTCGAGCATGGGGTCTGTTTCTGCCAGCAGTTCGCGCCGGGTGAGGCCGCGCTGCCAGGGGCCAACCCGCACCGGCTCCATGCGGCCTGCTTCGACCTGCCGGTCCTGCCACGCTTTCCAGTACTGTACAATGCGCCGCACCTCTTCATCAGAAATGAAACAGCCCTGCACACGGCGCGGTCCGGCCGCATCGCTGGCCAGGTACAGCATATCCCCCTGGCCAAGCAGGTTTTCTGCGCCGACGGCATCCAGAATTACACGGGAGTCGATGCCGGAGGCGACAGCGAAGGAAATGCGGGTGGGGAAGTTGGCCTTAATCAGGCCGGTGATGACATCCACGCTGGGGCGCTGCGTCGCGACCATCAGATGCATGCCCACCGCGCGCGCCATCTGCGCCAGGCGCGTCAGGTGACGTTCGGTTTCTTCCGGCTGGCTCATCATCAGGTCGCCCACCTCATCGACCATGATCACGATGTACGGCAGTCGCTCGCTTTGCCGGCGCCGCCCGATGCGGTCATTATAGGCGGCGATATTGCGGGCGGAATATTCTTCCAGCAGTTTATAGCGGCGGTCCATTTCGCGGGTACACCAGCGCAGCACGCCAATAATGCGCTCGACCTCTGTTTCTACCGGGCCGATCAGGTGCGGGATGCCGTTAAAGCGGCTGAGTTCCACCATCTTGGGGTCGAGCATCACCATCCGCACCGTATCCGGCGTGTTGTTAAGCAGCAGCGCGGCGGCGACGGCGGCAATCGCCACCGATTTGCCGGAGCCAGTCGTGCCCGCCAGCAGCAGGTGCGGCATCTGCCCAATATCGACGGCGACGGGCTGGCCGGCGACATCGCGCCCCAGAGGGATGAGCAGGGGAGACTGTTTTTTGCGCATCATGTCGTGAAAGTATTCACTTTCATAGACCGACCGCAGTGTAACGATGCTGGGACGTTTGTTGGGCACTTCCACGCCGATATAACTCTGGCCCGGGACAGGAGTCTCCAGACGCAGGCGGCGCGCCGCCAGCGACAGCGACAGATCGTTGGCCAGCGATGCAATTTTGTTGATGCGGGTGCGCTGCAGCACGGCGTCACCTTCTTCATCGGTGTTGGCCTTAAACGGCTGCAGGGCATACTGAGTCACGGTGGGGCCTACCTTGACATCCACCACATCCACGTCGATTTCAAATTCCAGCAGCGTGTTTTCGATCAGCACGACGTTGGTGTTGATTTCTTCTTCGCTGGGGGGCACCAGGTCGTTATCTTCCAGCAGATCAAGCGGCGGCAGGTCCTTTTCGCGCCGGGCGACCTTGCGCGGCTCTTTGAGGGCCTCCACTTCAAAGTAACGTTTCACACGGCCATCAGGCCGGGTCACCATCTGCGGGTCAGTCTTGCGCCGCCGGGGCAGCAGCGTGCCTACCGCGTTGAATTCCGGGATAATGTGATGATCTTCGCCCAGGTTGCGCCGGGTAAAGCTTTCGATATCGCCGGGTTCTTCGGCGCTGTCTGCTGCTTCCTGTGCAGCCGTGCTGATGCGCTGCGAAGGTGGCAGGTTTTCCGGGTCTGGCCGGATGCGCACGATATTCAGGCGGCTGATTTCCGGCGCGACCACCGGGGCGGCCTGGGCAGCAGCGGCCTGTGGAGTCAGCGTTTCTTCGTTTGCGGCAGGGGGCGGCGGCATAAATTTCTGCCCCAAATTCCGTATCACTGCGCTGGCCCGCCGCAGGAAGCTGCGCACATGTCTGGTGCGCACCCCCGCGACATAGCCCAGGCACATGACCAGCAGCAGGCTGTAAATGAACAGCGCGAATGCCGAACTGAGCAGGCCGCCGACCACCGAACTGAGGCCCCAGCCGACAATGCCGCCACCATAACCAGCGCGGGCGATAGCGCGCCATTCGGTGTCGCCCGTCGTCAGGTGCAGGATCGCCAG
>CAZQIY010000029.1:0-32015 GCA_964593565.1 uncultured Anaerolineaceae bacterium
CCTTATGGACTGTCGAGTCGGGTGCGGGGCCTGCTGCATCGCCCCGTCAATTTCCTCCCCCATCCCCGGAATGCCCAACGGCAAACCGGCAGGCGTGCGCTGTGTTCAACTGACGGACGACAACCGCTGCAAACTGTTTGGCAAACCAGAACGGCCCGCCATCTGTAACCGGCTGCGCCCCACAGAGGAAATGTGCGGGCACAATGCCGAAGAAGCCTTTATCTACCTGGCCGAACTGGAACGCCTGACCGCGCCGGAAGCGGGAAAATAAAAAAACCAGCAGATGTGCTCTGCCGGTTTTATTTTGCTGGGGGACCTGGATTCGAACCAAGATCGACGGGGCCAGAACCCGTTGTTCTGCCATTGAACTATCCCCCACTGTTCGGGGAACATAGTATCATAACCCGCCCCCGGATTCAAGGCCTACTGAGCCTGAATTACCAGATTCGCAGCCAGTTGAATGCGCCGTAACGATTCTTCCCGCCCGATAATCTCCATCGTCTCGAACAGCGGCGGCGAAACCATCTGCCCGGTAACGGCGCTGCGCAGCGTGCCGAACAACTGCCCCACCTTCAGGCCCAGTTCTTCCGCCAGGGCGCGCATGGCCGCTTCCAGTTCATCATGCCGCCACACCGCCACCGCCGCCAGATGATCCGCCGCGTGCTGCAGCGCATTTACCGTGCTTTCCGCGTCCATTTTCTTCTGGATCAGGTCCTCTGGCGAGGCCGGCGGCGCGAATTCCTCATGGAAGAAGAATCCGGCCATATCAACCACATCATTTAAGGTGCGAATGCGCGTCTGTACCAGCGGCGTGATCTTCAGCAGAATATCGGTGTTCACTTCCAGCCCGGCATCTTCCAGCACCGGGCGCAGCCGCCGCGCCAGTTCTTCCACTGGCAGCGCCCGGATCCACATGCCGTTCAGCCAGTCCAGCTTCTCAATCGGAAAGGCGCTGTCCACCGGGTTGATGCGGCTGATGTCGAAGCGCTCGATAGCTTCCTGCACCGGGAAGAATTCGCGATCATCGCCCATGCTCCAGCCGATATTGGTCAGGAAATTAATCACCGCTTCCGGCACATACCCGGCATCGATAAATTCCTGCGCCAGCACCAGCACCTGCTTGCCATCCTGCGTGAACCCGGCATGGCGTTTGCTCAGTTTGCCTTTGCCGTTGGGGTTGAGCAGCACCGGCAGATGCACATACTGCGGCTTTTCCCAGCCGATGGCTTCCCACAACTGCCAGTGCAGCGGCAGCGACGGCAGCCATTCGTTAGAGCGCATGATGTGCGAGATTTCCATAAAATGATCGTCCACCACATGCGCCAGCGCATAGGTCGGGAAACCATCCGATTTCAGCAGCACGGCGTCCTGCTGAAGCGCATTTTCAAAGACCACCTCGCCATGAATCAGGTCCTGCACCACCGTTTCGCCATCCAGCGGCATCTTGAAGCGGATCACCGGCACGATTCCCTCTGCTTCGCGGGCGGCCTGTTCCTCCGCCGTCAGGTTACGGCAGTGACGATCATAGCCGGGCTGCTCGCCACGTTTTGCCTTTTCCTCGTTGACCTGCTTCAGCCGTTCGGCGCTGCAGTAACAGCGGTAGGCTTTATCCTGCTCGACCAGCCGCTGCGCCCACTCCTGATACAGCGCCACCCGCTGCGACTGCACATACGGCCCATGCGGCCCGCCAATATCCGGCCCTTCGTCATAATTCAGCCCGAACCAGCGCAGCGCCTGCATAATGTGTTCTGCCGACCCGGGAACAGAGCGCTTCTGGTCGGTATCTTCCAGCCGCAGGATAAACTGGCCCTGATGATGGCGGGCAAAAAGCCAGTTAAACAGGGCGGTACGCACCCCGCCAATGTGCAGCGGACCGGTGGGGCTGGGCGCAAAACGCACCCGGACAGGTCGAGCCACGATTCAAAACTCCTTTGGTATGCATCGCTTCGATACAAGGGCACACAGAACGCAGTGCAGACAGGGCGTTCCCTGCAGGTTGAATGTCTATTATACGCGGCGGCGGCGTGCAATCACACTCTGCGCCAGGCCAACGCCAGCCATGCTGGAAAGCAGTGACGTGCCGCCCGAACTGATAAAGGGCAGCGTGAGGCCCGTCACCGGCACCAGCGCCAGATTCATGCCGATTGAGGTCAGCGTCTGAAAGAAGATAAAGGCCGCCACGCCATAACAGATCAGGCTGCCGAATGGATCCACCGCCTGGCGCGCCCCGCGCAAGATGCGCAGCAGCACCAGCCCCAGCATCCCCAGCGTCGCCATACTGCCTACAAACCCGAATTCCTCCGCGATCACACTGAAGATAAAGTCCGTATGGCGCACCCGCAAAAAACGGCCCTTGTTCTGCGTCCCAACCGAATAGCCCTTGCCGACGGTGCCGCCCGATCCCACGCTGATGAGCGCCTGCCGGATGTTAAAATAGGCGTCGTCGTCGCCTTCGGACCCCTGAATAAAGGTGGTGATGCGCTGCACCTGATACCCCTGCAGCGGGCCATCAATCAGGTTAAAGGCCTGCATCAGCACCACCCCCCCGGCGATACTCATCACCAGCGTGAAGATGAGGATATGCTTCATGCGCAGCCCGGCCCCCCACACCATTGTAAACCAGATGGCGGCAAACACCGTCGTAATGCCCAGGTCCGGCTGGATGAAGATCAGCGCCGCCGGGATGCCGATATGAATCAGCGAGATCAGCAGCGTCGAAAGGCGGTCAATCTGGCCATAGCGCCGCGCCAGATACTGCCCCAGTGTCAGGATAATGAGCACTTTCGCCACTTCGGAGGGTTGAATGCGGATGCCGATGTTGATCCAGCTTTGCGCCCCGGCGTCGCCTTCGACCCCGAAGTAAAAGACCATCACCAGCAGGATAATCATGAGCACGTACAGCCACGTGTGCAGCCCGCCCAGCGTGCGGTAATCAATCACCGCCAGGGCCACCATAATGACCACGCCCAGCACTGCAAAGCGAATCTGGTCCGGCACACGGGTGATAATCGTGGGGTCAATAGCATCCTGCGTCGCGCTGGCAATCATCAGAATGCCAAAGATCACAAGCAGGATGGTAACGCCAAACAATACATAATCAAAACGGCGCCAGAGTGAATACGTCATAACAACCAACTACACCCATCTGTCCTGTAAGGGCGCATTATACAGGAAGGCAGGATGTGGTAAAAGGTTGGCTATGGCTGCTCTGGCGGGTTGGAATCATCCGGTGTTTCAGGGTCCTCCAGCAGATCAGACACCAGGTCGCTGTCTGCTTCGGATGTTTTGGAAAACGGAATTTCGGCCACGATCAGGCTGTCCCGCTGCCGCTGCTGCAGGGCAATATCGACACGATCCTGCTCAATCGAAACATATTTCGAAATCACCTGAAGGATTTCCTTCTTCATGGCCTCCAGTTGTTCCGGTGGCAGATCAATCCGGTCATGAAACAGGATAAACTGCAGCCGTTCCTTTGCTTCCTGGGCGCTCCCACGCGAACGCCCTCGCATACGATCAAATAACCCGGCCATAGGCTTTTCCTTCCTCCCCTTACTGCCCGAACAGGCGCGCCAGACGCTGCAGGAAATTGCCACTTTCATCCAGTTGCATAAATGGGACATTTTCCCCATTCAGGCGCCGGGCGATATTACGAAACGCCTGCCCGGCACGAGAATGTTCATTCAGTGTCACAGGCACACCGCTGTTCGATGCAGGTACGACATTTTCATCTTCGGGCACAATGCCGATCAGCTTGATCGCGAGGATGTCGGTCACGTCGTCCGCAGACAGCATGTCGCCTTTGCGGATCATCTCCATTTTGACGCGATTCAGGATCAGCCGCCCCGGCCCCTTGTTGGCGGCTTCCAGCAGGCCGATGATGCGATCCGCATCGCGCACGGCAGAAACTTCCGGGTTGGTCACAATAAGCACTTCATCCGCCGGGGCAACAGCGTTGCGAAAGCCGCGTTCAATGCCTGCCGGAGAATCAATCAGAATAAAATCCACCTCTGGCCGCAGCTTGTCCGCAAGCTGGAGCATATCCGCCGGGCTGACGGCCGTTTTGTCGCGGGTCTGGGCAGCAGGGATCAGATACAGGTCCGGAAACTGCTTGTGTTTGATCATCGCCTGGCGCAGCTTGCAACGCCCTTCGATCACATCCACCAGATCATACACGATCCGGTTTTCCAGGCCCATCACGACATCAAGGTTGCGCAGGCCAATATCCGCATCGACCACGACCACCTTTTTACCCATCCGGGCCAGCGCAACCCCCAGGTTGGCGGTCGCTGTCGTTTTACCGACGCCCCCCTTCCCGGATGTTACTGTTACGACTCTTGCCCCCATCGATTTACTTCCTCCGGTTTACCAGGTTTCAACAACAATCTGATTATCTCTCACCCGCGCCACTTCGGGCCGGGGGTTGCGGCGTTTTTCAACCGGCGAGGTGACAATATATCCGGCGATGCGCAGTTGAGTTGGGGTCATATCCAGCGCACACACCACGGCATCTTCATCGCCTTCCGCCCCGGCATGCACATTACCCCGCAGCGACCCCCACACGATCACATCGCCCACAGCGATAATCTCCGCGCCGGGGTTAACATCGCCAAAAACAACGACGTGCCCCTCGCTGTGCACCGTCCGGCCAGAACGCAGCGTCCGGCGAATCATGACCCCCTGCGTGCCGATTTCCTCCGGGTCAATGCTGATCTCATCCTCGCGCTCTGCGCTGCCCGCCGGCGGAGAAATGCCCGCGACGCTGGTATGCAGGTCAAGCGCTTCTGCCGCCTCCTGTGTGGTGCCGCTGGCGCTCAGCACCGCCCACAGCGTCAGCCCACGCCGTTCCAGCAGGGCCTTCAATGAACTGAGTTCGTACTTGGGAACCGGGCGCTCGCCGACATCGACAATAATGCGCGCCCCGGCAAAGAATTTGCTGCGTTCGTCGATGTGTGCCGCCAGTTCCGCAATTGTCGCTCCCCATTCCGAAGTCGGATCCAGCGAAATTAACAGCCCATCGCGGACACCTTTAATCGCAAAAACCTGTTCCTGCATCTGTCCTCCGTCTCTGGGGATGAGACATCCCGGCTCGCCGGCTGTTCATCGAGGAGTTACAGTCACAAGTCTATAACGAATCGGTTAGGAATGCTATACGGCGGCGGTAATTCGTATCAGCATCAGCACGGGCAGGCACACATACAGCCCGGCGGCACACCAGCGCAGCAGCCGGTTTGGCGGGCTGACAGTGCGCTGAAGCCATTCGCCCAGCGCGTATACGGCGTAGGTCATCCAGAAGATCTGAATCATCAGCAGGGGCAGCAGCAGCACGGCGTTATCGTTGCCAAAATACACCAGCCCGAACAGCGCATGCACGGCATAGGCGGCCAGCGTCACCGTGCCCAGCGGCGGGTACCAGCGCGAAAGGCGCGCCAGCCCGATAATGCCCATCAGCACCCCGAACACTGTAAACTGCCCCACCACCAGCGCCACCATCACCAGCCAGCGAGACGCCTCGCGCCAGCCATCGGCCATCAGAAACGGCACGCGAATCCCCTGTTCCTGGGCCTGTGCCGCCGGGTAGACCCACCATGTCGAGCTGATATACTGCTCGATCACGCCATAGGCCCCCACGCCGATGATGGCGGCCAGCGCCACCCAGTACCACCAGGGCAGGCGCGTATGCGTCATCAGCAGGCCCAGCACCACCGCCGGGGCCAGCAGGATAAACAGCGGCGCGTTAATCACCCCGACCGCCATCAGCACCAGAATGCCCAGTGTATGGCGCGCGCGCAGCGGCTGCGCCGGGGGGTCCGCCGGGTGCGGATTGGTCCGGTACAGCGCATCAACCAGCAGATACAGCAGCCACGCCGTCGAAAGCGTCATCACACGCAGGCTGCCCACGCTGGAAAGCTGGCTCCAGAACAGCAGCGCAAAGATGCCAAACCCGATAATGGCACTGAGAAACCAGCGCCTGCTGAAGCGGCTGATCAGCAGTGTCAGCACCCCCGTGACCGCCAGCACCCCCGCAGTCAGCGGCAGGCTCAGGTCTTCTGCATCGCCCGTCTGGCTCCAGAACGCCGGGCTAAGCGCCAGGGCCAGCCCGCCGATAATCGCCAGCACCGCCCCGGATCGCCGCAGAGTCATCGTCATGCCCACAATCACCAGCGCCAGCCCAGAGGCGCGAATCAGCGGGGTGCTGCCCAGCAGAATGAACAACAACCACGCCAGCACCCCGGCCACCACGCCTGGCAGCCAGTACAACAGACTTTCACGCTGCAACATCATAAGCTGCACGCGGTTCCCCTTCAGCGTCATCATGATTCAGGTGATTCCGGCGTGCTGGTGCTGGTGGTCGTGGCTGGCGACGACGAGGCTGGCGGGAAACTAAGCGGCCCGACTCGTTCCTCGCGCAGGCGCCAGTACGCTTCCAGCGTCTCGACCGCCACCGGCAGCGCCACCAGCGACCCTTCGCCACCGTTATACACAAAGGCGATAATCTGAATTTCCGGGTCTTCGTAGGGCGCATAGGCCGTAAACCAGGCATGTGCCGGCCAGCTGCCGGGGATACACAACCCCAGCGGGCGGGCCACATCGTCGCAGTATTCCGCGGTGCCCGTTTTGCCAGCCACGTTGACATAGGACAGGTTGGCCGCCGTCGCCGTGCCATAGGTCACCGCGCCGCGCATGCCTTCCTGCGTGATGCGGATATATTCCGAACTGACAAACGGCGGCTGATAATTTGGATTAAACCGCAGCGGACTGCATAACCCGCCGTTAAACTGGTAATTGAAGGGGACATGCACCCGGTATTCGCGCAGTTCTTCAATGAACGGGTCCGGGTTGATATCCACCGTGTTGCGGTAGCCTGCCGGGTCGCAGCGGGCCGGGTTATAAGATTCACTGTCCGGCTCGCAGGTGCAGGACAGGCTGGTTTCACCCTTCATAATCATGTCTTCCAGTTCCAGCAGCACCAGCGTTTCGTTGGGGTCCAGGTTATCGATGTTGAGATGCCGGATCACATGTGGCTGGAAATGCCGGGTAACAATACCCTCCTCGTCCAGAAATTCACGGACAACCGTAGGCTGGTACAGCGTGCCACCGTTGACAATGGCCGAAACACTCATCGCAAGCTGAAGCGGCGTCACTGTCACATAGCCCTGGCCAAACGCCGCGTTATAGGTATCGCCAGTGGACCAGTTTTCACCATAGATGCGGCGTTTCCAGTCCGGGTCCGGCATCCGCCCGGCCATCTCGCCCGGCAGTTCCACCCCCAGTTCAGAACCAATCCCGACGGCGGTGGCATAGCGGAACAGATCAGTTGGCCCCAGGCCGTTGGGCCGCAGCACAGACGGGCTGATGTCCGGGTTGCCGCCACCCACCTGATAAAAATACACGTCCGAACTGTTCGCCAGCGCCCCGACGATATTCAGCAGGCCAAACCCATCAGATTTCCAGTCAAAGAAGGTCTGGGCGGCGGCCTCGTCGTTCGGCGCATAGCGGTTAGGCAGGGTCAGGCGCGGCGGGTTGAAAATCAGCGTTTCCGGCTTGATAACATCCTCTTGCAGCACCCCCAGCGACGTGATGACCTTCCACACCGACCCGGGCGGATACAGCGAACTGATGGCATGATTGACCAGCGGAGTCTGGGAGTCGTTAAACACTTCCAGGTAATACTGGTAATCGATATTGCGGGCAAAGCGGCTGTTATCATAGGTCGGCCAGCTCACCATCGACAATATCTCGCCTGTTTTCGGATTGAGGGCGATCACCACGCCGGACTGCGTGCGGATGCGGCCTTCGGTCGTGTTGATAAAGCTGATGCGATTTCTAAGGGCGGTTTCTGCCGCCTGCTGCAGTTCGGTGTCAATCGTCAGGCGCACGCTCTGGCCCGGCACCGGCGCCGTATGGCTGATCTCGCGGATCACCTCGCCCGCGACATCCACCTCGCGCAGCACGCTGCCGCGCTGCCCGCCCAGCACATCTTCCAGGAAAAATTCCACGCCGGCATAACCAATCCGGTCAAAGGCGGGGTTGTAGCCCTGTTCGATCAGCGCTTCGGCTTCTTCTGCCGGGATCGGCCCCATATAGCCGACAATATGCGACGTGAGCGCCCCGGTCGGGTACTGGCGCACGCCCACCGGCTCCACATTCACGCCCGGCATGGTGATACGTTCTTCCAGAATCTGCAGTGCCGCGTCCAGGGGGATATCCTGCGCGACAATCACGGGGCGAAACGGCGCGATACCCTCACCTTCCTGCACCAGTTCCTCAATACTGCGCACGCCGCCCCCGGCGGCCATCGCGGCGGTGGGAGGCACATCAATCAGCGCCGAAAGCCGGTTGAAAATTTCCAGTTCCTGTCCCTGGTCCGCTGGCAGCGCCGCCGGGACAATCGTCACATTATAGGCCGGCACATTCAGCGCAAGCTGGTTATTAAAGCGGTCAAAGATCACGCCGCGTTCTGCGGCCACCGGCAGTTCTTCCAGCCGGTTATCATCCGCCGCCAGTTGATATTCTTCCCACCCGACCACCTGTAATTCATACAGGCGGATGGAAAACACCAGAAAAACAGCGAAAATCACCCCCTGCAGAAAAGTTAAGCGCCAGCCCTGGAACGGTTCGAGTGCGCGCATCAGTCCACTACTCCCAACAACCTAACAACAGAATCGCTTATGCGCCAATGCGACGTACAGCCGCAAAGCGCCGCTGTATCAACCGCGCAAATCCATATACCGGCCAGATAACCGCCAGATTATAAATGATGGTCGGGACGATCACAAAGCCGAAATCATCCGCAAAATTGACAGTAAAACCCAGAAGGGCGAACAGCAGCCACACCGTAAACTGCTGGAACAGGCTGCCCGCCAGCACCAGCGCCACCAGCAGGAAAAACCCGATGCGGTGTACCTGGCGCGATAAATAATAAACTGAGAATACGATCACCAGCAGGCCCATGGAGGACATGCCCAGCGGCGCGACAGACAGCAAATCCTGCATGATGCCGCCCACCAGCGCCCACACCACACTTTCTTCCAGCGGGGCATGGACCGACCACGACAGCACCAGCAGAAACACCAGATCAGGCGCGCCATCCCAGAAACGAATCTGAGGCATCACGCTGGCCTGAAGCGCCGCCGCCAAAGCGAGGATCGGAAGGCTGAGAAAACTGCCCATCGCGCCTACTCCTCAGCAGTTTCTTCAAAGACCGACAGATCAACCGGCTCGAAGCTGGTGATAATCAGCACAAATTCGAGGGTATCAAAGTTATTCAGGCTGGTGACTTCGGCTTCCTGGAACAGTTCAAATTCAAACTGGCGGATACTCGTCACCACGCCGATGACAATATCCGGCGGGAAGTTACCCCCCAGCCCGGACGTAATCACCAGATCACCCACCTGAACCGAGGCTTCCAGCGGAATCATCGTCATACGCAGATTGCCGGAAAGCTGGCCGCGCACGCTGCCCTGCGCCCGCGAAGTCTGCAAACGGGCGCTCACGGCGCTGTCGCGGTCGGTCACCAGCAGCACGCGGGCGGCATTGGCGCTGACATCCAGCACCCGCCCGACCAGCCCCTGCGACGTCATCACCGGCATGCCAATACGGATGCCATCGCGCGTGCCCCGGTTGACGATGATGGTACGCCGCAGCCCGGTCTGGTCCACGTTGATGACATCAGCCGTCACAAATTCCTGATTCTGTACAGTGGTGGTGTAATCCAGCAGTTCGGTCAGGCGCTGGTAATCGCTGGCGATTTCGCGCAGTTCGACCAGTTCCGCCTGAAACTGGGCCAAAGCTTCTTCCAGGTCCGCGTTTCGCTGGCGCAGGTTTTGCAGTTCGGTCAGGTCGGTGACCCCCGTCACCGCAGACAGCGCCACATCGCTCAGCGCGCCGGAAATAATATTCAGGGGAATTGCAGCCAGGTTTTCAATAGGGGCCAGCAGCCCGGTCTGGCTGATAATCATTAACCCGATGCACAGCAGCAGGCTGACAGCTAAAAATAAAGGCCGGTTAGATCGCCAGTTACGTACCATACGTGTTCCACTGATGGTTTTCTACTGGCATTATATCAGATGAAAAAGTATGCGTCAGTGATGGGTACTGCCGCGTTCCAGCCCCACCAGCAGGCGGCGCAGGTTGTTGTAATCTTCCAGCACCCGCCCGGCCCCGCGCGCCACACAGGTCATCGCGTCTTCGGCCAGCCATACCCGGATATTCAGTTCTTCGGACATGCGCTCCACCAGCCCCTTAAGCTGGCTGCCGCCGCCCGCCATACAGATGCCGCTTTCCATCAGATCAGCCACCAGTTCCGGCGGCGTATCGTCCAGCGCGTCCTTGACCGTATCGACCAGAATATCCACCGACCCGCTGATCGCCTCGCGGATTTCGATGGAGCTGACCTCTACCGATGCCGGCAGGCCCGTGACCAGATCGCGCCCTTTGACGCTCGTCACTTTCTCCTGTGGCAGCGGATAGGCAGAAGCTGTCTCGATCTTGACCCGTTCCGCTGTGGGTTCGCCAATGAGCAGGTTGTGCTTGGTGCGCATGTACTGCACAATATCCTCATCCATCTCATCCCCGGCCACACGGATTGACCGGCTGATGACGATGCCACCCAGCGAGAAAATGGCGACTTCGGTGGTGCCGCCGCCAATATCGATAATCATGCTGCCGCGTGTTTCCTGCACCGGCAGGCCCGCCCCAATCGCGGCGGCCACCGGCTCCTCGATCAGATAGGCTTCGCGGGCGCCGGCGCTGATGGCCGCATCAAAGACCGCCCGCTTTTCGACTTCGGTCACGCCGCTGGGAATGCCGACAACCACGCGAGGCCGCGGGATGGGAACCCAGGTCTGTTCGTGCGCTTTGCTGATAAGATGATGCAGCATGGCTTCTGTGACTTCAAACTCGCTGATCACCCCATCGCGCAGCGGACGCACCACCAGAATATCGCGCGGGTTCTTGCTCCACATTTCCTTTGCGCGCGCGCCTACCTCAATAGGGCGGCGGGTTTTTCGTTCAACGGCCACGAAGGAAGGTTCATTGATGACAATGCCCTTGCCTCTTACACTCACGAGCGTATTCGCCGTGCCGAGGTCGATGCCGATGTCGAGTGAGAATAAGCCAAGAAAATAATCCAGTGGGCTTAACACAGAGTGGTTACTCCTGACGGCACTGAACAGCGCGGCATTATAACATGGTGCTAGCCGAAACAAAAACCGCTGCGTTCAAGAGGTATACTATACAACGGGAAGCGCTCAATGTCGTTAGCAGAATCTACAAAACAAACGTTGCACAAACATATCATGCCGCACAGCAGGCTGGTGGTGGGCGTGTCTGGTGGGGCGGATTCGCTGGCGCTGCTGCACATCCTGCACAACCTGCCGCCAGAATCGGCCTTTGCGCTGCACGTCGCCACCCTCGATCATGGCCTGCGCGGCGATGCCGGGGCGGCGGATATGCAGTTTGTGGTGGCCATCTGCCGCGCCTGGGGGATTCCGGTCACGGCGCGGCGGCTGAACCCCGATGCGCTGCCCGGCGGCACAGAAGCGGCGGCCCGTGCTGCCCGCTATGATTTTCTGGCCGAAGTCGCCCACCAGACCGGCGCGCAGCATGTCGCAGTGGCGCATCATGCCGGCGACCAGGCCGAAACCGTGCTGATGCGCCTGCTGCGCGGCAGCGGCCTGCACGGTCTGGGGGGGATGGCCCCCGCCGCGCCCCTGCCCGGCCACCCGCACCTGACACTGATTCGCCCGCTGCTGCACGCCACCCGTGCCCGGATCGACGCCTACTGCCGCGAACATGACCTGCACCCTCGCCACGACCACACCAACCAGCAAACGCATCTGCTGCGCAACCGCGTCCGGCTGGAGGTGCTGCCCTGGCTGCGCCAGATCAACCCGCAGGTCGATGATGCGCTGGTACGGCTGGCGGCCAGCGCCCGGCTCGACCAGGATTACATCCGCCAGCAGCTTGACCACGCCACCCAGGGGCACATCACCCACGAAGCACAGCGCATCACCCTTAATCAGACCGTGTTTCGCGGCCTGCACCCGGCCCTGCGCCATCATTTTATCCTGTGGGCAGCGGGACAATTGGGCGGGCAGGATATGACGTTCGAGCATGTGGAGCAGGCGGCGGCGCTGGCGATGCGCGGCACCACCGGCAAGCAGATGCCGCTGCCGGGCGGGCTGCGCCTGCGCCTGAGCTATGACGCGCTGGTGATCGAGCAGCAGGGCGCGGCGCTGCCCCTGCCGGAGATGCCCCTGCTGCCCCCCGGCACCACGATTCCGGTGCAGGTCCCTGGCATTACCCCGCTGCCGGGTGGCCGCTGGCAGTTACATGTCAGCGACACGGCCACTGCCGGCGCTTTCCCTCTAAGCATCCACGAGGGGCAGACGATGATTCTGCGCACCCGCCGCCCTGGGGATCGCTTTGCCCCGCGCGGCATGGACGGCCATACCCAGAAGCTCAAGGACTGGTTCATCAACCATAAGGTGCCGCAGCCCCTGCGCGATCACATCCCCCTGCTGGCATTGGATGGCAAGATCGTGGCGCTGATGGTCGAGGCAGGCCCCATTCTCAGCCAGCCAACCGCCGCTCCGCCGGGCCAGATCTCAACTTTTTATTTTCACTTCACCGAAATCAGCCTGTCATAGGCCATAAACATAGATATTTACTGAAGATAGAATTTGCAAAATCAGGCCTATTTATGTATGCTCAAGATAAAGATAAGAAAAGATTAAACAGGCAGGCGATGCGATGGACATGACGAACGAAACTGCTCATGTGCTGGTAGTGGACGACGAAGGCGCGATCCGCTATTCCGTGAGCAAAACCCTGCAACGTGTCGGCTATAACGTCGCCGAAGCGGCCAGCGGGGAAGAAGCCCTGGATGTCATGAAGAAAAGTCATTATGACGTGGTGCTGACGGACATCCGTATGCCTGGCCTGACCGGGGTGGAACTGCTCAAACGCATTAAGGAACAGGCGCCAGATGCCATTGTCATCTTAA
Organism: uncultured Anaerolineaceae bacterium; assembly: GCA_964593565.1. Taxonomy (GTDB): domain Bacteria; phylum Chloroflexota; class Anaerolineae; order Aggregatilineales; family Phototrophicaceae. The sequence continues at coordinate 13,007 of CAZQIY010000029.1, forward strand.
TGACCGGTTATGCCAGCCTGGGCACAGCGGTAGAAGCCCTGCGGCTTGGCGCGCATGATTACCTGATTAAGCCCAGTTCCAGCCAGGATATCCGCCAGAGCGTGGCGCGTGGGGTAGAACGTGCTCGCAATCTGCGGCGGCGGCGGGCCTTGCTGGATGCCATCCGCAGCAACGTCAGCGAGCTGACCCGCGCCGATGTCGATATCGTCAAAGCGGTGCTGGAAGATTCCGATTTTGACGACGAGCCTGCCCGTACAGAACAGCCCCTGTCCGAAGCACTCAACAGCAACATGACGCTGGGGCCGCTGACGATCTACCCGGGCCGCTATCAGATCGCCGTCGGCGACCGCCCCATCGACCTGACCCCCACGGAATTTGACCTGCTGCTGTATCTGGCGGCGCACCGGGGCCGGGTGGTTTCCTGTCATGAACTGGTGCGCGAGGTGCGCGGCTATACCGTAGACGAGGCCGAAGCACGCGAGGTCATTCGCCCGCATGTCAGCAACCTGCGCCGCAAGCTGAAGCAGGCCGGGCAGGATGCCGATCTGATCGTCAATGTACGCGGCATCGGCTATCGCCTGAGCGAAACCGCCAACTAGCCGCCCGCCGCGAATGCATCGCCTCTGTCGTATCGCGTTCCTGCTTGGCATAGGGCTGTGTCTGCATCCAGTCTCCGCACAGGAAGCCCTTGTGGATCAGCTTACTCTGGAACAGCAGGTCGCACAGATGTTCATGGTCACCATTCATGGTGCCCAACTGCCAGAAACCGGGCGCGACTTCCTGCAGCGCTGGCAGCCCGGTGCCATCGTCCTGTTTAATTCCAACATCACCACGCCCCAGGCCATCACCCAACTGACCAACAGCTACCAGCAGGCGATCATCGCCAGCGGGGGCCTGCCGCTGCTGGTGGCCATCGACCAGGAAGGCGGCCGGGTACAGCGCCTGAACGACGGCTTTACCATGCTGCCTGTCCCCTCGCTGCTGACTGCGGCCAATGATCCGGCAGTGGTGCAGGCGGTGGGCCACGCCGTCGCCGAAGAACTGCGCGCTGTCGGCATCAGCATGAATCTGGCCCCGGTGGCGGATCTGGAAACCAACCCGGACAACCCCATCATCCGGCGGCGGGCCTTTGGCAGCGATCCGCACATCGTCGGGCAGACTCTGTCCGCTTACGTGCAGGGGTTACAGGCGGGCGGCGTGCTGGCCACGCTCAAGCATTTCCCCGGTCATGGCGACACCAGCAGCGATTCGCACGTCGAACTGCCGGTGCTGCCCCACACCCGCGAGCGCCTGCTGGCGGTTGAAACGGTGCCGTTTGTGCTGGCCGGGCAGGCCGATGCCATCATGGCTGCGCATATCTGGTATCCGGAAATTGAACCACAGCCCAACCTGCCTGCCAGCCTGTCCGGGACCATCCTCACCCGGCTGCTGCGGCAGGAACTGGGCTATAACGGCATCATCATGACCGATGCGGTGGATATGGACGCGGTGGATCGTCAGTTTGACTATACGCAGGCCGCTGTGCTGGCGGTGCAGGCCGGGGCGGATATGATCGCGTCCGGGCCGGCCATCAGCCTGGAGGCACAGGCCGCCATGATTCAGGCCGTCATCGACGCGGTGCACAGCGGCGATATTCCTCAAAGCCGCATTCGCGAATCGGCGGCGCGCATTATCGAGGCCAAAGCCCGCTACAACCTGCTGGATTGGCAGCCGCTGGACCCGGCCCAGGCAGTAGAGCGCATCAACCAGCCCGCGCACGAAGCCCTCCTCGAGTCGCTGTTTCAGGCGGCGGTGACGATTGTTTATGACCATGCGGACCTGCTGCCAGTGCCGCCGGAACGTTCCGTCGCGGTCATCTACCTGGGGACGCGCAACTATACTGTCCCGGCCTGCGCCGCCCATCGCGAGGATATTCGCTGGCTGGCGGTGGCCCAGCGCCCCGGCGCACAGGAAACCGCCTGGGCCGTAGATATTGCCGGGCGGGTAGAAACAGTGATCGTCTTTACGGATAACGCCCACGAAAACAGCCAGCAGCAGGCGCTGGTGCAGGCCCTGCCGCCCGAAAAAACGGTCGTGGTGGCGCTGTCCTCGCCCTATGACTGGCAGCATTTCCCGGATGTCGCCGCCTACATGCTCACGCACAGCCCGCTGCCCCCGGCCATCCCTGCCGCCTGTGCCGTGCTGTTCGGCGCACAGCCCGCGCAGGGCATCCTGCCGGTCACGCTCTCGCCGGACCTGCCCGCTGGCACACGCGGCGGCTGAACGCCCTTGTTTATGATTCCGTTTCAGAGTACCTTAATGAGTGATGCACAATCACCACAGGACAATTCATTATGGGAACGCTCAACCCTGATCTGATCGCCAAAGACCTCGACGCGGTGCTGAATGACGCCGTGGCGCTGCGAGAAGAATTTCGCAAACCCACCCTGCTGCCAGAACTGGTGCTGCTGGCGCTGCTGCGCCGCAAGGATACCGCCGCCGCCCGCATCCTGAATGTATTTGCCACCAGCCGGGGGGTCGATCTGCAGCGGCTGGACCGGCAGGTTCACCTGGCCTGCGACCGTGCCCGCGACCAGAACGGCAGCCTCGATTTTGTCGCTGCGGGCAACCGGCAGATTCCCCTGTCGCGCCAGACCATCATCCTGATTGACGACGCCCTCAGCGAAGCCAACGCCCGCGACGAAGTGCGCGTGGATACCGATCATGCCCTGCTGGTGCTCAGCGAATCGTCCATGACCACCACCAGCGGCCTGCTGCGTCAGCATGGTATCACCCCCAAGGCGATTACCGACATTATGGGAGACCGCCAGCAGTACGGCGGCAAACCCTCCAGCGGCACGGCGCAGGATATTGTGGCCACCGCCCGCGCCGGCGAACTGCGCGCGGTTTACTTCCGCGAGGATTTGCTGCGCGACATGATGAACATCCTCACCCAGGCCATCAACCGGCACATCATCCTGATCGGGCCGGACGGTGTGGGCAAGCGCACCCTGGCCTACAGCCTGGGCCTGCTGATTTCTGAGGGCAAAGGGCCAAACGGCATCCAGAGCCTGGTGCAGATCGACGAAACCGCCCTGCTGGACAACGATCATCAGGCGGTGCGCGCCGGACTCAGCAAGGCGCGGGGCGGCATCCTGTTTATCCCCCACCTGCACCGCTTCTTCGGTGGCCCGGTCAGGGCGGATTTCACCAAATCCACCCCCCAGATTCAAAAAGCCTTTCTGGATGACGACCCGGTCATTATCGCCACCACCACCGACGTTGAGTACAACAACCGGCTGGCGGGGGTCATGGCCCTGGCAGAAAACAGCCAAATCCTGCGCGTGCCGGAACCCTCCGTCGAAGAAACCCTCGAAATGCTCAAAATTATCAAGCCACATCTCGAGGCGGATTACCAGCTTGAAGTGACCGACGAGGCGCTGCAACTGGCGGCGCGGCTTGCCAAGCGTTACCTGGGCGTCACGCCGCTGCCGCTCAGCGCGGAGCGCCTGCTGCATCGCACCGCCGCGATGGTCAACATGAGCAAGCAGACACACCTGGCCTTTAAGCCGGACATCCGCGATCATTCCGTGCTGGATGCCGAAGATATCACCCTGACCGCCAGCCAGATGACCGGCATCCCGGTCAGCAAGCTGGGCGAGGACGAACGCCTGCGCTATGCCAGCATGGTCGAACATATCCAGGAACGCCTGATCGGGCAGGAAGAAGCGGTGCTGGCCGTCAGCCGCGCCATCAAAACCGCCCGCGTCGGACTCAAGGACCCGCGCCGGCCGATTGGTGCCTTTCTGTTCCTGGGGCCGACGGGCGTCGGCAAGACTGAACTGGCGCGGGCGCTGGCGGAATTCATGTTCGGCAACGAGGAAGCCATGCTGCCGCTGGATATGAGTGAGTTTAAGGACGAAAGCAGCCTCAACCGCCTCATCGGGTCGCCTACCGGCTACGTCGGCAGCGAGGAAGGCGGCCAGCTTACCGAACGCGTCCGGCAGCAGCCCTACATCATCGTGCTGTTCGATGAAGTGGAAAAGGCGCACCCCCGCGTGCTGGATATCCTGCTGCAAATGATCGAGGAAGGCCGCCTGACGGATGGGCGCGGCAACACCACCAACTTCAGCGAAACCGTCATTATCCTGACCAGCAACCTGGGGTCAGAGCATCTGGCGGTGCCGGTCATCACGGATGAAACCCGCGAAGAGGTGATGGAGGAAGTGCGCGATTTCTTCCGGCCAGAATTCCTCAACCGACTGGATGAAGTCATCATGTTCAGCGCGCTGACAAGCGAGGACCTGTACAGCATCCTTAAGCTGATGCTGCGCAAGGAAACCCGCATGGCGCAGGATCGCGGCCTGAATCTGGCCTTCAGCGAGGAAGCGGTGCAGTGGCTGCTGGCCCAGAATGACCAGCCAGAATATGGCGCCCGCCCGCTGCAGCGCATCATCCGCCGCTTCGTGCGCGAACCGCTGGCCGATTTCCTGCTGCGCGCCAACCCGCCCGCCGGCACCGAAGTACGCATCGACATGAATGCCAGCGGCCTCACCTTTGCCGCCTTTGCCGACGATGGCAGGGAATATACCGTGCAGCGCTGATACAACCCGGCAGCGGCGCTGTGCCGCTGCCCCTTTACAGACCCCAGGGATGGGCACACATCAACAGGCAAACACGATGAACATTTTTGTCAGCTACCGCCGCGAAAATCTTGAAGTTGTCCGGGTCATCGTTGATTATCTGAAACAGCAGGGCCACACCGTCTGGGTCTATTATGAGCAGGTGCCGGAAGAAATGCACCGGCAGCGCCACCAGCGCCACTCCCTCAAGCTCGAAGGGCTGGATAATGCCGATCTGGTGCTGGTGCTCATCTCGTCCACATTTGAGCAATCGCACGGCATGGCCCGCGAAATCATCTATGCCCAGTCGCACGGCAAGCTCTTGCTGCCGGTGATTATCGACGGGGCGGAACTGCCCTATTCTCTGCTGGGCACCAATTATCTTGACATCAGCGGCGATTTTCGCGGTGGGCTGCAAAAAATCGCAGAGCGCATCTACCAGATCAGCCTGGCGCAGCCTGCTGCCAGCCGCCCGGAAACGATCTCTCCGCCAACCCGCCAGCGGCTGGCCGAAAAGCTCGAACACGAATCGCCCATCGAGCGCGTGTTTATCGCCTATTCTCACAAACAGCAGGGGCTGGTGCGCCAGCTTTACGAAATGCTGGTCGCCAATGGCAAGGCCGTCTTTTATGACCAGAAACTGAAGGCCGGGGCCACCTGGCGCCAGACCATCCAGAAGGCGCTGGACGACGCCACCCATATCATCGTGTTCTGGACCCCCGACGCGGCGCAATCTGACGAAGTCGAGCGCGAAGTCAGTTATGCGTTAGCCGAACGTAAGGTGATTATCCCTATATTAAGCAAGGATGTACCCAGGCTGCCCTATCATCTGCACGGCCTGCATTATATTGTGCTGGAAGATGATCTGAGCAACATTGAAGAACCGCTGCTCAAAGCCATTGCGCAGTTTTCCGCAGACGAGGATCTCTGGCAGTGACAAATGACGAAACGCTGCCTCGCCGTCCCATCCCACGCCGGCCAGATACAGGCTGGCAGGCATGGCAGGCGACGGTTGGGTATCTGTATCACGAAGACAGCCCGGACGCGATGCTCACGGTCACGGCCTACCCCGTGACTGATGCGGCGGTCGGGTGGTCTGCCCTGCTGTTCTGGGATTCCAGAATGGAAGCCACCCACAACCAGGAATCGCTGGGGGCGGCCCTGTGCCGGCTGTGGGCACAGATAGACACCAGCCACCAGATTTTTAAATCACGCGAAGCCGCCATCCGGCGCCCGGCAGACTACGAGGATCACCAATGGCTGGATGCCCCCGCCCAGGCCACACTGGACCGGCTGCTTCAGGCCGCCGCTGCCGCTTTTGGGGCCACCTGGCGCATTGCGATCACTTACCAGCCAGTGGATAATCCGGACATGCGGATGCGGGCCACGCTGATCGTCCAGAACGAGACGGTTCAACTGGAAGGCTGGGGGCCAGCCCTGCGCGATGTGTGCCAGACGCTCTATCGTCACATTGCGGCGTACTGCGCCGCTCGCGTGCGCTGACAGAACAGGCGGCACCCACAGCACCAGCACAATCCATCTGTACCCTATGTACCATGCTTGCACACTCTATCCCGGGAGGATGACACCATGCCACAGGTTAATCAGACAATCTTTCGCAAATACGATATTCGCGGCACCGTCACCGGCGATACCCCCCAGATCACGCCAGAACTGGCTAACCTTGTCGGGCGGGCGCTGGGCACCTACCTGCCGCAGCAGTTCAACACCGACCGGGTATTTGTCGGCTGCGATAACCGCCCCTCGTCGCCCGGCCTCAAGCAGGCCATGATGGAAGGCATCACCTCTGCCGGGGTCAACGTCACCGATATCGGCCCGGTGATGACACCCACCCTGTACTTCGCTTCCGCCAGCTATGGCGAACGCGGCGCCGGGGTCATGATTACCGGCAGTCATCTGGATGTGCGTTACAACGGCATCAAGATGGCCTATGGCCGTCTGGCGCTGGCCGGCGACCAGATTCAGGATTTGCTGAAGATCATCCAGCAGGATGCTTTCGCCACCGGCAGCGGCACCATTTCCGAAGATTACGACACCATCAACCGCCACATGGAAACCATCAAATCCAAAGTCCACATGGACAGGCCGCTGCATGTCGTGCTGGATGCAGGCAACGGCCTCAGCGGGACCTACATCCCCCCGGTGCTGAACGACCTGGGCCTCAAGGTGACCTGTCTCTACTGCGAATCGGATGGCACCTACCCCAATCACCTGCCCAACCCGGAAGACCCGGAAATGGTGGTCGATCTGGTGGCGGAAGTGCAGCGCGTCGGCGCGGATATCGGCCTGGCGTTTGATGGCGATTCGGACCGCTGCGGCTTTATCGACAATCACGGCCATCATATCGCGGCGGATCGTCTGCTGGCGCTGCTGGCGCGTGATCTGCTCAGCCGTCACCCCGGCGAAATCATTGTCTTTGATGTGAAATCATCGCAGGCACTGGAAGACGAAATCATCAAATACGGCGGCAAACCGCTGATGTGGAAGACCGGCCACAGCCTGATGAAGCAGAAAATGGCCGAAGTCGGCTCGCCCCTGGGCGGCGAGGTCAGCGGGCATCTGTTCATTGGCGAGGATTACTACGGCTTCGACGACGCGCCGCTGATCGCCCTCAAGGCGCTGCAGATTTTCGCCTCGACAGACAAATCGGTTTCCGAAATTTTCGAGGAAATCCCGTCGCTGCCCGCCACCCCGGAAATCATTCTTTCCGCGCCGGATGATCGCAAATTCCAGATCATCGAGGATGTCAAAAACGAGCTGGCGCAGCAGTACGAGGTCATCGACATCGACGGCGTGCGCGCCAAGTTCGAGAACGGCTGGGGCATCGTGCGCGCCAGCAACACCCAGCCCGCCATCACCCTGCGCTTCGAGGCCTACACCCGCGAACAGGTGGCGGAATACATCCAGCGTTTTAAGGCGCTGCTCGACAAACACCCGGAGGTTGATCAGACCAAGCTCATCCAGCAGCTTGAGGCCTTCAGCAGCTAACATGGAGCAAAGCCTGCCGGGTGCTGAGGGATTCGATCTCAGCACCCGGCAGGCACACACAACCCATGAGCGATCATTTTCAGACCATCTACGCCCACCATGCCGCGCAGTACGACGCGCTGGTATCGCGTGAGGATTATCAGGGCAATATTCTGCCGGCGCTGCGGGCAATCCGTCCGCTGGCCGGGTGCGATGTGGTGGAGTTTGGCGCGGGCACCGGGCGGCTGACCCGGCTGCTGGCCCCGCACGTGGGGTCGATTCGCGCCTTTGACCATTCCACCCATATGCTGGAAATCGCCCGCGCCACCCTGACCGCCACCGGCACGACCAACTGGCAGGTCGCGGTGGGCGATAACCACAGCCTGCCCATGCCGGATGCCAGCGCAGATGTAGCGATTGCCGGGTGGAGCTTCGGCCATCAGACCGGCTGGAATCCGCAGTCATGGCGCGAGGCAATCGGGAAGGCGCTGGCGGAAATGCAGCGCGTCCTCAGGCCGGGCGGCACCGCGATCATCCTGGAAACGATGGGCACGGGCAGCGAAACACCCAACCCGCCCGCGCCGGTGCTGGCCGAATATTACGCCTGGCTGGAAAACACGCATGGCTTCAACTATCAGTGGATTCGCACCGATTACCGCTTTGAATCCGTCACGGAGGCCGAACGCCTGACGCGCTTCTTCTTTGGCGATGAGCTAGCGGATCGGGTCACGCGGGAGCAGCGTGTCATCCTGCCGGAATGCACCGGCATCTGGTCGCGGACCTTTACGCCATAACAGCAGCAGCGCCGCGCCTTCGGCCAGCACCAGCGCCAGCGCCGCACCCACCGCGCCCACCCGTTCAATCAGCAGCAGGCCGAGCACCGCTTGCAATGCCAGCCCCAGCGCCAGCACCCGGTTGACGACCTGTTCCTGCCCCTGCGCGTACCAGTACAGAATGCGCGCGCCTTTCAGGATGCCGGGCAGCAGCGCCCACCCCAGCATCTGAAGCACGCCCCCGGCGGCCTCAAACGCCGCGCCATAGATGACTCGCACCAGCAGCGGCCCCAGCAGCATCAGCCCGGCGCCGCACAGCACCCCATACATCAGCAGGCCGCGCATCACCCGCCGCAGCAGCCGGTGCAGCGCTGTCTCATCCTGGCTCAGTGCCGCCAGCGCCGGAAACAGCGCCACGAACAGCGCCTGCGGCAGCATCCGGCCCGCCTCGACAAAGCGATTAGCCGCCGCATACTGCCCCGCCGCGCCCGCCCCGGCCATCTGTTCCAGCAGAATCACGTTCAGGCGCAGATGCGCCACCGCCAGCACCCCCGCCAGCGCGAACGGCCACGCCCGCCGCAGCAGCGTACGCAGCACCACGCGCCCATCTCCCGCGCCGGGCACGTAAAACCCCGCCCGGTAGATCACCCAGGCGGCAACCAACTGCCCGGCTGAGGTCAGCGTGTTGACCGCCAGCGCCAGCAGCACCCCGCCGCCGTTCAGCAGCAGCCCCGCCGTGAGCAGCACCTGCGCCGCCAGCATGCCCAGGTTGAGGGCCGCCACCGGCCACATCACCTGACGCGCCCGGAACACCGCAGAAAACGCGCTGACGAACGGTCCGATCACGATCAGCGGCGCGGAAAGGTACAGCCCGCGCACCAGCAGCGGGTCATCCGTGAGCACCGGCGCGGCCAGCAGCAGCAGCAGCATGAGTCCGCCGCCCAGCATCAGCCGGGCCAGCGCCGCCGCCCGCAGATATTCCGGCGCGGCTGCGGGAGTCTGGGCTATCTCGCGCACCAGCAGCGTCTCCAGGCCAAATTCAGCCAGCATCCACAGCGGGAAAATCCACGCCAGCGCCGCCGCGTAGATGCCCAACCCCGCCTCGCCCAGCGCCCGCCCGATCATGACCGACAGCGCGAACGACAGCAGCGCCCCGCCGCCGCTGCTGAGCAGCAGAATCAGGGTATTGCGCGAGAGGCGATCAGGCAGTTTCACGGAACGAAGGGACTACCGGCGCTCAAATTCAATCCAGAAATGATCGGCAAAACGGGCCAGCGGCGCCACCCGGGCGAAGCGATCTTCCAGCGCTGTCAGCAGGCGCAGCAGACGCGGGCGCTTCTCCACCACGCCAAAGGCATCGCTTGGCGGCAGGAACAGCCCCAGCGCCTCCACATGCACACAGCGGAACCAGGGCGCAAACTCGCGCTTCACCTGCGCGAGGGCCGGGTAATAGACGGTCATGGGCGCGGCGGATTCATCCGCCTGAAATGTCGCCCGCCCCCGCAAACGGCGCAGCGCCGTCTTAAAGTCGCCATGCAGGCCGTGCCACGCCATTTCCCACAGACACAGCGGCCCCATCACCCCCAGGCCAACGATTCCGCCCGGCCTCACCCGTTCCGCCAGCCACGCCGCCAGTGCCCGCCGGTCCGCCAGCGCGTTCACCGGCCCAAAGCTGGCAAACGCGCCGTCGAACTTCAGGCTTTTATCCATTAACAGAGAATCCCCCTCGCCGCGTGGGGTGAGGGCATTCACCGCCCGCAAATCCAGCGCCGCCACCTGCACCAGCGGATTCCCGCCAGCCTTCGCCCGCGTCACCGCCAGCATGGCCGCGCTGGCATCCGTCGCCAGCACGCGCACCCCGCGCCCGGCCAGATGCAGCGCATCCTCGCCCGTGCCGCAGCCCAGTTCCAGCACCGCATCGCCCGCCTGAAAATGCCGGTCCAGCCGCGCCCACACCCGCCCGCGCAGCCAGCGGCCCACAGCCGTATGGGTAAAGGTATCGTCATAGGTTGAAGCCAGCGGATCGAAGGGCTGGTCCATCGGTCAGATCACGCCGGTCATCATGGCGATCAGCAGAATGCCGACGATAATCGCGGAGATTCCCCGGCGCGTGGCCCGGGCTTCCCAGGCGGCATTGCGCACCAGGTTGGACTGGCCCAGGGCGCGGCGGCGGTTGGAATCCCACTTTTCTGCCAGGTCATGCTTAAACAGATACACCCAGCCGATATAAAAGCTCAGCACCGCCAGAATGCCCAGGATAATATTGCCCATCGTGGTTATGCTCCTGTCGCCTGCGGCGGGTGAATCAGGTGGCCCTGGGTTTCCCGCGTGCCCTGCGTCAGCTTCATGCCCCAGCGCCCGATGCGCGCATTGGCCGCCATCTTCAGCCGGCGCGGCAGGCTGACTCCGCCATTTTTTCTGGCCCGGTTCAGCGCCACCTCGTTGACCATCCAGCGAGTGGCGAAGCTGTAAAAACGTCGCGAATAACGCCCGGCAACGGTCAGGTCACGGTCACTGCGCTCTGCCCATGCCTTATCCGCCAGAACACGATTTTCCACCCGCGCATAATACGGCGTGCCCTTAATGGGATAGGCCACCGTCGTCAGGAAAATATCCGGGTTGGCGACCTTGAGATGCTCCACCGTCGCTTCAATATCCTCAATCGTCTCGCCATCGTACCCCAGCATGATAAACATTCCGGTTTCGATGCCGGCCTGCTGTAACATGTGGGTCTTGCGCTGCACATCCTCCACCTGCACCCGGCGCTGCATGGCGTCCAGCACCCGCTGGCTGCCACTTTCAGAGCCGTTCCACAGCCGGGAACAGCCCATCTCCGCCAGCAGGCTGACCACTTCCTCATTCAGCCGGTCTGCGCGGGAGATACATTCAAACGGGATGCGCACCCCGCGCGCCTTCAGCGCTTCGGCATACTGGAACAGCCAGCGCCGGTTGATGCCAAACACATCATCCGCATACCAGATCATATCCGGGTTGTAGCGTTCCTTGATCCACAGCAGTTCGTCGGCGGCGTCTTCCGGCGTGCGGCGGCGGTGCGTATTGCCATAGACCGAATGGCTGCACCAGGTACAGGTATAGGGGCAGCCCCGCGCCTGAATCACACTGATGGAACTGTGGCCGTGATTCTCCTTCCAGACCTGCATGTACTGTGGGATATCAATGGCTTCGCGGTCCGGCCAGGGATGCGCGCTGAGGTCCGGGATAAACGCGCGCGGTGCCGTTTCGACCAGCGCGCCGCTGTTATCCAGAAACATGATTCCCTCAATGCGGTCCAGCCCATTCAGGCCGTGCTGCTTCAGGTGCGGCAGCAGCGCCTCCAGCGTCAGTTCGCCCTCGCCCCGCACGATAATATCCGCCCCGGCCCCCAGATATTCCCGTGCATAATAGGGCGGTTCCGGCCCGCCCAGCACCACCGCCGCGCCCTGCTGTTTGCACCAGCGGGTCATTTCCAGCACGTTACGCTTGGTCATCATGTTGGTATAGATGCCCACCACACCGGGCCGCTGTTGGGCCACCAGCGCCTTAAAGTCATCCATCGCGCTAAAAGTGGAATCAAACACCTGCGCATCAAAGCCGCGCGCCTTCAGGTAGGCGGCGATATACAGAATCCCCAGCGGCGGATAGGGCCGCATGATCTGGCGTTCGTGCGGGTCTTCGTACAGAAAATAACCATGCGCGAGGAGAATATCCATGCCCGAAACCCTTTTCTTTTACGCTCGCCGCAAAAACGGCCTGCTTTGATTGCATACGGCACAGCAGCGCGGTTTGGATGTTGGCGCCTGCCAGATGTGCGGCCTGTGCCTACGCCATGCGCTCGAAGGCGATAAACTGGTCAATCTCGTCGGGGTCCAGTTCCCGCCCGGGCATCATCACCAGGTAACTATCCGCCCACAGCGCATCCACAGGCAGCGCGGGGTCCTGGGCACGGGCAATTTCCGCCACGCGCCGCCGCAGGTCATCAATCACCGCATAGGCCGGACGCTCGCCGGGGACATCAGCATGCACATAAACATATTCCCCCTGCACCCGCAGCGACTTCACCTGCCAGCCCAGCTCGCCCAACTGCAAGCCCAGGCCCGCCATAATGGCGCGCGCCATCTGGTCCGGGAAGGAATGCGCCGGGTCGCGCAGCAGCCACAGGTACGTAAACGGCTGCAGGGTGACGGGTTCCGGCGCTTCCAGCGGCACCGCAGATACCTCGCCGGTCATGGCGGCCACTTCCGGCAGCCTTTCCGGGTCGCTCTCCGTCAGGGTTTCCGGCACAGATTCCAGCGCCTCGCTCAGGCGGCGCCCCTGGCGGCGGATATCGCGCAGCGGAGTACTGCCCGCAAAGATCATCGTCAGCGTAAAGTCGTTGACGGTCTTGCGCGAATACAGCATGTAATCCTTTTTGCTGCTGGGCAGGGTGACAAAGCGCACCCGCGCCTCGTCGGGGTTGGCGTCCCAGTCATCCGCCAGCACAGCGCGCAGGTCCTCGACATCCTGCGGCGCTAACTGCCCGGCAAACGCCACAATCTGATCCTCGCTGGTCAGCAGGGTGGCTTCTGCCGCCAGGTCCAGTGATACCTGTGTCAGGCTGAGGGCAATCTGCGCGATGTACGGATCATCGGATTCGGCCAGGTCAAATGCGCTGATCTGCGGCTCAAAATCCGCCGCCGCCCCCAGCGCCACCGGCTCATCCAGACGCTCTGGACGCGGCATCGCCACCGTTTCCTCGTCCAGCCCCTCATCAACCGTCAGGTCCCAGTCGTCCTCAAATTCCGGCAGCGGGCGCTCTGTGTGCAGTGCAGCAGTCTGAGGCAGCACATCGCTGTCCCAATCCGCCTCCACGTCCCAGTCGTCCTGCAAATCATCCCACATATCCGGCGGCAGCGTGCCGGGTTCGCCCACCACCGTCGCATCATCCGGCACCTGCTCCGGCAGGGATGGCGGCTCGATCATCTCCGTCCCCCGTTCTGCCGATGGCGCTGTGGTCTGGCCTTCGGTATCTTCCAGCATATCCGCCGCTTCGTCTTCGCCGGTCTGGTCCACTTCCGGCGCATGTTCCGGTTGTTCCAGCGCAGCACGGGCTTCCTCTGCCTGCTGCATCATCTCCCACAGTGCCGACGATGAGGTATCTTCTTCCTCGACAGCGGGTTCCGCCACAGGTTCGGAGAAGGATTCCGGCAGAAAATCCGGTTCCTTTATATATCGTTCAGCATCAGGTTCAGCAGGCGGTGCCTCATCCGCATCCAGCGGCGTGACCTGCGGGCGCTGGCGGCGCAGCGAGTCTATCTTCCACGAGGGCAGCGGCTGAATTTCCGGCTTATGCTCTGCCAGTTGACGCTCGATACTATCAATCACGTTGTCCAGCGAGAACGTATCTACCGGGGTCGATTCATCCAGCGCGGTTTCCAGAATCAACTGCGCCGTGATCGATGGCTCGTCTTCAGGGTCGGGTTCGGCGGGTGGCATGGCAGCAAGTTCCGGCAGGTGCGGCGGCTGCGCCTGCGATTCAGGCATCTCGTCCGGCGCTTTGCGCTTCGGGGTTGTTCTACCCGGCGTGTCCGGCGCCCTGCGCGAACGCTCAGCCCGCCCCGGCCGGGCGCTGCCCGTGTCCTCCGGGTTCTCGCCGCGCATCATCGCCAGCACGTTGCGGAAACTGGTATCGCTCACCCCCACCATCAGATCGCTGACGGTTCCACCTTCTTCCAGCGTAGGAAGCGGCGGTTCCTCAGCCGCCAGCTTCGAGAAGGTGTCCGGCGCTTCCGGCCTGTCTGCCTTAGGGGGCCTGGATGGACTCTTCGCGGCGGGTGCAGGCGGTTCCGGTGCTTCTGCGGCGGTTTCTTCCTCCGCCTCCCCCAGCGGGCCGGTCTTGCGCTGTTCGATTTCTGACAGCAGGGTATCCATGCCCCCCGTCAGGATAAATTCAACAAACTGCTGGTGACGGTCTGGCAGCGGCGTATGCGGCTGGTCGGCCCGCATCGAATTGACCAGTTCCTCAAAATCGCTCCGGCTCAACTCCGCCTCATCATCCGGCTGATCTTCCGGCGCAATTTCGCCCAGCATCCGGTCAAATTCGCCGGTATCGCGGGTCGTGGCCCGGAACTGCCGCACCGCGTCCGAATCCGCCATCGGCGACACTGGCGGCGTATCCCCCTCCTCCAGCGGCGGCTCAAACAACGTCGATGGCGCCTCGCGGGCCAGGATATCATCCAGGCTGGTAAATTCCGGCAGGCGCGGCGGCGGCGCGGTTTCTCCCGCGTCGTCATCCTCAAGAATCCGCGTTTCCGGCAGATTCACCGGCTCGTCATCGTCCAGAATGCGTGTAACCGGCGGGTCCTGATGCCGGGGCGCGTCGTCTTCGTTCTCTGCTTCGGGGAAAACCCGTGTATCCCAGGGCGCATCCGCCCCGGCGGCCTCGTCGTCAAGGATGCGCGTATCCCGCTGCGTATCCTGGTCCTGCGTGCGCGGTGCCTCCGCCGGCGGGTTCAGGATGTCGGTTTTGAGGTCAGTGGCTTCGTCCGGGTCGACCAGGGTGCGGGTGATGGCGTGGTAGGGCTTCGACATCTGCTCGACGGCATGTTCAATCACGGGGATAATACCGCGCGCGCTAAAGGGCATATCCACCATGCCCTGCAGGTTCAGGTCGCGGATCACCCGGCTGGAATCCGGCAGCGTCGGGCTGACGATGATGGCAATCTCCGGCTGAATCTCCCGCAGCCCCTGGATGATGGCATCGCCCGGCATGGTCCGGATCGTCAGATCCACCAGCGCCACATCGTGCGGGTGGGTGCGCAGGTAATCCATCGCCGCCCGGGGGTCCGTAAACGGATGCACCTCAAACGCGCCTGTCTGTTCAAGCGCCTGCTTGATGGTGACGGCGAAAACAAGCTGCCGGTTAATGATGAGCACGCGTATAATCATAATCTCATTGTATGCCGCCCCAACAGACGGCGCAATTTATAAACCCAACTTCTCCCATCTGCTGCGACACTCGATTCTGCCGGGGCAGATCACACATAATCTGCCCCGGCCCGCCTGCTAGGGTGCCACCACACCGACATCCACCGCCCCGGTATTGTTGATTTCGCTGACTTCCGCCACCGCGTTTTCGTTGTCCGCCGCCACGCTGATGGTGTAAACACCGGCGGTATCAAACGTCAGTTCAATGCTCAGCGAGATGCTCTGGCCGCCGGTCAGGTTGCTGACCACGCCCAGTTCCATAATATCGCCGCCCGGCAGCACCTGAATCGAGTTGCTGAAGGGGCCGGTGCTGGCCTGGCCGTTGTTGGTAATGGTGACCGAGAAGGTGCCGCTCACGCTGCCACCCCCGTCGGGCAGGTTCAGCCCGGTGGGGCCGTCGATATCAACCACAACCAGATCCGCCGGCGTATGAGTCAGCGTTGGCGGGGGTGGCTGTGTCGGAGTCCGCGTCGGGGTATGGGTTGGCGGCGGTGGTGGCGGTGTAAACGGTGTGACCGGCGGCGGTGGCGGGCCAACAATCGGAATGCCGGAACAGTTGCCAAAGATCGAGATAAATTCCTCGCCGGGGTTCAGCGGGTTGCGCTGGATCACCCAGCCAGTAGTTGTCCCGCTGACGCGCACCAGCCACCAGGAATTATCGCCCACGCGCCCGACAATAGGATGCTGTGCCCCGGCGGACAGCGTGGTAATGCGTGGATACGATGTGCCTGGCCCGGTGCGCACATTCAGCGCCACATTCGTCAGGGCGCGGCAGGTGGGGTCGTTGGGGTCGATAATGGGAACATCCGTCTGCGGGATGATTGTCGCTGTCACCTGCGACTGGCTGCCCCGCACGATCAGATCAATCGTGGCCGTATCACTGGCAATCGACCCGCGATAGGCGATCACTTCCACGGTGGCGGTACCGGCCTCGGTAGGCCGCCAATCGAGCAGCACGTTCATATTCGGATCGCCAGCCACAGATTCTGAAGACACGGTCTTGACGATCTGGTTGTTCACAATAAGCTGAACACGGGTCACACCGACCGGGTCGGTGGCCGTGGCGCTGACAAACACATCTGCCCCCACCACCACTTCATCCCCGTTCTGGGGCGAAGAAATGGCCACGGTGGGCCTGCCATCGCCATCCTGCGGGTCGGCCGTCAGCGTAACCTCGGCTGTGGGCGGTGTCCGTGAGAGATTACAGGCGCTTAGCAGTGTCAGGATACTGACCAGGAAAAAAACTTTCCAGTTTGGCATAGCACGCTCGTCCCTGCGTACGAAAGTTCTCTCTGCATTCTAACATTAGCTGTAATGCAGGGCAACGCGCCTGCCGGGCGACTGGATGACTGTCACCCAACGCCACGAAACGACAGATCACACCAGCCAGCGCGGGCGGGTGCGATTCCTCCATGACTCTGGAAACAGGGAGTTAGCTAATCGGTTCCTTGTAGATGACGTAGCGCCCCATCTCATCGCCTTTGGCGATACAGGCCGCCATATCTACCTTAAATTCGTGGCCGCCAGATACCCAGCGCAGGCCTTCCTGCAGCAGCCCCTGGCCCACATAACACACCGGGCGATCTGCCGTCCGTCCCCAGCACATCGGGCAGCGTTCCAGCGTGTAGATGATCCGGTCCGTGCCTTCTTCATACACATTGGAGATCTGGTCGGAAAACTGCGAGAAGATATTGGCCATGGCAGGCACGCCCACCTTCAGCTTGGCGCTCAGCGGCAGCACCTTAAAGGCCAGGTCGCCCACCCCCGCCAGCGCCCCAAAGGCCCGCAGACCCTGGGCAAAGGTGGCCCGGCCCGCCCGCAGCGCCAGACCGCGCCCACCGCGTGGGCCATACATTTCCTCAAGCGCGACATTCAATGCGGTAAAATCGGCAAAATCAAAGCCTTTTTCCAGATTATCCGCAGGATAGTTGTCAATAAAATGCTCCAGCCCGGCCAGATTCAGAATTGCATTCAGGCCGTTCTTGCCCATGATTTCTTCCATCGCCTCGATGGTAATCCGGGCAAATTTGTTGGGATAATAATATCCGCTCTTCTCACGTGGCATGGTGCCTGATCCTCCAAATGGGTGAGTATAGCCAAACGTGGTTCGTTACGAACAGCCGTTAATGGGAGCCTGTCCCAACATAACAAGTATACGCCGAAAAGTTATTGCGCTGCAATGAACAACCTTAATGCTAGCGCAAGGATTGTCGCCCGCACAAACGCTCAACTCACCAGTATAATATCAGGCGTGTTTTCGTGCTGTGTCTGCGGCAGCCGGCCCTGCATACTCCAGGGGCCAGTCCACGTAATTTCGACATCGGCGACCTGTCCGCGCCAGTCGCCGGGCGCTTCGAAGAACACCAGTTTGTTCTGTGGGGTGCGCCCGCGCCATTTGCCCCGGTGCTGTTCTTCCACCAGGACCGGCAGCACCTGCCCCAGGTAACGCTGGTTGATTTCGGCCACCACCTCGGCCTGCAACTCATCCAGCATTTCGTGGCGGCGCTTCTTTTCTTCCTCCGGCACGTCATCATCCATCGTGCGCGCACTGAGGGTGTGCGGGCGCGGGCTGTAACGCGCCAGATGCGCTTTGTCCAGCTTCAGTTCGGCCAGTAAATCGTAGGTGCGCATAAACTGTGCGTCGGTTTCCCCCGGAAAACCAACGATAATATCCGTATTGATGGCCACATCCGGGATGCGTGCGCGGATATTGGCAATCAGGCGGCGGTAATCATCCGCCGTATAACCGCGCTTCATGCGCTGCAGCACGTCGTCGTCGCCAGCCTGTACCGGCACTTCGATATGCGGCATCACACGCGGCAGTTCCGCCACCGTATCCAGCAGCCGATCCGTCATCCAGTTGGGATGGCTGGTCAGAAAGCGGATGCGCTCCAGCCCGGTTTCCTCGGCCACACCGTGCACCACCCGCAGCAGATCCGCCAGGTCTGGCCCATCGGGAATATCCTTGCCATAGCGGTCCACAATCTGCCCCAGCAGCGTGATTTCCTTAACGCCCTGCTGCGCCAGGCTGCGGACATGGGCCACAATCTCGCCCACGCTGCGGCTGCGTTCGATCCCGCGCCGGAACGGAATAATGCAGAAGCTGCACGCATGCGAACAGCCATACACCACCGGCACATGCGCGCTGATCAGGTGCCCCTGTTCCTGCACCGGCAGGATCAGATCACCATCCTGCAGCGCGTCACGCTGCTGGCGGGCCGTCGTTTCGTGCGCCAGCATTTCTGCTTCAGCATCAGAATCCGCCAGAAAACGGACCATCGGCCCCGCTTCAGACGGCGGCATAAAGACATCGACAAACGGCAGGCGCTTGCGCATCGACAGCGGATCGCGCACACCGACCATACATCCCATCACCCCAATCACTTTTTCAGGGTTCTGTTCCTTTACACCGCGCAGCGCCAGCAGCCGGTTCATGCCTTTGTCTTCGGCGCTCTGGCGCACCACGCAGGTATTCACCACCAGGATATCCGCCTCGTCCGGGTCTGCTGCTGCGTGATGGCCCAGCCGTTCCAGCTCAGAGGCCAGCCGCTGCGAGTCTGCCACGTTCATTTGGCATCCCAGCGTCCAGATGTGATATTTCATGAGAGATACACTTGCTCATTAATTTTCCATTGACGAGGTTTATTGTAGCGAAAGGCTATCATGGCGTCAATGTGTGGGGGA
>CAZQIY010000029.1:32115-61263 GCA_964593565.1 uncultured Anaerolineaceae bacterium
TGCAGGCGCACACCCTCAAAACGCCCGGCGGCGTTCCATTCGACCCGCAGGGCAATCTCGTTATATTCCAGCGCGACATAGGCGGTGACATCTATTTCGCAGGGGCCGCCATCAGCCTGACCCACCCTTTCCCCGTTGATGTAAATCTGGGTTTCTTCCGGCGCAGAATCCAGCCGCAGCACATAGCTGACACAGATATCCAGCGGGGCCAGGTCAAAACCGCGCCGCAGCCATGCCGCCCGGTCCTCGCCCTGCCGCCGGTCAAACACCCATTCCACCAGCGACGGCACCGCCACGTCGTCCACAGCTTCGCGCAGGCCCGCATGCATCTGAAAATATTCGCACACCCAGCCGGTGTTAAGGGAAATTGCAGGTAATGCTGACATGCGCAGAACTATAACGCAGCTTGCAGGCGGAAACAAAAACAGCGCCCGCATCCGAACGCTGTTTTATCCCCAATCCCACCCTCACCAGAGTGTTAACCGATCAGCATGTGGTGCTTACATTGCCCGGTGCTGTTGTGCCCGGTGTCCTGTGCTGGGCATGCGCTGTCATCTGGGAATCGAACCCAACCTGTGCGGCCCGTCACACAGGGAACCCTTGTCAGGGGAACCGGTTCCAACTTAACCCAGTTGGCGGGTTCATGCTCGCCTCGATCATTACTCCGGCTACCTGCTTCCTGACAGGCGACTACTCCATCAGATCAACCTGCCAGTTTAGCTGCTGAATCTGCGAATCCAGTTCGCGGTACTGCCGCGCCAGATCATCGACCTGCTTCTGCAAGTCGGCAATGCTCACCGTGCTCAGATATTTCACTTCAGACCGGCTGTAACGTGCCTGCTGCACAGCGGCGTTCTGGATCACGCCGGCCAGCACACTGCGCTTCAGCGCCAGCGCGTCCCGCTCGCCCAGCGCATCGGTCAGGGTTGGATGTGTCGCGTTAAACGGCGTGGCCGAATTGGTGCGGTTGATCTGCTTGACCAGCCGCCCATAGTCCGCCACCAGTCGATCCAGTTCGGCCAGCAGTTCCTGCGGATTTTCCGCCGGTTCCTCGCCTTCCTGCACCTTCGCGCTGCGGTTGAGCCGTTCCCGAAGCTGCTGGAGCCGCTTCTGGGCATCGGCCCGCAAAATCAATGCTTCTGCCAGTTTCATCGTTGTTTGCCCTGAAAAACCTAAAATCGCCTGCTGGTCTGAAGGAGCGCCCTTTCAGTATAGCCACTATAAGGGAGTTGTACAGGGTTCACAAGGGTTCATGCATCATCCCCCGCAAAACCAGGGGATGGTTGAACCCGGAAATTTTTACCAGCGATCAGAGAATTCAGGGAATATTCCACACGCCGCGCCAGCGCAGCAGAATCGCCACGCCCAGGCCCGCATTCAGCAGGCCATACAGCGCCAGCGCGTTGGGCGTGCCCACCACATCCGCCACCAGTCCGATCACCAGCGCGCCCAGCGGCGTAAAGCCCAGAAAACTGATGGTGAACAGGCTCATCACCCGCCCGCGATAATGATCCGGCACTTCATTCTGAATCATGGTGTTGACGTTGACAAAGAACAGCACCATACCACAGCCAAACAGGCCCATCAGCAGCGCGCTCGCTTCCAGCGAGGTCGCGCGCGACAGCAGCACCGTGCTCAGCGCCTGCACCAGCAGCATGACCGAGGCCACCCGCCCCCGCCCAAAGCGATACACCAGCGTGGTCAGCAGCAGGCCCGCACAGACCGCCCCCAGCCCCTGCGACGTGCTCAGCAGCGAAAGGCCGCTGGTCGGGGAATGCAGCACCGTATCCGCGAAGGAAGGCAGCAGCGTAACCGTGTTGACCACAAAGGTCGAAACAACCACTGCCAGCAGCAGCAGGGGCAGAATATGGCCGTGCTGGCGCGAAAAAGCCAGTCCTTCGCGCATTTGCTGGATCGGCGAACCGCGCCCCACGCCGGGGACCCGATGCGGTATCTGCATCATCAGCAGCGAGCAGAGAATGGCCAGCACAGACACCCCATTAATCAGGAAGCACCACCCCGCGCCAAAGCTGACCAGCAGCACCCCGGCCACCGCAGGGCCAAACACCCGCGCCCCGTTGACGATCAGCGAGTTAATGGTGATTCCGCTGGGCATGTCCTCGCCCCCCACCATGTCCTTGATAAACGCCTGCCGGGAGGGCGCATCCACAGAATTGGACACCCCCAGCAAAAACGCCATCAGGACGATGTGCCACACCTGCACCGTATCCGTAAACACCAGCAGCGCCAGAATCAGCGCGGCCGCCATCTGGACGGTCTGGGTACACAGCAGCAGCGTCCGGCGCGGAAAACGATCGACCACCACCCCGGCAAAAGGTGAAAACAGCAGCGATGGAATGCCCGCCGCACAGGCGACCAGCCCCAGTGCCATTTCTGAGCGTGTCAGTTGGAAGACCAGCCAGCCCTGGGCAACCTGCTGCATCCACAGGCCGGAAACCGAAACCAGCAGCCCGGTGATATAAATCCGAAAATTGCGATGGCGCAGCGCAGAGAATGTGTTAGTGCGTGCACCGGCATGAGCGATAGTTGCCATAAGATGACCTGTAAGTGAAATTTGACTCGATCAAGAATCTATTGTGCGCCTGTTGATTGCTTTATGCATTAAGGCCATCACAGACCAAGCCGCACGCCCGCATAAATCCGCACCGGCGCAAAGTTGCGTACTCGATAGAGAATCGCCAGAATAAGCCTAGTGCCCGCCAACAGGATGAGTTGAGGTCTGATGCGTCATACAGTCTTGTTCTATAACCCACGCAGCACATCGCCCGGCAAACAGCGCCTGCCCCTGTCGCTGCTGGCCGTCAGCGCCGTCATCGCGGATGATTACGATGTGGAGTTTATCGACGGCAATCTGATTGCAGACCCGGCAGCCCATATTATCGAACGGGCACAGGCTACCGGCGCAAAGCTGCTGGCCGTCACCGTGATGCCCGGCCCGCAGCTAAGGCAGGCGGTCCCGGTGTGCCGTCAGGTGAAGGCTGCGCTGCCAGACCTGACGATCCTGTGGGGCGGCTACTTCCCGACCCAGCATCACGAAGTCATCCTGCGCAGCGATTTTGTCGATTATGTGATTCAGGGCCAGGGCGAAGCACCGTTCCGCCGCTTTGTCGATACGCTGCATACGGGCGGCGCCCTGACTGATATCCCCTCACTGGCCTACAAAAACGGCGGAATCCAGGTCAACCCGCGCGCGCCCTATGTGCCGATGGACAACCTGCCCTGGTTCCCCTACGACCGGCTGGATGTGGGGCGTTATGTCGGCAGCAGTTATCTGGGCCAGCGGGTGCTGTCGCACAACAGCAGTTTTGGCTGTCCGTTTGCCTGCAATTTCTGCGCGGTGGTCGCGCTGGCCAACCGCCGCTGGCTGCCGGAAAGCGCGCAGCGGGTCGCGGACATCGTGACCTACCTGCACGACCAATGGCAGATCGACGGGCTGGAATTTCATGATATGGATTTCTTTGTCAACGAAACCCGCACCGCAGAATTTGCGGAGCGAATCACCGGCAAGGGCATTCACTGGTGGGGGCTGGGCCGCGTCGATACGCTGATGAGCTACAGTGATGACACCTGGGAAAAGATGAAACGCAGCGGCGCGAAGATGATCTTTATGGGCGCCGAAAGCGGCGACGACGAGACTCTGCGGCGCATGAACAAGGGCGGTAAATCCGGCACGCACATGACTCTGGCACTGGTGGAGCGCATGAAACATTATGGCATTGTGCCGGAACTTTCGTTCGTACTGGGCAATCCGCCGGACCCGGCGCAGGATATCGAAGCGACGATCCGCTTTATCCGCAAACTGAAGCAGATCAACCCGGCGACAGAACTGGTGCTGTATATCTATACGCCCGTGCCACAGGAAGGCAGCATCCTGCTGGACGAAGCCACAAAGCTGGGCTTCCACTTTCCGGAAACGCTGGACGAATGGGCCAGCCCGGAATGGGCGAAGTTCTCCATGCGGCGCGACCCCAGCACCCCCTGGTTCCGGGATACTACGCGACGGCGGGTGCGCAACTTCGAGGCGGTCATCAACGCCTATTACCCCACCGTAACCGATATGCGCCTGCAAACGCACTGGCGGCACCTGCTGAAGGCCCTCAGCGGCTGGCGCTACCGTTTTGAAGTGTACGACTGGCCCTATGAACTGAAAGCCCTGCAGCGCCTCATCCACTACCGCCGGCCAGAAACCACAGGGTTTTAACTGCGTTGTATAATAAACGTAGTTAGATTTAGAGGAATTCTCATGGACATCATCCTGAAACTTCCCGATGAACTGGTAGAACGTGCGAAGGCTGCGGGGATACTCACGGACGAGCAGGTTGCCGAGCTGATCGAAGCCGAACTGGAACGTCGCCAGCGCCGGAAGCAGTTCTATACTGACCTTGAAACCCTGCGCAGCATGGAACCGAAAATCACCCCGGAGGAAATAGAGGCAGAATTAAAGGCATTTCGTCAGGAACGCGCTGCGGCTCGCCGTGTTGACAACTGATGCGCGTTGTTGTGGATACTAACATCCTGCTCAGTAAGCCGGTTGAGTTCCTCCAGTGTCATGTCGTCAACACGGTGCTGGGCCATCTTCGCCTCCTGTATCCCGCCCCTTTGATCATACCCTCAGTCCATCAGGCGCAGCATCGCTGATTGGCATCCTCGCCAACAGTGGTACAATCCCCGCTGCATCCTGGAGGAACATTTATGAGTCACATCAGACAATCGGCGGCGTGGTGGTGCTTTGTGCCAGACATCATGACGCCAGAGGCCTTTGTCCGCGCCGCTGCGGATATTGGTTATGACGCGGTTGAACTGGTCCCGCCGGAATACTGGCCGCTGGTGAAGCAGCACGGCCTGAAGATCGCATCGCACGGGGGGCATCGTCCGCTGGAAGATGGCCTGAACAAACGCGAAAATCGCGACCGCCTGACCCGCGAAATCGAGGCTAACCTGAAGCTGGCGGTGGAATGGGAGATTCCCAACCTGATCGTCTTCAGCGGCAACCGCAGCGGGCTGGACGATGCCACCGGCGCGGAGATTACGGCCGAAAATCTGCGCGGGGTGGCGCGGCAGGCCGCCGATGCCGGAATCACGCTGGTGCTGGAGCTGCTCAACAGCAAAGTAGACCACCCGGACTATCAGTGTGATCGGACATCCTGGGGGGTAAAGGTGTGCCAGATGGTCGATGTGCCGCAGGTGAAACTGTTATACGATATTTACCACATGCAGATTATGGAAGGGGATGTGATCCGCACGATCCAGCAGCAGCATCCCTGGTTTGGGCACTACCACACCGCAGGCAATCCCGGACGCAGCGACCTGGATGAGACACAGGAACTTTACTACCCGCCCATCTTTCAGGCCATCGCGGCGACAGGGTACACAGGGTACATCGGCCACGAATTTACACCGAAGGCCGACCCCGCCGCCGCGCTGAAAGCCGCCTTTGACCTGACCGCTGCCAGCCTGCCCTGATGCATCACTTTGACGATTGTTAGCGTTGGCGTTATACTGGTTATTGTTCATA
Source organism: uncultured Anaerolineaceae bacterium (assembly GCA_964593565.1). GTDB lineage: Bacteria > Chloroflexota > Anaerolineae > Aggregatilineales > Phototrophicaceae. The sequence continues at coordinate 37,652 of CAZQIY010000029.1, forward strand.
TCTTCACAATTGGCATCACGTAAAGAGAGGTAAACTGCTCCTATGGCACGTAATATCCTGCTCCTGACAACTCTTGCGCTGATCCTGGCCGCATGTGGTACGGTCGCGACCCCGGTATTTCAGGAAGAACTGGAACAAACAGAGGTCGCGCTGGCGGCGACATCAGAAGCAGAGACTGCGGCTGCTCCGACAGCCACCCCCACCGACGAACCGACGGAAGCGCCTACCGCCACTCCGACTCAGGAACCGACGGACACGCCACCCCCGGCCACCAGTACACCGGAACCCACCGACACCGCCGAACCAACGGAGGCCCCCACAGAAGCTGAAGAAACCCCTGAAGCTGAGGATGCAGATGAAGGGGATGGGGACACCACTGGCGGCGCGGCCACAACCGGCGACCCGGCCAGCGGCGAGGCGCTGTTTACCACTTTTATTCCGGAAGCCAGCTTCGCCTGCAACACCTGCCATCTGGTCGATTCTGAAGCGCAGTTGATCGGCCCTGGCCTGCTTGGCATCGGAGAGCGCACAGAAAGCCGCGTGCCGGAGCAGTCGCCAGAGGAATATCTCCATACCTCGATTGTCGACCCGAGCGCCTATGTGGTTGAAGGCTTCCCGGATATGCTCATGCCGCAGGTCTATGAAGAAATCCTGACTGAAGAGCAGATCAACGACCTCGTGGCCTACCTGCTCACCCTGTAGTACAGCATTCGATCTCCATCAGCGGGAAAAACAGCAGGAGCGACTCTAGAGTCGCTCCTGTTTGTTTCGTCGGGTGTCAGCTATTCTTCAATCGCCAGCACCGTCACCATGCCGAACATGCCAGAGCGGGTTTCGGCGTGGCTGAGGACGTGGCAGTGGAATGCCCAGATGCCCGGCGCGCGCGCCTCGACCAGCACATCATAACGCTCGCCCGGCGACACAGACACCGTATCGCACAGGTAAGGCGCAGGCAGGTTATACCCATCCTTGGCAATCACGCGCATCGGCATGCCGTGCAGGTGCATCGGATGATCCATCAAACCTTCGTTCATAAACCGGATGCGAATACGCTCGCCCAGTTTCGCCGTCAGCGGCTGGGTGTAAGGGAACGATTTGCCGTTGAGGGTGAAGCCCAGAAATGTGTCGTTCAGGATCAGGGTGTAATCACGATCGACCACTGGTTCGTCGCGCTGGCTGCGGGGTTCGATAATAAAGGCCCCCAGCAGCCCCCCTACCACCTGCTCCAGTGAGTTGTGGTGCGAGTGGTACATGTGCGAACCAGCGTTGGCGGCGACAAATTCATAGGTGTAGGTTTCGCCAGGTTTGATCGGCGGCTGGGTGATGAACGGCACGCCGTCCTGATCGTTGGGGACATCAACCCCGTGCCAGTGAACAGAGGTGCTCTGGTTCATTTCGTTCGTCACCAGGATACGCACCCGGTCGCCTTCTGTCACACGGATTTCCGGGCCGGGGATCATGCCGTTATAGGCAAACGCCGGGAACACCTTACCCGGTTCGGTTTCCCACTGCACGTTAGTACACGTCAGTTCAAAAACCTTGGTGTCGCCGTCCAGCGTGTATTCCAGGGGCTTGCGCCAGAAATTTTCGTCCTTTCCAATATTTTCCAGAAAGGTGCGAATTCCCTCTTCGTGGTGATGATCCATCGCTTCCCAGTCTGTTTCCTGTGCCTGTGCCGCAGACGCAGCGGCGGAAGGATGGACATCCGACAGAACGGACGCCGGGCCAAATACAGCGGCTGCACCGACTGCGCCCCCGCCAAGCCCAAGTTTTTTGAGAAATTCACGACGTTCAATGTTTGCAGACATGTAAAGGTTCTCCTCCGTAGGTTGCCAGGGTGGCAAACTAAACATGTCAGCAGCATAATCAAAACATGCCTCTGGCTTAAGTGATGTTTATCACAAGTTGTCTATTACGTTTGTGAGGTTTCTTCGCCCGCGCTGTCCGAAAACGTGCGCCGCGTGTCGATGCGAACCGTCTCCTCTTCCATTTCGTAGGAAAGCGGTGGCAGTTCCAGGCTCACGGGCGAGGTCAGCGGCAGCGTGAAATAAGCGGCGGTCCCCACCCCCTGCCTGCTCTTGAGGGTCAGATTGCCACCGTGCGCCTCAAAAATCTGGCGGGCGACGGTTAAGCCCTGGCCGCTGCCAGCGACGCGAATCTCGCGGCCTTCCGGCGTGGTCGGCCTGCCGCGATAGAAACGGTTAAAGACGTGTGGCAGTTCGCTGCGGGCGATGCCCACACCATTATCCCGCACCCGCAGATGCGCCCGTTCCTCAGAAATATCGTCGCGCACTTCCAGCGTCAGATCGCCCCCCGGCGGGGTGTACTTGATGGCATTATCGACAATATTGCCAATCGCCCAGCGCAGGCGGCGCTCCTCGCCCAGCACGTACAGGCCGGATTTTTCAAGGATCACATGCAGGTTCAGGTTCTGCGCCTGGGCCACCTGCCGCCATTCGTTGGCAACAGACCATACCAGCGAATCCAGCAGGATAGGCCGCTGCTGTTCTTCGGTCACCTTGCGCAGGTGCGTATCGGTCAGGTCGCGCATTTCGAGGATCATCTTCTGCAGGCTGCCAGCATGGCGCCGCACCTCCTGGGTCAGCAGGCTGGGCGATGCAGGCCGCATGCTCTGCTGCGCCAGATCCGACAGCGGTTCCTGCACCTCATCGCGCATCTGCCGCAGAATTTTCTCCCGCGCTTCTTCCAGCTTCACTTCTTCGCTGACATCGCGCAGCACGGTGACAGTGCCGATACGCTGCTGCGTGGCACTGAGCACAGCCGCTGCCTGAACATGCAGGACGCGATTGTTCACGCGGATACGTTCCGGCTCGCCCAGGGTGTAGATGCCGGGGGCCAGGGCCGGCCCCAACCTGTCTGTGGCAAAAGCGGTCAGCTCCTGTAAATCCGGGGTGGAACGCAGCGAATTATCAGAATCCAGCATCTCCCGCGCCGGTTCGTTCATCAGCAGCACGTTGCCATCCAGGTCCTGCACAATGATTCCGTCCGGCAGCGATTCCAGCACGGCGGTCAGGCGTTCTGTCTCGCGGCGCTGGCGGCGCAGGCCGGCGCGCAGCGTATCCTGCCGCTCCTGGACATAATCAGCATACTGGTCCAGCGCGTGCCCCAGCCGCCCGATCTCATGAGTTGGCTGCATATTGGTACGGGCGGTGCGGTTGCCTAATGTCAGCGATTCCGCCACGCGGGTAATCCGCCGCACCTGGCCGGTCATCCAGCCCAGCGCCACAAAGATGAGGATGACGCCCCCGGCCGCCAGCCCGGCCGCCAGCAGCGCCGTGACCTGCCGCGCCACATCCGCAGTGGCAAAAGCGCGGGGCGACAGAAACACACCTATCGTCCCCGGCGTGCTGCCGCCATAGACAAACGGGAAATACAGCGTGCGGTAGGTTTCCCCCGCGATTTCCTGCGCCGCTATCTGTTCCAGGTCATCTGGCGGCGGGGCCACCCCATCCGGCAGGGTCGAAACCAGCGGCTGGCGATCAATCTGGAACAGGGCCAGTTCCGTCAGTTCGCTGGGCTGCAGGGCGGCCAGCACCCAGGGCAGCCTGTGCCCGGCCAGCACCGCGCCCACCGCCGTCTGATCGTGCCACACCGGCACCCGCACATACAGCAGCGTCTCGTCCGCGATCTGTGCAAAGCTCACCGCCGGGCTGGCAGTCACATCCGCCAGCAGCACATCCGCCGCTGTATCTGTCGCCTCTGTCGCCAGGGATAGATAACGCCCTGTGGCAGCATCGCGTCGCAGCCCGAGCAGCAGGTCCCCCTGGGCGTTGATGAGCAGCAGATCATCCAGGTTGGCCCGGCGCGCCTGGCTTTCCAGTGCGCTGCGCATCACCAGGCCGGATTCATCGCGTACAAACTGCGGCACCTCGCCCAGCGCGCCAATCGTCTGGGCGGCGCGCTGCTGGCCTTCAAAGAGCGTCCGGGCCTGCTGTTCCAGTGCGCGCCGGCTTTGCAGCAGCAGCCCGGAGGGCGCCGCCGATACATCCCCTTCTGCCTGGCGCGCCCACAGGTAAGCCCCGGTCGTCGCCATGACCAGAACCAACACACAGACCGGCAGGATCAGCCGCCAGCGCAGGGACACAAAACGTGAGTTTTCCATAACCAAAGGTTCATTTACAGATGACACATCAATTCTTATTATAGGGTTAACGTGGCATGTGTGCAGCCAGTCTATAGCCAGCGTTAGGAAATTCAAATCGAACTGTAATCCTTACAGCAATACTGATAGGCTGTACGTCTGAACCTCCATCAACTATTAATCTTTTTGAGATGCAGATTTAAGCTTTGTTCTGTATGCTGTGCTGCTGTTTGAAGATCAGCAAACCAAAGTCATTTGTAGTGATGGGGGGTCCGAACCAATGAAAAAAGCATTTGGACAGGCCGATATTCATATGCACACCACCGCCAGCGATGGCCGCGCCACCGTCAGCCAGCTTCTGGATTATGTGGCGGCGCGGGGCGGTCTGGACGTGATCGCCATTACCGATCATGATACGCTGGATGCCAGCCTGTGGGCCTATGAACATCGTGCCCGCTATCCGTTTGAGATTATCCCGGGGCTGGAAGTCAGCAGCTGCGATGGTCATGTGCTGGCGCTGTGGGTCACAGAGCCGGTGGAAGCGGGTCTGTCGCTGGCAGAAACCGCCGCCGCGATTCATGAACTGGGCGGGCTGGCGGTGCTGGCGCATCCGTTTGAAGTCCTGCTTCATACCCACATGCTCCGGCGTTACCTCACCCGGCCGGAAGTGTTACTAGAAGCAGGAATAGACGCGGTAGAAGTGCATAACAGCGGCGCACCAACACCAGGGGGGAACTGGTTAGCCCGGCAAATGGCAGTTAAACTTAACCTGCCGGTCACTGGGGGCAGTGACGCCCACACCCTGAGCGCGATTGGCTGCGGCATTACACAGTTTCCGGGCCGTACAGCACAGGACCTGCGTCATGCCCTTGTGAATGGCACCACACTTGCAAGGGGAGCACGATGGCCGATCACCGATTACTTGAGGCTCTTACCCGGTTCGACCCAGAGGAAATTGAGCGCCTCTTTGGGGATGAATACACGCTTAACCCGCCCGATCCATCGGTAGAACTGGCGCCGGTGCGGCGCGTGGCAATCATCGCCGAGGCGTTTTTGCCAAAAGTGGATGGCGTCTCTAAAACCGCCTTCCTGACACTGCGTTATCTGCAGCAGACCGGGCGCGAAGTGCTGGTGTTCGCGCCGGATACCGCCCCACCGCAGGTCGGCGAAACCGAAGTCGTCGCCCTGCCCTCGCTGGGCATTGCCCAGGCACCGGAAACACGGGTGGCCCTGCCCAGCCTGACCGTCGCCAGCCGTCTGGAGGAATTTCAGCCAGACCTGATTCATATGTTCAGCCCGGCGCTGCTGTCCGTCAGCGGCATGCTGACCGCGCGGCTGCGCCATATTCCGGTCATTGCTAATTATCAGACCGACCTGCCCGGCTATGCAGAACGGTATGGCATGCCGGTGTTTTCTCAGCCCATGCGCGACTGGCTGCGCTTCATCCATAACGGCTGTCACCTGACTCTGGTGCCCTCTAAAACCACCTATGACCAGTTGAACCAGTGGGGCTATCATCGCCTGCGCTACTGGGGGCGCGGCGTGAACCTGAAGCGCTTTAACCCGGAACACCGGTCAGACGAATGGCGTGCCCGCCTGCTTAACGGGCGCGACCCGCATTCGCTGGTGTGTGTGTATGTCGGGCGGCTGGCCAACGAAAAACGGGTTGATCTGCTGCTGGAGGTGGCGCGCCTGCCCGGCGTGGCGCTGACGATTATCGGCGACGGGGGCAAACGCGAAGAACTGGAAAATCTGTTTGCCGGCACCGGCACGCATTTCACCGGCTATCTGTTTGGCGAGGAACTGGGGCACGCCTTTGCCAGCGCCGATGTCTTCTGTTTTACCGGGCCGAACGAAACCTTCGGGCAGGTGGTACAGGAAGCGATGGCTTCCGGCCTGCCGTCGGTGGTCATCAACCAGGGCGGCGTGGCAGACCTTGTGATTGAAGGCGAAACCGGCTTTATCTGCCCGGATGACCCACAGGCGTTCGCCGACGCGGTGCGGCACCTGCGCAATCACCCGGCCCTGCGCGAACAGATGGCCTTCAAAGCACGGCAGCTCGCCTCTCAGCGCCCCTGGGAAAAGATTCTGGCCCAACTGGAAACCCATTACGGCGAAGCTGTCACGCTTAACGAACGCCTGCTGCGGGTCTTCCCGCCGTCGGACAGTCCGCTGTCTTTACCTACTCTGTTTCACCGAGGATAACGCCGCGATGATTGATGACCCTAAAACTCTGGCCCTGATCGCCCATGACAACAAAAAAGCCGACATGCTGGCGTTCGCCCTGACTCATCAGGACGTGCTGCGACGCTATGAACTGGTCGCGACCAACACCACCGGCAGGCTGATTCAGGACAAAACAGACCTGCCGATTCAGTGTATGCTTTCCGGCCCGCTGGGGGGCGATGCACAGATCGCGGCGATGGTGGCCGAAGGCAAGATCGAGGCGGTATTTTTCTTTGTGGACCCGCTGGGCAAGCACCCGCACGACCCGGATATTCAGAGCCTGCTGCGCATCTGCAATGTGCATGATGTGCCGCTGGCGACCAATGCCGCCACCGCCAGCTACATCATTTCGGAACGCGCCTTATAAAGCCGCAAGCTAACCGCGCACCTGGGCCTGCCGCACGGCGAACGAGATCATCCAGTCCGTCAGTGCGGCCTGTGCCAGCGTAAAAAGCAGCAGCGCCAGCCCTAAAAACACGGCGAAAGGCACAGTGGCCCACATCTCGCCAAACAGGCCCAGGTTGAGGAACGCCAGCCCCCAATCGCCAAAGGCACTGTAGCCGCCCAGCAGCAGCCACGCGCCCAGGTCTGATGAAGCGAGATTGCCTTCGATAAATTGCGTGGTGGCAAACACCAGCGCCCCCACAACGAAGATACGAAAAATGATGTACAGCACCTGCGCCAGCACGGCGTAGGTGCGCTGCTGGAAAATGGTCGCGATCAGCAGCCCAACGGCGCCATCGAATCCTACCGCAGTCAGCGGCAGCAGCAGGCCCGCCGTCATCATAAACGCCAGCAGCAGCGCCGCCACCGGCAGCGGGACATCCGGCACAATGCCGTTAATCACCAGGTCCAGATAGCGCCCCTGGAAAGCGGTTAAATCCACCAGAATACCGGCGATCAGCACCACACGCACCAGCAGCACCACCATCAGCAGGCCGCGCACCCGGTAAAACACCGCAGCCCAGCGGGTGCGCACCGTCAGTTCAGCGCCATCCTGGGTTGCGCGCAGGTTATCCCACGTCTGGCGGCGGATTTCCTCGCTGACGGTGCTGCCTGTCAGCGCCACCGTGACTCCGCTCAGCAGAATCTGGACGATCAGCATCGGCCAGAACAGCATATTGAGCAGGCTTTCGGTAGGAGTCTGGCCGGGGGGCTGCTGCAAAAAGCCCGTCGCGATCAGGTAGCCGATGCCCAGCAGCACAATCCCCAGCATCACCACCCACAGGGCGCGCAGATACTGTGCTCGGCGGGGCAGCCGGTTGGCCACGCGTGCCAGTTCGTAGCGCAGGATAGGATGATCGGCACGCGCCCAGGAGGGAAGTTGACCGGTAAAACGCTGAATCATAAGCTTATGTCCCAATCAGGCGGCCAATAGCAGGTTCCATCTTCTCAAGAGCCTTCTGCCACTCATCACGGGTGACTTCCACAGTCAGCCCGTAACGCACATAATGAATATACACAAGCAGCCCGGCCCCGTCCACCATTTGCAACTGTTCGCGCACGGCATCAGCATAGGCCCCCACCTGCATATGAAAGCGGCGGGCGTGCTGCTGGGCGACGGCCGGTGTCGCCTGTGCCAGCGTGCTGGTTTTGTAATCGACAATCACCCACACACCATCTGGCCGCCGGAACAGCGCGTCAATGACGCCGTGAACAATATGCTGGCCGTTGTTGTAAATAAACGGCAGTTCCTGGTAGAGTTCCTCCGCCTGCCGGATCCACTGGTACACCGGGCTGCGGCGATAGCGCATCAGCAGGCCCTGCGCCTCCTCGACTGCGCGCTGCCGTTCCACATCATCCACAATCCCCTGCTCCCAGGCATAACTTTCCAGCAGACGGCCCACATCCTCAGCATCCTGGCCGGGCTGCTGCCAGCGCAGCGCCTCGTGTACCATTTCGCCCACCAGCCGCGCCCAGCTTTTTGGGTAAGGCACCGGGCTGAGATGGCCGGGGGCATCGTGCAGCACCCCCCGCCGGAAACGCTCGCCAGACATCCGGTCATACTCATGCCCGCCCAGGTCCGCAAGCTGCGTGACTGACAGATGCCGGGCTGCCGCTGTCGGGTCATATCGTACAGGTTCCAGCAGCGGCGGCGGCATCATCCCGCCCGGGTGCAGCGGTTCCTCCAGGGTCAGGCCATCCCAGGCAGCGCGCTGGCGGCTGTCGGCGGCGTCCAGGTGCTCCTCCGGCGGCAGAGTCGCGCTCAGGCTCAGCCGCACCTGGCCCCAGGCCCGGCTGATGATCTGTACGCCTGCCGTATCCAGTTCAGATTGCAGATCACACGCCTCCAGCAGCCATTTCAGCCAGCCCTTTGGGTTCCAGCCATCGTTGGTGCGGTCCACCTGCCCACAGATCAGCAGGTAATCCTGAGCGCGGGTGGCGGCCACATACAGCAGGCGCTTACGTTCTGCCTGCTCGCGCTGTTTGCGCCGGAAGCTGGCCTGTTCATAGGCAAAAGTCGGCTTCAGACCCTCGCTCTCGTTATCATAGACCTTGCAGGACAGGCCGTAATCGGGGTCGTGCAGCAGCATATCGCCGCCCTGATTCCTACGCTCCCACGAGCAGTCCACCAGCACCACCACCGGAAATTCCAGCCCCTTGCTGGCGTGGACAGTCATCAGCGAGACCCGGCCCTCTGCGGCCATCTGCGCCTCGCTTTCGCGGGCCTCACGCTCGCTCAGGTCATCCAGATACTGCTCGAACGCACTCAGGGTGATTCTGCCGCTGCTTTCGGCTTTGGCCAGCAGCTTTTCGACATTGCCACGGCGGCGCGCCCCATCCGGCAGGCCGGTCAGAGTCGCCATGAAGCCAGTGCGGTTGACCGCCTCGCGCAGCAGTTCGGCAATCGTCACCCGCCCGGCCAGCGCCGCCAGATTGTACAGACAGTCGCGGGCAAAGACTACCAGCGCCGCTTCGCCCGCCGGCACAGCATCCGGCACGCTGAGCGCATCCCACAACAGCACCGGCCGCCCCGCTTCATCCGCGATCAGCCGCAGCGCCAGCAGCGCATCATCGCTGAGGCCGAACAGCGGCGAACGCAGCACCGCCGCCAGCGCCAGATTATCGGCAGGGTTGTAAAGCGCCTTCAGCAGGTTGAGCAAATCCCACACTTCGGGGCGGTTATAATAGCCACGCCCGGCCACCGTGATAAACGGCAGGCCCAGCGCCTTGAACACATCCTCATACAGCGTAATACTGCTCATCGACTGGAACAGCAGGGCGATATCGCCATACTCCAGCGGGCGCTCGCCAGCACCGCGCTGGTGGGTGCGCACCTGATCCTCAACCATAGCCTGCAAACGCCGGGCGATTTCGTAGGCTTCCCAGCGGCGGCAGGTTTCCCTGCGCCCGTTCTTGTCCGCCACCTCGCTATCCACCAGCACAAATTCCAGCGCCGGGCAATCATCCGGCGGCTGAAGGCGGCTGGCGTCCATCGGTTCGCCCAGTTCGGTCTCGTAGGCGTAAACGGCGCTGGCAGAATCACGCTGCAGGATGCGCCCGAAAATCCCGTTAAAACAATCGATCAGCGGCTGATGCGTGCGGAAGGACCGCGCCAGCGTGACTTCGGCATCCGGCCCGCCCAGATGCGTAAGCTGCTGCCGCACCGCCCCAAACACACTGACATCCGCGCCGCGAAAGGCGTAGATGCTCTGTTTCTGGTCACCCACCACAAACAGACTGCCGGGCTGCGCGGGGTCGGCCAGGTTCTGGATGATTTCCCACTGGATCGCGTTGGTATCCTGAAATTCATCGACCAGCACATGCCTGAATTCCGCCTGCTGGTAGCGCTGCTTCAACTGGGGATATGCGCGGAACAGGTCGCGGGTGCGCTGTTCCAGATCGTTAAAATCGAGGCGGCCTTCACGCTGTTTGGCGGCACGATAGGCCCGCTGCACACGCCCGATCAACTGCACCCACAGCGGCAGCAGTTCGATGGCGCGTTCATCCAGCGGGCCGGGCCGCGTGCCGATTTCCTCCAACGTCTTTTTCGCCTGGCTGCGCACCACATCCAGATGCTCCCTGACAGTGGAAAGAATGTCTCGCCCACCCCATTTCTTCCAACTGCCCCCGGTCAGTTTGATTTGTTCCAGCTTAGCCAGCGCCTCCAGGCAGGCTTCGGCGGCGGCAGTGGGGTTCAGCAGCGTTTCCAGGCAGGCATGACAATTCATCCATGTTTCGGCCAGCCGGTCATCTTCGGGCCAGACGTTGGGGGGATGCCAATCCAGAAAGGCGCGCAGGCTGTCGTTGTGGCGCAGGCGGGCGATGCAGTCCAGCGCGACGACTTCCCACAGAGTCTGCCAGTGCGCCAGCAGATCATCCGGCAGCGGCGCCAGTGTCACCCCGTCAAACTGCAGCAGGGTCTGGTTAATGCTGCGCCGGTCATATTCCTGGAACAGCGCCAGCGCCGGGTCGCCTTCTTCCTCCAGCCGCGCCAGTTCATCCTCAATCACGGCATCCAGCAGGATGGCAGCATCGGTTTCATCCAGCACGTCAAAATCCGGGTCAATTCCGGCTTCGGCGGCGTTGGCCCGCAGGATGGTCGTGCACAGGCCATGAATCGTATCAATGCGGGCGCTGTCCATACTGGCCAGACGCTCTGCCCACAGTGCCTGCGCTGCTTCGTCCGGCGTACTGTTCAGCCGGTCCTGCAGGGCACTGCGCACCCGGTCGCGCATTTCCTGGGCGGCCTTGCGCGTGAACGTGACCGCCACCAGCGCGTTCAGCGGCCAGTCCGGGTGATTATCCAGCAGGGCCAGGTAGCGTTCGACCAGCACGCGGGTCTTGCCGGACCCCGCCCCGGCCACGACGATCAGATTTTTATCGTGGGTGAAGATCGCCCGGCGCTGCCCTTCCGTCAGATTCATGCGTTGTCCCCCTATCGCCGGGTTTGTGGCGGCTGGTGCCTGCCACCCGGCACAACTGCGAAAATTCGCAGTAATGAATGCAGCGCCCCTGATGCAGTTTGCGCGGCTGCACCGTAAAATCGCCCCGGCGCCCGGCAGCGATGGCCTGCCCCAGGTGCGCCCGCGCCTGTTCCAGCGCCTCATCACCATCCTGATCGTCCAGGCGCATATCACCAGTGGTTTTACGGTTGCGGATATGCCAGAACAGCCCACCCAGCAGGGGCGGCCGCTGATCGCCATATTCCGCCGCCAGAATCTGCTCCGCCGCGTGCAGGTAGACCATCATCTGAAAGTTGCGTCCCTCGCGCATTTCCTCTACCTTAATGGCCGTCGTGCCGGATTTATAATCCATGATGACCAGCCCATCCTGAACCAGGTCGATGCGGTCAATCTTGCCCTGCACGTACAGCCGTTCGCGGCGGCCATTCACCTCCACCTCGATAAAGGCCGGTGGGCCACCCTCGCGGCCAAAGGGCGCTTCCTGCCAGAAGGTATAGCGCGAGCCATCGCCAAATGTCTTTTTCACCGGATTCTCGTCCGAAAAATCCAGGCGTACCAGCGCCTCCAGCCGCCGCATCAGCAGGGTTCTGTCCTGTTCCCACAGCGGCCCCGGCGCAAAGCCATAACGCTGCGGCGCGTCATCCAGCACCGGCCCGGCCACGGCCCGCAGAATATCCAGCGCTTCGTCCGCATGCTCCGGCGCGATGGCCAGCCCGCGCTGCCCGATTTCCAGGTAGGCCTGTTCGAGAATGGCGTGATTGATCGACCCCAGGCGGGCCGCGTCCAGTCCTTCCTCCGGTTCCTCCAGTGCTTCCAGCCGCAGCAGCCGCCGCGCAAAGAAGCGATAGCCACACACACCATACTCGTTAAGCTGGGTGGCGCTCCACAGGCGGCCCGGCCCCAATTCACTGGCCACATAGGCGATCAGCGCCGGGTCGTGCAGGCGGCCCGTAAAATGATCGTGATGCCGCCCCCGCGCCAGCCGCCCCAGTTCCATGCCCCGCGCATGATGAATCCGCGCCCAGGGGTCGCCATGCGCCGCCAGCATCCAGCGCAGCACGCCGGCGGTCTGTTCGTCCACCTGGGGCTGACACAGCGCATCGGCCACCGCCAGCAGCAGCTCATCGGCACAGGCGGCCCCGGCGGGCTGTACCACCTGCCCGGTGCGAATCTCATGAGCGCGGATAATCTCAGCGGCGTCCTGCACAATCTCCGTCACGGCGCGCCACAGATGACTCGGCAGCCAGGGCACGCCGTCCTGCGCGGTGGGGCGCGACAGAGTCAGGCTTTCCCGCGCCTGCCCGATCAACTGGTAAAACAGGCTGTCATCGTTGGCACGTTCGGCCTGCGTTTCCAGCGGGATACCCTGTTCCCTCAGATGCATCCGTTCGCTGTCCAGATACAGCGGGTCTTCTGGCACAGGCGCAGGGAACACCCCTTCGGACAGGCCGGGGATGAAGATATGCCGGTGTGGCAAACCGCGCGCATCGGCCACCAGCGTCACCAGCACCCGGCCAGAGCGCACCGTCCCGCGCTGCAGGGTGGTCTGGTTGACAGCAGTGCGCAGTTCCTGTAAAAACTGTTCCCGGCTCCGCATCTGCTGTGCCCCCAGCGCCTGCATCAGCGATTCCGCCGAAAGCAGGGCGCGCAGGGTGTGCATCAGGGCATCCAGCGCGATCAGGTCACGATCATCAACGCCCGGCGCGCTGGCCTGCCGCACCTGCGCGGGCATGTTCAGCGTATATCCCGGCGAATCCGGCACGGCCGGCAGATCATCCTCTGGGTCCGCCGCATCCGGCCCGACCAACCCGCACAGCCAGCCCACATAATCCGTCAGCGGCGCCCGAACAAGCGGCGTCGTATAATGGAAAAATTCCGTCAGCGCATGCTTCAGGTGGTCCGCCGCCTCTTTATCCAGCAGCGGTGTCGCAGAATCCGGGTCATCCTCGTCTACAGCCACTGGCAGCGCGGCACAGGTGACGGCATCTCGCCAGTTCTGCCGCCCGCTCACCACCTTAAACTGCTGGCTGATGCGTTCCAGATGCTCGACCTGCTCTCGCCCCAGGCCGGGCACCGCAAAATAAGGCGAACGCAGCACATCCAGCAGGTCACGGCGGCGGTAATCCGTCTCGTGCAGGCTCAGCAGTTGGAGCAGCGCCATTACGGCCGGGTTCTGGTTCAGCGTGTCGCCCTGGTGCATCGTCAGCGGGATATTGTAGGCCCGCGCCCAGGTCGCAAAATGCCGGGCATAACGCGGCCAGTCGCGCAGCGCGATCACAATATCATCCGGCTGTGCGCCTTCATACAGCAGCAGATGCTTGACCCGCCGCAGCACCGCCGCCGCTTCCTGGGCCGGGTCCGGCGCTTCGATGAAGACAATGCGCCCATCGGCAGGCCGGGGCTGTGCCCCATGCAGGAAGAGATGATCGACCACGTGCTGAAGCGCCTGGGGCCGGGGCTGCTGCGCTGGCTGTGGTTCCAGATAGCGGATATCCAGCGGGCTGAGGGCGGCCTGCTCAAGCTGCTGCAATGACTCGCTAAAGCGCCTGCCTGCAATTCTGGCGTGATCCGGCACCGTCGTCAGCGTAATCAGGGCATCTTTGGCACGCTGGGCCACCAGCATCAGCAGATGCGCCTGAAGCGGCGTAAACTGGTCGTAGCCATCCACCAGCAGCAGGTCCACATCGCGCCCGATGTGCTGATAAGCCGGTTCGCGCAGGACAGCCAGCGCCAGCCAGCCCTCGCCTTCCCGGTCCACCAGCGCATCGGTGCCATCCTCACCCTGCAGCCATGCCTGATAAGCAGCATAAATGCCCGCCAGTTCTTCATCCCTGGGCGTGGCCGCCACTTCCAGAAACTTTTCCGGGGTGATCAGATTCTGCTTAAGTTCGTAGATGAAATCGGCCATCACCCGCACGAAACCGGGCGTTTCGGCAATGGAATCAAAAACCCGCAGTTCACCCCAGGCGCGCTGATCCGCCAGGATGGCCCGCAGCAGCCCATAACGCGCCGTGTTATCCAGCATGCGCGGCGGCTGCTGGGCGATATTCAGCAGACGATGGTAAAGCTGATAGAAGGTGAAAAATTCGACGTTAAAATAGGCGCGGCGGCCCCCTGCCTGTTCCATCAGGCGCTGGCGAAAGGCATCTTCCTGCCGCCTGCCAGACAGCAGCACCCAGACTTTGGCAAAAGGCCGTTCTTCCAGGGTCTGTGCCAGCAGTTCCAGCGCATAGGCGGTTTTGCCAGCACCTACCGGCGCAAGGAGAATCTTTGAGGGCATAAGCTAGTGGTCGTAGATCAGGTCAACAATCCGCCGGATGGTGGCCGGGCTGATACGATCACGCGCCAGGTAATTATCCTCCAGCACACTCACCACATTCACCAGATGCGCGGCAGGCACCGCCGGTTCGCGCAGCACCAACTGCGCAACGGGGTCCCTTTTGGTAAAGACCACAATCCCATACACCGGGGCATCCGGCAGGTTGTGCTGCCGCAGATATTCCCGCAGCGCCCGAATATCCACAATGGCTTCCTCTGTGGGGTTGTTGCGCGCCGGAATCCACTGGCCACTGCGGTTCTGGGTCAGCCAGTTGCCTTTTTCGTTGGCATACACACCTTCGTAATCGACAATGCGAAACACCAGCGCCCCCGGCGGCCCCACCAGCACGGCATCAATGTAGCCCAGCCCGCGCTTGCTGATATTGCGCACAAACCAGAATCTCTCGTCGAAGTGACGGCCCAGAAACTGACCGGTGATGTTCGCCAGGTCGTTATCCACACGGGTCAGGTAGGCACGCACCGCCAGCCCGGCCCCGATAATCGCCACAATCACACCCGCAGCCAGCAGCAGCGTGCGGACAAAATTGTAAAAGCCATAAATCTGGTTAGCCGGCACCGCCAGCGGGATGGCAAACAACGCCAGGCCAATGACTGCCATAAAAACACCGCCAGTCACCACCAGAAAGGCCATTTGCAACCACTGCCGTGACCGCCGGGCCAGCGCGCCTGATGGAGCGACGTTTTCCATAGCGTGTGTGTCCTCTATTTCTTTTGTTCCGGCGTGTTATCGCTGCTGTGAGGGGTGTGCGCCCTGGTGATGTCGGGCTTTGTGGTGTCCGGTTTTGCAGCCTTAGCCTTCTGGCGCCGTGCCGCGATAATCTCCTCTAACTGCCGCTGCAGTTCGTTAAAGGTGGGCAGCGGCTTGTACATCAGTTTGTCTGCGCCGGCCTGTTCGATCACCTTCGTTTCTTCCTCAATGGCCAGCTTATAGGCCGTAATCAGCACGATAGCCATCTGGCCCAGAACCGGGCTTTTGCGCAGTCGTTCGCCAACCATCGCGCCGCTGGTAGTCCCGGGCAGGCGAATATCCAGCAGGGCGAGTTCTGGCAGTTCCCCCCGAAACCGGCCATTATCCACATCATCAATCCAGGCAATGGCCTCCTCGCCATCGACAAAGGCCACGCCATCGATGCCCCACATTTCAAACATGGCTAACAACACATCATAAATGTCCGGTTCGTCTTCGACGACCATCCAGGTAGACAATGTCTGCTCCTTGCTCTTCGTTGATAAAAGCTGCTTTTATGATTGGTGTATTTGTCGTCTGCCCACAAGTAGTCCAGCTTACACCTGATCACCCAGGACATTTACGAGCGCATATCAGAATTCATACAAATAATGACTTTTTGTTTCATAATTCTAATACGAATTCTAGCCCAAGCGCAAACACTGCGCTACCACAAATCTTAAACGAAAAAACTCATGAGAGAGCTTAAACTTATGCCTGACCAGCGGACAGGGCGGGTATACTAAGGTTAAGCCGGTTATGATACAAGACGAGGGTATTAGAATTATGTCGTGCACATGGTTAATCGCAGAAGACGATCATGACATCCGCAATCTGGTGGCTGTCCTGTTCAGGGCATGGGGCTACGACCCACTGGTGTTCGACAGCGGCGAGCATGTCTGGCAGTGGCTGGATGCGGTGGAAAAGGGAGAATATGGCGGGCCGATGCCGGAATTCGCCCTGATGGATATTCGAATGCCCGGCAAAAAAGGGACCGAGCTGGCAGAACGCATGCGCGAGATTGGCCAGACACAACATTTGCCCATCGTCCTGATGACGGCATTTGCGCTGAATGCAGAACAAAAAGATAATATGTTAAAAAATGGGGCAGATCAGATTATCCACAAGCCCCTGCCGGATTTTGACCAGTTGTATAAAATTCTGCATGATGTGATTCATCGTAAGCCGAATTAGATCAGGGTAAACGGTTTGAGCACCAGACCACCAACACAATCCGATCCTCAGGAACTTCAGGGCGTGCTGGCACGAGTCAACAACCTGGGCACCGCCACAGAGCGCATGTTCAGCCGCCTGTACACCTCCTTCAACCGGCGGTCAAAGCTGCAAAGCGAGATCGAAAAGACGCGCGCGCTGCAGCGCCGCAACCGGCAGCTTACGCATTTTGCCCGCCAGAGCGAAGCAGAAATCGAGCGGCTGAACGGTATCCTGGCCAGTATTGATGAAGGCATCATCATGCAGGATACCGACGGCCGCGTTGTGCTGATCAACGCCGCCGCGCGCAAGCTGTTAGGCAGCCAGCGCAACTTCTGGGAAAGCGAACTGGGGTCGCTGTTCGATACCTATCGCGATATCACCATGCTGGACAGCGAACTGGCCCCGCTGGGCGAACCGACTCGCGTTCAGATCAACAACCGCATTCTGGGCGCACAGGTGGCCGCTGTCGCGGGCAAGGACAACCAGCGTCTGGGCACCATGATCGTCCTGCGCGATATGACTCGCGATGCGCTGTCTGAACGCCTCAAGGATCAGTTTATCACCGCCATCTCGCACGAACTGCGCACGCCGATGGCGGTCATCAAGGGCATGAGCGAGGTCGTGCTGGGCCAGCCCGCAGACAAACCGGTCAACCGCCGCTTTCTGGAAACCATTGGCCGCAATGTCGATATTCTGGATCGCATGATCGTCGAGCTGCTCGATATTTCCGAAATGAGCGCCGATGCCTTCAGCATCCGGCAGGACCCGTTGAATATCGAGGATTTGCTGTGGAACGTGGTCAACGGCATGGAGCCGGAAGTCACCCGCGCCCAGATTGATATCGGAATCATGGTGCGCGACTCGAAGAAGCTGCATATCGTGGGCGATAACCAGCGGCTGCGCTGGGCATTGGGCCATCTGCTGCAAAACAGCATTCGTTATACCGAACCCGGCGGCCATATCGTCGTCACTGCGCGGCGGGAAGATGCGAAGAATATCGGCATCCAGGTGGTCGATACCGGGGTGGGCATTTCTGAAAAGGACCTGCCCCACATCTTTGAGCGTTTCTACCGGGGCGAACCGCGCACCCGCACCGGCAAGCTGCTGGACCCGCGCGGCCTGGGCCAGGGGCTGTTTATCGCGCGTAAGGTGGCAGAAGCGCATGACGGGTACCTGACCGTGCGCAGCACCCCCGGCGTCGGCAGCGTTTTTACCATGATTCTGCCCGGCGCATAACATCCCTTGCATCAAGGCCATACAAGTCGTTACAATCCTGTGGACATACACAGGAGATGATAATTCGTGAGCGTACAGGGAGCCTTTACCTTCGTCCTGCACGGGCATCTGCCCTACATGCGACTGCCTGGGCCGTTTGGCGAAGTCAGCACTTACGAAGTTCTCTGCGATACCTACGTTCCCCTGCTGCAAACCCTGTATGACCTGAAGGAAGCCGGCGTCAGTTTCCAGCTTACCCTCAGTCTGTCTCCGGTGCTGGTCGAGCAGTTCAACGACCCCAACGACATCAATAATTTTAACCAGTACCTTGACGAGAAGATCGCCGCTGCCCAGCGCGACACCAGCGCCCACAGCCCGGATGCCAACCCCCACCAGCATTACCTGGCAGGCTGGTACGTGCAGTATTTTGAAAACATCAAAACTGCGTTTAACGAACGTTTCGGGCGCGACCTGGCCGGGGCCTTCCGGCACCTGCAGGATGAAGGCTGTCTGGAAATTGCCGTCAGCGCCGCCACCTATGCCTATCTGCCGCTGATCCAGCACGAAAGCGCCCTGCGCGCCCAGATCAGAACCGGTGTCCGCAGCTACGAGCGCGTGTTCGGGCGTGCGCCCAGCAGCATCTGGCTGCCCGCCAGCGGCTACCGGCCCGGCCTGGAAAACATGCTGGCGGAAGAAGGGCTGTCGGTGTTCTTCTGCGAACCGCACATGCTGGCAGGCGGGCCGCCTATCGGGGTCGCGGCTGGTGATGTGCTGGGGGCGTACAACGTCATCAAGCATATGTATGCCCTGCCGCTGGGGGCCATCATGCCCGCCGGGCGCGCCAGCACCGATCAGGTCTACCGGGTAGGTGAATCCGGTGTGGCGGTGATCGGGCGTAATGATCGCAGCACCATGCAGGTCTGGGGGGCGCGCCTGGGCTACCCCGGTGATGTGGATTACCGTGAGTTTAATCGTATTTCCGGCACCAGCGGCCTCAATTACTGGCGCGTGACCGGCGAGAATATCGACCCCCACGATAAGGATTTCTATCACCCGGAATGGGCGGCCTACAAGGTCGAGCAGCATGCAGAACATTTCGCGCATCTCATCGGCGATATGATCCGCACCCGCCATCAGGAAACCGGCACTATTGGCCTGATCGCGGCGGCGTTTGATGTGCGTCTGCTGGGGCACTGGTGGTTCGAGGGGCCGCTCTGGCTGGGGGATGTGCTGCGCCACCTGTCCAAAACCCCGGAAATTGAAGTGACCACAGCCAGCAGGTTTGTGACAGATCATCCCCCGCAGGACCGCATCACCCTGCCGGAAGGCTCGTGGGGCTATGGCGGCGGGCATTTTATCTGGAACAACCCGCATACTGACTGGCTGTGGGAACTGATCCACCAGGCCGAAGCGCGCATGGAAGCCCTGGCCAACCAGTTCACCGACCCGGATGAGGATGCGCGTCTGGTCCTGAACCAGGCCGCCCGCGAGCTGCTGCTGATGCAGAGCGGTGATTGGGCCGTGATGATCGTCACCCGCAGCGGCCGCCGCTTTGCCATCCAGCAGTTTTACCGGCATCTGGAACGCTTCGACCGGCTGGCCGCCAGCCTGGAAGCAGGCCGCCCGGACCGGGAACTGGCGGAGGCCTTCTGGGCAGTGGATGCGGTGTTCCCGGATATGGATTATCGTGTGTTCGGCACATCCTGACAGCCGCTGATGCCCGGCGCATCATCTATCAAAGGAGCAGCGATCCGTCTATGAACGTCTTGTTTGTCAGCGCCGAAGCGGACCCCTTCGCGAAAACCGGCGGCCTGGGCGATGTGGTTGGGTCGCTGCCCAGGGCGCTGCGCCAGCAGGGGGTGGATGCTCGTGTTGTCATGCCGTTCTATGGCTTTCTGGATTACCAGCGTTTTGGCCTCAGCCATCTGTTTTCATTCCAGTTCCCGCGCTCCGTCGGCGTTTCGGATGTCCACGTGCACACCACCGTTTACCAGGATGTGCCGTTCTACTTTGTGCAGACATGGCCGCATTTTGGCGAGGAAGCCCAGGTTTATGGCGGCTGGGAATGGGACCCGCCGCGTTTTATCCTGCTCAGCCAGCTTGCAATGGCCGCCGCCTGGGAACTGAAGGTGCGCACAGGCTGGTTCCCGGATGTTTTCCATGCCCACGACTGGCACACCGGCCTGCTGCCTTTTCTGGTCGATCTCAGCCGGGACGACCCCAACTGGGCACAGGTCGGCACCATGATGACGATCCACAACATGGCCTTTCAGGGCGATTATATCGGCGGCTGGTTGTGGCAGTTAGGCATCCCGGGGCGTCATCAGCCAGACCTGGTATGGCAGAACAAGACGGATAACATGCTGGCGATGGGCCTGGCCTATGCCGACCTCATCACCACCGTCAGCCCGCGCTATGCCATCGAGATTCAGTATCCACACATGGGCTACGACCTGGATGGCATCATCCGCACCCGACTGGATGCGCTGTGCGGCATCCTCAACGGCATCGATACAGATCACTTTAACCCTGCTACAGACCCGCACATCGTCGCCCATTACGATGCCGACAACTTCCGCCAGCTGCGCCGGCGCAACAAACAGGAACTTCAGGCCAACCTGCACCTGCCGATCCGTGACGATGTGATGGTGATCGGGCTGGTCAGCCGCCTGGAATGGCAAAAAGGCATTGATCTGATCGTGCCTGCCCTGCGCCGCCTGCTGGCCGATGCGGATGTTCAGTTTGTGGGGCTGGGGTCTGGCAGCGCGCACT
This sequence comes from uncultured Anaerolineaceae bacterium, assembly GCA_964593565.1. Classification (GTDB taxonomy): domain Bacteria; phylum Chloroflexota; class Anaerolineae; order Aggregatilineales; family Phototrophicaceae. The sequence continues at coordinate 58,155 of CAZQIY010000029.1, forward strand.
ACAATTACGAGATGTCCCGGCTGGCAGAGGATTTTGAATGGCGCGCGCGAATGCATATTGGCTATCATGCCGAACTGGCCCAGCGCATCTATGCCGGGTGCGATCTTTTCCTGATGCCCAGCTACTTTGAACCCTGCGGCATCGGCCAGATGATTGCGATGCGTTATGGCGCGCTGCCGCTGGTGCGCGAAACCGGCGGGCTGGCAGATACTGTCATCAATTATGATGATGGCCCTGCCGACAGCGGCACCGGGTTTGTCTTTAACTGGACTGAATTTAATGCGCTGTATAACACACTGCGCTGGGCACTGAACACTTTCCAGCACCGGCCGGATGCCTGGCAGCGAATGCAGGAACGCGCCATGCGCCTCGACTTTAGCTGGAACCGCAGCGCCGGCCAGTATATCAACCTGTATCAGCAACTGATGGATAAAAGGGGTAAAGCGACTTGAAAACCAAAGCCGTTATTCTCGCAGGGGGCGAAGGAACACGCCTGGCCGTGCTGACAGCCAAGCGCGCCAAGCCTGCTGTGCCGTTCGCCGGGAAATATCGCATTATCGACTTCACCCTCAGCAACTGTGTAAATTCCAACATCTTCGATGTGCTGATCCTGACACAGTATCGCCCGCACAGCCTCAACGATCATATCGGGCGGGGCCGCCCCTGGGACCTTGACCGTTCGTTTACCGGCGGCGTCAATATCCTTCAGCCCTACAAAGGGCGCTACGATACGGACTGGTACGCCGGCACGGCAGACGCCGTTGCCCAGAATATCAACTTTGTCCGGCGGGGCCGTCCGGATTACGTCATCATCCTGTCTGGCGATCATATCTACGAGATGGATTATGACGTGATGCTCCAGTTCCACCGGGAAAAGAATGCCGATGCCACCCTGGCCACCATCCGCGTGCCGCTGGACGAAGCCAGCCGCTATGGCATTATCGACGTGAATGACGATTACAGCGTGCGCGAATTTGTCGAAAAACCGGCCAACCCGCCCGGCAACCTGGCCAGCATGGGCGTGTATATCTTCAATTACGGCGTGCTGGAACAGATGCTGGAAGAAGATAACATCCTCAAAGGCTCCAATCATGATTTCGGCAAGGACATCCTGCCGCGCATGATTATCGAGGGCATGCGGGTCTTTGCCTATCCTTACGGCGGTTACTGGATTGATGTAGGGACGATTGATGCCTACTGGGAAGCCCACATGGACCTGCTGCAAACGCCGCCCTCGCTCAACCTGAATGACCGCACCTGGGTCATTCATACCCGCAGTGAGGAACGCCCGCCGGTGCATATCCACGCCGGGGCCACCGTGCGCGACAGCCTGATTACAGATGGCTCCATCATCGCCGAAGGCGCCCTGGTAGAACGCTCCGTGCTGTCGCCGGGGGTTTATGTCGGCCCGAATGCCATCGTCCGCGAATCAATCATCCTGACGGATTCATATATCGAGGCGGGCGCAGTGGTCGAACGCTCCGTGCTGGATAAGTTCGTGGTGGTCGGGCATAACGCGCGCGTGGGCAGCATTCAGGATGTCGGCGATCTGGGTATCACCAGTGTCGGCAAGAACACGCACATTCCGGCGGGGTTCACCGTGGGGCGTTCCGTCACACTGGGGACTGACCTTCGCCTGGAAGATTTTGTGGATTTCAACAAGGATAAGGTGGTCCCACATCACACCCAGCTTGGGTACACAACGAAGAAATAACTTCAAAGGAGATGGGGACGTGTCTACCATCGAACACGATTGTATCAATGTTTACGGGCATTTCAGCCAGCCCCCGCGCGGCAACCCGCTGACCGGCGAGATTGGCCCGGAAAGCGAAGCTGCGCCTTATGCGGACTGGAATGAACGCATTGCAGACCGGTGTTACCGCCCGAATGCCGAGGCCGGGAATTTCCGCCATATCAGCTTCAGTTTTGGCGAGAGCCTGCTGACGTGGCTGGAAAAACATCAGCCGGAGGTCTATGCGCGCATTATCGCCAGCGATACGCCAGAAGGCGCAGAGGCCGCCACCGAAGGCAACGCCCTGGCCACCGCCTATCATCACAGCATCCTGCCGCTGGCCCGGCGGCGCGATAAACGCACCCAGATTCTGTGGGGCATCGCCGCCTTTCAGCACCGCTTCGGGCGCCAGCCGCTGGGATTCTGGCTGCCGGAAATGGCGGTGGATACAGAAACGCTGAGCGTGCTGGCCGAATGCGCTATCCAGTACACGCTGCTTTCCGGCCAGCAGGCCTACGATCTGCCGATGGGCGGCGGCAGCGGACCCTACCAGTTCGACCTGCCCGGCGGCCGCAGCCTGGGCCTTTTTGTGCGCGATGACCGGCTGTCTACGGAAATCTCGTTTAAGATCCACACCCTGGGCGGGGCAGGCCACTGGGCGCGCAACGTGCTTGGTCCGGCGCGCAAAACCACCGGCCCGCTGCTGCTGCTGGCCACAGAGGGCGAAACCTTTGGGCATCATTACGTGGGCGAAGATCAGTTCCTGTACTGGCTGATGACCCACGAGGCCCCGGCGGTGGGCTATGGCGTTACCAGCCTCGACCGTTACTTTGTCGATAACCCGCCGGAACACACTATTAAGGTTCATGAGCCAAGCAGCTGGAGCGACCAGCGCGGGCTGGCCAACTGGGCCACAGGTCAGGCATCGCCAAACCGGGATACGACCTGGAAAGGGGCGCTGCGGCGCGCACTGGATAATGTCGCCAGCGAGCTGGACCGCGCCTATGAAGACCTGGTGCGTCCGCTGGAAACCGACCCCTGGCACCTGCGCGACCAGTATGCGCCGGTGCTGCTGGGCGCAGTCGAGGCAGATGTCTTCCTCGACCAGCACATCCCCAATGCGAATGCCCAGACGGCACGCCAGCTTAAAGCGCTGCTGCAGGCGCAGGAACTATCGCAGCGCATGTACACCAGCTATACCTTCACCAACGATTCGCTCGACAGCCGCCAGCCGCGTTATGCCATCGCCTGTGCCGCCGCCGCCCTCATGCTGGCCCAGCAGGCCACCGGGCGCGATATGGCAGAACGGCTGATGCCGGATCTGGCGGTGGTCACTTCGGGCGAGACATCCGGCACGGATATTCTGCGCGCGGTTGT
>CAZQIY010000030.1:0-60085 GCA_964593565.1 uncultured Anaerolineaceae bacterium
CTTCAGGGTAATTAAAGCGGGTGCCGCTGTCGAAGGTGAACGTTTCTGGCAGATCAACCGCCGGGCTTTCCTGCCCCGCCGCTGGCAGGACGATAAGCAGCAGGCAGAGCAGCCATGCTGCTGTTCCGAATCCGCGTAAAGTTTTCAACGTCTCTCACCTCTCTCCTGTGACCTGCGTGTTTGTCTGCCGCCGCATCAGACGGCGGGTAACTCCCTGCCTAGTAAAGCTCAGGAAACTCACAGGCGGCTAAAGAATTTCGCGCCGCCGCAGCGGGCGCACGATGCTGTACCAGAACGCGCAGCCCAGCATAAACAGCGCCAGCAGCGCCCAGATCAGCGCCCAGATCACAGCCGGGATGCCAGGAGTCAGCACCGCCATCGCCGCCGCGTCATTGCGCAGCGGGCCAAAGGTCGCATCGCTGTTGCGCACCAGAAAAACAAGATCGAGCACGGCATTCAGCCCGGTGAGCACCGCCAGCAGATTGAGCATCAGGGTATTCAGGCTGATGCTGCCGCGCAGGCTGATAAAGAGCAGCGCCAGCCCGGTCAGCACGCCGATGATAAGGGCCATGCCGCTGGCACGCAGGAACAGCGCCGCCAGGATAATCAGCGTACCCATCGCCAGCGAGATTTTGCGCGGAAACGGAATGGTGTTGGTCAGGTAGAACAGCGCCGCCCCAAAAAAGGCCGCGCCCAGATAGCCCGCCGGGATCACCAGCCAGCGAGTGCCGCCGGCAGTCGTCGCCACACCGGCCCCGTTGCCATACACCGTAAATTCAATCACCCGCCCGCCTGTGATCACCGCCGCCAGGCTGTGCCCCACTTCGTGCACGAAGGTTACGAACAGGCGAAAGGGATAAAGGATAAAATCAAGCTGGGGGATGTTCCACAAAAAGAACACAACCACCGCCGCCAGCGCCGCTACGGTCAGGGTCTGCCGGCGGAAATAAGGATGTACCGGAAACATGCGTTTTGCCTCGATGTGCTGCAAATACGGAACCGCTGAATGCGCCAGTATACACGCCCCTGGCACAGGCAGATCATAAGCGCGGATAATCAGCGCCTCTATAAAGTATACGTACAAGGGTTGCATCTGCCGGGCTGGACGAGCTTAATTTTATACATTTTTCATGAGTGCGCAGCTTTGCGTCAGGCAGCCGTAGGGTATTCAGCATGGTAAACTTGCGCAGGTTAGCCCATACTTATTTCAAACAAATGATGGTTTCGAGAGGTGGAATATCCATGCTGTTCAGGCTTCGCTTCATGCTACCCCTGTGGTTCATCCTGCTCATCGTCACCCCGGCGGCCCTGGCCCAGCAGCCTTGCGAGTCTCTGCCGGGCTGCGCGCCCGCTACAGGGGTCAGCGATGCGACCCTGCTGGCGTATTCTGAGCCAAACGTGCGCCCGCTGTCGATTGACGATTCGATCCTCTATGACCGCACCTATCGCAGAGTGCCGGGTAACATGGATGTTTTTGACGCGCCCGGCGGTAATCTGGTCGAGACTACCGGTCCCGGCTTCAGTTACGTGACCGTGTGGCAGTTCGAGGGCGACTGGGCCAAGATTGATGCTGACCAGTGGGTTCACAGCAGCGCGCTCAGCGAAGATGTGCTGATTTCACGCTTTGCCGGGGTAGAACTGCCAGAGGAAGAACTGCCTTACCCGATGGCGTGGACCCTGCGGCATCTGCGCCCGTCCCTGACCCCCGGCGGCGAAGAATCTGACCTGAACCCGTTCCTGTATCGTTATACGCGGGTTTCGCTGTATACCTATGTCGAAATTGATGGCAAACGCTGGTATCAGATCGGCAAGGATCAGTGGGTGCACCAGTTCGATGTCGCCAAGATTACCCCCATCGAACGCCCGGAAGATGTAAACACAGACAAATGGATCGGCATCGACCTGTACGAGCAGACCCTGATCGCCTATGAAGGCGAAACCCCTGTGTTTTCCACGCTGATTTCATCCGGCCTGGCGGCATGGCCTACCAATGAGGGCCTGTTCAATATCTACCTGCGCTACGAGCGCACCCCCATGAGCGGCGCCTATCAGCAGCCGGATTTTTATTTCCTGCAGGAAGTCCCCTGGACGATGTATTACGATGGCGACATCGCCATTCATGGCACCTACTGGCACGATGGTTTTGGCTATCGCCAGAGTCATGGCTGTGTAAACGCCTCGATTATGGATGCCAGGTGGCTGTATGACTGGGCCTATGATGCCTGGGATTTTGAAGAAGGCTATGGGGCCGCCGTCTACGTCTACAGCTCCGGCGAGTATGAATAACCCCATCGCCCTCACACCATAAAACAGCAAACATACAGGTGCCGGATTTTCCGTCCGGCATCTGTTGGCGTATCATAGACAGCATCTTAACCACGCGATGAGGGCGCAGCCATGCAGCAATGGGAATATCTGGTCGTGCATATGCAGGATGCAGACCTGGAAGCCACCAGCGAAGAAGCGGACACCTATGCCGATGCGGATGTGTTCACCGAACGCCTGAACGCCTATGGGCAGGCCGGGTGGGAACTGGTCAGTTTTGAATGGCTGGACAAAGGCGCTCGCGCTGCTTTAAAACGTCCTGTCGCCTGAAACACCCATGAAACATCCATAACCCCCAGAATACCGGGGTATGGCCCCTGCTGGCGACATAGTATCATCAGCCGGGTTGCTGATGCACACATGAGGCATGCTGATGACTGAACCAGGCATGATCGGCGGGGTGCTTATCATCCTGTTTGGCGTGGTGAACTGCTTTTTCGGGTACGGCATTTTCCGCCTGCTGCTGGGCATCTGGGGGTTTCTGCTGGGCGGCGGGCTGGCGCTCAATCTGGTGTCGGATGCGCCGCCGGTGACGATCCTCGTCGTGGGGGCGGTTGGCGCGGTGGTGGGGGCATTGCTGATCTTTTTCCTGTTCCGCGTAGGGCTGTTCATTATCGGCACCATCCTCGGTTACACCCTGACGGTGGCGCTGCTGACGGCGCTGGGCATCAGCGAGAATGTGCTGCTGCTGGCGCTGGTGGGGGCGCTCGTCTTTGGCCTGCTGGCGCTGCTGATGGACCGGGTGTTTATCATCGTGCTGACAGCATTCAGCGGCGCATCCACCATTGTTACCGGCGTTTCGCTGCTGCTGGACCCGCAGCGGGTGACGCAGATTATCAGCGCTGGCGAATTTGGCCCTGCCTTTGCCGAAACCCCGGCGCTGGTGGGCGTCATCTGGCTGCTGCTGGCGATCTCTGGCATGATGGTGCAGTATCGCAGCCTGGAAGATTAGCTGGCCCGGCGCAATTCTGAAAAATATCCGAAAAATTCCTGCTGGCGTCTGTTTTCCTGATAAAGTAAGGGTGTACATATTCTCTGTAAGAGAATGAGCGCTCGTACACGCTGGATAAGGATTATCCTATGGCTATTCAGGTCAGCTGGTATGCTGAACAACAGGGCATTGTTCAGGGCCAGTTTGTGGGCAATTGGACCCTCAAGCAGTTTCGGGCAGCGTGGAAGCGGTTTTATGAAATCCTGCTCGAAAAGGGTCATCAGCGCATCGATTTTATTATCGACCTGCGCGAAATTATCCTGATCCCCCCGGATTTTGTGCGCCAGTTCCGGCAGATGCCTTTCCGCCCACAGCCCAACACCGGGCTGGTCATCTTTGTCGGCGCCGACGAACACATGCAGCTTCTGATCCGCAACATCGTCCAGGCGCTGCCGCATCCCCTCAGCATCGATTTTGCAGACACGATGGAAGCTGCGGCGCAGCAGATTATCGACACCCGCCTGAACAAGGTGCCGCTTAGCGCCTAGGATTTTGAGTCTACCTCTCCACCCGCACGGCGCGTACAATGCCCTGCGGACCCCCCTCAGCATGGAACAGGAGCATGAGCTGTTGAAATTCGCGCTGAATTATTCGCCCCAGGCGGCTGATTTGCTGCGGGCCGGGCGCATCGAGATTGACCTGTTTAAGTGCCCGGACTGGCCGGACCTGATCGAAACAGCGGCGGCGCAGCGGCCTGTGTATGTCCATTTTCCGCTGGTGGCCGGTCAGCGTGATATCGAGCCAGCGCGGCTGGATGAGATCGGCAGGCTGCAAGGCACGACGATGACGCCCTGCATCAATACCCACCTGGGGGCGCGCTATGAGGACCTGACCGACCCGGCAGATGCGGATGGCGCGGTGGCGGTCATGCTGCGCGATATGTGGCCGCTGATCGAACGCTTTGGCGCGGGCGGTGTGATGGCGGAAAATGTCCCCTATCCTGATATTTTTCTGGATAAACCGGCGGTAGTCTCTGAACCGGCGGTGATCCGGCAGGTGATTGAAGCCTGCGACTGCGGCCTGCTGCTGGACCTGGCCCATGCCCGCCTGAGCGCCGAAAGCCTGAATATGGATGTTCTGGCTTATATCGAGGCGCTGCCGGTGGAACGCCTGCGCGAACTGCACGTCACCGGCGTGGGCGAAAACCGCGAAGGCTTCCGCGAGGATCATCTGCCCATGACGCCCGAAGACTGGGACCTGTTCGCCTGGGCGCTGGAGCATATCCGCGCCGGGCACTGGCCCGAACCGGCCATCGTCGCCTGCGAATATGGCGGCATCGGCCCGATGTTCGACTGGCGCACCGACCCGGACGTGATCGCCTGCGATATCCCGCGCATGTACGCCATGCTGCATTAACTAAAGCCACATTTCGGCTGTACCCGCAGCCCTCTGCCTGACCACACCTGAACATTCTGCTTACAGCAGATCATGCGCGCCTCTGTTTGTGGGGCAAATTGGTCTCATGAGGACTCCGCTGTCATTTGATTTCCCGGCCGCAGGCCGATAATATAGGATATACAATCTTTCGGGTGGGGTATCCGATGCAGCAGATTCAGCCCATTCGCAGCAAGAATGAGATGGTCTACGCTTCGCTGCGGGCAGCAATCATTCATGGAGAACTGGCACCGGGCGCACGCCTGGTCATTGACGAACTGGCCAGCGAACTGGGAGTCAGCCAGATTCCGGTGCGCGAGGCCCTGCGCCAGCTTGAGGCGGACGGGCTGGTCACCAGCAAGCCGCACATCGGCGCGACGGTGACAGAAATTCATGCCCGGCTGGTGATCGAGGTGTTTGGCCTGCTGGAAGCGATGGAGATTGTCAGCGGGCGGGCCGCCTGCGAAAGACTATCCCCGGCAGACTGGCGGCAGTTGGAACGCCTGCTGACGCAGATGGACCAGATGCTGGATGACCCGGACCGCTGGTCGAATGCCAATGTGCGTTTTCATCAGATGGTGTGCGAACAGGCCGGCACCCCGCTGGTCCAGAAGCTGATGGACAAGGCCCTGGCCCACTGGGACCGCCTGCGCAGTTACTATCACCTGAAAGAGGTCTTTGTCCAGCGCATGGCGGAAGCCCAGCAGCAGCACTGGGAAATGCTGGCCGCGTTTCGCAGCCGCGACCCCGAAGCGCTGGAACAGGCCGCGCGCATACATAACCGGGCGGCGCTGGCCGCATATACCGATTACCTGGCAACACAACTGAAAGCTGAAGATCAGGGGCATCATGTATAACGAGAAGCTGCGGGCTTCTCCTGTGCTATCAAATCGCCTGAAGGGGGCCAATGTTGACTGATAAAAAGCGTCTTCTTGAAAAATGTCATGCTACTTACCAGTTTGCGGAAAAACAGTTAAAACATCTTATCGAAACCTATCCGGATCACTTCCCGCTGTACACCGTCAACGGCAAGTGGAAACACAGCGGCGAAGCCTGGACCAACTGGTGCGAGGGCTTCCTGGGCGGCCAGTTGTGGCTGATTTATGAGCAGAACGGCGACGCCTATTTCCGCGAAAAAGCCGAGTATTATTCCCGCCACATCGAACATCGCAAAACAGACCGCAACGTCCACGACCTGGGCTTCCTGTTCTGGTCCACGTGGAAGCGCTGGTACGACCTGACCGGCGACCCGGACATCAACAAGGTTGTGGTCGAGGCTGGGCAGACGCTGGCCCTGCGCTTTAAGGAAAAGGGGCAGTATCTGCGTTCGTTCGTCGCGGATGAAAGTCTGTTCATTGACATCATGATGAATGTGGGCATCATCTGCTATGCCGGGCAGCAGACGGGCGATGCCAACCTGCTGCGAGTCGCCAACCAGCACAGCCTGACTACCCGCCGTTACCTGGTGCGGGGCGATGGCAGCACGTCGCATGAAGGCCTCTTTGATACAGAAACGGGCGAATTTCTGCGGCAGAGCACGCACCAGGGCTGGCGCGATGATTCGTCGTGGGCGCGCGGCCTCACCTGGTCGCTGTACGGCTTCGGCACGATGTACCGCATGACCGGTGACCCGCGCTACCTGCAAACTGCCGAGGCCAACGCCCAGTATTACATCGAACACACCCCGGCGCACGGCGTCCCGCCCAACGACTGGTCAGAGCCGAACCCGGCAGACCCGTATGAAAGCTCTGCGGCAGCGATTGCGGCCAGCGGTCTGATGCAGCTGGCGGAACTGACCGGCGACCCGCTGCGTGCCCGCTATTATCACGATTACGCCCTCAACATTGTGGATACCCTCACAGAGCCGGAATTTGTCGCCTTCAACGACGAGGGCTACGAGGGCATCCTCAAACATGGCATGTACCACCAGCGCAAGGGGCTGGGAGTCAATGAAAGTGTGATGTGGGGCGAATATTTCTTTCTGGAAGCTGTGAGCAAGGTGATTGCAGATGTCAGCCACGAATAAAGTTGCACTGGTCACCGGGGCCAGCCGGGGCATAGGCCGGGGAATCGCCGTCAGCCTGGGGCAGCAGGGCTGGACGGTGGTCATCAATTTCCGGGGCAATGTCGAAGCGGCGGCCGAATGTGTATCGCTGGTCGAATCTGCGGGCGGTAAGGCCCAGGCTATCCAGGGGGATGTCAGCATCCGCAAGGAGCGCGACGATCTGCTGGCCCAGGTGCTGATGACCTTCGGGCGGATCGACCTGCTGGTGAACAATGCAGGCATGGCCCCGCGCCAGCGCGTCGATGTTCTGGAAATGACCGAAGAGAGCTATGACGAGGTGATGAACGTCAACCTGAAGGGGCCGTTCTTCCTCACCCAGGCCGTCGCCAGAAACATGATCGAACTGATCCAGGATGGCGTCATGAAGGGCGGGCAGATCATCAACATCGGCTCGATGAGCGCCTATGTCAGCAGCATCAACCGGGGCGAATACTGCATCTCCAAGGCCGGCATGGGCATGATGACGAAGCTGTATGCAGACCGTCTGGCCGGGGAGAACATCACCGTTTATGAGATTCGACCCGGCATTATCGCTACGGATATGACCAGCGTCGTCACAGCCAAGTATGACAAGCTCATCGCGGAAGGGCTGACGCCGATCCAGCGCTGGGGCCAGCCGGATGACATCGGCAAAATCTGTGTCGCCATCGCAGAGGGCTACCTGCCCTATTCCACCGGCGAAGTGATCAATGTCGATGGCGGGATTCACATTCAAAGGCTGTGACACAACTGACGCACAGATTGCCATTAAAAAGAGGTTTTAAAAACTCATGCCAGATTATAAAAAAGTAGCGCAGCTTCGCACCAGCGAGAAGTTTCGCGAGCATCTGAACGAAGTCGGGGCGGATCTACCCTTTGATGAGGATGTCCTCCCCGCGCCGGGATCGCCGCTGGCACAGCCGGTACAGATTGGCGATGTCACCGTCGGCAACCGCTGGTGCATCCTGCCGATGGAAGGCTGGGACGGCACCCCGGATGGCAAGCCGACAGAAAACACCATCCGGCGCTGGCAGCGCTTCGGCATCAGCGGCGCGAAGTTTATCTGGGGCGGCGAAGCCGTCGCGGTGCGCCACGATGGCCGCGCCAACCCCAACCAGTTGATCATGACGCCGGATACGGTGGGCAGCATCGCCGCGCTGCGCCAGTCGCTGGTGGATGCCCATGCAGAGCGTTTTGGCAATACCGATGATCTGTATGTCGGGCTGCAGCTCACCCATTCCGGGCGCTTCTGCCGCCCCAACGATAAAAAACGGCTGGAGCCGCGCACGCTCTATCGCCATCCGGTGCTGGATCGCAAATTCGGCATTCAGGACGATTCCACACTGATGAGCGACGACGACATTTCCCGCCTGATCGAGGATTACATCCGCGCCGCAAAACTGGCGCAGCAGGCCGGGTTCGCCTGGGTGGATATCAAGCATTGTCATGGCTACCTGGGGCATGAATTCCTGAGCGCCATTGACCGCCCCGGGCGCTATGGCGGCAGCTTCGAGAACCGGACGCGCTTTTTGCGGGAAATTGTCGCCGGTATCCGCGCCGAAGTGCCAGGGCTGGAGATGGGCGTGCGGGTCAGCGCGTGGGACTGGATCGCATTTCGTCCCGGCGAGGACGGCACTGGCGAGCCGGAACCCTACCCGGACGGCTACCCCTATGCCTTCGGCGGCGATGGCACCGGCACCGGTATCGACCTGAGCGAGCCGTTCAAATTCCTGGATTTGCTGCACGAACTCGGCATCCGCATGGTATGTATCTCGGTGGGCAGCCCGTACTACAACCCGCACATCATGCGCCCGGCCATGTTCCCACCCTCAGATGGCTATCAGCCGCCGGAAGATCCGCTGGTGGGCGTGGCCCGGCAGATTCATAACGCCGCCATGCTGAAGCAGCACCGGCCCGAACTGGTCTACGCCGGCACGGGCTATTCGTATCTGCAGGAATGGCTGCCCAATGTGGCGCAGCATGTCGTGCGCGAGGGTATGATTGATTTTGTGGGCCTGGGGCGCATGGTGCTGTCTTACCCGGACCTGCCAGCGGATGTGCTGGAAGGCAAACCCTACAAACGCAAGCAGTACTGCCGCACCTTTAGCGACTGCACTACCGGGCCGCGTAATGGACTGGTATCTGGCTGTTATCCCCTGGATGATTATTATAAAAACAGCGAAGAGGCGAAGATTCTGGCGGAGATCAAAAAAGGCTAATCTCTGCGCCGCAGCGAGCAGGCCGTCCGTGTGTGTGCGGGCGGCCTTTTTAATTCAGCCGATCACCTCGTAGCGCCAGCCCCGGCGCGAATCGCGGCCGCGGTGATCTGTCCGCCGGATAATGCCATCGGCTTCCATATAGCGGATAAACTGCACGGCCTGCGGGTAATCCAGACGCAGATGCCGCCGCAGAAAGCTGACAGACGCCACCCGCAGGCGGCGCACCTCGCGCACGGCCTGCTGGTACAGCCGCTGGTCATAATGGGCGGCCTCGCGGTGGATGCGCGCCACATCGGTCAGGTACTCGCTCAGGTAAAAACGGCGATCTTCATAATCTGTGGTGGGGGCTTCGGTGTGGGCAGGGATGCGAAAGGACATAGTATTTCTGGCAAGCCTATCTGATAATGGCTACCATTATAGCAGATGGATGCTGCTGTAAACTGAAAGGAATCTTCCGTGCCGGATGTTCAGACCTTAGGTGTATACTTCACCGCCGCGCTTGTCCTGGCGATCACGCCGGGGCCGGGCATCTTCTATGTGCTGACGCGCAGCATCCGGGGCGGCAGAAGCGAGGGCTATGCCTCCGCCTTTGGCACCGCCATTGGCGGCAGCCTGCATGTGATGGCGGCGGCGCTGGGGCTGTCGGCCGTGCTGGCGACCTCCGCAGTAGCCTTCAACCTCATCAAATATCTGGGCGCGGCCTACCTGATCTACCTGGGGATTAAAACGATCCTCAGCAAAGAGATGAACTTTGCGCCAGAAGCCGGCGCGGCAGAGGCGGACATGAAGCCGGATCGCGCAATGGTTCAGGGCATCATCACCGAGGTGCTCAACCCAAAAACGGCGCTGTTTTTTCTGGCGTTTATCCCCCAGTTTATCGACCCGGCTGGCCCGGTGGTGCTTCAGTTTCTGGTGCTGGGGGGCATCTCCGTCTGCCTCAACACCAGCGCCGATCTGGTGGTCGCCACACTGGCCGGACCCATCGCGACACAGTTAAAACAGCGCGCCTCGCTGCGGCGGGTGCAGCGCATGCTGACCGGCGGCGGCCTGATCGCCCTGGGCGCTTATGTCGCAACAGCCGGAGCAGAACAGCAGTAAAACACTAAGGGCGCGACGGCGAACTTCAGTCAAAAGTAAAGTGATAGAAAGCCGCTGACATGGAACTCAAAGCCAACAAATTTATGCAATCTGCGACGGTGGCGCTGCAGGATATTCAGCTTAAAACCGCGCTGGACCGGGGCGCGCGGTCTGCGGATGTGGCCCGCATCGTCACCATGAACGAAACCACCGATGTCGAAGGGCTGCGCCAGCAGGGGCGCGGTGCCAAGCTGCGGGCGCTGTCTGACCTGCCCGACCTGCTGGAACAGATCGAAACAAAAATCACGGCGCGCGGCGGCCAGGTGCTGTGGGCGCTGGATCAGGCCGAGGCTAACCAGCATGTGCTGGATATCTGCCGGGCGCATAACCTGCGCTTTGGCGTCAAAAGCAAAAGCATGGTGACAGAGGAACTCAACCTGGTGCCGTTCCTCAAAGAGCATGATGTGCATATGCTGGAAACCGACCTGGGCGAATTTGTGGTGCAGGTCGATGAAAGCCACCCCAGCCACATCGTCACGCCCATCATGCACATGACCAAGGAACGGGTGCACGATCTGTTTGTACAGAAGCTGGGCATGGCCCCGATGGGCGAGCCAGTGGACCCGCAGGCCATGACGAAATTTGCCCGCCGCCTGCTGCGCGAGAAATATCTCCAGGCGGATTTTGGCATCACCGGCGGCAACTTCATGATCGCGGAAACGGGCACGGTGGTCATCTGCACCAACGAGGGCAACGGCCGCCTGAGCACCGGGCTGCCGCGTGTGCATATCGCCATCGTCGGCATCGAAAAAGTGGTGCCCACCTGGGAGGATTTCGCCACCCTGGTGCAGACTCTGCCGCGCGCTTCCACCGGCCAGCGCATGACCGTTTATGTCAGCATGTTTAACGGCGCGGCGGCGGGCGAAGGCGATGGCCCGGAACATTTTTACCTGATTCTGGTGGATAATGGGCGCAGCGACATCTACGCCAGCGAGTATACCGAAGCGCTGGCCTGCATCCGCTGCGGGGCCTGTCTGAACACCTGCCCCGTGTATCAGAACGTTGGCGGGCACAGCTATGGCTCGGTCTATCCCGGCCCCATCGGGTCGGTGATTACGCCGCTGCTGATGGGCAAGGAGAACGCCTCGCCGCTGCCGTTTGCCAGCAGCCTGTGCGGGGCCTGCAAGTCGGCCTGCCCGGTGGATATCAACATCCCGGACATGCTGCTGAAGCTGCGCCACGACCTGGAACACGTTCAGGAACCGATCTGGAAGCTGGGCATGAAGGCTTACCGGTACGGCTTCAGCCATCCGCTGCTGTTCGAGATGGGCGCGAAGGCCAGCGCCGCCGCCAGCGATGCCTTCACCCGCGCCACCGGCAAGGAGAAGATCGACAACCTGCCCCCGCCGCTGGATGGCTGGACCAATCACCGCGACCTGCCGCCCTTTGCCGATGAAACCTTCCACGACTGGTGGCGTAAAAATCGGGGCGATAAGGCGTAAACAGCATCCAGGCACGATCTTCAGGAGGCAGGCTGAATGAGCACACAGACCAACCGGCAGGAAGACCTCGATTTTGTGCGTGGGCCGGGCCTTGCCTCGTACCTGCGCTTTGAGATGCTGCTGTGGGGCGCCATCGCCGTCCTCAGCCTGCTGTCGCTGCTCGGGCGGCTGCTGCTGCCCATGCCCACCGAGTCAAACGAGCCGGATTATATCCCCGGGCTGGCCGGCGTCCTGCTGTTCAGCCTGGGCGCGCTGGTGATCTTCGCGGCGGTGTGGCGCTTCCGCAAATGGGGCGTCTATGCGCTGGCGCTCTGGACCGGGCTGCTCATCGTCGCGCTGGTTTCCTCTTTGCTTTCCCCGGCGCGTGATCTGCTGCTGGCGCTGGCACTGGCGGGCTTTATTGTGGCGCGGGTGATGGTGCTGTTCTTTGGCATTCGCCCACGCTGGCCCTACTTTCGCGGCGGCCTGTTCTGAGGTTTTGCCGGGCGACCGTTATGAATCTGCCGCTTCTGCCAGCGCCGCTTTGACCCGTTCCGGCGTGAAGGGGATATCGCGCAGGCGCAGCCCCACCGCATCAAATACGGCGTTGGCAATCGCCGCCGGGGTGGGGTTCTGGGTCGCTTCGCCGCCGCCCAGAAATGGCAGGCCGGGCCGGTTGAGAATCACGGTTTCGATGACGGGCGCGCCGGAAAAACGCAGAATCGGATACGAGTCCCAGTCCAGGCTGGTGATGCCCTCACGCTGATGCGTCACCTGTTCCCACAGCGTCCAGCTTGCCGCCTGCACGAACCCGCCTTCAAGCTGGTTGCTCAGGCCGTCCGGGTTGACCACCTGCCCGGCATCCGCCGCGATCACCGCCCGTTCCAGGTGAATCTGGCCGCTGTCCGTGTCTACCCACACCTCGACCACCACCGCCGCATAACACTGGCGATTCTTGTAGCGGGCAAAGGCGATCCCGCGCCCATGACCATCGCCAGCAGGGCGCTGGCGTGGCTGCCAGCCTGCCTTGTCTGCGGCGGCCTGAATCACCGCGCGGGCGCGTTCGTCGTCCATGTGGCGCAGCCGAAACGCAGCCGGGTCCGCACCGGCGGCATGGGCCAGTTCATCCATAAACGATTCAATCGCAAACACGTTGGCATAGCCGCCCAGACTGCGCATCGAGGACACGCGCAGCGGGCTGTGCGCGGCAAAGTGGCTGACCACGCGCTGCCGCGAGAAACTATAGGCCGGGCGGGCGTTGCGATAATCGCCAAATTCGCTGCCGGTGCCGGGGCGCGGCTGATTAGTTGGGAAAGGCTGGGCCAGATGCCGCGCCGCCAGCAGATCAGAGCCGGGGGTGCCAGCGCGTGGGCGAGTAGAATGGGCATAGCTCCACACATCATGATTCCAGTCGATCACCCGGCCCTCGGCATCCAGGCTGGCCTGCATCTTCATCACCATTGCCGACCCATACGGCTCCCAGCCGTGTTCATCGGCCCGCATCCACTTCATCAACACCGGCCGCCCAGGGGTCGCCCGCGCCACCAGCGCCGCATCCAGCGCGACATCATCCGCGCCGTTGTGCCCATAGCAGCCCGCGCCTTCGGTGTGAATCACGCGAATCCGGCGCGCATCCATGCCCAGCACCTGGGCCAGCGCCGCCTGCAAATGATAGACCCCCTGCGTGTGCGACCACACCGTCAGTTGATCGTCCTGCCAGTGGGCCACCGCCGCCGATGGGCCAAGCGAGGCGTGCATGTGATAGGGCCGCTGGTAGGTCGCTGCCAGCGTGTGCGCGGCCTCCGTCGGGGCCTGAATGGGGGGCACTGGCGCATCAACCGGCGTACCATCCACAATCAGGGCGTCGTGGGTGGGCTGGCGCAGCAGATGATCGTGGATACTGGTGCTGGTAGGCAGTTCCGCCGTATATTCCCAGCGGGCATGCTGGCGCAGCGCCTCCGCCGCGTGGATAGCCTGGGCTTCCTGCGCGGCGATCACGGCCAGAAAGCTGCCATCGCGCACCACCGCCACCACCCCCGGTATCTGACTCACCGCTGTTTCATCCACCGCCACCAGCCGCGCATGATAGCCGGGCGGGCGCACCACGCGGGCATGCAGCATATCCGGTAAAGTCAAATCATGCACAAAGCTCTGGCCGCCCGTGACCTTATTCAGCAGGTCCACACGCTTTTCCGGCTGCCCGATGATGCGATACTCAGCGGCGGATTTTGGCTGCACCTGCCCTGTCACCGGGCGCCCGAACCGCCGCCCGCCCATCAGCGCCCAGTAGGTGACCTGCCTGCCGGTGGCCGGGTCGGTGATGGTGCCATCATCCACCACCAGTTGAGCCGCCGGGGTCTGCGCTTCCAGATGCTCGAAGGCCAGCGAAAGCAGCAGATGACGCGCTTCTGCGGCGGCATAGCGCATGGCATTCCCGGACATTTCCACCGACATGCTGCCAGCCGTAATGCCCTCGTCCGGCGTCTGGCCAGTATCGGCGCTGACCACCCGGATACGTTCCGGCGCGACCTCGAGTTCTTCGGCCGCAATCTGCATAATCGCCGTCCGGATGCCCTGGCCCAGTTCGGCCTTGCCGGTAAACACCGTGATCGTGTCATCCGTGTTGATGCGAATCCAGGCGTCCAGATCGGGTGTTTGCAGCAGCGAGCCAGGCAGGTCGGGCGCGGCAAACGATGCAGGCGGCACAGGCAGAGCTTCGTCGCGCACTTCGTACACTGGCTCCCACACCGGGCGGCCAATGCGCAGGCGAATCGCGCGGCGCACCCGGTCATAGACCCCACAGCGGCACAGGTTGCCATCCAGCGCGGCGCGAATCTCATCATCGCTGGGGTAGCGCGTGCGGTTGAGCAGCCCCTGCGCCGCGATAATCATGCCGGCGGTGCAGTAACCACACTGGGCGGCCTGTTCCTCCAGGAAGGCTTCCTGCAGCGGGTGCAGCGCGTCCGCCGTGCCGAGTCCTTCTACGGTGGTGATCGCCAGCCCCTGCACCTGTTCAACTGGCAGTTGGCAGGAAGGCACATCAGCGCCATCGACCAGCACCTTGCAGGTGTAGCATTGTTCCAGCCCGCAGCCATATTTCGGTCCCTTCAGGCCCAGATGATCGCGCAGCACATACAGCAGTGGGGTATCCGGCTCCACGTCGAGCGTATGGGTCTGGCCGTTCACGTGCAGAGTGATAGTCTGTGGCATGTCTGTTTCCTGAGAAAATCAACTTGTCTGCGCTGCGATTTATGAGGCGATGAACAGGCCGGATGCCTTGGTGATATGAAATCCGCCGCTGGTGGCGATATGCCGTTCGACTTCCGCACGAATGGCCGCGCCATGCTGCGCCGTCACCTCTGCACCAGGAACTTTCATCGAATGAATGTAATCCAGAATCGGCTGCACTTCGGTCACAAACAGGCTGTCCGGAAACTGCTCTAGCCGCACATCCGCAAATTGTGACCGAAGCTGGTCCGCGCCGTTTTCCAGGCTAAAGTTGCCTGTAATAAACCCATCACGATCTCGCTCTGCCGCCAGCTCTGGCATATACTGCTCTGCCAGCAGCATCAGTTCCTGCATATGCTTCGCGCCATTGGTCATCGCCAGCAGCACGCTCCCCTGTTTAAGCACCCGCCGGATTTCCGCTATCGCCCGCGCCCGATCTGGCACGTGATAAAGCATAAAGTTGGCGATCACGACATCAAAACTTGCATCCGCATAGGGGATGGCCTGCACATCCATCACTTCATAACGAAATCGGCCTGCCAGAACATCGCCCATATGTGCCTGACAGTCTGCCAGCATTCCCGTCGAAAAATCTGTCAGGGTGATATGCCAGCCCGGTGGAATGCGATCCGCATTTTTGCGCCAGATATCGCCACGCCCACAGCCTGCCTCCAGGATTATGGCGCTACCCGGGGCCTGCTTCAGCAGGTGATTAAAAAATCCCTGATGGAGATCCTGTGTGGTGGTGCTGAAACGCACATGCAGTTGAATACGCGCTGACAGGTTGTTCGCGTTGGCATACTGCTCTGTACGCAGATGCTCCGCATCAATAGGGTGGGTCATCTGGCTGCTCCTCCCTCGCCGGATGGATCAATAGGATTCATTGTACCGCAGCGGTCATCATCACAAAACCAATCTCAGGTTGGCACTTGCCCCATAACAGCGCATTTTGATAGAATTGACCCTTCCTGAACTTCCCAAATCACATAGTGAGGAGCGCTGGCATGCGGCTGGGGATCGACTTCGGCACGACGAACTCGGGTATCGCTTTTTATGACGGGCGGCGGCTGGCAGCCGTACGCACCAACCCTCTTAACGAAAATCCGGATGTCCTGCCCTCGCTGATTTACATTGATCGCGAATACAACTCCACCGTCGGCATCGAAGCGGCCTTCGCGTACCTGGAACACGACACCGGGCGCGCGGTCAAGTGGCAGCGGCAGCATGTCGGTATGGTGGAAGTGGTGGTGGCGGGCAAGGGCGACGATGCCATCACCTATGGCGAAGACCTGTATGCGCTGGTGGATGTGGCGGCACACGGGCGGCTGCTGCAATCCGTCAAGACGATCCTGCGCAGCCCGACCTACGACGGCACCCGCATCTTTGACCGCTTCTATACTGTCGATGAACTCATCAGCCTGCTGCTGGCGGCGCTCAAGCGCTGTGCGGAGGCACAGTTTGAAGAACCCTGCGACGCGGTGGTGATCGGCAGGCCGGTAAAATTTTCCGATGACCCCAGCACCGATGCCCGCGCCGAAGAAATTATCTATACCGCTGCCTGGGCGGCGGGCTTCCGCAATATCACCTTTGCCACAGAGCCGCTGGCGGTCACCTACCTGCATCACGTCAACAGCCCACAGCGCAACACCAGTCTGGTCTTTGATTTTGGCGGCGGCACGCTGGACCTCACCGTGGCGCGGGTGGGCGGCCAGCAGGCACCGGAAATACTGGCGAATCGCGGCGTGCTGGTCGGCGGGGATGATCTCGACAAGGCGATTATGAAACATCTCACCCGCTACTTCGGGCGCGGCGCGGTTATCGGGCGGGATGAACGGCCCTTCCCGGATGATATGCTGGCGCTGCTGGAAACCTGGCAGACCATGTCGGACCTCTCGCGCCCGCATCATCTGGAGCGCATCCGCCAGTTCCAGCGCGAAAGCAACAAAAAACAGGAGATGCGCGCTCTGGAAACGCTGGTGACACAGAACCTGGGCTACCAGTTGTTCCGCACCATCGAACGCACCAAGCGCGAGCTGTCATCGGCGCTGCTGGCGCGGCTGGATTTCGAGCATGGCCCCATCAAAATCCACGAAGTGCTGACTCGCGAACGTTTTGAGCAGTTGATCGCCCGCGAACTGAACGAAGTGGAAGCTGGGGTGTGGGATGTGCTGGAACAGGCCAACATGAAGCCGGATGATATTGATGTGGTGCTGCGCACGGGCGGGTCATCGGCGGTCCCGGCCTTCGTCAACATGCTGGGGCGCATCTTCGGGCAGGATAAGCTGCGCCAGTTGGAGCCGCTGGTATCGGTGGTCGGTGGCATGGCGGTCATCTCCCACAACAACGAGCGCCCTCTGCCGGATTACGCCATCCGCTACGAAACCGAATCTCACCAGGTGCTGCGGGATTTTTCCGTGGAAAGCGGCAGCCCGGCGGAGCGTTACTACATGCATTCACACATGCGCGCCTATGTGGACGAACCCTGGGAGATCAATTATCTGCCTGCCAACCTCAGCGGACTGCCGGCTTTGCGGCTGGCGGCGGCGGATATGGAAAACGACTCCGAAAGTTATCTTCAGCTTCAGCTTAATGTCCCCTCGCGGGTGTATATTGGCTACGATGGCAACGCGATTGACCGCCCGCGCTGGCTGCGCGACTGGCAGCGCGACGACACCCACCTCGAACTGGCTGATGGCTGGCGCGCCCCCCGCGCCATGCGGCTGTATTCTAAAGTATTCGATGCCGGAACTGTGGTGCTGGGCGGCAACAAGGCACGCGGCTGGGCCGGCGAAATCCCCACCAATTACATCGTCATCGTCAAGGCGATGATCTAGCACGCGGCACCAATCTCTGTAAACTGATCTCCCGTATGCGATTTACCAGACACCCGGCACCAGCCGGAATCGGGTACGCCGGGCATAATCGGCATAACCCGGCAGTTCGTCCTGCAGGGTGCGATCTTCCAGGGCGGTGCGGATAACCATCACGACGATGCCCACCAGCCCGGCCAGCGCCGCCGGCCACGACCCCAGCGCCAGCGGCATGCCGATGAAGAAGGACAGAATCACCCCGGTATAGCCGGGATGGCGCATGTAGCGATAGGGGCCGCCGGTGATGACGTTGTGAACGCGATCCTGCTGGATGCGCACCGCAGGCTCAAAGTTGCGGTTGACGGCCATTGACCAGGTTGTCAGTGCGAACCCGGCAAGAATCAGGCCGCTGCCCACGACATGCCACACAGCAGGCAGCGGCCCCGTCCAGCCATAGCGCACATCCAGCGCACCCAGGGCCAGCATCACAATCCAGGTGATGCCGTAGATGGACAGGATCACCATGTCCCAGCGTTTGGCATCAGAACGCCGCCTGCCACGCGCATTCAGCAGTTCCGGATTTTCGCGGATCAGCACAACAGTCATCATCAGCCAGGCGGCGAAATGGACGATGCTGAACACCCAGCCCCACAGCCAGTCCGTCGTCCCCGCCAGCGCGAACATGAGGGCCGCCAGGATCAGCGGCGCGATAAGCTGTTTGGCGATGGTGTTGTAACCCCACACATTGATCTTGTGTGTATCCTGCGTTTGTGCAGCCATAGGCCACCTCATCAGATGCATATAGCCTGATTGTACAACGGTCTGAATCGGTGGGGTGCCCCAGTTACAGAGGGCTTTACGCCCTGATCCGTAAAAAAAAGCCCGCTGGGTGCGGGCCGCATAAAACAGCGAACCATCTTCAGGTAAGATGGTTCTGGCAGAAAATAACCTGTTGGCAGCGCGGCGAGTGCCGGCTGGTGATGTACGTTACTGAGAGCGACGACGATCAGGATTAGCGCGCACCGGGACCGGTACTCTTGCGCGTTCTGGCTGCCGGGGGTTGAGGGCCTGATCCAGCTCTTTCAACCATTCCCGCACCCGCCGTTCCAGTTCGTCCCAGATGTTGCGCTTTGCCATCCGACTGCCTTTCCTCATGATCAACGGACTATCCATCATGTCCGGTTACGGACCTCTTGAACTCCTGCAAACAAAAAACCCCTTTATCCGACAAGGGGACAAAGGGGCTGTTGATTCGTGTCGTGTATTCGACCCTTTGGACCTAAAGGGATTCGAACCCTTGACCTCTTCAATGCCATTGAAGCGCTCTCCCAGCTGAGCTATAGGCCCTAAGTAGCTGGGATTGTAGACCCTTTGTGTACCTGTGTCAATACCTAGCATACTGCAAAACATTTTTTTTGAATATAGGCCAAAACGTGATTCTAACGCAACTATCATAGGAAATTAGTGTTAGTGGTGGGCGGGCTTCAGCCGGACTGGCCAGGGCCGGATTCCCCCTCATTCAGCGGCCAGCCAATCTCCGCCAGGGCAGCGCGCAGGGTTTCCAGCGGCAGGCCAATGACGTTGGTTTCGCTGCCTCTGATCCGGGCCACTGGCGCGAAATCCGGGTGCTGGATGGCATAACTGCCGGCTTTGTCGAAAGGGTCGCCGGTGGCGATATACTGCTCGATTTCATCATCGGTATAGGGACGCATCGTTACTTCGGTGCAGGTCAGGCGGGTGAGCGACTGCGGCGGGGTGTTCAGGTGGTACAGGGTGATGGCGGTGCAGACCTGGTGTGTCCGGCTGCACAGCCGCCGCAGGGTGCGCCGGGCTTCGTCGGCATCTGCGGGCTTGCCCAGTATCTCACCCTCGTCGATCACCACCGTATCCGCCGCCAGAATCAGGGCCGGGGGCTGCACCTGAACCGCCGCAGCGCGGGCTTTTTCCTGGCTCAGGCGCTGGACATAGGTTTCAGGCGATTCGCCCGGGTGCTGTATTTCGGAAAGCGCGGGTTTGCAGATGGTAAAGGGAATGCCCAGCGACGCGAGCAGTTCGCGCCGCCGGGGAGAACTGGAGGCCAGAACAAAAGGGGGCTTTGTCATGCGCTCCGGCAAAATCAGTGCTCATGGCCGGCGTAATGCACGTGGCCATGATTCACTTCGTCGTCGGTGGCCTGCCGCAGGGCGACCACTTCCACATCGTAAGTCAGCGTTTTGCCAGCCAGCGGCGGGTTAAAATCGAGCGTCACGGTATCGTCCGTCAGTTCGACGATAGTGGCCACATAGGTGTAACCATCCTCGTCCTCGACCTCAACTTCCAGGCCTTCCTGCAGTTCGACATCGATATCGAGCAGATCACGATCAAAGGTATCCGTGTCGTCTTCGTCGTAATCGCCATAAGCCTGCTCTGGCGGCAGTGTCGCGTGGATTTTGTCGCCTACGCGCTTGCCTTCCAGCAGAACTTCCAGCCCAGGAACGATATTGCCTGCACCGTGCAGGTAATCCAGCGGTTCATCGCGGTCGACGCGTTCAATTTCTTCGCCGTCTACGGAGAGCGTGTAAGCGAGGCTGACAACCACGCCATCGGTGATGGTTTCTACTGCCATCGGACTCACTCCTTATAGCAAAAACCCCGCTTATTCGGGGCGTCTATAATCGGTATTATAGTAATAGAAGCCGGGAATTGGAATGGGCGACTCGACCGATGCACCAACCCGACACCCCACCTATAGCGGACGGATTCTGTCGATTTGTACTGCTCCGCGCCGTTTTTGGCGTTGAGGTGCGCGCTGGGCGGGTTGTACGCGCCGCGCCCTATGCCCGGGCGCAGGGGTCGCAGGCGGCCAGCGTTTTCCGGCGCTGGCAGCAGCGCGGAGCACAGATCGAACATCTCACAGGCGATTAACTGGCGCGACTCTGCCTCAGTCCAGCACGGACAGCCGGGCGAAACTGGCCGCCAGCCGCTTGATGCCATGTGCCGCAAAGGCCACCGTCACTTCCTCATCGTCGCCGCTGGCCTGGCTTTCGATCACCGTGCCCTCGCCAAACTTGGCATGATGCACCCGCATGCCGGATTTGAACTGGAGTTTGGGTTCCGGCCTGGATGCTGACGCCCCGGGGAAAGGCAGGATTTTTGACCGGGCCGACGATGTGCCGGTCTGCCCCCAACTGATCTCGCGCTGGTAGCTGAAGCTGTCGCGCAGGTGGGCATTGCCGCTGGAATACATGCCATCGGTCAGCTCAGAGGGAATATCCGCCAGAAAACGCGACGGCAGATTGGTTTCGCTGCTGCCATACAGAAAACGCCGGAACGCATAGGTGAGGTAGACCTGATCCTTGGCGCGGGTGAGGCCGACATACATCAGGCGGCGTTCTTCGGCCATGCCCTCCGGGTCTTCCATCGAGCGCAGATGCGGCAGGATGCCATCCTCCACCCCGGCCAGAAACACCACCGGAAATTCCAGCCCCTTGGCGCTGTGCAGCGTCAGCAGCGTGACGGCGTCGGCTTCGGCATCCAGCGTATCGACATCGGCCACCAGCGCGGTTTCAGTCAGAAAATCACTGAGGCTGATCTCGTCGTTCTGCGCGATTTCCAGCCGCCCCCGCAGTTCCTGAAGGTTTTCCTCGCGCTCTGTGAACTGGTCCGGCGTATCGCTGAATTCGTGCAGGTGCAGCCGGTAGCGCGTGCCCATCATGATGCTGTCGAACAGCGCCACCAGATCGCCAGTCTGGGCAACCTGCTGCCATTCCCGAAGCTGCCTGCCAAATTCAATCAGGCTGTTCAGCGCCCGCCCGGACAGCGGCGAATGTTCGCCCTCGACCAGCGACTCCAGCGCCTGCCCGCACGACATCTGCTGCTGCGCGGCCCATATCTGAAAAGTCGCCAGCGATTTTTTGCCAATGCCGCGTTTGGGCACATTGATGATGCGGTTAAAGCTGACCGAATCATCCGGGTTGTGGATCACGCGCAGGTACGCCAGCAGGTCGCGGATTTCGCGCCGTTTATAAAAGCCGACTCCGCCGACCAGTTTGTAAGGCACATTCTCGCGGATAAACGCTTCTTCAATCGCGCGCGACTGGGCGTTGGTGCGGTACATGACGGCAAAATCGCGATAATTCAGATTATCCCGGTGCCGCAGCAGTTCGACTTTCTGCGCCACATACTCGCCTTCTTCGGTTTCGTTATAGGCTTCGTACAGGTAAATCTTCGCGCCGCCCTTGCGGTCCGTAAACAGCTCTTTCTGCTGGCGGTGCGGGTTCTTGTCAATCACAGCGCGAGCGGCATCCAGCACAATCTGGGTAGAGCGATAATTCTGCGCCAGAATAATCATCTTCGCGTCCGGGTAATCCTGCCGGAACAGCATCACGTTGCGATAATCCGCCCCGCGAAAGGCATAAATGCCCTGATCTTCGTCGCCCACCACAAAGATATTGTTCTGCGGATGCCCGAACAGTTTCACCAGTTGGTACTGGGCCATGTTCGTATCCTGAAATTCATCCACCAGGATATGCTCGTAAAAGCGGCCATATTTTTCAGCAACAGTCTCATTATCGCGCAGCAGCAGCACCGTCTGCATCAGCAGGTCGTCAAAGTCCATTGCGTTGTTGGCAACCAGAATTTCCTGATACAGCGGGTACACGCGGGCGACAATTTCATGGAAATAATCCGGCGCCTTAAACTGTGCCGGGGTGACTAATTCGTTCTTGGCGTTGGAAATGGCCCCCAGCACCCGGCGCGGGTTATAACGCTTGGTATCCAGGTTCAGTTCGGCCATGGCCTGCCCAACCACAGAAAGCTGATCGTCGGTATCGTAGATCAGGTAGTCTGTGCGATAGGGGGTGTGTTCAGCTTCACGTCGCAGGATGCGGGCACAAATAGCATGAAAGGTGCCGATCTGAATGCCTTTCAGACGCCCGCCCAGCAGCGCTTCGGCCCGCTGGCGCATTTCAGCAGCCGCCTTGTTGGTGAAGGTAACCGCCATGATCGCGCCGGGATACACGCCCATCTCCCGCACCAGATAGGCCACCCGGTGAGTGAGCACGCGCGTTTTGCCGCTGCCCGGCCCGGCGTAGATGATGACCGGCCCCGGCCCGGCGGTGACGGCCTCGCGCTGTTGTGGATTAAGGCCCTCAAGTAAATCTGCTGCCATAAAAATGCCCCCATCAACCGACTTCTGGAATGCCTCTATTGTGACACGGCCCGGGTGGTTTGTTCAACTGTTGGCTTGGGCCTGTGGGCTTAATGGCTGGCAGCATCCGGCTCGTGTCCTGCGGTATGATGATGAGCAGGGAAGATCAGAAAACGGAATCGGTATGAAACAACAGGCCAATGTGTTCGTCATGATTCAGTTTGTGCTGTTCGCGATGCTGGCGGCGGCGCTGCTGCTGCTGCCTGCCGGGCAGGTGTTATGGGCGCGGCTGACCGGCCTGCTGCTGGTCGCGCTGGGGGGCGGGCTGGGGCTGCTGGCTGTGCTGACTCATATGCAGGTCAACCGGAATATGGTCAATGTATCGCCAGAGCCGAACACACAAAATCAGCTTGTACGCACCGGCATCTATGCCTACATCCGGCATCCGATCTACAGCGGGGTGATGCTGGTGGCGCTGGGGATCGCGCTGGCGCACGGGCATTTCGTCCCGCTGGGGGTCGCCGTCGGGCTGTGCGCCTTCTTCGCGTATAAATCCACGTTTGAGGAACAATGGCTGATGCGGGTGTACCCGGAATATGAGGAATATCGCCGGCACACCGGGCGCTTTGTGCCGCGCCTGTTTCGGGGATAAAGCTGTGCTGTGACCAGCCAGGAGCACAGTGTACAACTGCGCCCCCGGCATCATCAGCAAGAGGCTATTCGGCCTGCGCCTGCTGGCTGTCGTTTGCTTCCTGTTCGGCTTCGCCCTGCACTTCGGCGCTGTCGCCCATCCAGAGCTGGCGCATTTCCTCGCAGTTTTCCAGCAGGTCTTCCAGCTTGCCCACCGCCTCGATTTTGCCGCCCTTCATCACGATAATCTGGTCTGCACGGCGCAGTGCCGCTTTACGATGCGACACCGCCAGACAGGTCGCGCCTTCCTTGGAAAATACCCGGCTCCACAGCTTCTGCTCGGTTTCCACATCCAGCGCGCTGGAAAGATCGTCGAAAATCAGCAGTTCCGGTTCGCGCACGAACATGCGCGAGGCCGCCGTGCGCTGCATCTGACCGCCGGACAGGCGCACCCCACGCGGGCCGACCAGCGTATCCAGCCCGTGATCCAGTTCCTTGATATCGCGCTCCATCACGGCGGATTTGATCGCGTCCTGCACGTCGGCCTTATCTTCCGGGATACCCATCAGAATATTGTTGCGCAGCGGATCGCTGAACAGGCGCGGCACCTGGGGCGTATAGGCGGTGTGCGGCGGCACAAAAAAGTCGTCTGCGTCTTCGACCAACTGCCCGTTCCAGTAAATTTCGCCGGCCTGCTTGGGCAGCAGCCCCTGCAGGGTGCGCAGCAGCGTGGTTTTGCCGCTGCCGATTCTTCCGGTGACCACGGTAAACGAGCCGCGCTTCAGCCGCAGATCAATATTCTCGATGCCGCGCCCGGAATCCGGATGAATATAGGTCAGGCCGCGCACTTCCAGCGCATCCAGCCGGTCCGCCTCGCACTTGGGCACATAGGGCACATCCGGCAGCCGCCCATCCAGGTACACTTCGCTGTGCTTGACCATAATTTCGCGCGGCGCGCCATCCAGCAGATATTCCACACGCTCAATCGAGACGCCAATCTGCCGGTATTTGGACATGGTCATGCCAAAGATACGCATAAACTGGGTGATGCGCTCCAGGTAGAAGATAAACAGCGCAAAATCGCCCACCGTAAAGGTCCCGGCGCGCATGGACTGCGCCGACAGGATCAGAATTACGCCGGTACCGATATTCACCGCATTAAAGAAAATCGAACGCAGCACTTCTTCCAGCACGCGATCCTTCAGGGCCGCCTTGCGCCGGTCATCGTTGAGGCGGTTGAATTCTTCCAGCACGGTATTTTCCGCCGTCGCCACCTTGATGGTCTGCACCGCGCCGAACGTCTCCGCCACAAAGCCAATCACACGGGCCGATGTGCGCCGGTACACCTCGCGGTAACGCTGCACCTGGCTCATGGTCACGCTGGCGGCCACCGCCACCAGCACCAGCGGCGCAAAAGCCACCAGCGTAATCAGCGGGTTGATGCTGACCATAAAGGCGATGGCCACCACCGTCGAGATAGCATGGCCGAACAGCATCTCCAGCCACTGGAAGAAGCGGCCAATTTCGTCCAGGTCGCCGCCAAAACGGCTGATAGACTCGCCCGGTGAGGTCGGCATGGGGCGCGCCCCTGGCTGATTGAGCACGTAGGAAAAGACGTTCTTGCGCATCAGCGCCAGCCCGGAAAAGTGGAACGTGACGCGATTGAACATCAGCCCATAGCGTACTGAGGCTTCCGCCAGCCCCGCAGCGACCATCAGCGCGACCAGTGCCCACAGGTCAAAGCGCGCCTGGGCACCATCGCTGAGGAAGTTAAAGAATTCCCGCGTCAACAGCGCCGGGGCCTGCATGGCAAGCTGCATCAGCGTAGCGAAAAAGACACTGCCGAAAAACAGCCAGGGTCGGAATTTGATCAGTTCCTTCAGAATTTCCCAGTTTTTCATGCCAGCGCCTCCTCAAGCCCGGTGCGCAGCAGGTGATAAAAGTGGGAATTCGAATCATTCGCCAGCCGCACGCGGTCATCGTGTTCTATGATGCGCCCTTTTTCGATAATCATGATTTCATCCGCCCGCTGCACTGTCGCCAGCCGGTGCGCGATAATAATGCCGGTGCGGTTGTGCAGCAGCTTGTCGATGGCGCGTTCAATGCGCTGCTCCGTCACCGGGTCCAGCCGCGATGAAGCCTCATCCAGAATCACCAGGCCGGGGTCCTTCAGAAAAACGCGGGTAAAGGCCAGAAGCTGCGCCTCGCCTGCGGATAACCCTGTCCCGCCGGAACGCAGCCGCGTATCCAGCCCTTCCGGCAGCGATTCCAGCCACGCCCCCAGCCCCAGATCATGAATGGCTTCCAGAATGCGATCGTCGGGAATGTCCGGGTTAAAGAAGGTCAGATTGTCGCGCACGGAAGCGCGGAACAACTGCACATCCTGCGTCACAATGCCGACCCGCTGGCGCAGATCATACAGCGTGAAGTCGCGGATGTCCGTCCCGCCCAGGCGGATGGCCCCCTGTCTTACATCGTACAGCCGGAACAGCAGGCGGCTGATGGTGGTCTTGCCGCTGCCGGTGCGCCCCAGCAGGCCCAGCACCCTGCCCGGCGCCAGATGAAAATCAAACTGGTTGAGCACGATTTCATCATCGTTGTAATAGAAGGTCACATCATCAAAATCCACGGCCAGCGCGCCTTCCGGGACGGGCGCTCCCTGGCCTTCGGGAATCTTGGTTTCGATGTTCAGCAGTTCGTACACGCGTCCGATGCCGGCGCCGGCTTTTTGCAGTTCCTGAATCTGGGTGGTGATTTCGCGCATGGGGCGGAACAACATGTTGGTGTAATGCACAAACAGAAAGACCGTGCCGATGGTGACCAGCCCGCTCTGATGCAGCGCAAAGCCCAGCACGAACGAGAGGATCGTGCCCAGCGTGACGCATAATACGATGACCGCCAGAATGGTCACGTTCATAAGGCCGGCGCGCTGCTCGCTTTTCAGACGGTCATACAGCAGCCGGTAGAAATTGCGCAGGGTGTAGGGCACGGCGCCGCTGGCGCGGGTATCTTCTGTGCCGGAAAGCTGCTCTTCCAGGAACCCGTAAAACTGGGCACTGGCCTCGCGCGAGGCCGCCCACGCCGGGATCGCATAACTGCGCACCTTGTTCAGCGCCCACATGGTAAACATCGAGAAGATCGCCAGCACCAGCCCGACCACCACATGCTCGCGGAACACCAGCACCAGCACCCCCACCAGCAGCAGGATATTCGCCAGCACCATAATGACAAACTGCGAGAAGAAGTTGGCCACCTGGGTCACATCGGAATCAATGCGCTCGATCATCTCGCCGGGCGTGCGCACATGATGGAAGGTCATATCCAGCCGCAGACAATGAATCGCCAGGTCTGCGCGCAGCATGTTGGTCGCTGTCCAGCCCACATCCTCGCTGAAATAAACCGCTATCACCGCCACCACCTGCTGCACCAGCGCGACGACAATAAACAGCACGGCCGCCAGCAAAAGCTGCGACTGAGTAGAATCCACTGCCGGAAGCGGATACGCTGTCGTCAGGGTGAGGGTGGGTTGTGTGCCACTCTGGACGGCGGTATCGATGAAATAACGGAGGATTTGCGGGCTGTACAACTGCAGACCGACACTGCCGAATAGCAGTATCGCCAGTAAGAGCACACGCCCGCGCTGGGGACTGAGGTACTTAACAAGCATCTCCCGATATTGAGCAAGTTTGGGAACGACGTTCATCGGGAACCTCTCTGTATTCTTATCCCAACGCAGGGGTCATTGTAGGTAGTCAAGTCACATTCATCTGTTTGCATGGTCACGAACCAGCCGGAACGGTGAGGCTACCTCCTTTCCAGTCATATGAGAACTTATGAAAATAAAACCACCCCTGAAGGTGGATCGCTATGGTCTCATTTATTAAACCTTAGCCGCTGTGAGGGTGTCAACCGTGCGTTGGCCCTAATTGGCATTAAGCCTGGTGGCCCTGTTGCTCCGGAATAAGTCTGCTACAGCAGTGGGTGCCTGCCCTGCGTTTGCCCTGTCTTTAGCCAGCGGGCAGCAGATTCAACGATAGAATGAGAATACCAAACTTCCGGCCACAGGGGGAACCACATGCAGAACAACCACGATTCGCCAACACACCTGCCCTGGCCACAGATCGCGCTGCTGCTGATCGGGCTGGCGCTGTTACTGGCGCTGCTGCTGGGGCGTGTTCCGCCAGCGCGGCCAAAGGTCATCCTGCCGCAGAACGTCGCCACGCTTCGCGAGTTTGCGCGCTTCGAGACGAATCCCACCCAGCAGCTTCGCGATGTCCGGCTCAGTTCAACCGGCGCTGTGCTGACCGCCACAACCGGTTATGTCAATTACCTGTGGCGGCTGGACGAAGGCACAGCGCAGATTACAGATTTGCAGGATTCGGGCGGTTATGTGCCGCAGATGCTGCCGGATGACCCGGCAGTCGCCGTGTTTCTGAACTGGTCTGGCAGGATGAGCCTGCTCGATATGACCAGCAGCCAGACTCTCCAGCGTTTTGACGGCCATCAGACCAGCTCACTCCAGAACTGGGCCTTCAATCGCACAGCGGACCGGCTGGCCATTTCCAGCATGGAAACCCTGATGGTGCTGGATGTTGCCACACGCGAGCCGCAGTTTGTCCTTACGGCCCCGGCAGGGCGTACCTTTCATCACAGCTATCCCGTGTTCAGTGCCGACAGCACCCTACTGGCCACCATTTATCGTTACAGCGACTGCCGCGAATGCGAGGCGGAGCTTGTGGTGTGGGATGCGATAACCGGAGAACAGCGCGCCCTGCTCGGCCCTTTTACCGGCGGATCCGCCACCGCGCTCGCTTTCAGCGATGACAACCAACTGCTGGCGGTGGGCGGGCTGATCTGGAAAGATGTAGGGGCCGACAGCATGTATCAACTGTGGAATCTGGACACCGGCACCGAACTTATCCTGCGCCGGGTGGCAGGCCATGCCATAGAGGAAATCATCATCAGCCCGGATAATCAACTGTTGGCGGCGCGTGATGGTGATGGCGTGTGGCTGTGGCGCGTTGACGATCTGATTACTGGCGGGCCGCCGCTGGTTGATGAACACGGCAACGGAAGCACACAGCGCTTTGACGGAATCGCCTTCAGCCCGGATTATCGCCTGTTCGCCTATGGCACCCCCACGGGGATCATCCGCGTGGTGGATACGGACAGCGGCGCGCTGCTGGCAGAGCTGCGCGGTCATCATCAGGATCTCCTCGACCTGCGCTTCAGTGCGGATGGCCGCCTGCTGATTTCCAGCGGCTACGATCATACCATCCGGTTATGGGCGCTGGATGATCCCGGCTTTGCCGCATCGTTCCACGAGCAGCCAGGGACACAGCCGACTCCATATTTTACGCCCACACCGGTTGGCTGATCTGCTGTATGGGGAAATCAAATGAGACAGCCGGGCAAGGGCTGTCTCATCGTGATTGCAGAATGACTTAGCTGGTGCTGAGCTGGGCCTGCAGGCGGTCTCTTGCCTCGCGGGCTTCGGCATAATTGTTATTGAGGAACACCGCCTGCTGGTAATTTTCCAGTGCGCGGGCTGTATCCCCCGCCAGTTCGCGGGCCACACCGCGATAATAAAATGTTTCCTCGACCCACTGGCCGCCGCCATCATTGAGGTTAGCGCTGGTCAGGGCCATAGTGTCGTCATAGCGCCCCACCGCGTTATAGGCTTCCAGCGGCCCGAACTGATACCACATCATGCGCCAGGGCAGGCCGTGCTTGCGCGCCTCGTCATAGGCGGTGGCGGCATATTCATACGCCTGCTGCTGGTACATATCCGCCAGGGCGACATAGCTGGTGCCAATATTGAACCACGCGAAGGGGTCTTCCGGGTTTTCCTTGGTGTCCTGCAGCGCCATTTCCAGGGCGTTCAGCGCGTTCTGTGTCGCGTCGGCATCATCGCCCAGCAGTTCCAGCAGTTCCGGTTCGCGCCCGCTTTCATAAACCACAATGTAGGTGTTGTTAAAATGCCGCCAGTACTCGCGGATATGCTCGTAAGAGTAAATCTGGTTGGGGCCTTCGTAGCTGTCGTGGGTGACAAAATGCTGCTGCGCGTCATCATAGCCAATCATCAGCAGATAATGGCCCATCCAGCCCAGGTCATGTGGCGGCGGATCATAGCCTTCCTCGATGATGACCGGGAACTGGTTCGCCAGCAGGGTTTTAAGCAGGTCGATATCGCCGCCCATGCGCGTCAGGGCAAACACGGGCAGTTCCGGCACCTGCGAATTGACAAAGCGAATCATCTCCTCTGGCGTGACATTCTTATCCTCGCCGTTTGGTTTGAGGAACTGCGCCGCCCGGTTCTGGTTATCGGTATAACCGAAGAAGGTCAGGGCGTTGGTGAGCGTGGCTGGGCCACAGTTGTTCCAGCCCTGATATTCAAACCGGAATCCATCCAGTTGAAGCGTGCTCGGTCTGTTTGCTGTGCTGCTTACTACAGGGGCAGAATCCTGGGCCAGCAGGTTGCCTGCCGGCAGGATCATCAGTAAAATCAGCCACCAGAGATAACGACCCATTACACCAAACCTCATCCTGTTCTATTTGCCATAGTATACATCCACACAGGTTGATTATACTGATCAGTACAGCACTTGATAAGCGACGATTACCCCACGATGATGGTTCGGGCCGCCGGCGCTGCTGGCGTGGCGGTCATAAGGCAGGGGGCAGTAGGTTTGATCGGTGTCAATATTTTTTTACAAACTATTTAATGGATATGTGTTTCACATCCGTTAGATTGAGTATAGTATAGGAATGCTGGGACATCAGCACGGCGCAGGCAGCACACCAGCCGCGCAGAGACAGAGGCACAACATGCAGCCGGATGTTTTGATCGGCAGACAATTAGGCGACTACCACATCGAAGCACGAATCGGACGCGGGGGGATGGCGAAAATTTACCGCGCCTACCAGCCCTCGGTACAGCGTCATGTCGCGATCAAGATTATCTCTACTGATGTGGCGGATGAGCAGGACCTGAAAACCTTCCACGAACGCTTCGCGCGCGAAGCCCAGGTGGTTGCCAGCCTTGAACATACCCACATCCTGCCCATTTATGATTACGGACTGGTGGATGAAACCGCCTATCTCGTCATGCGGCTGATGAGCGGTGGCTCGCTGAGTGATATGGTGATGGAAGGCCCGCTGCCCCAGGAACGCGCCGCCGAAATCTTCAGCCAGGTGGCGCGCGGGCTGGCCTATGCCCACAGCAAGGGCATCATCCACCGCGACCTCAAACCGGCCAACATTCTGTTTTCCAGCACGGGCGATGCCTACCTGACCGATTTTGGCCTGGCCAAGTGGATCGAAGGCTCGCCGATCCTGACGCAAAGCGGCAAAATCGTTGGCACCCCGGCCTATATGGCCCCGGAACAACTGCGCGGCGATCCTATCGACCAGCGGGCAGATATTTACAGCATGGGCATCATCCTGTACCAGATGCTGACCGGCGAACTGCCCTTCGACAGCGACAGCGGCGACGTGGTCTCCATTATGTACCAGCACCTGGAAAAGCAGCCGCCTTCCCCGCGCGACATCAACCCGGAAATTTCGCCCACCGTCGAAGCCGTGATTCTGAAGGCGCTGGAAAAACACCCGGTACATCGTTACAGCAGCATCCTGCAGATGGCCGATGAGCTTGATGCCGCACTGGGCCGCAGGCTGGCCAGCAAGCCGGGTGATATGTCACCTACGCCGGTGGTCATCTTTAAGGATACCGTACAGCAGGCACAGCAGCGCGCCCGGCGCCGGTGGATAATCGGTGGCGCTGCCGCGATCATCGCGCTGGTGCTGGTGGTGGTGGCGGCCCTGGCGCTGACACACAGCCAAACACTCAGCATTCCCCCGCCCACTATTCAGGCCGGGGTGGTCGCGCCCGCCTCTGAGGTGATTCCAACCGAGCAGGAAGTCGCGCGAGCGCAGCAGGCGCTGGGGGATGGGCTGATCGCCTATATCACCTGCAACCAGTCCAGCGAATATCATGCCACCCAGGCCCGCGAAATGGGCGATTTCGCCAGTAGTTATGGCCTGGCCTACCGCGTCTACGACAGCGACACCAGTTCCTATAACCAGCTTACGCAGATCGAGCGGGCGCGGACAGACGGGGCCAGGGCGCTGATTATCTGCCCGCTGGACCCCGACCTGCTGGACGAGCCGCTGCGCGCTGTCCAGAATGCCGGGATGCCGCTGGTCATTCTGTCCGGCAACCTGCAAAGTTATGGCGGCGTGCTGCTGGTGGGCGATGAATATCAGATGGGCTACAAGGCGGGCCAGCTTGCCGGGCAGATTATCGCTGAGGAAATGAACGGCGAAGCCAACGTGATTCTGCTGGATTATCCTGACCTTCCGTACATTGTCACCCGCGCCGACGGCATGGAAGAGGGTGTGCTTTCCGAAGCGCCGCAGGCCAATATCGTCGGGCGCTATCGCGGGGCGACCCCCGAATTTGGCGAAGCCTCCGTTGCGGAACTGCTGCGCAGCGATGTGGATTTTAACGTGATTGTCAGCATCAACGACGCCGGGGCCTTCGGGGCCATTCGCGCCCTCGAAGCCTTCAATATCGCGCCGGAGGATGTAATTATTACCAGCATCGACGCCGAACAACTGGCCCGCCGCTACATCAGCGACGATTATTACATGCGCGGCTCGGTTGAAGTGGGACGAGAGCAGTTTTCGCGGGCGGCCATTCATGCCATGGTCAGGCTGCTGGCCGGGGGCACCCTGCCAGAACGTATCCTCGTGCCGCCGGGCGACATCGTGACAGCAGAAACGGAAGCGTCCGAAACTCAGGACGAGTGAGGCTGGCGCGCTTCATCCGGCGCATCGAGCGCCTCCACGCGAATCAGTTCCGCCAGGTTATGGCCGATAATACGGTATTCACTGCCGACTTTTAACTGCATCGGGCCATTAAACGGCGCCACATGCAGCACCTGAAGCGCCGTCCCCGGCGTCAGCCCCAGGGCCGCCAGATACTCCAACCGGTCCGGTTCGCGCGTCAGCACCCGGCTGATGCGCACATGGCCCGTATCGTCGTGCGCCTCCGACAGCAGAAAATCATCCGGCAGATCAATCTGCCCATCCTGCTGCGGGATCGGTTCGCCATGCGGGCACTGCACAGGCTGGCCAGCCATCTGGGCCATGCGTTCGACCAGCACGTCGCTGAGGGCGCGTCCCATCCGGGTCGCTTCGGCATGGACTTCGTGCCAGCCAAAGCCCATCACCTGCACCAGAAAGGCTTCTGCGATGCGATGCCGCCGCAGTTCCTTTAAGGCTTCGCGGATGCCGGTTTCGGTTAACTGAATACCACGATAGGGTTCATGTTCCAGCAGCCCCAGTTCCTTGAGCCGGGTCACCATGCGGTTAACCGCCGGGGCGCTGACATCCAGCACATCAGCCAGCATGGAGGTGCTGACAAAACGCTGTGCGGTGCCGGAACTGCGATCACTCAGCCGGTAGATTTCTGCCAGATAATCTCTCATCGTCGGACTGAGATCATCATTGGTCATGGGCAATCACCAGCCATGTTCCAGCCGTGTCACCAGCCGTTCTGGCATGTCGTACTGCCGCATCCGCTGCTGGACAGCGTTAATGTCATAAGGAATGCGGCGGTGTTCCCACACATTCTTTTCCACATCCAGAATGGCATAGGCGGCCTGCGGGTTCTGGTCGCGCGGCTGGCCAACACTGCCCGGGTTGATAATCTGCCGGTGACCATTCAGCAGGCGCTGCTGGCGATAAACGGGCAGAATCGCCTGGGTATCGCCGGCTTCGTTGATCTGTTCGTAGATGACAGGCTGGTGTGTGTGGCCTACCAGACAATAGGGTGTTTCAAAATAGGGGAAGTTGATGGCCGCGATCAGCGGTTCGAGAATGTATTCCCACACGGGTTCGCGTGGGCTGCCATGTGCCAGGGTATAGTCGCCAATGACAAAGGTGGTGGGCAAATCCTCGAGATACTGCGTGTTTTCCGGGGTCAGGGTGTCGCGTGTCCAGTTGACAGCCTTACGGGCATCCGGGTTAAAAGTACGGATATCCAGGCGGCCCAGCGCGGCCCAGTCATGATTTCCGGCCAGGCACAGATGAGGCATCGAACGCAGCAGCTCGACACACTCATTCGGGTCTGGCCCATACCCCACCACATCGCCCAGACACCACACATAGTCCCACTGCCCGTTCGCATCTTCCAGAACAGCCTCGAAGGCGGTAACATTGGCATGAATATCAGAAATGATGAGCACGCGCATAAATGAAACCTGCTTCAATACGGAATTAGGATATGATACTACTGTTTGCATCTTACCATGCTTTGGACGCACAGGCGAGTTTCATATCCTCAAAATCCATAAATTATCTGTGAAAGGCGTATAGACGGTGCGATGCGGCCTGTGGATCGTGTGCCTGTTTCTGGTTGCCGGGTGCTACCTGACAGGCGACCTGCCGCCGGATGCCCCTGCGCCGCCTTCCACTAGCCCCACCATCCCCACCATGATTGCGCAGGATGCCGCAGGCGTGATGGCTGGCATCTGCTTCGAGGCGGCCCTCGACGCTGCCGGGCAGGTGTTCGTGCTGCGCAGCACAGAAGACCTCATCCGTTTTTATGATCTGGCGGATAACAGTACGCTGTGCCCCCAGCCAGTCGAGCGCCTGTCGTTTGATTTTGACAGCGGGCAGGTGCTGGCGGGGTTGTGGAACACCGGTATCGGCTGCACCGCCCGCCACGAGATCGACGCCATGACGCGCGATGACGACAGCAGGCAGATCATCATTCAGGCCCGGTTCATCGTGGACGGCGGCTGCGATTACGAGCTGGTGCGCCCCTTCTGGCTGGCGCTGGATCAGGCGGCGGGCTATGAAATCGACCTGCAAATCGACCAGCCCTTACCGCCCTGATCCAACGCCGCATTCAAAGGCTGTTCAATCAGGCGTACCATGCTTCTGGCAGGGCGTCGCGCTCTGCCGCCAGCAGTTCCTGCAGGATAAAATCGGCATCGGCAATCGACGTCACCAGCGGATCAGACATCATGGCCCGCCGCAGCAGGCCATAATCGCAGCGCACAATCGCCTCTGCGGTCAGCTCGTGCGTATCCAGCACCACCTCCTGCATCCCACGCAGGCCGCGCGGCATCTCGCCTACCGGGCGCGGCTTTGGCCCGTTCATATCAACATCGCACAGCAGTTCCAGAAACGCATCATCGCTCATGTTGCTGACGGCGCCCCGGTTAGGGGTGTTGACATAAAACGGCTTGCCCAGGTTGCCCACCATGTTCTCGATAATATCGGTGGCGTGGTCCGGGCCGAAGGTGTCCATATAAGCGGAAACAGGCGTTTTGCCCGTCACAAACTCATCGACCTGCTGCCACATGGCCGCGTGACGCTCGTAGCGATCTTCCGTTTCCCAGATCGCCAGCGGCGGAATATCGTCCGGCAGCGTGCCCTTGCCCTGCCAGAACCGGACATACTCTTTGGTATGGGCCACGCACACCGGCACATAGCCAAAAATCTCGTACAGCTTATAGCCAATGGTGTTGTTGAGCAGGGCCTTGGCACCGGTGTCGCCGCCGTCGGTTTCTCTCACCGCGTCCTGCCGGATCGATTCGGCAATCTGCGGCATGACATCCTGCCCCTCATATTCCGCCTTCAGCATCCATGTAAAGTGATTGACCCCGGCGATGCGCATATCAAAGGCTTCTTCCGGCGCGCCCACAAACTGATCCACATCCGGCAGCCCGGCCCGTGCCGCATAACGGCGTTTGACGTGCGGCATATGCAGGCTGTCGCACAGGGCAAAGCTCTTGATGTGGGGGGCATAACGGCTGAGGGCGATGCCATTGACTGCTGACGGGTTGATGTAGTTAATCACCCAGGCATCCGGGCACAGGGTTTCGATATCGCGGATGCAGTTCATAATCACCGGCAGTTCCCGCATGGCGCGGAAGATGCCGCCCGGCCCGATTGTATCGCCAGAGCACATGCGGATGCCGTATTTTTCTGAGATGGTGCAGTCGATGCCACGAAAATACACGGTGCGGTCCGCAAAGCTGAGGACGACAAAATCTGCACCCGGCAGCACGTCCTTCCAGTCATACGCCGCCTCGATCTTCAGCGGCACGCCGGTTTCCGTCACGACCATTTCGGCCAGTTTCGCCATGCGGTCGAGCCGTTCCGGGTTGTTATCCACCAGGGCCAGAGTCCCGGTGTTCAGATGCGGCGAATGCACCATCTGCCAGATGGCCTGCCGCCCAAAAAAGAGGCTGCCCGCGCCGATCACGACGACTTTGGGATGTTGAATTGCTGCGGTCACAGTTTTTTTGCTCCTGTAAATTCACTCACATAAATCTCTGCTTTTATGCGCCAGCATAGCCCCAAACGCTGGCCCCTGCAAACGAATTGGTTTGCATCTGGCGCGGGTTTGTGGTTACACTCGGAGGCTGTTCCGCTTTTCTCTGCTTGTGTTTCGTTATTTGCCGCGTTGGTTGGTTTTCATAATTCCTCCTCCTGGCTGCCTGCGGGCTGATCAGCGCAAATCTGAAGTAACGGATACGACCATTTAAGAAAGGAGTGTTTTGTGCAGCGCAAAAGCTACCTGCTTCTACTGGCCTTACTTCTGGCATTGGGTGTCACCGGGCACATAGCGGCCCAGGATGGCGCAGAACCGCAGTCTGGCGGCACTTTACGGGCGGCCTGGCAGGCCGAATGGGAAAGTCTGGACCCGCATTTCGCCAGTTCCGAAGCGACTTTCCAGATTCTCAACAACGTGCTGGATACCCTCACCTTCTTCGATGACGACATGAACCTGATCCCGTGGCTGGCGGAATCGTGGGAGCGGTCTGAAGATGGCCTGACATGGACGTTTCATCTGCGCGAAGGCGTCATGTTCAGCAACGGGCGCGAACTGACCGCCGAAGATGTGAAGTGGACGTTTGATCGCCTGCTCGACCCGGACATTGCTTCTGGTAATGCCTTCCGCGTGGGCGGCGCAGGCACCACGATCGAGGTGGTGGACCCTTACACCGTCGCCATCACCACGCCCTCGCCGGTGGCCGTGCTGCCCACCGCGCTGGCCGCCAACAAATCCACCGGCATCATGGCTTCTGAAAGTGTCGAGGACGATGGCACCGTCAGTGTTCCCATTGGCACTGGGCCGTTTGTCATCAGCGAGGTGGAAGGCACGACCCGCCTTGTGCTGGAACGAAATGACGGGTACTGGCAGGAAGGGCTGCCCTACCTGGATGCCGTCGAGATCATCCCAGTAACGGATGACACCAGCCGCGAACAGGGCCTGCTCGGTGGAGAATATGACTGGATTTTCACAATTCCGCCGCAGAATTTCCAGAATCTGGAAGCCAACGAAAACGTGGTGGTGGATACCGCCCCGCGTCTGGCTTATGACTACTTCGGGCTGAACCTGAACCGCGAACCTTTCAACGATGTGCGGGTGCGGCAGGCAATCGCCTATGCCATTGATCGCCAGCAGATTTGCGACTTTGCCTTCTTTGGCCTGTGCGATGCCACGCATGGCCCCACCGGCGAAGGCTCGCCCTGGTATTTCCCCTATGCGCCTTACGAGCGTGACCTGGATATGGCGCGCCAACTGCTGGACGAAGCCGGTTACGGCGACGGCTTCACCATGGAAATCATGCCGGCTGTCGGCTTTGAGGAGACCATTCGCGGCGCCCAGATCGTGCAGCAGCATCTTGCCGAGGTGGGCATCACCGTAGAAATCACACCGGAAGAATTCAGCACCTGGCTGGAACGGCAGGGCAGCGGTGACTTCGACGCCTTTATGCTGAGCTGGCTGGGCCTGACGGATGTGGAGGATTATTTCTATCTGCAGCACCGCACCGGCCAGACCTTCAACTTTACCGGCTACAGCAATCCGGAATTTGACGAGCTGGTGGATGAAGGCCGCACCGTAGAGGACTTTGACGAGCGCTACGCCATCTACGAGCAGGCCAACCAGATTCTGGTGGATGAGGCCTCCTATATCTACCTGTACATCAAGCGCGAGGTGAAAGCCTATGCGCCTTATGTGCAGGGGTATGTCACCCGGCCAGATTCCGCCAACAACTTCTGGACGGTATGGCTCGACCAGTAAACCCTGAGCAGCGTGGAACAGGGGTACGGCCGCTTGTGCCCCTGCTTCCGCTGTCCTTTGCTGCGCAGGAGGCGGCCCAATCATGAATGTGCAATA
This sequence comes from uncultured Anaerolineaceae bacterium, assembly GCA_964593565.1. Classification (GTDB taxonomy): domain Bacteria; phylum Chloroflexota; class Anaerolineae; order Aggregatilineales; family Phototrophicaceae. Next base: position 37,511 of record CAZQIY010000030.1, read on the forward strand.
TCTCCTGCAGCGCCTGGGGCTGGCGGTCATCGTGGTGCTGGGTGTGACGCTGGTCGTCTTCCTGATCGTCCAGCTTGTGCCCGGCGATCCGGCCCGCGTGTCGCTGGGGCTGCAGGCCACCGAAGAAAATGTCCAGGCCCGGCGGGAACGTCTGGGACTTAACCGGCCTGTCGTAGAGCAGTATCTCACCTGGGTGACAAACGCGGCACAGGGCGACCTGGGCCGCAGCCTGATTACCGGCCAGCCTGTCGCCCCGCAGATCGTCCAGCGCCTGCCCACCACGCTGCAATTGGCCGCCCTGGCCCTGGTCACCGGCGCGCTGATCGCCTTTCCGCTGGGCATCATCGCCGCCCTGCGCCCGGGCAGCCGTCTGGACCTGCTGGCCTCGTTTCTCAGTCAGGTGGGCATCGCCATTCCGGATTTCTGGCTGGGCATTCTGCTGGTGCTGCTGTTTTCCACGACGCTGGGGTGGCTGCCGCCCAGCGGTTATACCCCCATCCACGAGGATGCTGGCGACTGGCTGGCCCACATGATCCTGCCCGCCCTCACCGCCGGCCTCGTCAGCGCCTCGGTGCAGACCCGCTTTATCCGCAGCGCCATGCTGGAAGTGCTGCACCAGAATTACATCAATACCGCCCGCGCCAAAGGGCTGAAGGAACGCACGGTCATCACCCGGCACGCCCTGCGCAACGCCCTCATTACCATTGTGACCATCCTCGGCCTGCAGGTGACGGCCCTGCTGAGCGCGGTGGTGGTCATCGAGATTGTATTCGTGCTGCCGGGGATGGGGCGTCTGGCGCTGGATGCCGTGCTTGATCGCGATTATCCGCTGCTGCAGGGGGCGGTGCTGGTGATCGCTGTGATGGTGACGCTGGTCAACCTGGCGGTGGATCTGCTTTATTTTTTCCTGGACCCCCGCATCGAGTACGCATAGGAACGGCGCATGGCAGAACAGGCAATCACCAGAGTAGATTCTGTCGCACAGGTCGAACCGGCGGCGCGCAGCCTGTGGCGCGATATTGGCGCGCGCTTCCTGCGGCACCGGACGGGGATGTTTGGCGCGGTGCTGATCCTGCTGCTGGTGGCGGCGGCTGTCTTTGGCCCGCTGCTGACGCCCTACGACCCCACCACGATGGTCTTCTCGGCGGCGTTTTCGCCCCCGACTCTGGTCAATCCGCTGGGCGCAGATGACTTTGGCCGCGATATCCTCAGCCGCATCCTGCACGGGGCGCGCATTTCGCTGATGGTGGGGGCCATTTCCGTCAGCATCGCGGCGACCACCGGCACCGTCCTGGGCATGCTGGCGGGATATGGCGCGCGCCTGACGGATGAGATCATCATGCGCCTGATGGATGTGCTGTTTGCCTTCCCGACGCTGCTGCTGGCTATCGCTGTAATGGCGATTCTGGGGCGCGGCGTCGGCAACGCCATGATTGCCATCGGCATCGTCTATATCCCCGTGTTTGCCCGCATTGCGCGCGGCGCGGTGCTGTCGATCAAAAATGAGGAATTTGTCCAGGCGGCGCGGGCGCTGGGGGCCAGCGATCTGCACATTCTGGCGCAGCATATCTTCCCCAACATCCTCGCGCCCATCATTGTCGAAATCTCGCTGAGCCTGTCGTTTGCCATCCTGGCGGAAGCGGCGCTCAGTTTCTTTGGCCTGGGCACCCAACCGCCAGACCCGAGCTGGGGCCGCATGCTGTCAGAAGGCCGCCAGTTCTTCCAGCGCTCCGCCTGGATGGGTATCTTCCCCGGCCTGGCCATCATGCTGACGGTGATGGGCTTTAACTTCCTGGGGGATGGCCTGCGCGACGTGCTGGACCCGCGCGCGCGTCACCGTTAAGCTGTCCGCATGGACATAAACAGTCCGGGCGGGCTGTGCTAGAATCAGCATATTCTGCACACATCCACATCAAAGGCCGCCCATTTCATGCCCGCCCGTTCCACCAACAAAAAACTGCTCATCATCGGCTTTCTGGGTTTTATCGCCGTCGGGATGCCCGCCGCCGCGTTGAATGTCGCCTGGGTACACATGCAGGCCACCTTTGGCGTCTCGCTGGATTCGCTGGGCGTGCTGCTGGGAGCCATCACCATTGGGCGGTTGGTGATGAGCGTCTACAGCGGGCGGCTGATCGGCTGGCTGGGCATGGGCACGTATATGCTGGGCGGCAGCGTGGTCATGCTGGCCGGGCTGGTGGGCTATGTGCTGTCGCCGGGGTGGGCGGTGCTGGTTTTATCTGCGCTGATATTCGGCTTTGGCGTGACGGCGCTCAATACCGGCATCAACACCCACGCCGCCGCCCATTACGGTTCCGGCACCATGAACGGGCTGCATGCCTGGTACGGGCTGGGGTCGGCGCTGGGGCCGCTGGTGGTGACGCTGATCGTCATTCAACTGGGGCTGGATTGGCGCTGGGCCTATGGCGTATTTATCGTGCTGCAGATCATGCTGACGGCGGTGTTCGCCCTCACCCACAGCGAATGGGAGCTGGAGGACAGCCCACGCGACGAACCGGCGCGCCCCAAAGCCGGGCTGCGCGATTCGCTGCGGCTGGCCCCGGCGTGGTTCGGCATGATTCTGTTCTTCCTGCATGGCGGCATTCAGGTGGGCACCGGGCAGCTTACCAACAGCCTGCTGGTGGACAGTCGCGGGGTGGACCCGGGCACGGCGGGCCTGTGGATCAGCATTTACTGGGCCGGGCTGACCGTTGGACGCATGTTCACCAGTCTGGTTGTCAGCCGCGTGGGCAATGACCGTTTTATGCGCATCAACATGTTCCTGACGATCATCGGCACGCTGCTGCTGTGGTCGAACATCAGCCACAGCCTGACCTTTGCGGGCATCGCCATTATCGGCTTTACGCTGGGGCCGGTGCTGCCTACCCTGCTGGCGGATACGCCCCGGCGCGTCAGCCTGCGCAGCGTGGCCCATGTGGTCGGTTTGCAGATCGCCGCGTCGGGCATTGGGCTGGCGCTGCTGCCCGGGCTGGCGGCGGTGGTAGCCGAACGAATCGGGCTGGAAACCATCGGCGTGTATCTGTTTCTGGTCGCGCTGATCTCGTTTCTCGTCCACGAAGGGCTGCTGCTGTATGATCGTCGCGAGGGACAGGCGGTGACGGCGCACGCCGCAGCGGGGGATTAGACCATCGCGGCTTGCTACGGCAGGCGCTCACGTGGTTTCTCCTGCATAGACTCCAATCACCCCAGACGCAGCAGCGCCAGCGCCAAGGCCGCCGCCCAGGGCAGCGCCTTGACTGCCCCGCTGTGCAGCGCCGCCTCGACCTCATCCCGGCTGAGCAGAACGAACTGCATTTCTTCGAGATCATCCGCATCTGGCCGGGCGATCTGGCGCGCCCCCACTGCCAGAAACAGATGCGCGTTACCTGCACCCCGGTTGCCATCCACCGCATAGCTGCCCAGAGACTGCCACGCGCTCGCTTCATAACCGGTCTCCTCCAGCAGTTCGCGCCGGGCCGCCGCCAGCGGGTCTTCGCCCGGTTCCAGATAGCCCCCCGGCGGAGCCAGCGTTTCGCCCTCAACGGCGTACTTGGTCTGCCGGAAGCACAGAAACTCGCCCGCTTCCGTCACAGCGACGACGATCACATAATCCGGTGTCACCAGCCAGGGCCAGTCCGCAATCACGGTGCCATCCGGCAGCTCCACCTCGTGCGATTCCACCGTCAGAAATTTGCTGTGTGCCAGAAGCGTCCGGCGGGCGCGGGTTTTCCAGGGCTGCATGCTGTGTTTATCTCCTTGATTGGTGTGGGATAAATGCGCGGGCGGGTCATCTGATCACGCGGGCTGTTTTTCGCCCGTCAGCAGCCAGACGCTCATGCGCCCCTTGCCCTTGACCTCAATATAGCCGCGTGGTTCGCAGACAAACTGGTCGCGCAGCAGGTTGTACACCGCCGCCGTGATCTGAATTTCCTGCGGCACCCCGTGCGATTCCATGCGGCTGGCAGTGTTCACCGTGTCGCCCCATACATCATAATGAAACTTGCTGTGGCCCACAATGCCCGCCACCAGCGGGCCGCAGTTGATGCCAATGCGAAACTGGATTTTCTCGCCAGCATACAGCGGCAGGCTGTTCAGGTAAGCGCGCATCTCCAGCGCCAGCCGCGCCATCGCCTGGCAGTGATCCGGACATGGGCGCGGAACGCCCCCGGCCACCATATAGTTATCGCCCACCGTGCGGATTTTTTCGAGATCGTACTTCGCCACCAGCGAATCAAAATGGGAGAAAATTTCATTCAGCAGTTCGACCGTTTCCACAGGCGACATCTTCATGGACAGGGGCGTAAACCCCACCAGATCCGCGAACAGCACGCTGGCTTCGTCGAACTGCTGCGCGATAATGCGCTGGTCGCTTTTGAGGATGGTGGCGATCTCCTGCGGCAGCACGTTCAGCAGCAGCTTTTCGGCGCGTTCCTGCTCCACCCGCAGCAGGGCAAAGGCCTTGTCGCGCTCTGTGATGAAATAAAACACCAGCCCGATCACCATGACCGAAATCGTGCCGATGTTCATCACAAAGAAGATGAGAATCAGGGCAGGCGGCAGGTTGTTGCTGGCACGCAGCATCCCTTCCAGCAGCCCGCTGACCACCAGCAGCGCGAAGTACGTTACAAACCAGAACCGGGCCTCACGCGGGCTGCAGAAGATCAGCGCGCCTACCGGGCTGAGAAACGACCAGACGATCACCGCGCTGCCGTTGACAAACCCGCCCAGCGCGATCATCAGCAAAAAAGGCAGCAGCAAAATCAGCAAAAGCTGCCGGGACCGGAAGGCGGCATAGTGGTGGGTGTAGTTGAAGATGAACATATTCAGCAGGCTGAGGACGGCATAGCCCAGCGGAATAGAGGCCGCCAGCGGCTCGTCAAACCATACGTACAGCACCCCCCACAGGAACCCGGCGGTGGTGGATGCCATCGTAAAGGCAGACAGCAGCGTTTTTTGCAGGCGCGCCTCATCGCTGTCATCTGACCGAATCCCGATCCGGCTGGCCAGCGTGACCAGATTACGTGGCAGCTTCTGAACGATCATCCCGCGCATAAATCCCCCCTCTCTCCTCACGGCGCTTCTGATGTTAGGCCAGAATGAAAAATGACACAAAAAATGCAACCTGCATCGTCATGTTTTGTCCCCACCCGCCGGCAGGATTTGGTATAATCGAACGCATGTACGCCGAAATTGCCCTCAACGTGCCGGTGCACGATACGTATCATTACCACGTTCCGGATGATCTGGCCCCCCAGATTCAGGTGGGCCAGCTGGTGCAGGTCAGCTTTCGTACCTCCCAGCAGCCCGGCATCGTCGTCGGCCTGCTGCCGGATACGGACATCCCACGCACCAAGCCGGTGCTGGCCCTGCTCGATTCGCGTCCGGTGCTGACCCAGGACCAGATCGACATCGCCCGCTGGATCAGCCAGCAGAACCTGATGGCGCTGGGGCCGTGCCTGTGGCTGTGGCTGCCGCCGGGACTCGCCGGGCGGCGCGATATTCAGGTCAGCCTGCTGGTGGAACATCCCGACGGCCTGAACCCTCTCGAAGATCAGATTATGGCGCTGCTGCGGCGGCGCGGGCCGCTGTTCGGTCACCAGCTTAACCTGGCGCTGCCGGGCAAGGACTGGCGCACCGCTGTCGATGCGCTGGCCAAAGCGGGCATCCTGCACAAAGCCAACGTGCTGGCCCCGCCGCGCACCCGGCCCAAGCTGGTGCGCACCGCTGCGCTCGCCATCCACCCCAGCCAGATCGACCACGTGGCCCGCCACCTGGGGCGCGAATCCAAACAGGCCGACCTGCTGGAAGTGATCGCCGCTGCGGGTGAGGAGGGCCTACCGGTGGAACAGGCCCTGCGCTTTGCAGAGACCTCCCGCGCCACTCTCAGGAAGCTGGAAGACGCCGGGCTGGTGAGCACCAACCAGGACACGCGCACCGGCGAAGACCCGCTGCTGGTGTGGCTGGCCATTCCGCGCGAGGCGGTGGATGAAAACCTGATCGCCCTGCGCAAGGGCCAGCGGCTGCATCATGTGCTGCGCGTGCTGGCGCGTGAAAACGAACCGATGGATGTAAGCTGGCTGTATGCCCAGACCGATGCCAAGCTGGCCGATCTCAAGCGGCTGGAAGAAGAAGGGCTGGTGCTGCTGGGCGAATCGCAAAGCTGGCGCGATTCGCTGGCCAAGCGCGAATTTGTGCCCAGCCTGGCCCCGCCTCTCACGCCGGAACAGCAGGCCGTCTGGGCAGAGGTTGAAGCGCGGCTCAAAGCCTGGGACTGGACACCCGCCACCGACGAAACCCCGCCCGCCCCGGCCAACGGCCAGGAACCGAATCATAATATCTTCCTGCTGCACGGCGTCACGGGCAGCGGCAAGACCGAAATTTACCTGCGCGCCATCGAACTGACGCTGGCGCAGGGGCGGCAGGCGCTGTTCCTCGTGCCGGAAATCGCCCTCACGCCGCAGACCATCCGGCGGGTGGCGGCGCGCTTTCCGGGGCAGGTGGGCGTCGTGCATGGCAGCCTGAGCGAAGGCGAACGCTATGACACGTGGCGGCGCGCCCGCGATGGCCTGCTGAGCGTGGTGGTGGGGGCGCGTTCGGCGCTGTTTACGCCCTTCCCGAACCTGGGCCTGATTATCCTCGATGAGGAACACGACCAGAGCTACAAGCAGGGGGCCGGGTCGCAGCATCCGTATTATCATGCCCGCGACGTGGCCGAACAGATGATGCGCCGCAGTAACGGCATGCTGATTCTGGGCAGCGCCACGCCAGAACTGGAAACCTATTTCCGGGCGCAGCGCGGCGATATCCACCTGCTCCAGCTTCCCAACCGCATCATGGGCCACCGGGCGCGCATCCTGGAACAATCCGAACGCGAAGGCGTGTCCGCCCGGTATTATCCCGCCCGCGCCCAGGACGCCCTGACCATCGACCTGCCGCAGGTGCAGGTGATCGACATGCGCAGCGAGTTAAAATCCGGCAATACCGGCATGTTCAGTCACGCCCTGCAGGAAGCACTGGCGGCGGTGCTGGATCGTCACGAACAGGCCATGCTGTTTCTCAACCGGCGCGGGGCCAATACCTACGTCTTCTGTCGCGACTGTGGCCATGTGGAACACTGCCCCAACTGTGACCTGCCAACCACCTACCACAGCTATGATGGCTCGCTGCGCTGCCACATGTGCGGTTATCGCAAATCGCCGCCGGCGCTGTGCCCCGACTGCCAGTCCCGCCGCATTAAATATTTCGGCGCGGGCACCCAGCAGGTCGAACACGAACTGCATGCCCTGTTCCCGATGGCGCGCATCCTGCGCTGGGATGCCGATACCGCCCGCACCCCCGGCGCGCATGAGGAACTGCTGCAGCGTTTTATTGACCGCAAGGCGGATATCCTGGTCGGTACGCAGATGGTCGCCAAAGGGCTGGACCTGCCGCTGGTGACTCTGGTGGGCATGGTCAGCGCCGATGTCGGCCTCAACCTGCCGGATTTCCGGGCCGGAGAGCGCACCTTCCAGCTTCTGACCCAGGTGGCGGGGCGCGCCGGGCGCGGGCTGCTGGGCGGGCGTGCCATCCTGCAAACCTACCAGCCCGATCATTACGTGATCGAAGCCGCCGCCGCCCAGAATTATGATCAGTTCTTCCGGCGCGAGATCGCCTACCGGCGCGAACTGGGTTACCCGCCCTACCGGCGTATGGCCCGCATCGTCTTTCAGAACGCGCAGGAAGGCAAGGTGCGCGCAGAGGCAGAACGCGCTGCTGTTCTCATCCGCCACCGCATCGCCGCGCTCAACCTCACCGGCACAGAGATGATCGGCCCGGCGCCATGCTTCTTTGCCAGAATTGATAACTGGCATCGCTGGCACCTGCTGCTGCGCAGCGCGGACCCCGTCCTCGCGCTGGAAGGAATCGACATGCCGGCCTCGTGGCAGGTCGATATTGATCCGGTGGGCGTGCTGTAGCCTTCCTTATATCCAATCGTTAACCATTTTTGGGTCGTATGCGCGATTTCGTGTAGAATAGAAACAATTCACCAATCTGAGGTTCTTCATGTCCAGCCATCCTCGTCTCTCCCTTTCAACCTGGAGCCTGCATCGCATGCTCGGCCCGGTTTACTGGGATTCCCCGGCCCGTCCATCCCCCGACCCGGAGGAACCTTATGGCCCGGGCTGCATGACGCTGCTGGAACTGCCAGCACAGCTTACGCGAATGGGCATCTATACCCTGGAAATCTGCCATTTTCACCTGCCCAGCCGCGACCCGGTTTATATCAGCGAACTGCACAGCGCGCTGGATGATGCCGGCGTCGAGTTGTTCTCGCTGCTGATCGACGATGGCGACATCACCCACCCGGAATATGGCCCCCGCGACCTGCGCTGGATTGCCGAATGGCTGGAAACTGCCGGGGCGCTGGGCGCGACCTGTGCCCGCGTGATCGCCGGCAAGACCGTTGATGACGAGGCGCTGGATCGCAGCCGTGATGGGCTTCGCCAGCTTGCCAGTGCCGCCGAATCCTGCAATATCCGCCTGATGACCGAGAACTGGTTCAGCGTCATGGCCAAACCGCAGTCCGTGTACCGCCTGCTGGATGCGCTGGAAGGGCGGGTCGGGTTATGTGTGGATTTTGGCAACTGGAAGGGCCTGACCAAGTACGATGATCTGATGCGCATTATGCCGCTGGCGGAATCGTGCCATGCCAAATGCCATTTCGCGGCCCAGATGGAAGCCGACACGGAAGATTTTATCCACTGCCTGGACATCTCTCGCGAGGCGGGCTTCAAAGGCCCCTATACCCTCATTTATGATGGGCCAAGCGACGACGAATGGGCCGGCATCAAGCTGGAGCGCCAGCTTGTGCTGCCTTATGTCGGCTAATGCCGTAACGCCAGCCACAATCTGACAGTTAGCCACGAATTCCCATGAGTATTCAGGATCAGGACGTTATCTATCTTAGCCCGGCGGATATTTACGATATCGCAGAAGCAGCGCTGGGCCGCAAACCTGCCGTCCGCGACCGGCATCTGCTGCGCGCGGCGGCGGCTCGTCCGATGCTGCACGCCTTCGGGCAGGAAGCCTACCCCACCCTGATGGACAAGGCGGCGGCGCTGCTGCATGCGCTGGCGGCGCATCATCTGTTTTACGACGGCAACAAACGTACCGCCACCCACGCGACCATCCGCTTTCTGCACGAGAACGGCCTGCAGCCCACCTGGGATGATCAGGAAATGGTTGATTTTGTGCTGGAAATCGCCAAAAACCAGCACGATGTGGATTCGGTGGCGGCATGGCTGGCAGATCATACGACGCAAAAAGATGACACGCTTTCTAACCGCTGATGAACTGATCTATATCAACGAGCAGATTCCCACCCGGGTGCCGATTCATAAGATTCTTCAGGGCAAACAGAAGGTGCGGGATATGGACCTGCTCGAAGCAGCGGTGGGCCGCCCTATGCAAAGCGTCTTTGGCGAAGACGCTTACCCCGCCATGGAGGAAAAAGCAGCAGCGCTGCTGCATTCCATCGCCCGCAACCACCCCTTTGCAGATGGCAACAAACGCACCGCCACCGTCGCCATGATCTTCATGCTCCAGGTCAATGGCCTGCAGGTGAACTGGAACCCCGAAGACGCCCTGCACCAGATATTGAAAGTGGCGGAAGGCCAGCAGACGGTGACGGACTTTGCCGCGTGGCTGCCCATCGTGCCCGGCCCCCCCATGCCGGAACAGGATGCCGACGCCGATATGCAGGCCATTGCAGAGATTATCCGCACCCAGCGCTGGCTGCTGGATGAACTCGAACAGCGTTAGCCCTAAATCTTTTTATTTGTCTCGATAATATCTGTCATATAATGAACTCACCTTTAAGCTGAGGAGGCAGGATAATGGACCCGGCAACTTTAATTGTCACGGCGCTGGCGGCTGGCGTTGCAGAAGCGGTGAAGGATGTGGCCAGCGAGGAAGTGCCCAAGGCATACCAGGCGCTTAAAAAGATGATCGTCAACAGGCTGCAATCCGGCGCCAGCATGAAGCCAGAAGCAGCGGAGACGCTGGTGGAGGAGTATGAGCAGGACCCCGAAACCTGGGAACCCGGCCTCAAATCCAAGCTGAAGCAGGCCCCGATCAGCGAAGATGACGAAGTTGTAAGGCAGGCGCAAGCTCTGCTGGATTTAATAAAACAGTCACAGCCAACCAGTGCGGCAAGCGGCGACATCACTGTCGGGCCGGGGGGCGTTGTCGAAGGCACAGAAGCCGCTACGGGGAATGTGAAAACCAGCGGGCCTGTCGACAACGTGCGGTCTGGCGGCATTACATTGACAGGCAGTGTAAAAAACTCAAAGCTCGGCACGGGGGATGTCGAAGTAGACAAGGAATAACCTGTCCGTTTTAAGCCACCCCTGTTTGCCCACCGGTCTGATCACTAATGCAGCAAAATCAGCCCTTTGTGCTGATTTTTTTGGCAGTTGAGGAGGACACTATGGCAGTCGATCTTTCCAGGCTCAATGCTGCGCCGGATGTGTTTATCGAACGCAAGGATTACATGGATGCGTTCAGACGGTGGATCGAGAACGAGACTGGCCTGATGCTGTTTGGCGATACAGAGAGCATCTATGGCACGGGCAAGACCACTATCCTGCGCAGGCTGTGCGCCGAATATGGCAGCAAAGAGGGGTGGATTTCCATCTGGCTGGAACTGGACAGATATTCGCTTTACAACCGCAACCACATCAGCCCGGCCCTGGGCGACTGGGAATCTGTCGAAGCCTATCTTCAGAATCTGTACGATTACCGCGCCTTATTAGAAACCATCGCCCAGGAACTGGCCCGGCAGGACCCGATGCGGTTTACCCTGTTTGAAGGCCAGCTCAAAAAGACGCTGGAAGAAATCAGCGATGAGAAATTTATTGGCTTTTTTGAGGAACTCAAAGTAAACCTGACCGGCATGGAAGCAGCATCCGGCCAGATTCAGATCGGCGGCGGCCAGCCGCTGACCAACGAAACCGTCACCCGCGATTCATGGCTGTCCATCGAAAATTCGCAGATCACCACCGGCGGCGTCACCGTGAATGTCACCAGCCTGGTGGATGCAGAGCGCATCAAGCAGGTGATTGTCGGCGTCGTCCACGATTTTACCGAAGCCTTCAAGCGCCTCTTTAATGCGCTGCAAACGGGGTATCGCTTCGTCATTTTTGGCGATGATTACTGCTATCTGTATGCCCAGCCCATTGGCGACTGGTTCCTCAGTCTGGTGACGGACCTTAACGATACAGCCCAGGTCCTCTCGCGCACCGTCACCGGCAAGCTGCCGGACAAGGTGGCGCAGCGGGCCAAAATCTTTGAACTGGGCAATTTCAGCCAGGCCGAAACCCGCGAATACCTGTTAAAGCGGCTGGGGCTGGAAACCGTCCCGGATGAACTGGTGGAGCAGGTGTTTCAGTTCAGCGCGGGCAACCCGCTGGTCGTCGGCCTGTCCTCCAATGTGCTGGAAGGGCTGGACCTGGACAATCAGGAAGAAGTCACCCGGCTGCTGAAGGTGTTCAAAAAGCTGCCCCCGGCCACGCTGGAAGAAATGCGCCAGAACGATATGTATCTTGCGCAGCGCCTGAACGATCTGCTGGATCATATTCATGATATGCGCCGCTTCGATGAAATCCTGGTCTTTGCTATTGACCTGTGTTCCGTGCTGCGCCAGTTCGATTATGCGATGCTGAAGTATGCCCTGCAAAAACATGACAGGGTGCCGGAAGATGACAGCGAAAAAGTGCAGGCGGTCTTTGCCCAGTTGAAAAAATACTCCTTTGTCGAGCGTGTCTCCTCTGGCGATGAAACCCCGCGCTTTCGCCTGCATATGTTCGTGCGCGAACTGCTGGCCCAGCGGCTGGAAGAACGCGACCCGGACCTGTTCGACCAGCTTCATCAGACCGCTGCCGAATATTACGCCTCCGAACTGACGAAGAACAAGGAAGATTACGAGGACAGCTCCTATTACGAGCAGTTGTACCAGTTTGAAGATGAACAGTGGCAGGCTCTTGTTACGGAATGGCTGTACCACACCAGCATGCTGCGCGATGCCAAAGCCTTCAAGCAGGCCCAGCTTCGATTAGCCACCCTGTACTTCGAGGCGTTCCAGTGGTGGGGCTGGTATCTCGATTTCCCGCTGAACAACCAGCTTCTCAGCCTGTGGGAATGGACGCTGGAAAACAAGAAGACCCAGACAGCAGATGGCGAAAAACTGGGTAACCTGCTGCGCAGATTCCAGGAAGCCTATCCGGTCAATGCGCCGGGCTTTGCCAAACCTGCCGGTCCGCACTGGCTGAAAGTCCGCAGCGCCCTGCTGCCGCTGATTCACCTGCTGCGGCTGGATCGTCAGCCGCTGGATGAGGAAGAACGCCACCTGCGCGGCCTGCTGCTCGAATTTCTGGGGCAGACCTATCTGTACAGCGGCAATGCCAGCGACCTGAACAAAGCCGAAGCCCTCTTTAAAGAGGGCCGGGACCTCAACGAGCAGGATGAGGCGGAATGGTACACGGTCTGGATGCTTGGCTATCTGGGCGAGGTATACAGCAAAAAGAATGAGGCGGAACAGGCGCTGAAGACTCTGGCGGAATCCATCACCCGCACCGAGGAAGACAGCATCGCCGCGCAGGATAACGAACTGCTCAGCCGCAACTTCTCCGTCATCGGCGATACCTACTGGCAGCAGCAGGAGTATGCCCGGGCCTTTGCCGCCTATAACAAATCGGTGTTCTTCGCCTATGCCTTCCAGTGGTACCCCAACGCCCCGGACCCATACACCGTCAAGTATTACCACGCCATGCGCTATCATGCCGCAGAACGCCTGCTGATGCTGTATCATGACTGCGGCCTGCCAGACGAAGCCCGGAAATTCGCCGGGGCGTTCCACAATTTCTGGAGCAGTTACTGGGAATATCAGGGCGGCGGCGACCTGGAAACCCTGGCGCAGAACCTGGAAGCGCGCAGCACCGAACGCCTGATGGCGGCGTTGTTCCCGGCTTCGCCCACAGAGGAAGAACTGGGCGACACGGCTTCTGATACCCTGTTTATAGCACAGACCATCATCTGCGAGATGTATCAGGATGTGGAGTCGCTGGCCTGGGACGCGGATTAAACAGTTACAGAACCGCCATGATGTGCTATGCTTCCGGCGTGCTGGCACATGCACCAGCCGGGGCAGCGTAGCTAGCCCTCATCCCCCGGCCCTGCCCGGGAGCAGCATAGCTGCTTTCAGTCGGCTCCGCCGACCCCCTACGCATCCCTCATGGAGAAGGGGAGAAAAACGGTTAAGGGTTTTTGAAGTCCCTCTCCATGAGGGAGAGGGATTTAGGGTGAGGGCCGAGGCGAATCTTTATTGAACTGAAATATCAACAAAACCTAAATGATATTGCCTGTTTCTGATCTGTTTTACAGGTTTTTTCTGCCAGGGCAGCAGCACGAAAGGAAAAACATGGCGGAGTCTATCCAGATCGTCAACACACGCCTGGAACATGGCAGCGGAGTCTATGATACGGTGCGCCTGGGCTATGGCATGACGCTTGACCAGGAATGTGGGGACTGCATCAATGCCGATGATATCCGGGTTCAGCTTCAGCGCTTTCCCGAAGGCCAGTTTGTCGCTCTGGATGGCGACCTGGTGGTGGGCATGGCCTGCACCATGCGCACCGCCGATGACCCGGAGGGCGAACCGCACAGTTGGGATGATGCCATTGGCGACAAGGGGCTGCGCAACCACGTCCCGGATGGAGAATGGCTGTACGGCGTCGAATTTACCGTGCGGCCTGAATATCGCAAACAGCGCATCGGGTCACGGCTGTACGAGGCTCGTTTTGACCTGGTGCGCCGGCTCAACCTGCGCGGCTTTTATGCCGGCGGCATGCTGATGGGCTATCACCGCTATGCCGGCAGCATGACCGTGCAGGAATATGGCGAAAAAGTCAAAAACCGCGAGATTATCGACCCGACCGTCACTATGCAGATGAATCGCGGCTTCGAGGCGGTCCAGGTGATTGAAAATTATACAACCGTGCCCGACGCTGGAGACGCCGCCATGCTGATCGTCTGGCGCAACCCGGATTATATCGCCGGCTGAACCTGCGGGATGATTTAACGGCGCTTACTGCTGATGCACATCGGCCTGCTCACCTCTGATCTGACTTATTCGCACGGTTGGGCACATCACTGCCTCAACATGGTGCAGGCCCTGCATCGTGCCGGGGTGCGCCTGACGGTGATCGCCTCGCGCAGCAGCCCGCCAGTCGATGACATCCCGCTGCATCCCCTGCTGCCGGATACCAACCCGATGGAGAAAAACCTGCTGCTGCGTTCGCTGCGGCAGGCCCCACAGGTCGGGCGACTGCTGGCCACCTGCGATGCCGTCCACACCATGATCGAACCTTATGCGCCGGTGGGGGCCTGGGTCGCTGGCAGGCGGCCTTTTTTCGTCACGGCGCACGGCAGCTATGTTGATCTGCTGCCCCGGCGGCGCTGGCCTGCCGGTGCTGTCTACCGCCGCGCCTTCCTGCGCGCCCAGCATCTGATCTGCGTCAGTAACTATACCGCCAGCGTCGCCCAGGCAGCACTGCCCGGCATCACCACCGCTGTGATTCCCAACGGCATTGACGCCGCCCACTTTGCTGATCTTCCCCAGGGCAAGGTGACCCGGCGCGGGCCGACGGTGCTGTCTGTCGGGGCGGTCAAGATGCGCAAGGGCACGCTGGAACTGGTGCGGGCGATGGCACAGGTGCGCGCCGCCGTGCCAGATGCGCAGTGTATCATCATTGGCAGTCTGGATGCCGCGCCGGGCTACCGGCATCAGGTCGAGGCGGAAATCAGCGCGCTGGGCCTGCTCGACTGCGTGCATCTGCTGGGGCATGTGCCAGAAGAAACCAAGCTGGCCTGGTATGCCACAGCCGATGTTTTCGCCCTGCCGTCGATGAATGTCGGGCGCAAGTTTGAAGGTTTCGGCCTGACGTACTTGGAAGCCAGCGCCGCCGGGCTGCCCGTCATCGGCACGACCGGCTGCGGCGCAGAGGACGCCATCGAGGACGGTATCACCGGCCTGCTGGTGCCACAATCAGGCGTGACAGGCGCGCTGGCAGATGCTATCATCAGCCTGCTGAATGACCCGCAGCGGGCAGCACAGATGGGTGCTGAAGGGCACAGGCGGGCACAGCAGTGGACATGGGACAGGGCCGCCCACGATTTGATCAGATTGTACGAGCAGGCGCTTTCATGATTGCACAGGCGCAGCAGCTTTTTCGTCGCAAATTCGTGCAGGATACAATCGTCCTGCAGTTGAGCAAAATAGGTGTTACCCTGCTGGGCATGGCAGCGTGGATTATCGTGCCGGTGCGGCTGGGGCCGTACAATTATGGCCTGTTCGCGCTGGCGCAGTCGTTTCTGGGCATCTGGCTGACTCTGGACCTGACCGGCCTGAATGTCGGCATTCCCACGCTGCTGTCTGCGGCGGTTGGCGCCAGGGACGAGCATAAAGCCGTGGACCTGCTGGCGGTGTATGTCAAGGTGTCTACGCTGTGGGCGCTGTTCACGCTGGCGGTGCTGCTGCTGTTTGGCCCGGCGCTGGCGGCGCTGCTGTATCAGGAACCAGCCCCCCCGGCGGCGGTCCATGCGCTGGCCTATCCGCTGCTGGCCGGGCTGCACACCACCGGCAATCCGCAGGTCGGCGTGCTGGCGGCGCTGCTGGCGCTGACGCAGTTGTTCGATCCCATTTACACCATGTTCCTCTCCGCTTTTCGCAGCCGCCGTTCCATGCGCCAGATGGCCGTGATGCAGAATGTCAACCAACTGGTGCTGACCATCTGCCTGGTGACTGCCGCGTTTCTCAGCCCGACAGCCGAGGGTCAGGTGGTGGGGCGTATTGTCTATGCCATCGCCACCCTGCTCGTTATCGCCATCGTTTACCAGCGCACCCGCGCCGACGGGCCGATTGCCTATCCTCCGTTGGGAGCCATCCTGCGGCGGGCGCTGACGGTTTCGTATCGCCCATACTGGCGCTATGGCCTGTCTACGGCGCTGGACAAGAACATCGCTAATCTGTATACCCAGGTGCCGCTGCAGCTCGTCGGCATTCTGGCCGGGCCGGTGGCCACCAGCTATATCCAGCTTGGGCTGCGCGGCATCCAGAAAACCAGCTTTTTCACCTCTGCGATCTACGAAAACATGCAGGCCGTCGTCCCACAGGCGGTGGGCCGGCGCGATTATACCCGCCTGTGGCACAACTTCCTGCGGGTGCTGGGGGTGCTGACGCTGGGCGGGCTGGTCTTTTACGCGCTGGTGATCGTGCTGGCGCCGCTGCTGCTGGTGCCCATCTTTGGCGAGGAATGGGCGCCGATTCTGCCGCTGCTGCCGGTGTTTGCCATCTACGGCCTGATGACCACCGTTGGCAGCGTATTCGGGCCGCTGTACCGCGCCCTCAATCTGATGCGGGCCGCGCTGCTGACCAAAATCGCGGCGCTTGTGATTATGCTGCCGCTGGGGTACTGGCTGGTGGAACAGGCCGGGGCGCTGGGCGGCATCTGGATGATTAACGGTCTGTTCGTCATTTCCATCGTACTGACGATGCTGTTTGCACTGCCGGCGCTGCATCGACAGGCCGGGCAGGAGGCGCATGTTGGTCGCTGAGATCAAACGCACCCTGCGCCGGGGGCCGCTGCGCCCGCTTTATCTGGCGCTGGCCAACACTTACCGGCAGATTCGACGCCTGTTTATCTACCCGAAAACGGCGCAGGTCGGCGGGGTGGATTATGACATTTACTGGGACCGCAAAGCGCCGGACAGCCTGGGTCAGCTTTCGGCATGGCGGCTGAAGCGCGCGCAGGTCTTCGCGGGGCTGGTGGATGAAGGCGGCTGCGTGCTTGATCTTGGGGTGGGCGATGGCGCGCTGCTGCGCTATCTCATCGACCACCGGGGCATCACCGGCTATGGCCTGGATGTCTCGCCCAAAGCGGTGGAATTCTGCCGCGCCAACGGCCTTAACGTCGAACTGGCGGATATCAACCGGCCCATCACGGATTTTCTGCGCCAGTCCTACGATTACATCATCCTGTCCGAAATTATCGAACATCTGCCAGACCCCGAAGGTCTGCTGAACAGCCTGCGCCCCTATGCCACCAAAGGCATCATTGTATCGATCCCCAACACGGGCTATCACCAGCACCGGCTGCGGCTGCTGCTGGGGCGTTTTCCGTTACAGTGGGTGGTGACGCCGGGCGAACATCTGCGCTTCTGGACACGGACGGATTTTCACTGGTGGGCGCGGCAGCTTGGCTTCGAAATTGTGCGCGAAGTGCCTTACGAAGGCACACGCGGGCTGAAGGACGTATGGCCGGGGCTGTTTGCAGCGGCCTTTGTGTTTCTGCTGCGCAGCGATATTGTGCAGGATGGGCAATAATCTGGTGGGAATTACACAAACAAATTTTGGCGCAGTCGCATATAGAATAGTCCTGGCAGGGTCATCTGCAAAGTTAGCGCGAGGTTGCTTCTATTCATGAAGGATATTCTGATTATCGGCGGGACCCGCAACATGGGTCATCAGTTAGCGCTGGACCTGTTCCAGGCCGGTCACCGGGTCAGCATCTTCAACAGAGGTCTGACCCTGGATGAACTTCCTCCAGAAATTACCCGCCTGCGCGGGGACCGTACCAACCGCGAAGACCTGAAAAAAGCGCTGCACGGCCGCAGCTTCGATGCTGTTGTGGATTTTGTGCTGTACAGCCCTGAAGAAGCCGAAGCCACCGTGGACCTGCTGCATGGGTGCGTGGGGCATTATCTGTTTATCAGTTCCGGCCAGGTTTACCTGGTGCGCGAAGGGCTGAACCGTCCCTTTGCCGAAGACGATTACGCTGGCCCAATCATGCCCGAACCCAAGCCCAACACCTACGGGTATGAAGAATGGCAGTACGGCGTCGGCAAGCGCGGCGCAGAGGATGTGCTGGCGGCGGCATGGCAGACGCGGCAGTTCCCGTATACTTCCTTGCGACTGCCGATGGTCAACAGCATGCGCGACCCGTTCCGGCGGCTGTATAACTACATGCTGCGCATCAAGGACGGCGGCCCGATTCTGATCCCGGATACGCCGCAGTACGCGCTGCGGCATGTTTATGCCGGGGATGTGGTGCAGATCATCCACCTGCTCATTAACAACCACAGCGGGCTGGGCCGGGCCTATAACATCTCGCAGGATGAAACCCTCTCCCTGCCGGAATTTATCCACCTGCTAAGCGAGGTGATGGACAAGCCAGCGCCGCAGTTGGTCGATGTCAGGCGCAGCCAGTTGGAGGCCAATGGCTTCCTGCCGGACTGCTCGCCTTTCAGCGACCGCTGGATGAGCGAACTGACCAACGAACGCAGCAAAACCGAACTGGGCTTCAGCTATACGCCGCTGCGCACCTATCTGGAATGGATCGTGCAGCATTACAAGCAGCACCCGCCGCAGCGCCCGGCCAGCTATAAGCGGCGCAATGCCGAACGTCACCTGATTATGCAGCAGGAAATCTGATGCTGGATGCGATTGTCGTCGGAGCAGGGCCAAACGGCCTGGCCGCCGCTATCGAACTGGCGCGGGCCGGGTGGTCTGTGCGTGTCTACGAAGCACGCGATACCGTCGGCGGCGGCACACGCTCCGCAGAGCTGACTCTGCCGGGCTTCGTGCATGATGTCTGCTCCGCGATTCACGCGCTGGGCATGGCCTCGCCCTACCTCAGCCAGCTCCCGCTGCAGGATCATGGCCTGCAATGGATTCAGCCGGATATTCCGCTGGCGCACCCGCTGGATGATGGCACAGCGGTGACGCTGCTGCGCTCTGTCGATGAAACAGCGGCGGCGCTGGGGCGCGATGGCGCCATGTACCGGCGGCTGATGCGCCCGCTGGTGGATCACTGGCCGCAGCTTTCCGAAGATATTCTGGGGTCGCTCATTCGCATCCCGCGCCACCCCTTCCTGATGGCCCGTTTTGGGCTGGCGGCGCTGCCCCCGGCCAAAACCCTGTCTCGCGCCATCTTCCGCACCCCGCAGGCACGGGCGCTGATGGCGGGCAACGCGGCGCATTCGCAGTTGTCGCTGGAACATCTGGCCAGCGCGTCGTTCGGGCTGGTGCTGGCGACACTGGGCCATGCGGTGGGCTGGCCGCTGCCACGCGGCGGGTCGCAGCGCATCGCCGATGCGATGGCGGGGTATCTGCAATCGCTGGGCGGCGAGATTGTCACGGGGCATCCGGTAGAAAACCTGGATGCGCTGCCACCGGCGCGGGCGGTGCTGCTGGACCTCACGCCGCGTCAGGTGGTGCAGATTGCCGGGCATCGTCTGCCACAGCGTTACAAAAGCGCCCTGGAATGCTATCGTTACGGCATGGGCGTGTTTAAGGTGGATTACGCCCTGTCCGGGCCGATCCCCTGGACAGCGGAGGCCTGCCGCCGCGCCGGGACGGTGCATATCGGCGGCACGCTGGATGAAATCGCGGTGTCTGAAAGCGCGGCCTGGCATGGGGGCATCTGCGAAAAGCCGTTCATGATTCTGGCGCAGCAAAGCCTGTTCGATGACACCCGCGCCCCCCAGGGCCAGCATACCTGCTGGGTCTACTGCCACACGCCGCACGGTTCCACCGAAGATATGACAGAACGCATCGAACAGCAGATCGAACGCTTTGCGCCCGGCTTTCGCGATCTGATTCTGGGGCGGCATACCATGAACTCCGCCGATTTCCAGCGTTACAACGCCAACTATATCGGCGGCGACATCAACGGCGGCGCGCAGGATATGCTGCAGTTGTTCCTGCGGCCTGTGCCGCGTATTGTGCCCTACACCACGCCTGTCAAAGGGCTGTATCTGTGCTCGTCCTCGACTCCCCCCGGCGGCGGCGTGCATGGCCTGTGCGGTTATCATGCCGCGCGCGCGGCCCTGCGCGATGCCGGCCACGTTATGCGCAGGGATTAATCACCCCGCCAGCATCCGGATTATGACAAAACCGGCTTTCCTGAATGACATTTGGCGGGTGCCAAAACGCCCTGTCTGATTCACCATTAAGACAGGCCTCGATGTGCCAGAGGCCGCCGGTGGGATAAAGGAAAGTGATGATGGCAGATAAAATCCTCGTGACTTATGCCAGCCGTGCCGGTTCTACGGCGGGCGTGGCAGAAGCAATCGGTCAGGCGCTGGCGAGCAGCGGCGCACAGGTCGATGTGCGCCCCATGCAGGAGGTGAACGACCTCTCGCCCTATGGGGCCGTGGTGGCAGGCAGCGCCATTCAGGAAGGGCAGTGGCTGCCGGAAGCGATGCAGTTTGTCCGCACACATCAGACCGCACTGACTCAGACGCCCTTTGCCGCCTTTCTCGTCTGTATGACGCTGGCGATGAACAACCCGCAGGCGTATGAGATGGTGCCTAACTGGATGGCGCCGGTGCGCGCCCTGGTGCGGCCTGTCAGCGAAGGCTACTTCGCCGGGGCACTCATCCTGGACAAAGTACCTTCCCTGCGTGACCGCCTGATGTTCCGGATCAGCGCTGCGCTGGGGGTGTGGTCCGTGGGGGATCATCGCGACTGGAACCTGATTCGCGGCTGGGCGGCCAGCCTGCCAGAAAAACTGCTGCCCCAGGTCGGCTAAACATCCGCCACGCCCGGCCAGCAGCGCCAGTCTGTTCCCCTTGCAGCCGCCTGTGCCGGGCGGTGATATTTGCTTTGTCCCTCGCCCATGCAGCCCTGCCAAAAATTTCGTAAAATTGGGGTCTTGACTTAGAGCGCGCTCTAAGGAGTAGACTTTTAAACATGAACGATGACACACTTACCATTCAGCAGGTTGCCGAGGCGACAGGTCTCAGCGAACACACACTGCGCTATTACGAACGCATCGGGCTGATCCATGCGATCAACCGGGCAGGCAACGGCCACCGCCGTTACGCGCCAGATGATGTCGGCTGGATTGACTTCCTGACCAAGCTGCGCGCGACAGGGATGTCGATTCAGCAGATGCAGCAGTATGCAGAACTGCAGCGCGAAGGCGAGCACACCCTGCCGGAACGGCTGGAGATGCTGAAAGCGCACCGCAGCCAGGTCGAAGCGCGGTTGGATGAGCTGTACGACCATCTCAACGTCATTCGCTATAAGATCGGGGTGTATCAGGAAATTGTCTCCGAGCAGGTGACAGAAGCTTCCTGACCTCATCTGGCTAAGCCGCACACGGTAACAGGCATACGCTTATAACGGCCTTCACCGCCTTATATCAGGGCAGGTCTGTTTACTGCGCCTCGTGACAGAACGTCATCGGTTACTGAGAAAAGGAGATTCGCATGGACCCATTCACACTCCATCGACTGGGGCGGATTCGCCAGCAGGAAATTCTGGACAGGGCGCATCTTGCGCGCCTGGAACGCCGTCAGCGCCGGGCAGGGACAGCGCCGCGCACGATCACGATCATTCGCTGGGCAGGCAGCATCGCGCACAGGCTGCGCGGCACGGTTCGTCTGCCGCTGCAAAACCCGCAGATTCGTAAAGAAACCCCTGCGGAAACCTGCTAGTGACGCTGTTGGCAGCCGTTTATATACCAGAGGAGGCAGCACATGGAATATACCTATATGGGACGTACCGGGTTGAACGTGAGCCGTCTGTGCCTGGGCGCGATGACCTTTGGTCGGGAAAGCAGCGAGGAAATCAGCATTCAGATGCTGGACCGCTTTGCCGAAGCCGGCGGCAACTTTATCGACACGGCAGACGCCTATGGTCAGGGCGTTTCTGAGGAAATTCTGGGCCGTTGGCTGAAAGGCCAGCCGCGTGATGATTTTATCATCGCGACCAAGGTGCGCTGGGGCACCGGCGAAGGCCCCAACAAAACCGGGCTGAGCCGTAAGCATATCCTGACCGCTGTGGAAGGCAGCCTGCGCCGCCTGGGTACCGATTATATTGATCTGTATCAGGTGCACATGTGGGACCCGCCCACGCCGCTGGAAGAAACCCTCAGCACGCTGGATGATCTGGTGCGCAGCGGCAAGGTGCGCTATATCGGCGCCAGCAACTTCAGCGCGTGGCAGCTTCAGAAGGCCATTGACCTCAGCCAGCAGCGGGGATGGGAACCCTTCACCTGTCTGCAGCCGCTGTACAACCTGCTGGATCGCGAGGCGGAATGGGAACTGGTACAGATCTGCCAGAACGAGGGTCTGGGCCTCATCCCCTGGAGTCCGCTGCGCAGCGGCTGGCTGACCGGCAAGTTCCGCCGAGACATGGCCGGCCCGCCGGAGGGCACGCGAGTCAAGGAAGCGGAAAAGTATCCCAACTGGACCGAAAAATGGGACCAGTACAACAACGAGCATACCTGGTGCGTGGTGGATACACTGCTGGCGATTGCAGAAGAAACCGGCAAAACTCCGGCGCAGATCGCCCTCAACTGGCTGCTGCAGCGCCCCGGCATGACAGCACCGATTATCGGTGCGCGCACGCTGGAACAGTTCGAGGACAACATGGGCGCCATCGGCTGGACCCTGAGTTCGGACCATATGGCGCGGCTTAACCAGGCCAGCGACAAACCGCTGCCCTATCCCTACAACTATCTGACCAACCTGTAA